>NZ_CP107008.1:3013197-3615837 GCF_025725685.1 Halomonas sp. M4R1S46
GCCGGGTCCGCCACGCTGGCCTCGACCTGGGCGGCCAGTGCCCCGGGCGACTTGAGCTCGAGGGCCTCGAACACCGCCTTCTCCTGTTCGGGGGCCAGGTCGGCGGCCTGCACCAGGCTGCGGTAGATGCCGATATGACCGATCGCCAGGTGGACCTCGCCGGCCCCGGCGGCCTGCAGGCTGGCCAGCGCCAGGCGCAGGATCTCCACGTCGGCCTCCAGTCCGGCATGGCCGAACAGCTCGACCCCCACCTGCACCGGACTGCGACCGCCCTGGTACTGGTCGGCCTTGGCACGCAGCACGGTGGTGCAGTAGCACAGCCGCACCGGCCCCTGACGCTTGAGGGAGTGGGCATCCATGCGCGCCACCTGGGGCGTCACGTCGGCGCTGACGCCCATCATGCGCCCGGTCATCTGGTCGGTCAGCTTGAAGGTCTGCAGATCCAGCTCGGTGCCGGTACCGGTGAGCAGGGAGTCCAGGAACTCCACGGGGGGCGGCATCACCTGATCGTAGCCCCAGCGGTGATAGAGGTCGAGCAACGCCCGACGCAGCTCCTCCATGCGGCTGGCTTGGGGCGGCAGTACCTCGTCCATGCCGTCGGGCAGCAGCCAGCGGTCAGCGATGGTCATGTCGTTCTTCCTGCAAGACGGTGATTGGCCTTCGGCAAGCCTCGCGGCATGACGTGGCAGGGGCGCCGGAGGGAGATTGCCGGGAGTGGAGAGGCCACAAAAAAACCGGGCCACGCCCGGTTACAGGAGTCTATCACGTTTGGGGGCGGGATGAACCCCATGGGGGGCGGCACGCAGGGCTATCGCAGATAGCGTTGCCGCTCGGGGCTGATCCGTCGACAGGTCTACGAGGGGGCGCTGTGAACCCCTCCCTGGGCGCTACCGACGCCATCCTTGGCGTAGGACCCCCTCTACGACCTGTCCCCGGCGCCCCTCATCAGACTCAACTGCGATAGCCCTGGGGCGGCACGGGCCGCCCCCAGGGCCGTCACTGGCCGGACTGGGGCCTGGGGCTCTTGAGGTACTGGAAGAAGTCACTGGAGGGATCCAGCACCAACATGTTGCCGTCGCCCTGGAAGCTCGACCGGTAGCCCTCGAGGCTGCGCCAGAAGGAGAAGAACTCCTCGTCCTTGCCGTAGGCCTCGGAGAAGATCGCCGCCGCCTCGGCGTCGCCCTCGCCACGCAGCGTCTCTGAGCGGGCACGGGCCTGGGCCAGCAGCACCTGCCGGCGGCGGTCGGCGTTGGCGCGGATGCGCTCCGCCTCTTCCTGCCCCTGGGCGCGCCACTCGCGGGCCTGGCGCTCGCGTTCGGAGCGCATGCGCTCATACACGGCGGAGGAAACATCCTCGGGCAGGTCGATGCGCTTGACGCGGATGTCGAGGATGGCCACGCCGAGTTCCTCGCGCATCAGCTTGTCGAGATCCTGGGTGGGCCCGGTCATCAGATCATCGCGCCTCTCGGAGATGATCTGAGTGAGATTCAGGCGACCGAACTCGTTGCGCAGGCTCTCGTCGACCCGCGGCTGGATCAGCCGCACCGCCTGCAGCTCGTCGCCGGCCGTGGCCTCGTAGTAGCGGGTCGGATTGACCACCTGCCACTGCACATAGGAGTCGACGATCACCGCCTTCTGCTCGAGGGTCAGGTAGCGACTGGGGTCGGTGTCCAGGGTCAGCACCCGGGTGTCGAACTTGCGGATCGTCTGAGTGATCGGGATCTTGACGTGCAGCCCCGGCTGGATATTCTCCTCGATGATCTCGCCGAAGCGCAGCTTCACCGCCCGTTCGGTCTCGTCGACCACGTAGAGGCTGTTGCTGGCCAGCCAGGCCGCGGCGGCCAGGCCGCCGACGATGAGCAGGGATCGGTTGTTGATCATGATTAACGGCCCTCCCTGCGGATTCCGTTGCTGCTGGAGTTGCTACTGCTGTCGTTGTCGGACTGGGAGGCCCTCAGGCGCTCGAGGAGCTGGGGATCCAGCGACGCCTCGTCGCTGTCGTCCTGGCTGCCGGCGGCCCCGGTAGTGCCGGAGGTCAGACGGTCCATGGGCAGCACCATCAGCGGGCTGTCCCCGTCCACGTCCACCATGACCTTGGACGTCTCGCCATAGACCTCGGAAATGGTATCGAGGTAGAGGCGCTCGCGCATGATCGCCGGCGCCTCCTGGTACTGGGTCAGCAGCGCGTTGAAGCGGTTGGCCTGGCCCTGGGCCTCGGCCACCACGGACTCGCGGTAGCCCTGGCCCTGCTCGACCAGACGCTGGGCCTGGCCCTGAGCGGCCGGGATCACGGCGTTGGCATAGGCCATGGCCTGGTTGATGGTGCGCTGGCGGTCCTCGCGGGCGCGGATGACGTCGTCGAAGGCATCCTGCACCGCGTCGGGCGGCGAGGTGGACTCGACGTTCAGCGTCTGCAGGCGGATGCCGGTGCCGTAGCTGTCCAGGTAGGACTGCAACCGGCTGGCCACCGCGGTGCCGAGAATCTCGCGGCCGGAGGTCAGGATGTCGATCATGTCGGTGCCACCGACCACGTGGCGCAAGGCGGAGTCCAGGGCGTTCTCCAGCGACAACTCGGGGTTGCGCACGTTGAGCACATAGCCGCGGGGATCGGCGACCTGATACTGGGCCGACATCTCGACGGAGACGATGTTCTCGTCCTGGGTCAGCATCGACTGGGTCTGGGTGATCGAACGCACCCGGGTCACGTTGACCATGCGCACGTCATCGATCAGCGGCGGGTTCCACTGCAGGCCCGGGGTGACCACTTCCTGGAACTCGCCGAAGCGCAGCACCACGCCACGCTCCGACTGGTCGACCAGGTAGAACCCGGAGGCCGCCCAGATGGCGAGCGCCACGATCAGCAGCAGCCCCGGCAAGGCGAAGGCGTTGCGCGGCTTGCCGCTGCCCCCCGACCCGCCGCTGCCGCCGCGCTTGCCGCGACCGCCCAGCATGCTGTTGAGCTTGTCCTGAAACTTCTTCAGGGCCTCGTCGAGGTCGGGTGGTCCCTGGTTGCCACCGCCCTTGCCTCCACCGCCGTTGCCGCCACGGCGCCCTCCCCCGCTCCAGGGGTCGTGCTGGTTGCCGCCACCGGGCTCATTCCAGGCCATAATACGTCGTCTCCACTATGCGTTGCGTTCCACCGCGCGGTCCCCGGGCGGTGGGCATCGGTTGCGATCCTTGTGGCGCTGCCCGTTGCCTGACGGCAGCGGCCGGCGCCCGAAGGCGACTCATTGTTCCCATACGGGGCGATCCTGCAGCGCCTCGGGCAGGTAGTCGTCGGCCCGCTCGCCGAGGCGCGCCATCAGTTGCAGGAAGTCACGCCGCGGCAGGCGAACCTCCAGCAGGGTGCGTCCCTGGTCGTCGAAGCGTTCCTCGCGCACCGCCCCCAGCTCGTGCAGCCCGGCCCGCAGCCTGCCCTGCTCCGGGGCCAGGGTGACGTCGAAGTCGATGATGTCGTCGGCCAGGCACTCGGAGAGCGCCTGTTCGAGCAGCTCGAGCCCCCGGTCCTGCTGGGCGGAGAGCCACACCACCTCGGGGCGCCCCTCGCCGTCGCGCTCGATGCGCGGGGCGCTATCGAGCAGATCGATCTTGTTCATCACCTTGAGGGTCGGCACGTCCAGGGCGCCGATCTCGTCCAGCACGCCTTCCACCTGGTCGACGTTGAGTTCGCGGTCCGGGTCGGCCGCGTCGATCACGTGGACCAGCAGGCTCGCCTCGGCGGCTTCCTGCAGGGTGGCCTGAAAGGCCTCCACCAGCTTGTGGGGCAGGTGCCGGATGAAGCCCACGGTGTCGGCCAGCACCACCGGTCCCACGTCCTCGACCTCCAGGCGCCGCAGCGTCGGGTCGAGGGTAGCGAAGAGCTGGTCGGCCGCATAGACCCTCGAGGCGGTCAGGGCGTTGAATAGCGTCGACTTGCCGGCGTTGGTATAGCCGACCAGGGAGACACTGGGGATCTCGGCTCGGGAACGGGCCCGACGGTTCTGGCTGCGCTGGCTGCGCACCTTGTCGAGACGCTTGTGGATCGCCTTGATGCGGCCGCGCAGCAGCCGACGGTCGGTCTCGAGCTGGGTCTCCCCCGGGCCGCGCAGGCCGATGCCGCCCTTCTGCCGCTCCAGGTGGGTCCAGCCGCGCACCAGCCGGGTCGACATGTACTCCAGCTGGGCCAGCTCCACCTGCAGCTTGCCCTCGTGGGTCCGCGCCCGCTGGGCGAAGATGTCGAGGATCAGGCCGGTACGATCGAGCACGCGACACTTGAGCGACTGCTCGAGGTTGCGCTCCTGGGAGGGGCTCAGGGCATGGTTGAAGATCACCAGCTCGGCATCATGGACCGCCAGGGCCTCGCGGAGCTCCTCGACCTTGCCCGAGCCGATGAAGGACCGCGGGTCGGGCCGCCCGCGGCTGCCGCTGAGCAGAGTCGCCGGCTCCGCGCCGGCCGAGCGCACGAGCTCGAGGAACTCACCGGGGTCCTCGCGTTCCTGCTCGTCCTGGAAGTCGACATGGACGAGTACCGCCGTCTCTCCGGCGTCGGGTCGTTCAAAAAACAATCAATACCTCACGCGTTGCTGTCCGACGGCGCCGGGGCGTCAGGGGCCGGCAGGCGCACGTTGCGCGACGGCACCACCGTGGAGATGGCATGCTTGTAGACCATCTGGCTGACGGTGTTGCGCAGCAGGATCACGAACTGGTCGAAGGATTCGATCTGTCCCTGCAGCTTGATGCCGTTGACCAGGAAGATCGATACCGGAATGCGCTCCTTGCGCAGGATGTTCAGGTACGGATCTTGAAGGGACTGCCCTTTGGACATGTTGCTCTCCGTGAGTTGTCTCTGGGATGGTTGGTATTTTAGGTGCTCGCCCCTGGAGGGGACGACACGGGTTGACCGACGGGCCCGTTCAAACGGCCACTCGAAACGCTCATCTTACGCTAACTACCGAATTCGCGCACCAGTTTCAGGACCTCGCCGAGGGGATCGTCACCCAGGGCGTCGACCCGGTGAAGCCCGGGCCAGCGCCGCATCCAGGTCAGCTGTCGCTTGGCCAGCTGGCGGGTGGCGACGATGCCCCGGTGGCGAAACGTCTCCCGGTCGACGAGGCCATCCAGGTACTCCCACCCCTGACGATAGCCCACGCTCTTCATCGAGGGCAGCCACGGGTGCAGGTCACCGCGAGCCCGGAGACCCGCCAGCTCGTCGAGGAAGCCCGCGTCGAGCATGGCATCGAAGCGCTGCGCGATACGCTCGTGAAGCACGCCTCGGTCGGCAGGGGTAAGCCCTATCGACAGCGTACGCCAGGGAAAGGTTTCCGGGCGCTGTGCCTCCCAGAGCTCGGTGAGCGACCGGCCACTGACCCGATAGACCTCGAGGGCCCGCATCAGGCGCTGGGGATCGTTGGGGTGGATGCGCGCGGCGGCGGCCGGATCGACCCGAGCCAGTTCCGCATGGAGGCCGGCCAGGCCCAGGCGCTCGGCGTCGCGCGCCAGCGCGGCGCGCACCGCCGGATCCGCCGAGGGCAGGTTGGCCACGCCCTGCTGGAGCCGCTGGAAGTACATCATGGTCCCCCCCACCAGCAGCGGCACCCGACCGGCGGCGGTAATGGCCGACATCTCGCGGCGGGCGTCCTCGCGGAACTCCGCCGCCGAGTAGGGCTCGGCCGGGTCACGGATGTCGATCAGCCGGTGCGGGGCCCGGGCCAGCTCCTCCGCGGACGGCTTGGCACTGCCGATGTCCATGCCGCGGTAGACCATCGCCGAGTCGACGCTGATCAGCTCGCAGCCCAGCCGCTCGTGCAGTTCGATGGCGAGATCGGTCTTGCCGGCGGCGGTGGGGCCCATCAGGAAGATGGCGGGAGGGCGAGAATCTGGCATTGGGTTCTCAGGCATTTCTTGACTCGGGATGGAGACGCTTATCCGGCGGCAGCGACGTAGTTCGGGCAAGCGAACTGGCGAGCACACCCGACGCCCCACCGCCAGCGGCGCCACTTCGTTGGATGCGCCTTCGGCTTATCCAACCTACGGGGCTGGTGTCAACGCCACATGGCCGAGCGCAATAGCTTGCAGACATCCCGTCACTGGCCGCGCAGGAAGAGGCGGTCCAACTCCTTCATGCTCATCTCGGTCCAGGTCGGCCGGCCATGGTTGCACTGGCCACTGCGCTCGGTGCGCTCCATGTCGCGCAGCAGGGCGTTCATCTCCTCCTGGGTCAGCTGGCGGTTGGCGCGCACGCTGCCGTGGCAGGCCATGGTGGCCAGCAGCTCGTTGATATGGGCCTCGAGCCGGTCGGAACGGCCGTAGCGCTCCAGGTCGCCGAGCATGTCGCGGATCAGCGGCTCCACGTCGGCATCGACCAGCAGGGTCGGCACCTGACGCACCAGCAGCGTCTCGGGGCCGGCCACGTCGAGCTCCACCCCGAGGCGCGAGAAGGCCTCGCGCTCGGCCTCGGCGGTGGCCACCTCGGCGGCGCTGGCGGCCAGCGACACCGGCACCAGCAGCGGCTGGGCCTCGAGCGCCCCACCGTGGACCTGGGTCTTCATGCGCTCATAGACGATGCGCTCGTGGGCGGCATGCATGTCCACCACCACCAGGCCCCGTTCGGTCTGGGAGAGGATATAGATGCCGTGCAGCTGGGCCACGGCATAGCCCAAGGGCGGGGCCCGGGTATCGTCCGCCGCCGGCATCGCCGGGCGCGGCTGGACGGCCTCGGGCTGGAACCGGGACTGCGCCCGGCGCTCGGCCAGCGCCACGTCGGCGGCGGCCCCGCCGGCCCCGGGGGCGGCCGGCTGGGGCGTCAGCAGGCTGTCCTCGTGGTCGGGATGCAGGGCCCGGTAGCCCTCCATGAAGGCCCGCACCCGATCGGAGGTCGGCCGCTCCGCGCCCTCCTCGCGGCCCGGCAGGGCCATGGGCTGCTGCTGCCAGGCGGGCTGGGGCGCGGTCTCGCGCACCTCACCGGTCTCGGACACGACCGCCCCGTCCTGGCCTGCTACCCGCTCCTCGTCGGCCGCCTCACCCTCCGGCGCAGCCCCGGCCCTTGCCTCGCCCAGCGCCCGGTGCAGGCTGGAGAACAGGAAGTCGTGGACCATGCGCCCATCGCGGAAGCGCACCTCATGCTTGGTGGGATGGACGTTGACGTCCACCACCGTGGGGTCGACCTCGAGGTAGAGCACGAACACCGGATGCCGGCCATGGAAGAGCACGTCCCGATAGGCCTGGCGGATGGCGTGGGCCACCAGCCGGTCGCGGACCACCCGGCCATTGACGAAGAAGTACTGCTGGTCGGCCTGGGCCCGCGAATGGGTGGGCAGGCCCACCCAGCCCCACAGGCGCAGCCCGCCGACCTCCAGGTCGAGGTGCAGGGCATTCTCCAGGAAGGCCTTGCCGAGCAGCGCCTGGAGGCGCCGCTCGTGGCCGACCAGGTCATCGCCGGGACGCAGCTGGTGAACGGTCTTCTGGTTGTGGCGCAGCACCCAGCCGATATCCAGCCGCGACAGGGCCTGACGGCGGAAGGCCTCCTCGACGTGGCCGAACTCGGTCTTCTCGGTGCGCAGGAACTTGCGCCGCGCCGGGGTATTGAAGAACAGGTCGCGCACCGTCACCGAGGTGCCCTGGGGATGCGGCGAGGGCGAGACCCGCGGCTCCATGCGGCGCCCCTCCACCACCACCCGCCAGCCGCCGGTGGGGTCCTCCGCGACGTTGGACATCAGCTCCAGCCGCGAGACCGAGCTGATCGAGGCCAGGGCCTCGCCGCGAAAGCCCAGGCTGGCCACCCCCTCGAGGTCCTCGAGAGAGGCGATCTTGCTGGTGGCGTGGCGCGACAGCGCCAGCGGCAGGTCGTCCTCGCCGATGCCGCCGCCGTCGTCGCGCACCCGGATCAGGCGCGCGCCGCCGGCCTCGAGCTCCACCTCGATGCGCCGGCTGCCGGCGTCGATGGCGTTCTCGATCAGTTCCTTGACCACCGAGGCCGGGCGCTCGACCACCTCGCCGGCGGCGATCTGGTTGGCCAGCCGCGGATCGAGGATCCGGATGTGTTGGCTGTCTGGCATATCACTCCACTCGAGCTGGAAGCTGAAAGAACAGCTTGCCACGGAAATTCGCCTTCTCCACCCTCTTCCAGCTTCCAGGCGCGCAGCGCCGCTCTTCAAGCTTCCAGCTCAAGAGCGGGGTATCCGCAGCACCTGCCCGACCCGGATGACGTCGCCGCTGAGCTCATTGGCCTGGCGCAGCTGGGCCACCGGGACCCCGTGGCGCGCGGCGATCTCGGAGAGGGTATCCCCGGGCTGGATGCGGTACTCGTTGCCGGCGGTATCACGGCCATGGTCGCGCTGCCAGGCCAGCAGGCTGGCCGGGGGCGGGTTGCGATGGAAATGGGCGCGGATGCCGCCGAATACCGCATCCATCATCCGCGCCTGGTAGTCCGGATCACGCAACCGGCGCTCCTCGTCGGGGTTGGAGATGAAGCCGGTCTCCACCAGCAGCGAGGGGATGTCCGGCGACTTGAGCACCACGAAACCGGCCTGCTCGACACGGGACTTGTGCAGGTCGTTGACCCGTCCCAACCGGTCGAGCACCTGGCCGCCGAGGGTCAGGGAGTCATTGAGGGTGGCGGTCATGGTCAGGTCGAGCAGCACACCGCGCAGCACCTCGTCCTTGTCGTCCAGCGAGAGGTTGCCGTCCACCCCGCCGATCAGGTCCGCGCGGTTCTCGCTGGCGGCCAGCCACTGGGCGGTCTCGGAGGTGGCGCCGCTCTGGGAGAGCGCGTAGACGGAGCTGCCGTGGGGCCGCGGGCTGTTGAAGGCGTCGGCGTGGATCGAGACGAAGAAGTCGGCCTTCTGCTCCCGGGCGATACGGGTCCGCTGACGCAACCCCACGTAGTAGTCGCCGTCACGGATCATCACCGCCTTGAAGCCCTCGGCCGCGTTGATCCGGCGCGCCAGACGCTCGGCCATCTCCAGCACCACGTCCTTCTCGCGGGTGCCGCGGGGACCGATGGCGCCGGGATCCTCGCCGCCATGCCCGGCATCGACCGCGACGATGATGTCACGCTTGGGATGGGGCTGGGCGGGCTCCAGCACCGGCGCCACCGAGGACGGGTCGCGCCCCTCGGCCACGGCCTCGGCCTGAGCCCGGTCCGCGGCGATCTCCTGCTCGCGGATCATCGCCTCGATGGGGTCGATGGGGTCCTCGACGGCGCTCTCGCCAGGATACTCGAGGTCCACCACCAGGCGATGGCCGTACTGCTCGTTGGGGGCCAGGGTGAAGTGGCGCGGCTCGATCGCCCGGGACAGCTCCAGCACCACCCGCAGGTCATCACCGTCGCGGATGCCACTGCGCACCTCGCGGATGGCGCTGCCCTCGAGGTCGAGCCGCGAGAGGTCGGCGTTGAGCCGGCTGTCTTGCAGGTCGATGACCAGCCGCCGCGGATCGTCCAGGGGAAAGACCTCCGCCTCGGCCGGGGCGGAGAGGTCGAAGACCAGGCGGGCATGATCCGGCGCCGCCCAGAGGCGCAGGTTGTCGACGCTGGCCGCCTCGGCCGCGCCCGGGGCGAGCAGTGCCAGCGGCCAGAGCCAGCCGAGCAGCCGGGAACACAGGCTTCCCTTCCTCATGAGACGTCGTCACCCTCCCTGGCGAGGTAGCAGTCCGCCATCTCCGGGTCGGCGGCCAGACGCGCCAGGACCCGGCGACCATGGTCGCTGTGGGCGGTGAGGCAGCCCCGGCGACCGTGGTCGGCCACTTCCAGGCGCACCACCAGGTCCGGCGTGGGCAGCCAGCCCTCGCCCCGGGCCGGCCACTCGATCACGCACAGGGCATCCTCGGCCAGCAGGTCGCGACCGCCGATGAACTCCAGCTCCTCGGGGTCGCCCAGACGATAGAGGTCGAAGTGATTGACCCGGGCGGACGCCAGCTCGTAGGGCTCCACCAGGGTATAGGTGGGGCTCTTCACCGCGCCGCGGTGGCCATAGGCGCGCAGGATGCCACGGGTGAGGGTCGTCTTGCCGGCCCCCAGCTCGCCGTCGAGGTGCAGGCGACCCCGCCCCATCAGGGCCCGCCCCAGGGATTCGCCGAAGGCCACCTGGCGGTCTTCGTCATCGAGTCGCAACTGCATCGTCTTCGCCCATCGTCGGGTTGACCAGAATTCGCGCACAGGATGCCAGATCGCCGGCCAGCAGGCCACGCTCTCCCCCCTCGTCGGCCGCCATGTCGGCGGCCAGGGCGTGGATCATCACACCGAGGCGGGCGGCGAGCTCGATGGCCACTCCTTGCGCCAGCAGCGCCCCCAGGATGCCGGAAAGCGCATCGCCCATGCCGCCGCAGGCCATGCCGGGGTTGCCGTAGGGGCAGACCGCCAGGCCGGACGGGCCCGCCACCAGGCTGCCGGCGCCCTTGAGCACCACCACGCCGCCGAAGCGGCGCTGCAGGGCTAGCGCCGCCGCCGGCCGGTCGGCCTCCACCTCGGCGGGAGTGATGTCCAGCAGGCGCCCGGCCTCGCCGGGATGCGGGGTCAGGATCCAGTCGTCGCGCCGCTGGCCGGGAAAACGCGAGGCCAGCAGGTTGAGGCCGTCGGCATCCACCACCAGCGGGCTCGCGGCGGCGAGGGCCGCCTGGAGCATGGCCTGGCCCCAGCTGCCCTGCCCCAGGCCCGGCCCCACCACCAGCACGTCGGCCCGGCGGGGCAGCTCGCCGAGGTCGGCGGCCCCGCGCACGCCGTGGACCATCACCTCGGGGCGGCGCACCAGGCTCGCGGTCACGTGCTCCGGCGCCGTGGCCAGGCTCACCTTGCCGGCGCCCAGGCGCGCGGCATGCTCGGCGGCCAGCAGGGCCGCCCCGCCGAAGCCCGGGGCGCCGCCCAGCACCAGGGCATGGCCCGCCCCGCCCTTGTGAGCGTCCCGGGGACGCGGCGGCAGTGCCGCGGCGATCATCGAGCGGTCGAGCAGATGGGCCGCCGGCGTCATGTCCGCCGTCGCATCTCGGGGGGCGTCGAGGTCGCGAACGCTCACCTCGCCGGTCAGCGCCGGGGCGCGGCCGGTGTGCAGGCCCAGCTTGTCACCGATGAAGGTCACCGTCCTCTCGGCACGCACCGCGATACCGAGCTCGGCGCCGGTGTCGGCGTGCAGCCCGGAGGGGATGTCGATGGCCAGCACCGGACGCCCCGCGGCGTTGACCGCGGCGATGGCGTCGCGCATATCACCGCGCACCTCGCCGGCGAGCCCGGTGCCAAGCAGCGCATCCACCAGCACCTCGCCGCCGAGCGCCAGGCCCGGCCGCCAGGGTTCGATGCCGACGCCGGCGGCCGTGGCCATGTCCGCCGCCCGGCGGGCATCGCCAGAGAGCGCCTCGACGGGCTTCAGGAGCACGCGCTGGACCGCGAGGCCCTCGGCGGCGGCCAGGGCCGCCAGCACATGGCCGTCACCACCGTTGTTGCCGCCGCCACACAGCACACTGAGCGAGCGCGCCCGGGGCCAGGCCTCGCGCAGCACCCGCCAGGCCGCGGCGGCGGCCCGCTGCATCAGGGCGAAGCCCTCGATGCCGGCGGCAATGGTACGTCGGTCCAGCTCGCGGACCTGTTCGGCCCGGTAGAGGGGAAATCCCTCGAGATATCGGTCCTGCGACGGCCCGGCCATGCGCTGTCTCCCCTGAACGCGATGCTTTACCATGAGTGTGTCGTCTTCCGCCGCCCGACGCCAAGCGTCGCGGCGCTTTCCTGCATGGTGTTTTCTCGATCATGACCCAGCCGTCTCCCGCCGGCGACGCACCCGACCTGCATCACCTGGCCGAGCTGATCAAGACCTGGGGCCGCGAACTCGGCTTCCAGCAGGTGGGCATCACCGACGTCGACCTGGCCGAGGACGAGGCGCGCCTGCAGCGCTGGCTCGACGCCGGCCACCATGGCGAGATGGGCTTCATGGCCAGGCATGGCACCAAGCGCACGCGCCCCGAGGAACTGGTGCCGGGCACGGTGCGGGTGATCAGCGTGCGCCTGGACTACCTGCCCGCCGAGGTGGAGACGACCAGGATGCTCGCCCGACCGGAGAAGGCCTACGTCTCCCGCTACGCGGTGGGGCGCGACTACCACAAGCTGATGCGCAAGCGCCTGGCGACGCTGGCCAAGTGGATCGAGGCGGAGGCCGGCCCCTTCGGCTACCGGGCCTTCGTGGATTCCGCCCCGGTGATGGAGCGGGCCCTGGCCCGAAAGGCCGGCCTCGGCTGGGTCGGCAAGAACGCCATGCTGCTCAATCCCAAGGCCGGCTCGCTGTTCTTCCTCGGCGAGCTCTACACCGACCTGCCGCTGCCGGTGGACGCCCCCTTCGAGGCCGAGCACTGCGGCAGTTGCAGCGCCTGCCGCACGGCCTGCCCCACCGACGCCATCGTCGAGGACAAGGTCGTCGATGCCAGGCGCTGCCTCTCCTACCACACCATCGAGCTGTTCGGGCCCATTCCCGAGGAGTTCCGCGCCGCCATGGGCAATCGGGTGTTCGGCTGCGACGACTGCCAGCTGGTCTGCCCCTTCACCCGCTTCACCCGGGCCAGCCCGGAGGACGACTTCGCCCCCCGCCACGACCTGGACCGGGCCGACCTCACCACGCTGTTCGCCTGGAGCGAGGAGGAGTTCCTGGACAAGACCGCCGGCAGCCCCATCCGGCGGATCGGCTACGAGCGCTGGCTGCGCAACCTGGCCGTGGGGCTCGGCAACGCCCCCTGGAGCGAGGCCGTGGAGGCCGCCCTGCGCGCCCGCCTGCCCTATCCCTCGGACCTGGTCCGCGAGCATGTGCGTTGGGCGCTCGAGCGCCAGCGGGAGAAGCGGCAACGGCTGATAGCCGTAAGCTGATAGCTGGAAGCTGGAAAACAGCATATGGTTTCCAGCCCCCGAGCCCGGGGGTTCCTTCAAGCTTCCGGCTTACGTCCGCGAAGCGGGCGTTCTTCCGGCTCCCGGACGGCGTCCGGGCTCATTCCTCTTCGTCGCTGGCATCGTCCTCCAGGCGCAGGAAGGTCCGCCGGTAGTGGGCCAGCTCGGCGATGGACTCCCTGATGTCGTCCATGGCCAGGTGGACGTTGCGCTTGCTGAAGCCGACCAGGGCCCCGGGATTCCAGCGCTTGGCCAGCTCCTTCAGTGTCGAGACATCCAGGTTGCGGTAGTGGAAGAAGGCCAGCAGCTCGGGCATCTCGCGCTCCAGGAAACGGCGGTCCTGATGCACGCTGTTGCCGCACATGGGCGAGGCGCCGGGCGCGACATGCTCGTTGAGGAAGGCGAGCGTCCGGCGCTCGGCCTCGGCGGTATCCATGCGGCTCTCCTTGACCCGCTTGACCAGTCCCGAGGCGCCGTGAGTCTTCTGGTTCCAGTCGTCCATGGCCTCGAGCAGGCCGTCGGACTGGTGCACGGCGAGCACCGGGCCCTCGGCCACGACGTTGAGGTCGGCGTCGGTGACCAGGGTGGCCACCTCGATGATGCGCTCGCGATTGGGGTCGAGCCCGGTCATCTCCAGGTCGATCCATACCAGGCGCTGGGCGCGCGGGTCCTGAGTGTCTTGTGTCGCGGACATGGGGCCTTCCTTGCGGGGGCGGATGGCTGACGACAGCCGGGCCCGTTGGTGAGTACAATGCCGCCATTGTACCGACCTTCGGGCCATCATGAGCAAACGCAAGTTGAGCCGCCAGCAGCGCTGGCGCATCGAGAAGATCCAGGCGGAGCGGGCCAGGCGCGCCGAGAAGCGTGGCGACCAGGACACCGAGAAGCTCGCCGCCGGAGAATACGGCCCCGAACGGCAGGGCCGGGTGACCGCCCACTTCGGGCGCAGCCTGGAGGTGGCCCCCGCCGTCGGCGGGGAGCCGGTGCGCTGCCACCTGCGCGCCAACCTGGAGGGCCTGGTCACCGGCGACCGGGTAATCTGGCGAGCCGGCCAGGACGGCAGCGGCGTGGTAGTGGCCCGCGGGGTGCGCGACAGCGTGCTGGAGCGCCCCGATGCCCGAGGCCAGCTCAAGCCGGTGGCCGCCAACATCGACCAGATCCTGATCGTCTTCGCCGTGGAGCCCGAGCCCCATGCCAACCTGATCGACCGCTACCTGGTGGCCGCCGAGGCCACCGGGATCGCCCCGGTGCTGGTGCTCAACAAGATCGACCTGCTGCCGACCCAGGGCGGCCCCCTGCGCGCGCTGCTGGCGCGCTACGAGGCCCTCGGCTACCCGGTGGTCACCACCACCACCGCCCGGGCGGACGGCCTCGACGCCCTGCATGCGCGCCTCGCCGGGCGCACCTCGGTGTTCGTCGGCCAGAGCGGGGTGGGCAAGTCCTCGCTCATCGACCGCCTGCTGCCCGACGCGCAGCTGCGCATCGGGGCGCTGTCCGAGGACTCGCGCAAGGGACGGCATACCACCACCACGGCACGGCTCTACGTCCTCCCTCGCCCCGCCGCCGGCGCTTTCCAGGGGCCGGCGGCGGACGGCGCGCTGATCGACTCCCCGGGGATCCGCGAGTTCGGCCTGATCCATCTGGACGAGGGCCAGGTGGCCGAGGGCTTCATCGAGTTCCGCGACCTGCTCGGGCACTGTCGCTTCCGCGACTGTCGTCACCGCCAGGAGCCGGGCTGCGCGCTGATCGAGGCCGTGGATGAGGGCAGGATCCATGCCGACCGCTTCGCCAGCTACCGACGCATCGTCGACAGTCTCGACGAGACTTGAGATAAAGACGAAATATCCCGAGTGAGGAGAGCGCCATGAGTTCCGAAGCCAACCTGCTGCCGCTGATCGTCGAGCCCGAGCAGCTCGCCGAGCACCTGGACGCCCCTTCCCTGCTGGTCATCGACGTGCCGCTGAAGGCCGAGAGCCATGAACAGGGCCATGTGCCGGGCGCCGTCTTCCTGGACTTCAAGCGCCTGCTGCGCGGTGAGGGCGCGGTGCCCAACGAGGTGCCCGACGAGGCCGCCCTGTCGCGGCTGTTCTCGTCACTGGGCCTGACCCGGGACACCCACGTGGTGGCCTACGACGACGAGGGCGGCGGCTGGGCCGGCCGGCTGCTGTGGACGCTGGAGCTGATCGGCCATACCCGCTACTCCTACCTCAACGGCGGCCTGCACGCCTGGCGCGGGGCCGGCCTGCCGCTGTCCACCGAGACCATCACGCCGACGCCCAGTGACTACGAGGCCGAGATCCTCCATCCCGAGGTGGCCATCGAGCGGGCCGAGCTCGTCGAACGGCTGGGCGAGAAGGGCTTCGCCGTCTGGGATGCCCGCTCCCGGGCCGAATACGACGGCGAGAAGGGCAGCAACAAGCGGCTCGGCCATATCCCCGGGGCGGTCAACCTCGACTGGGTCGACGCCATGGACAAGGACCGCGACCTGCGCCTGCGCGACTATGCGGAGCTGATCACCGAACTCGAGGCCCTGGGCCTGACCCCGGACATGGAAGTGGTCACCCACTGCCAGAGCCACCACCGCAGCGGCTTCACCTGGCTGGTGGGCAAGGCGCTGGGCTTCGAGAGGATGCGCGGCTATGCCGGCTCCTGGCAGGAATGGGGCAACCGCGACGACACCCCGATTGAGAAGCCGTAAGCCGGAAGCTGGAAGCTGGAAGCTGGAAGCTGGAAGCTGGAAGACAGCATGTTGCAACCCGTCCTCAGGCCAGAGGGTTTACTTCCGGCTTCAAGCTTCCAGGCGCGAAGCGCCGCTCTTCAAGCTCAACACTTGATCTACGACACATCAACCGGAACGCCCCCTTCGTGACCCTAGCCAAGCTGTTTGCCCTGATCCAGTACCCGCTGCCCCATCACCTGCTCTCCCGCCTGGTGGGTCGCCTCGCCGACTGCCGAGTGCCCTGGGTCAAGGACCTCGCCATCCGCGCCTTTATCCGCCAGTTCAAGGTCGACATGGGCGAGGCCCACGAGTCCGACCCCGGCGCCTACCCGAGCTTCAACGCCTTCTTCACCCGGCCGCTGAAGGACGGCGCCAGGCCCATCGACGAGGGGCTGGTCTCCCCCGCCGATGGCACCCTCTCGCAGTTCGGGGCCATCGGCCATGGCCGGCTGATCCAGGCCAAGCGCCACGACTTCACCGCCGCCGACCTGCTGGGCGGTGACCTCGAGGCCGCCGGGCGCTTCCACGACGGCAGCTTCGCCACCGTCTACCTCTCGCCGAGCGACTACCATCGCGTGCATATGCCGCTCGGTGGGACCCTGCGCGAGATGGTCTACGTGCCCGGCCGGCTGTTCTCGGTGAACGCCGCCACCACCCATCACGTGCCCAACCTTTTCGCCCGGAACGAGCGGCTGGTCTGCCACTTCGACACCGCGCACGGCCCCATGGCCCTGGTGCTGGTCGGCGCCATGATCGTCGCCGCCATCGAGACGGTGTGGGCCGGCCAGATCACGCCCCTGCCCCGAGGCGGCGTGCAGCGCCTCCGCTTCGACACCCCGGTGCGCCTGGAGAAGGGCGAGGAGATGGGCCGCTTCAAGCTCGGCTCCACGGTGGTGATGGCCTTCGCCGAGCCGGTCGCCTTCGACCCTCTCGAGGTGGAGGGCAAGGTGCGCATGGGCCAGCGGCTGGGCGCCTTCGACGAGAAGCGGGATGCCACGCCTCGCCAGGAAGAGGTCTCGAGCCCGTCCTGACGGCCAGAGCCATGGAATAGGGCTAGGCTCTTGGGGTGGCGAAGGCCATCACCTCGGCCACGCTGGGCTTGCCCAGGGCCAGCTGGATCAGCCGGTCGAGGCCCAGCGCCACCCCGCTGCCGGCGGGCATCCCGGCCTCGAGCGCCGCCAGCAGGCGCTCGTCGACGTCCACCTCGGGCAGGCCCTGGGCGCGGCGGGCGGCGTTGTCCTCGATGAAGCGCGTACGCTGCTCCTCGGCGTCGGTCAGCTCGTCGTAGCCGTTGGCGAGCTCCAGGCCGTCCCGGTAGACCTCGAAGCGCGAGGCCACCCACTGGCCGTCCTCGGCGTCACGGTGGCGTCGGGCCAGGGCCACCTGGCTGGCCGGGTAGTCGACCACCACGTCGATACCGTCTCGTCCAAGATGCGGTTCGATTTCGAGGCTGATCAGCAGATCCAGGCAGTCGTCCCGGGACGCCTCCGCCATGTCGAGCCCCCCCTTGCCTTCGGCCAGGCGACGCAGGGCCTCGAGGGGCTCGCTGAAGGGGTCGAGGGCCAGGGTCTCGCGGAACAGCTCGCGGTAACGACGACGGCGCACGGGCCCGGGATCGCCCGGCAGGATGCGGCGGATCAGGGCCACGGTTTCCTCGATCAACCCGTCCAGGTCCAGTCCCGGGCGGTACCACTCCAGCATGCTGAACTCGAGGTTGTGACGCCTGCCCACCTCGCCGTCGCGGAAGCTGCGGGCGATCTGGAAAATGGGCCCACTGCCGGCGGCCAGCAGGCGCTTCATGTGGAACTCCGGCGAGGTCTGCAGCCAGAGCCGCTCCCGGCCCGCCGGGGTGGTCGCCTCGCAGGAAAGCGAGGCCAGGTGTACGTCGGTGCTGCCGCCGTGGCCGAGCACCGGCGTCTCCACCTCCCACACGCCGCGTTCGGCGAAGAAGGCCCGGACCTCGCCGATCAGCCGCACCCGCTCGCGCAGGGTCGCGATCTCGGCGGTGGGTCGCCAGTCGTCTGTCATGTTCCGACCTCCAGAACCGCCAAGGCCACGCCGCTGGCGTGGCCTTGGAACCGTGTCAGCCCAGCTTTAGCCCTCTCCGAGCGATGCTCAGACAAGGCGAATCCCGAGGAAGGCGGCGGAGTTTAGCAGCGCTAAATGAGCAAGCCGTCTCGGGATTCAACGCCGTATGAGCGAGCGCAGGAAGGGCCGCACTTCAGGCGCGGGAGACGTACTCGCCGGAGCGCGTATCCACCTTCAGCACTTCGCCCTCGTTGATGAACAGCGGCACGCGCACCACGGCGCCGGAGGACAGGGTCGCCGGCTTGGAGCCGCCCTGGGCAGTATCGCCCTTGAGCCCCGGATCGGTCTCGGTGACCTCGAGCTCGATGAAGTTCGGCGGAGTCACGTTGATGACGTTGTCGTTCCACAGGGTCACGGTGTAGGCGACCTGCTCCTTGAGCCACTTCTCGGTGTCGCCCAGGGCCTTCTTCTCCACCGGGTACTGCTCGAAGGAGCCGTCGGTGAGCATGAAGTACCACATCTCGCCGTCGTTGTAGAGGTATTCCATCTCCAGCTCGAGGACGTCGGCGCCCTCCAGGGATTCGCCGGACTTGAAGGTCCGCTCCCAGACCCGGCCGGTCATCAGGTTGCGCAGCTTGACGCGGTTGAAGGCCTGGCCCTTGCCCGGCTTGACGAATTCGTTCTCGACGATGGTGCAGGGGTCACCGTCCAGCATGACCTTCAGACCGCCCTTGAATTCGTTGGTAGAATAGTTCGCCATGTTGCTTTACCCATATTCGAGCGCGCCGCCGGCCGTGACCGGGGGCGCGCGATGCAAGATGATCTTCGTCGAGGGCCTCGCCCTCGCCCGCATTGACTGGTGTGTCGCATGATAACCCGAAGCCCCGTCCCTTTGCAGCGTCAGGCGCCCGAGGCCGCCGGCGGCCACTGGCAGGCGCAGCTCAGCGGTGCCGTCCGCACCCCCCGGGAGCTGTGCCGGCGACTGGACCTGGCGCCGGCCTGGTGGCCCGGGGCCGAGACCGGCCACGGGCTCTTCGCGGTGCGCGTGCCCGAGGCCTACCTGGCGCGCATTCGCCCCGGCGACCCGCATGACCCGCTGCTGCGCCAGGTGCTGCCGCTCGACGCGGAGGCCGAGACCGCGCCCGGCTATGTCGCCGATCCCCTGGAGGAGGCCGAGCATACCCCCAGGCGCGGCCTGATCCACAAGTACGCCGGCCGGGTGCTGCTGATCGCCAGCCCCGCCTGCGCGGTAAACTGCCGCTACTGCTTCCGCCGCCATTTCCCCTACGAGGAGAACGCGCCCTCCCGGCGCCAGTGGGACGAGACCCTCGAGTACCTGCGCGGCGATGCCTCCATCCGCGAGGCCATCCTCTCCGGCGGCGATCCCCTGGCGGCCAGCGACCGCCAGCTGGCCTGGCTGGTCGCCCGCCTCGAGGCCATTCCCCATCTCCGACGCCTGCGCATCCACACCCGCCTGCCGGTGGTGATCCCCGACCGCATCGACGCGGCCCTGCTCGAGTGGCTCGGCGGCACCCGCCTGCAGACGGTCATGGTGCTGCATATCAACCACGCCCAGGAGATCGACGACGCGGTGATCGACGCCTGCCGGCGGCTGCGCGAGGCCGGCGTGACCCTGCTCAACCAGAGCGTGCTGCTGCGCGGCGTCAACGACGACGTCGACACCCTCGCCGAGCTGTCCGAGCGTCTCTTCGAGGCGGACGTGCTGCCCTACTACCTGCACGTGCTGGACCCGGTGGCCGGCGCCGCCCACTTCGACGTCCCCGACGATGAGGCCCGCGAGCTGGTCGCGGACCTCAGGAAGGTGCTGCCGGGCTTCCTGATGCCGCGGCTGGTCCGGGAGATTCCCGGCGAGGCGAGCAAGACGCCGCTCTAGCTCAAAGCTCAAAGCTCAAAGCTCAAAGCTCAAAGCTGGAAGCTGGAAGCTGGAAGCTGGAAGCTGGAAGCTGGAAGACCAGCATGGTAGGGGGCCAGACTGAAGCAACCCCACCGGGACGACTCGATGGGGTTGTTCTTTCTTCAGGCTTCCAGCTTCAAGCTAAGGTAGCGGCCGTGACGTTCGGCGCCGGGGCCTCGGTGGAGAGCTTGCGGTTGATGGCGCTCATCACGCCCTTGATGGAGGCGCTGGTGATGCTCTCGTCGGTACCCACGCCGAACACCGCCTCGCCGCCGACGCGCACCTCCACGTAGGCGATGGCCTCGGCATCGGCGCCCTGGCCACGGGAGTGCTCGTGGTAGTCGATGATCTCCACGTCATGTCCCTCGGCGGCCAGGGCCTTGATGAAGGCCGCCAGCGGGCCGTTGCCCTGGCCCTGGATGGTGCGCCGCTGGCCACGCTCCTCGATGGTGGCCTCCAGGGACACGGTCGGGCTGTCCGGCTCGGAGGCCATGCGGTGGCTGATCAGGGCGAAGGGCTCGCGCTGCTCGAGATACTCGTCGACGAAGGCCTGGTAGATCATCTCGGAGGTGATCTCCTTGCCCAGCCGATCGGCGACCTCCTGCACCACCTGGCTGAACTCGATCGACAGCCGGCGCGGCAGCTCGATGCCGTGCTCCTGCTCCAGCAGGTAGGAGATGCCGCCCTTGCCGGACTGGCTGTTGACGCGGATCACCGCCTCGTAGCTGCGGCCCACGTCGAGCGGGTCGATGGGCAGGTAGGGCACCTCCCAGACGCCGTCCGGATTCTCGCGGCGCGCCGCCATGCCCTTCTTGATGGCGTCCTGGTGGGAGCCGGAGAAGGCGGTGAACACCAGGTCGCCCACATAGGGATGGCGGGGGTGCACCGGCAGCTGGTTGCAGTACTCCACCTCGCGCATGATCGGCGTGATGTTGGAGAAGTCGAGCCCCGGGTGGACGCCCTGGGTGTAGAGGTTCATGGCCAGGGTGACGAGATCGACGTTGCCGGTGCGCTCGCCGTTGCCGAACAGGCAACCCTCGACCCGGTCGGCGCCGGCCATCACGGCCAGTTCCGCCGCGGCCACCCCGGTACCCCGATCGTTATGGGGGTGCAGGCTGACGATCAGGTGGTCACGGTTCTGGACGTGGCGGCAGAACCACTCGATCTGGTCGGCGTAGTTGTTGGGGGTCGCGCACTCCACGGTGGCCGGCAGGTTGACGATCATCGGCTTGTCGGCGCTGCCGCCGTAGGTGGCCTCCACGGCGTCGACGATCTCCACGGCGAAGTCCATCTCGGTGGTGGAGAACAGCTCCGGGGAGTACTGGAAGGTCCAGTTCGTCTCCGGCGCCGCCACCATGTGCTCGCGGATCCGCGTGGTGGCGTCCACCGCGATCTGGATGCACTCGGCCTGGTTGACGTTGAACACCACGCGGCGGAACACCGGGTCGGTGGCGTTGTAGACGTGGACGATGGCGTTCTTCGCGCCCTTCAGGGCCTCGAAGGTGCGATCGATCAGGTGCGGGCGGGCCTGGGTCAGCACCTGGATGTGCACGTCGTCCGGGACCTTGTCGTTGTCGATCAGCGAGCGCACGAAGTCGAAGTCGGTCTGGGAGGCCGAGGGGAAACCCACCTCGATCTGCTTGAAGCCGATCTTCACCAGCAGATCGAAGAAGCGCTGCTTGCGCTCCAGGTCCATCGGGTCGATCAGCGCCTGGTTGCCGTCACGCAGGTCGACGGCACACCACTGGGGCGGCGTCTCGATGCGCCGGTTGGGCCACTGCCGGTCGGGCAGGTCGATGGCCACGAAAGGACGGTACTTGGCAGAAGGGTTGTCGAGCATCATGGTGGCGTTCTCCGGCGGCAGTCAGAAACGACGACGCCCCGCCTGCCGGGGGGCAGGCGGGGCGTCGTCGCGGTGTACGGTATCGACCATCGGCATCGCGCCCGTACGGCGGACAGCGCGAGACCCGGGGATGGGGACGATGGTCATGGCAATGGCAGGGACGGTGGTGGACATGTGACAACCTCGATTCGACCGTGACAGGTGGGCGATGCACACGGCATCACCCGGCGCGCTCAGTGGCGGGCTAGTAGTCGTAGGTCGAGAACGAGGTCGTACGATGTCATGTTCATGTGCCTAGAGAATCAGGCCGGGCGCGGCTTGTCAACTTTCCCCCCTCGCCGGCCAGGGCTATTGCAGTTAACCGTGCCGCTCGGGACTACCCCGGGGACAGGTCTCCGAGGGGGCGCTGTGAACCCTTCCCTGGGCGCTACCGACGCCATCCCTGGCGTAGGACCCCCTCTTCGACCTGTCCCCGGCGCTCCTCGCTGAGTTTAGCTGCGATTCCCCTGCCACGCTGGCCCCGCCACGGGCTCCGACTAGCCTCTACCTCCGGGCCTGTCGGAGCGGGCTCAGGTGGTTACCTCCGCCGCGTCGAGCAGGGTCAGCAGGTCGCGGGCATGATCGGCCGCCTCCTGGCCCAGGACGGTCAGGTAGCCGCCATCGGCCTGGGTGACCAAGCCCTTGCGAAACAGCCGCTGGGTGGCGGCGATCATCGACGGCTCGGCGCTCGAGTGCACCTTGATGCCCTCCTGGTGGTTGACCGGGCTGAACAGGCCGAGCACGTTGAGCTCGTCGAGCAGTTCCGGAGTATAGCGAAGCTGGGTCATGGCGCGTTCCTTGGTCTTGTTGGTGTGCCCCGACGCTACCCCGACAGGCCTCGCGGTGCCAGCAAAAACCGTCTCACGGCGCCTCCAGGTCACCTTGCCGGTAGCCAATCAGGTAGAGCACCGCATCGAGGCCCAGGGTCGAGATCGAGTGCCGAGCCTGCTGGCGGACCAGCGGCTTGGCCCGGAAGGCGATGCCGAGGCCGGCCGCGGCCAGCATCTTGAGGTCGTTGGCGCCGTCGCCCACGGCGATGGTCTGTTCCATGGTCAGCCCTTCGCGCGCGGCGATCTCGTGCAGCAGCAGTGCCTTGCGGTCGGCATCGACGATCGGCTCGCGGACCTCGCCGGTCACCTTGCCGTCCTCGATGACCAGTTCGTTGGCATGCACCTCGTCGAAGCCGAGCCTTTCCTGAAGGTGGCGGGCGAAGTAGGTGAAGCCGCCGGAGAGGATGGCGGTGCGATAGCCCAGGCGCTTGAGGTGATGCATCAGCCGCTCCAGGCCGTCCATCAGCGGCAGCTCCTCGGCGATCTCGGCGAGCACCGACTCGTCGAGGCCACGCAGCTTGCTCATGCGCTCGCGGAAGCTCTGCTGGAAGTCCAGCTCGCCGCGCATGGCCCGTCCGGTGATCTCGGCCACCTCGTCATAGACCCCGTGGCGGCGCGCCAGCTCGTCGATGACCTCGGCCTGGATCAGCGTCGAGTCCATGTCGAAGCACACCAGGCGACGATGACGGCGCCAGATGGAATCCTCCTGCAGGGCGATGTCGACGCCGTGCGCCGCGCCCAGCGCCAGGGCCTTCTCGCGCAGGGTCTCGAGATCGATGTCCTCGCCGCGCAGCCAGCACTCGACGCAGGCGCCCTGGATGGCGTCATGCTCGCCGGGGACGCCGCCGTCCAGGGGCTCGCGACCGGAGAGACGATGGATCAGCTCCACGGTGAGGTCCTGCTCGGCGGTCAGGGCCCCCACCTCGGCGAGGATCCCCGCCGGCAGGTGCGGCGCCAGCAGGGTCAGGATCAGGCGCGGCTGGCTGGCCTGCACGCTCCAGCGGTGGTAGTCCTCGGCACTGACCTGGACCGCCTGGACATCCAGGCCGAGGCTGTCCCCGGCGGCGGCCAGCGCCCCCTCGAGGTCGGCGTCGCGGTCGAGCCCCACCAGGGCCTCCAGCGAGAGGATGCCGAAGGTCACGCTCTGGTTGATGTCCAGCAGCCGCGCGCCGCTCTGGGCCAGGGCCTTGCCCAGGCCGGCGAGCTGACCGGGCCTGGCGGTACCGGTCGCGCGGATCAACAGTCGTCTAGTCATTGCAACCCCGATAGCTAGAAGCTCGAAGCTGGAAGCTGGAAGCCGGAAGTGTGCCGTTTTCCAGCGCCGAGCCGGGTTTTCTTCAAGCTTCAAGCTTCCGGCTTCAAGCTTTCCAATCGATCGACCTTCTGCAGGCCACGGGGCAGCTTGCTGCCGCGGCGACCGCGCTCCCCCCGATAGTAGTCGAGATCGGCGGCCTTCAGTGTCAGCTTGCGCTTGCCGGCGTGCACCACCAGCGCCTGGCCGGGGGCCAGCAGCGCCAGATCGCGGAGGAACTCCTCGCGGCGGGCGGCCCGGGCCCCGGGGATATCGAGCATCTTGTTGCCCTTGCCCTTGGCGAGCTCCGGCAGCTGGTCCAGCGGGAAGACCAGCAGGCGGCCCTCGTTGGACACCGCCGCCACGCTCACGCCGTCACCCTCGGGGACGACCAGCGGCGGTACCACGCTGCAGCCCTTGGGCACCGAGAGCACGGCCTTGCCCGACTTGTTCTTGCCGGTCAGGGCCTCGAGGCGAGCGACGAAGCCGTAGCCGCCGTCCGAGGCCAGCAGGTAGCGGGTGGCCGGCGGGCCCAGCAGGACACCGGCCATGTGCGCCCCGGCCGCGACGTTGACCCGCCCGGTGACCGGTTCGCCCTGGCTCCTGGCGCTGGGCAGGTTGTGGGCGGTCAGGCTATAGGCGCGCCCGGTGTCGTCGAGCAGCACCAGCGGCTGGTTGGTCTTGCCGCGGGCGGCGAGGTGGAAGCGATCGCCGGCCTTGTAGGACAGCCCCGCGGGGTCGATGTCATGACCCTTGGCGCTGCGGATCCAGCCCTTCTCGGAGAGCACCACGGTGACCGGGTCGGCACCGACGAGCTCGACCTCGGAGAGCGCCCGTGACTCCTCGCGCTCGACCAGCGGCGAGCGCCGCGGGTCGCCGTAGTCCTCGGCGGCGGCGCGCAGCTCCTCCTCGATCAGGTCGGTGAGCGCGGCCTCGGAGCCCAGCAGTTCCTCCAGGCGCGCGCGCTCGGCCTCGAGGTCGTCCTGCTCGCCGCGGATCTTCATCTCCTCGAGCTTGGCCAGGTGGCGCAGGCGCAGCTCGAGGATCGCCTCGGCCTGGCGCTCGCTGAGGCCGAAGGCCTCGATCAGCGCGGCCTTGGGCTCGTCCTCCTCGCGGATGATGCGGATCACCTCGTCGATGTTGAGGTAGGCGGCGAGCAGGCCCTCGAGGATGTGCAGGCGATCCTGGACCCTGCCCAGGCGATGCTCGAGGCGCCGGCGCACGGTGCTGCGGCGGAAGCGCAGCCACTCGCCGAGCAGCTCGGGCAGCGGCAGCACCCGCGGCCGGCCGTCCAGGCCGATCACGTTCATGTTGATGCGGGCGTTCTTCTCGAGGTCGGTGGTGGCGAACAGGTGCGCCATCAGCGCCTCGATGTCGACCCGGTTGGAGCGCGGCTCGATCACCAGCCGGGTGGGCTCCTCATGGGTCGACTCGTCGCGCAGGTCGGCGACCATGGGCAGCTTCTTGGCCTGCATCTGGCCGGCGATCTGCTCGAGCACCTTGGCGCCGCTGACCTGGTAGGGCAGCGCGGTGATCACCACGTTGCCCTCCTCCCGGGTATAGCGGGCGCGCATCTTCACCGAGCCGCGGCCGGCCTCGTAGACCTTGCGCAGCTCGGCCCGCGGGGTAATGATCTCGGCCTCGGTGGGAAAGTCCGGCCCCGGCAGGTAGCCCATCAGGTCGGAGGTGGTGGCCTCGGGGTGGCGCAGCAGGTGGCAGGTGGCCTCGACCACCTCGCCCACGTTGTGCGGCGGGATGTCGGTGGCCATGCCCACGGCGATGCCGGTGCCGCCGTTGAGCAGCACATGGGGCAGCCGCGCCGGCAGCACCACCGGTTCCTGCATGGTGCCGTCGAAGTTGGGGGTCCAGTCCACGGTGCCCTGGCCGAGCTCGGCGAGCAGCACCTCGGCGAACTTGGACAGCCGCGCCTCGGTGTAGCGCATGGCGGCGAAGGACTTGGGGTCGTCGGGGCTGCCCCAGTTGCCCTGGCCGTCCACCAGCGGATAGCGGTAGCTGAACGGCTGGGCCATCAGCACCATGGCCTCGTAGCAGGCGCTGTCGCCGTGGGGGTGGAACTTGCCCAGCACATCGCCGACGGTGCGCGCCGACTTCTTGTACTTGGCGCTGGCCGAGAGCGCCAGCTCGCGCATGGCGTAGACGATGCGCCGCTGGACCGGCTTCATGCCGTCGCCGATGTGCGGCAACGCCCGGTCGAGGATGACGTACATCGAGTAGTCGAGGTACGCCTTCTCGGTGTACTCGCGAAGGGACAGGCGCTCGACGTCGCCCTCCGCCACCTGGATATCCATGGTCATGGCAATTTGACCTTATTCACGATCGTGGAATCGTTTGGGGATTGTCCCACTGAAAACTCATCGGAGTCCGCGGCTTCGAATCGCGGCCTATCCGGCAACCGCCCTGGGCGGAGGCGCTGTAAACCCTTCCCTGGGCGCTACCGATGCCATCCATGGCATAGGACCTCCGCTGCGGGCTGTCCCCGGCGCCGCTCGCCTCGGTATTTCTTCCAGCTTCAAGCTTACGGCTTACAGCTCCCGGCGAAGCCGGGTCAGACCTCTATTTCGGCGAGATTGCCGTAGTCCTCCAGCCAGCTCTTGCGGTCGGCGGAACGCTTCTTGGCCAGCAGCATGTCCATCATCTCCAGGGTGCCGTCGCCGGCCTCGCGGGTCAGCTGCACCAGCCGGCGGGTCTCGGGAGCCATGGTGGTCTCGCGCAGCTGCAGCGGGCTCATCTCGCCGAGGCCCTTGAAGCGCTGGACGTTGGGGGTGCCGCGCCGGCCCTCGAGCTGGCGCAGGATGGCGGCCTTCTCGCTCTCGTCGAGGGCGTAGAAGACCTCCTTGCCCAGGTCGATGCGGTACAGCGGCGGCATCGCCACGAACACATGGCCGGCGTCCACCAGGGCCGGGAAGTGCCGCACGAAGAGCGCGCACAGCAGGGTGGCGATGTGCAGGCCGTCGGAGTCGGCATCGGCCAGGATGCAGATCTTGTGGTAGCGCAGCTTGGAGAGGTCGTCGCTGCCCGGGTCCATGCCCACGGCCACGGCGATGTCGTGGACCTCCTGGGAGCCGTAGATGTCGTGGGACTCGACCTCCCAGGTGTTGAGGATCTTGCCGCGCAGCGGCAGGATCGCCTGTGTCTCGCGGTTGCGAGCCTGCTTGGCGCTGCCGCCGGCGCTGTCCCCCTCCACCAGGAACAGCTCGCTGCCGGCCGGGTCCTGGCCCGAGCAGTCGGCCAGCTTGCCGGGCAGCGCCGGCCCCGAGGTGACCTTCTTGCGCGCCACCTTCTTGGCACTCTTCTGGCGGCGCTGGGCGGCGCTGATCACCAGGTCCGCCAGGGCCTCGCCCTGGTCGACGTGATGGTTGAGCCACAGCGAGAAGGCATCCTTGACCACCCCCGAGACGAAGCCGGCCACGGTCCGCGACGACAGCCGTTCCTTGGTCTGGCCAGCGAACTGGGGGTCGAGCATCTTCACCGAGAGCACGTAGGCGACCCGCTCCCAGAGATCCTCGGCGGTGAGCTTGACGCCCCGCGGCAAGAGGCTTCTGTACTCGCAGAACTCGCGCAGGGCCTCCAGCAGCCCCGAGCGCAGGCCGTTGACGTGGGTGCCGCCCTGGGGCGTGGGGATCAGGTTGACGTAGCTCTCGAGCAGCGGCTCGCCGCCCTCGGGCAGCCACTGGATGGCCCAGTCCACGCCATGCTCGTCGTCGGCGAAGTGCCCGACGAAGGGGGCCGCGGGCAGCACCTCGAAACCGTCGGTGGTCTGGGCCAGGTAGTCGCGCAGGCCATCCTCGAACTGCCAGACGCTCTGGGTACCGTCGGGCTCGACGAGGGTGACCTCGAGTCCCGGGCAGAGCACCGCCTTGGCCCGCAGCAGGTGCTTGAGCCGGGACAGCGACAGCTTCGGCGAGTCGAAGTAGCCGGGCTCCGGCCAGAAGCGCACCACGGTGCCTGTGGCGCGCTTGGCGGCCGAGCCGATCACTTCCAGGGGCGAGGCCTTCTCGCCGTGCTCGAAGGCCATGCCGTGGCGTTCCCCGCCCTTGAGCACCTCCACCTCGAGGCGCCGGGACAGGGCATTGACCACCGAGACGCCGACCCCGTGCAGGCCGCCGGAGAAGCGGTAGCTCGAGGCCGAGAACTTCCCGCCGGCATGCAGCTTGGTCATGATCAACTCGACCCCGGAGACGCCGTGTTCCGGGTGGGTGTCGATGGGCATGCCACGACCGTCGTCGCTGACCTCGACGCCCCCGTCCTCGAAGAGTCGCACGCCGATGGCTCGGGCATGGCCGGCCAGCGCCTCGTCCACGCTGTTGTCGATGACCTCCTGGACCATGTGGTTGGGCCGCGAGGTATCGGTGTACATGCCGGGGCGCTTGCGCACCGGCTCGAGCCCGGCAAGCACCTCGATGGAGCTGGCGCTGTATTGTGTCATGACGTCATCCGGTTGCTGTGCATGATTCCATTGCCTGCCCCCGGCGTTCAGTCCCGCGCCGCCACCCGGCCGGGGGCCAGGGCATGGCCGCCCTGGGCCAGGATCGCCGGCAGGTAGTCGGCCAGGGCGGCGAAGCCGTGATCGCCGCCCGGGTGCAGCACGGTCCTGGCCCCCTGGTAGAAGGCGAAGGCGTCGCCGGCCTCGAGAGTCTCGTCCGCGGTGCCCAGCAGCAGCAGGTAACGCCCCGGCACGATGCGCTCGGGCGTCATCGCCGCCAGCGCTCGCCGGTGGGCCTCCTCGACCAGGAAGCGCTCGCCGCTGTAGGGATTGACGAAGGCCTCGCCGACCCAGTCCGCCACCAGGCGCCCGGGAGCCACCGCCGGGTTGACCAGCACCCCGGGCAGGTCGTGGCGCTCGGCGAGCACCGTCGCCAGGAAGCCGCCCATGGAGCTGCCCACCACCAGCGGGTACTCGCCCAGCTCGGCCAGGCGGGCCGTCGCCGCGTCCAGCGCCTGGTCGGGGCGGTGCGGCAGGTCCGGGGTGGCACAGGGCAGCCCGAGGTCAACGCAGGCCTCCCGCATCAACGCCGCCTTGGGGGAGGCGCTGCCGCTGTTGAAGCCGTGGAGGTAGAGGACCCCGGTGGTCGGCACGCGCGGGCAGGCGGGACTCAGCATACCCGAACCCCTGTATATATGGCCAGCCCGATGGATCGCCCCGATCGCGCTGGCCTCATCGGCCATGCTCCGCCTCGGCCGACCAGACCGCCTCGATCAGGCCGCGGGTGGAGTCGTCCATGCCCTCGAGGCCGGTGCGATGCTCCAGGGTGTGCTGGGTCTCGCCGGCGATCTTCTTGCCCAGCTCCACCCCCCACTGGTCGAAGGGATTGATGTCCCAGATGGTCGCCTGGACGAACACCTTGTGCTCGTAGAGGGCGATCAACGCCCCCAGGGTCTCGGGGGTCAGGCGGTCGAGCAGCAGGGTGCTGGACGGCTGGTTGCCCCGGTAGTGCTTGTACTCCGGCCGCGGCCCGTCCTCCTCGATGGCATCGTCGCCGAGCATCAGCACCCGCGACTGGGCGAAGCAGTTGGCCAGCGTCAGGCGGTGCTGCCCCATCAGGTGATCGCGGGTGGCCGGATCGGGCACGTCGTCGTAGCGCACCCGGGGGGCGATGAAGTCGCACTCCACGGCCTGGGTGCCCTGGTGGAGCAGCTGGTAGAAGGCGTGCTGGGCGTTGGGGCCGAGCTGCCCCCACAGCACCGGGCAGGTGGAATAGCCGACCTGGTCGCCATCGTGGGTCACCGACTTGCCGTTGGACTCCATCTCCAGCTGCTCGAGGTAGGCGGCGAAATACTCGAGGCGGCCGTCATAGGGCAGGATCGAGTGGGCACGGATATCCAGGAAGTTGACGTTCCAGATGCCGGCGAGCGCCAGCAGCACGGGCAGGTTGTCGGCGAGCGCCGCCTCGCTGAAGTGGCGATCCATGGCATGCGCGCCGGCCAGCAGGCCACGGAACTGCGCCATGCCCACCACCAGGGCGATGGGCAGGCCGATGGCGCCCCACAGCGAGTAGCGGCCGCCGACCCACTCCCAGAACTCCAGCTGGTGGTCGTCGGCGATGCCCCACTCGGCCATCTTCTCGGGGCTCGCCGAGACACCGATGAAGTGCTGGCGCATCACCAGCGCCTCGTCGACGCCCTCCTCGCCGGCGGCACCCAGCAGCCGCGACTTGAGCCAGTCCCGCGCGGTGCGGGCATTGGACAGGGTGTCGATGGTAGTGAAGGACTTGGACGACAGCACGAACAGCGTGGTTTCGGGGTTGAGCCGGGTCAGGTAGTCGGCCAGCTGCGAGCCGTCCATGGTCGAGGCGAAGTGCACGTCGATACGGTGGACGCCCTCGGGACGGTAGTCGGCCAAGGCGTGGGTGACCATCAGCGGCCCCAGGTCGGAGCCGCCGACGCCGAGGTTGACCACGTCGCGGATCGGCTTGCCGGTGGCGCCCCGCCACTGGCCGGCGTGAAAGCGCTCGACCATGGTGGCCATGCGCTCCAGGGTGGCATGCACCGAGGGCACCAGGTCCTCGCCGTCGACCTCGAGGCGGGCCTCGGCGGGCAGGCGCAGGGCGGTGTGCAGGGCCGGACGGTCCTCGCTGCGGTTGACGCGTTCGCCGGCCAGCAGGCCGCGGATCGCCTCGGGGACCCCGGCGTCCCGGGCCAGGTCGAGCAGCAGGTCGAGGGTCTGGCCGGTCCAGCGCTGCTTGGAGAGATCGAGGGTCAGGCCGGCCGCGCTGCGGCTGAAGGTCTCGAAGCGGCCCGGCTGCTCGACGAAGAGGTCGCGCAGGTGCCGGCGTCTCATGCCGGCGGCATGCTCGGCCAGGGCACACCAGGCCCGCTGCTGGTCGATGGGGGTATGGCTCATGGAATTCCTCCTGGACATCCTGTCGTGCAGCCGACAACAGGGGAGCGTAGAATGGCGGGCTTCCAGCCCATGATTCCCTGCCTATGAGTGACGCATCTTACCGTGACGCCATCTTTTCCACACCCCTGGACCGGGTGGCGCGCTTTTCGTTCGACGAGCGGGTGGTGGCCTGCTTCCCCGACATGATTCGCCGCTCGGTGCCCGGCTACGGCCAGATCCTGGCCATGCTGGGCCCGCTGGCCCGGCGCCACCTGCGCCACGGCGGCCATGTCTACGACCTGGGCTGCTCGCTGGGGGCCGCCGGGCTGGCACTGGCCGGCCAGCTGCCGCCGGAGGCCTTCCGCTACACCGGGGTCGACCTCTCGCCGGCCATGGTCGAGCGGGCCGGGGAGACACTGGGCGCCGAATGTCCCGAGCACGCCATGTCGGTGGTCGAGGGCGATATCCGCGACCTCGACTACCGGGCCTCGGGCATGATCCTGCTCAACTTCACCCTGCAGTTCCTCGCCCCGGGGGATCGCGACGCCGTCATCGCCCGCCTCTTCGAGGCGCTCGAGCCCGGTGGCGTGCTGGTGCTCTCGGAGAAGGTCGTCGCCGAGGACGAGCAGGACAACGCCTGGCTGGTGGAACGCTACCACGACTTCAAGCGGGCCAACGGCTACAGCGAGCTGGAGATCAGCCAGAAGCGCACCGCCCTGGAGAACGTGCTGATGCCGGACACCCTGGCCGCCCACCACGCGCGCCTGGCGCGGGCCGGCTTCGCCCGTTCGCTGACCTGGTTCCAGTACCTCAACTTCGCCTCGCTGATCGCCTTCAAGGAGTGACCCGCACCGGCGAGGCGAGGAGCCTGTCGGACGCAACGCCGACCCGTGTCTTGCGTGACGATCGGCCGAATCCGACAGACTCCCGGGAGGATGCATGAGCGTATGGCTCGGCGGCCTGCTGCTGGCCGCCGTCACCGCCTGGCTGGCCACCGCCTGGCTGGCCACCGCCTGGTGGCACAGTCGCAAGCCGCTGCCCCAGGGCCTGCACGTGCGCGGCTCCTGGCGCCGCGCCGAGGCACTCGCCCTGCTGCTCGACGAGGCCTTCCTCGATGCTCGGGGGCAGCTGCAGCGCCACCAGACCATCTTCGCCGAGTGGCAACGGTTGATCGACCAGGCCCGCCGTCTGGTGGTGGTCGACCTCTTCATGCTCGACGACGGCCCCGTGGGACGCTCGCTCTGCCAGGCCCTGATCCGCCGCAAGACCCAGGTGCCGGGGCTCGAGACGGTGGTCCTGGTCGACCCCATCAATCACTGCTATGGCGGATGCCCCGCCCCCCAGCTCGAGGCGCTGCGCCAGGCCGGGATCCGGACGGTCATCTGCGACCTGACCCCGGGACGCGATCCCAACCCCGGCTGGACGGCCCTGTGGCGCGGCCTGTTCCGCCCGCTCGGCAACTCGCCGCGAGGCGGCTGGCTCCCCAATCCCCTGGGGGCCGGACGCGTCACCCTGCGCAGCTACCTGTCGCTGCTCAACCTCCACGCCAACCACCGCAAGACCCTGGTGGTCGACCACGGCGACGGCTGGCAGGCGGTGGTGAGCTCGGCCAACGCCGACAGCGACAGCCGCGACTACCGCAACGCCGCCCTGCGCCTGTCCGGACCCGCGGCCCTGGACCTGCTGCACAGCGAGCTGGCCCTGGCGCGCCGCTCCGGGCTCATCGGCACGCCACGCTGCCCCGCGCCGCCTCCCGCCGACCCTGCCCCCGCCCTGCCCCGCCTGCGACTGCTCACCGAGGGGGCCATCCGCGACGCCCTGCTGACGATCGTCCGCAAGGCGCGGCCCGGCGAGACGCTCGAGCTATGCGCCTATTACCTGGCCCACCGCCGAGTGATCCACGCCCTGCTCGCCGCGCATCGTCGCGGCGTGACGCTACGCCTGCTGCTCGACCCCAATGAGAGCCATTTCGGCCGCGCCAGCCCCGGCATCCCCAACCGCCAGACGGCCCGAGAGCTGGCCCGTGCGGGGCTGGCCATCCGCTGGAACGGCAACGCCCGGTCCCATGCCCACGGCAAGTGGCTGCTGCGCCACGGTGGCGGGCGCCCAGCCACCCTGCTGATCGGCTCGGCCAATCTCAGCCGTCGCAGCCTCGACGACCACAACTTCGAGGCCAATATCCAACTGGAGGCCCGCAACGACCATCCGGTGATTCGCCAGGCGCGGGAAAGCTTCGCCCGCTACTGGCATAATCGGCACGGCGAACTCCACAGCCGCCCTTTCCCCGAGCACGACGATGCCACCCTCTGGCGCTACTGGCGCTACCGCCTGATGGAGGCCAGCGGCTGGTCCACCTTCTAGGAAAGCCATGAGCACCACACCCCACCGAGACCTCTACCACGCCTTCGTCGACCAGGGCCTGGACACCTGGCTGGCACGCCTTCCCGAGCAGCTGGCCCGGGGCCTGGACCGCCAACGCTACGGCGACCTGCCGGCCTGGGAGAAGGCCGTGGCCAAGCTGCCGAGGCTGCCCGAGACACGTCGGGTGCACCTGGACGCCGACAGCGTGACGGTGGACGTCGAACTCGACGCCTCGCGACGCCGTCAGAGCGAGAACCTGCTGCGGGTCCTGGCGCCCTGGCGCAAGGGGCCCTATCGGCTCGGCGGGGTGCACATCGACACCGAATGGCGCTCCGACTGGAAATGGCGACGGGTGGCGCCTCACCTGGCGCCGCTGACCGGCCGGCGGGTGCTCGACGTGGGCGGCGGCAACGGCTACCACGCCTGGCGCATGGCCGGCAGCGGGGCCGCCTTCGTGCTGGTGATCGATCCCTCGCCGCGCTTCTACTGGCAGTTCCAGGCGGTGCGCCACTTCGTCGGCGATGCCGACGGCGGCGTGGTGCATTTCCTGCCGGTGGGCATCGAGGAGGTGCCCGAGGACCTGGCCTTCTTCGACAGCGTCTTCTCCATGGGCGTGCTCTACCATCGCCCCTCGCCGCTCGAGCACCTGCTGCAGCTCAAGGCCGCGCTGCGTCCCGGCGGCGAGCTGGTGCTGGAGACCCTGGTGGTGGAGGGCGACGCCACCACGGTGCTGCTGCCCGGGGAACGCTATGCGGCCATGCCCAACGTCTACTTCCTGCCCTCCTCCGCCGCCCTGTGTGGCTGGCTCGAGCGCTGCGGCTTCGACAACATCCGCGTGGTGGACGAGGCCGACACCTCCCTGGACGAGCAGCGCGCCACCGACTGGATGACCTTCCAGTCGCTGGCCGACTTCCTCGACCCCGACGACCCGACCAGGACCCGCGAGGGGTACCCCGCCCCGCGCCGGGCGGTGCTGGTCGCCAACCGGCCGCGTTGAGCGTTTAGCCACGGCCGAGCATCGCCCCCGCCCACGCCGTGGTCCGGCACATCGCTCGAGCGTCTTTCCGTTCGGCATGGCGCCTGCACCACGGGCGGGGACTGTGGCAGACTCGGGGTTCCCGGCAGCCAAGCAAGGAGCGCAAGCATGGGCATTCTATCGTGGATCCTGTTCGGCCTGATCGCCGGCATCATCGCCAAATGGATCATGCCGGGCAGGGATCCGGGCGGCATCATCGTCACCATCCTGATCGGCATCGCCGGTGCCTTCGTGGGCGGCTGGCTGGGCTCCATGGTCGGCATGGGGTCCATGGGCGACTTCAGCCTGGGCAGCTTCATCACGGCCGTGGTGGGCGCCGTCATCCTGCTGGGGGGATACAGGATGCTCAAGAAGGCCTGAGCCCCGGATCTGGGCACCTCGACCAGAACGGAACCTACGAAGCCGCTCCCGCAGCGGCTTTTTCGTCTCGAGGAACCTCCCCTGCCCCCTCCGGAGCGACACAGGCCATGGCAACATCGCCATCATTGGAAAAGTCAACGCCGCAGGATCGCCAGCCACCGCCCCAGGTTGAGCAGACTGGCCAGGGACGCGGCCACATAGGTGAAGGCGCAGGCGGTAAGCACATGACGGGCACCGGACATGTCGTAGGCCGGGATGTAGTCCTCGAGCAGCGGCAGGGCACGCTGGAAGCTGGCGTCCCACTCCACCGGCAGGGTGATCAGGTGCACCAGGGCCGCGGTGCCGAAGCTGATCACCGCCGCCAGCACCATCAGCAGGGTGCCGCCGGGCATCCGGGTGACCACCAGCAGCACCGGCGCCGCCATCATCAGCAGGGCGCCGAGCTTCTCGGCCCGCTGGGCCAACTGGACCAGTCGGGTGCGCGCCGCCAGCGGCGCATAGCCCTGATGGTGCTGGATGGCATGCCCCACCTCATGGGCCGCCACCGTCACCGCGGTGAGCGAGCGCCCCGCGTAGTGCTCCCGTGCGAGCCGCACCCGTCGGGCCCGGGGGTCGTAGTGGTCACCGCCCTCGGTCATCTCCACCCTCACCCCCTCGATGCCGAGTCGCCTGAGCAGGTGCTCGGCCAGCTCGCCCCCGGTGCCGGGGTAGTCGTCCCGCGGCGCGCCATGACGCCTGAGCACCCACCGGGCCCAGAGGTTCGGCAGCAGGAAGAGGGCCAGCAACAGGACGATGGCCAACAGGATCATCGGCGAAGACTCCACCAGCGGAGATGCGACATTGGACCCAGCCTGGCAGCACCGGTTTCCCCGCCACGCGACCCGTCGATGAAACGCAGCGGGCCCGGCGACCAGGGGTCGCCGGGCCCGCGCTGGCGGCCAGGGCCGATCGCTACTTCAGCAACTCGCGAACGTCCTTGGCCTCCCAGTGCGGGAAGTACTTGCGCACCAGGGCGTTGAGCTCGACCTCGAAGCCGGCCCAGTCGACCTCGCCCGGCGCCACCTCGGTGCCGGCGTCGGCCGCACCGCGGATCATGCCCGCGCCCACGGTGATGTTGGACAGCCGGTCGATGACGATGAAGCTGCCGGTGCCCGGGCTGCGCTCGTAGGCGTCGATCGGCACCTCGCCGGTCAGCGCCACCCGGCAGCGGGCGATGGCGTTGAGCTCGAGGCGCTCGGCCTGATGCCGCTCCAGGGTGTTGACGTCCACCTGATAGTGGATGGTCTCGACCCGCCCGGGCACCGAGCGCCCGGCGAGGCGGATGTCGACCTGGCGGCCCGGCTCCAGGGCCTGCTCGCTCATCCACACGACGTCGGCATCGAAGGCCGCGGCCTCGGTCACCTCGGCGTCGGCGGCCACGATCCAGTCGCCGCGGGAGATATCGATCTCGTCCTCCAGCGTCACGGTGATCGCCTGGCCCGGATAGGCATCGTCCAGGTCGCCGTCGAAGGTGACGATGCGCTCGACCGTCGAGGTCTTGCCCGAGGGCAGCACCTTGATCGCCTGGCCGGGGCGCAGGATGCCCGCTTCCAGGGTCCCGGCATAGCCGCGGAAGTCCAGGTTCGGCCGGTTCACGTACTGCACCGGCAGGCGCAGATCGGTGAGGTTGTGGTCGGCCCGCACCTCGACGCTCTCGAGCAGCTCGAGCAGCGCCGGGCCGTCGTACCAGCCCATCGCCTCGCTCTTGTTGACCACGTTGTCGCCCTTCAGCGCCGAGAGCGGCACGAAGCGGATGTCGTCGGCGCCCAGCTGCTCGGCGAAGGCGCGATACTCGGCGGCGATCTCGTCGAAGCGCGCCTGGCTGTACTCCACCAGGTCCATCTTGTTGACCGCGATCACCAGGTGGCGGATGCCCACCAGGTCGGCGATGAAGCTGTGCCGCTTGGTCTGGGTCTGCACGCCGTAGCGGGCGTCGATCAGGATCACCGCCAGCCCGGCGGTGGACGCCCCGGTGGCCATGTTGCGGGTGTACTGCTCGTGCCCCGGGGTGTCGGCGATGATGAACTTGCGCTTGTCGGTGGAGAAGAAGCGATAGGCCACGTCGATGGTGATGCCCTGCTCCCGCTCGGACTGCAGGCCATCGACCAGCAGCGCCAGGTCCACCTCCTCGCCGGTGGTGCCGCTCTTCTTCGACGCCTGGGTGATGGCCGCCAGTTGGTCGTCGAAGATCATCTTGGAGTCGTGCAGCAGCCGGCCGATCAGGGTCGACTTGCCGTCGTCGACGCTGCCGCAGGTGATGAAGCGCAGCAGGTCCTTGTTCTCGTGCTCGTGCAGGTACTGCTCGATGTTGTCGGCGATCAGTGTCGATTGATGTGACATGTTAGAAGTACCCCTCGCGCTTCTTCTTCTCCATCGAGCCGGCCTGGTCGTGGTCGATGGCGCGGCCGCTGCGCTCGCTGGTGCGGGTCAGCAGCATCTCCTGGATGATCTCGGGCAGGGTGGTGGCCCTGGACTCCACCGCGCCGGTCAGCGGGTAGCAGCCGAGCGTGCGGAAGCGCACCCACTTCTCTTCCGGCACCTCGCCCTCCTCGAGCGGCAGGCGGTCGTCGTCGACCATGATCTGCATGCCGTCGCGCTCCACCACCGGACGCGGCGCGGAGAAGTACAGCGGCACGATGGGGATCGACTCGAGGTAGATGTACTGCCAGATGTCCAGCTCGGTCCAGTTGGAGAGCGGGAAGGCGCGGATCGACTCGCCCTTGTTGACCCGGGCGTTGTAGAGGTTCCACAGCTCGGGACGCTGGTTCTTGGGATCCCAGCGGTGATGCTTGTCGCGGAAGGAGAACACGCGCTCCTTGGCGCGGCTGGCCTCCTCGTCGCGGCGCGCGCCGCCGAAGGCGGCATCGAAGCCGTACTTGTCCAGCGCCTGCTTGAGCGACTGGGTCTTCATCACGTCGGTGTAGCCGCTGGAGCCATGCTCGAAGGGGTTGATGCCCGCCTCGACGCCTTCCTGGTTGATGTGCTCGATCAGCTCCATGCCGGATTCCGCGGCCATGCGGTCGCGGAACTCGATCATCTCGCGGAACTTCCAGGTGGTGTTGACGTGCATCAGCGGGAACGGCGGCGGCCCGGGATAGAAGGCCTTGCGCGCCAGGTGCAGCATCACCGAGGAGTCCTTGCCGATGGAATAGAGCATCACCGGGTTGGAGAACTCGGCCGCCACCTCGCGGATGATGTGGATGGACTCGGCTTCCAGCTGCTGCAGATGGGTCAGCCGCCGCGGCGTCAGGCCGGCAGCGGCACTGCTGCCCTCGGCCGTGACGGCACTATCGCGTGTCGGTGCATGAAGACTGTTCATGGCCCGGCTACCTCGCATGACATGGGCGGATTGGGATCATGCGGCAGAGGGTATCGTCATGACGATAATAACGTAAAAGAATTAATATCTATCTTTTTATATGATAAAGAGATATTAGAGCTCGACCCGCTCCACCCAGGTGGCGAGTTCGCCGCCGTGCAGGTCGACCACGCGAAAGCCGGGGCGGGACGCCTCGTCGACGGCGAAGGTCTCGCTGCCGGGCAGGAACTGGTCGCTGGTGGAGGGGCAGGCGTAGACCGGGACCCCGACCGGGCCATGCCCGACGAAGGCCTGGTGGATATGGCCGCAGAGTACCGCCTGGACGCACTCGTGGCCGGCGAGGGTACGCCAGAAGGCCTCGGCGTCGACCAGCCCCAGCGCATCGAGCCAGGCCGAGCCGACGGCCAGGGGCGGGTGGTGCATGGCCACCAGGGTCGGCCGGTCGTCGTCGGCGAGACGCTCGGCGAAGGCCGCCAGGCGCGCCTCGCCGAGTTCGCCGGCCTCCTGGCCGACCACCTGGGTATCCAGCAACAGGACACGCCAGTCCTCGAGGTCGAGGCTGGCGTGGAAGGGACGGCACTCGGCCATCGGATCCGGCGCGTCGTGGTTGCCGGGCAGCCAGAACCAGGGACAGTCGAAGCGGGCCAGGACCCGCTCGGCCAGGGCATAGGAGGCCGCCGTCTCGTCCTGACTGACGTCACCGGTGACCAGCACCGCATCGGGGCGCAGGCGCGCGGCCGCCACCACCACCCGCTCGAACTGGCGATGGGGGATGCCGGTGCGCGAGCGCGCCAGGGGGTCGGCATGCAGATGACAATCGGTGACCTGGATGAGACGCATCAGGCTACTGGGCTCCTCAGGGTAGTTCCGGCAGGTCCAGGGAGTGGCCATGGGCCAGGCCGTGGTCGAGCCACTCGCCGAGGAAACGGTTGAGCTGGAGCTTCTCGTCGGGCTGGTGCATGCGGGCGTTGGGATAGCGATAGCGGCCATCGAAGTGGCGCTGGCGCTGGAAGTCGGTGACCTCCGCCATGCGCACGTCATGATAGAGGTGGACCCGCATGCGGGGCGTGTCGATCAGTGCGTCGAGGACCCCATGCTGGGAGACCCGGATGATACTGGTGTAGGGGGCCCGCTCCTGGACCTTGAGGCACAGGGCACCGAGGCGGCGCCCCTGGTTGACCAGTTCCACCTCGCGACTCTCGCCGGCCTCGAGATCCCCCAGCAGGCGGATCAACCGCACATAGTTGGCGGTGCACTCCCCCTGGAGGGTCCTCAGGTCGGTGACGTAGGCACTTCTCGACACGCTACCTCCTTGCTCTCAGTGAGGCCCGCTGCGCCGCCAACCAGTGGAAGGCGATCAGGCACATGGCATTGTCGAGTCGCCCGGCCAGCAGGAGTTCCCAGGCCCGTTGGAACGAGAGCACGTGGACGCGGATGTCCTCGTGCTCCTCGTCGAGGCCGTGGATGCCGCCCAGCCCTCGGCTGTCGATCAGGCCGCAGAACAGGGTGACCCGCTCATTGCAGGCGCCGGGGCTGGGGTAGTAGGTGTGCAGCTCGATCAACTCCCCCACCCGGCAGCCGGCTTCTTCCTCGGCCTCGCGACGGGCCACCTCGGCCAGGCTCTCGCCGCGCTCCACCAGCCCCGCGACGATCTCGAGCTTCCAGGGCGAATCGGGGTCATCCAGGGCGCCGGCACGAAACTGCTCCACCAGCGCCACCGCATCCCTCTCGACATCGTAGAGCAATACCCCCACGGCGTCGTGGCGCTGATGCACCTCGCGAACCATCGCCCCGCTCCAGCCGCCCTCGAAGAGACGGTGGCGCAGGTGCAGCTCCTCCAGGCGAAAGAACCCCCGGTGGAGGCAGCGTCGCTCGAGCAGTTCCACGTCCTCGGCGTCGAAGGGCGCGGCCGCCAGGTCATCGGGCGGGTTGGCGTGATCGGTCTGCGACATGCGGGCCTCCGTGTTCGCGAATGCCCCATTATCATGACCGCAGGGGAGGCTGCCAACCGTCACCGAGCGCCGACCGAAGCAGACCTCGGCGCCTGGTGCCGCGGCCGCATGTCGAGGCGGATCAGTCCTGGAGGCGGGCGACCATGGCCCTGGCCCGGTCGCGCAGCGCCTCGTCGGAGGCCTCGCGTCCCGCCCGGGCCTGGCCCGCCACCGCGCGGCGCGCATGGGCCAGGGCCTCCGACTCGCGCCCCTCCGCTTCCAGGAAGGCCGCGTAGTAGGTATTGACGTCGATGCCCTCGGGGCGGATCGCCAGGGCCTTGCGGAACATCGCCTCGGCGGTCTCCTCGTCGCCGAAGGCCACCGGCCATCCGGGAGCCCGATCATAGAGGGCCCCCAGGGTCACGTAGGCCGAGCCACGATGGCCCGCGGGGTCCAGCGCCACGGCGCGCTCGAGCACCCGGCGCGCCGCCTTGGCGGCGCCCAGGGCGGACAGGCCGCCGGCCTCCCGGGCCAGGGAGGCCAGGATGATGCCGCGCCAGACCAGCACCTCGCTGGCCTCGGGATGGGCCTCGGCGAGGGCAGCGGACTCCTCGGCCAGGGCCGACAGGGCGTCCTCGCGACGCGTCGCCTCCATGGCGGTGGTGACATGCTCCCAGCGCTGCTTCAGCGAGAAGACACCGTCCTCCCAGGCCAGCGCCTCGGCGACGGGGGCGGCGGCCAGGCCCAGGCAGACGGTGGCGGCCAGCAGTTGGCGTCTCGACATGGCGGTTTCCTCGGCGTTGTGGTCATGGGCGGGAGCACCTCACGGAAATGTAACGAACGTTTGAATTATTCGCCAGCCCGCCGCGGTTGCCGAGTCGCGCCGGAATGGCGTATGTTGCGACTCTTCGACCCAGGGGAGGCGTGGATGAAAGGCCGCAACATGACGCGCTGGCGCGACCCCGCCAAGGACCCGCGCCAGGAGCCCAAGAGCAACCTGATCACCGCCGAGGGCGCCGAGCGCCTGCGGGGCATCCTCGACCACCTCTCGCGGGTCAAGCGCCCCACCCTCTCGGCCAAGGTCGGCGAGGCGGCCGCCCTGGGCGATCGCAGCGAGAACGCCGACTACACCTACAACAAGAAGGAGCTGAACCGGGTGATCGCCCGGATCCGCTACCTGACCAAGCGCCTGGACGAGCTCCAGGTGGTGGACCGGTTGCCCGCCGATACCGGACGAGTGTTCTTCGGCGCCTTCGTGACGCTCGAGGACGAGGATGGCGAGGAGCTGCACCTGCGCATCGTCGGCCACGACGAGACCGACACCACCCGGCACTGGATCAGCGTCGACGCCCCCCTGGCCAAGGCGCTGCTCGGCAAGGGGCTCGACGACGAGGCCACGGTGGCCGCCCCGGGCGGCGAGACCACCTACCTGATCACCGCGATCGACTACCGCCAGCCCTAGGGCAGTGCATCGCCGCTGCCGCCTCGCCGACCTCGTGCGTGCCTGCCGCGATTCGGCGACACTCCCCTGCCAGGTGAATCAAGCGCTTGGCGCCGGGCGAGAATTCATGTCTCCAACAAGAGACGCTCTATCGATATCCCCTGCCGCCGCCCCGCGACACCCTGCGCATGACGCGTGCAATAAGTCTTTGTGAACCAAGAAATTAATCCGCGCGTGGCACGGAAATGGCCTAATACTGGATAAGCGAGCCTCCCGGCTCGTGGCATGAACCAAAGCGTGTCCACTGAACGATCAGGAGGAGCACCATGAAGACACTGACCCTGAGATCGATGCTGCTGGCCATTGCCCTGCTCTTCGGTAGCGGTGTTGCTATCGCCGAAGGCACAGACAAGTTTACAGAGCTGGATGCCAATGGCGATGGCGCCCTCAGCGCCGAGGAGGCCACGGACGTGACCGGCCTGGACTTCGAGGCCGCGGATGCCGATGGCGATGGCGCCCTCAGCGAGGAGGAATTCAAGGCCGCCAAGACCAGCATGGAAGGCGGGGACGAAGGCACCGGCATGGAAGGCGAGACGATGGCCGAATAATCGCCACTCACCCGGCGGCCGCTTCCTGCGGCTGCCGCGGGGCATGCCGGCCCGACCGGCATGCCCTCCTTATTGGCCGACGGGACGCCTCAGGTCCTGGCGCTGTAGACCCGGAAGCGGCGGTCGTCGGCGAGGATCTCGAAACCGCCGAAGGCCCGCTCCAGCAGATCCGGATAGGGCAGGAAGGCGTTGGCCACCAGCACCAGCCGGCCGCCCGGCACCAGGTGCTCGGGCGCCTCGCGGATCAGCCGGCCGGCGGGGCCGTAGTCCACGGCTCGCTCCTGGTGGAAGGGCGGGTTGCTGACGATGGCGTCGAAGCGTCGCCCCTCGAGCCCCGCGAAGACATCCCCCGCCCTCACCTCACCGTCCAGGGCATTGGCCTCCAGGCTGCGCCGGGTCGCCTCCACGGCGAAGCCGTTGACGTCCACCGCGGTCATCGCCAGCCCCCGCCGGGCCAGCCAGCCGGCCAGGATGCCGTCCCCGCAGCCCATGTCCAGCACCCGGCCCGTCTCGGGCAGCGCCTCGGGCAACCGCGACAGCAACAACCGGGTGCCCTCATCGAGCTTGCCGTGGCCGAAGACGCCCGGGTGGCTGGCCAGCTGCAGCCCCTCGGCCTCGAAGGACGTCCAGGCCGCCTCCGGGTCGAGACCGACCCGATCGAGGCGGGACTCGAAGAGCGTGCAGCGCCGGGCGCTGTCGACCTTTCGGCAGCCGAGCCCCAGGGCCGCCAGGACCTTGAGCACCCGCTTGATGCCGCCCTGGTGCTCCCCCACCACCTGTAGCGGGGTGCCCGCCGGCAGGTGGGCGCACAGCCACAGCAGCCACCACTCGCCCAGGGCATGGGCCTTGGGCCAGAACAGCACCACCCCCGGCGGGGTCGGCACGTCCGCCTCGAAGGGCGAGCCGGCCGGCCGCCCCCGCGCCCGCCAGGCGGACAGCACCGCCTGGTCGGCGGCGAGCACTCGCCCCTCGCCGCCCTCCAGCCAGTCGTCCCGGGGCGGGGCCACCCACAGCCAGCCGCGATAGTCGGCGTCCTGGCGTTCCAGCAGTTGGCAGACGGGGGTCTCGGCACTCATGAAACGGGCTCCTCGGGGCGAATCAGGGTATAGAGCAGGTAGCGACCCAGCCGCCAATGGGGGTCGACGCGGCTGTAGCGCCACTCCAGTTCGAGCAGGGCCTGGCGATCCGCCGCCGTCTCCGGCGGCGCACGAAGGTAATCGTGGAAGACGCGCACCCCGGCCACCTGCGACACGCACAGGCCCGCCTCCCCGGCCCAGGCGACGACCTGCCCATGGGTCAGCGGCGAGATGGGGGTCAGGCGTCGGCGGCGCCCCTGGCCCTCCAGCCGGTCGTCCAGGGCCTTCTGCAGGTTGCCCTTGACCACGTTGGACAGGCGCAGGGCATCGCGGTTGAAGACCATCAGCGAGAGCTGCCCCCCCGGCGCCATCAGCCCGGCCAGGGTCGCCAGGGCCGCCCGCGGGTCCGCGAGCCACTCGAGCACGGCATGGCAGGTGACCAGCGGCCAGGGGCCGGGCAGTTCCACCGGCAGCGACTGGAGCGGTAGCCGATGGCGAGGCACCGGCCGGTCGGCGAGGTGCTCGGCGGCCCGGTCCAGCATCTCGCCGGCGGGTTCGGTGAGGGTGACGGGGTGGCCTCGGTCGTTCAACCAGGCGGCCAGCTGTCCCAGGCCACCGCCCACCTCCAGCACCGGCTGCGCCTGCAAGTCCAGCATCTCGGGCAGCAGCCGGTCGAGCAGGGCGAGGCGCAGTTCGCCACGCAACCCGCCATACAGGCTGCCGGCGAACTTGTCGGCGAGGCCGTCGAAATGGCGGTCGCCCACCGCGGACAGGTAGGGGGAGATCTCGGGCATGGGGGCATCCGGACAAGGGCTGACGACCATTCTACCCGCTAAGCGGTGCCGGCTCACGGGCGGGACGCCTGCGGGTTTATCTCGCCGGTTCAGACGCTTATACTATCGCTCGTTTCGCCCTCTTAGCTCAGCAGGATAGAGCAGCCGCCTCCTAAGCGGCAGGTCGCAGGTTCGAATCCTGCAGAGGGCGCCAGAATTTTCAATATGTTACGCCACCGCCCTCCCCTTCGCGTAATGGATGCCCGCTCCGCGCCCCCACATGCGCCCCCACATGGGACACGGTATAGGCCGGCTTCGGTCTGCTCCCTACGCCAACCCTCCGGGTGAGCGGCGCCCTATTCTCGGATCATTTCGATGGCGCTGCCTGCATCAACCCAAACATTCGCCCGCCTGTCGATTATTCGTACCCTGCTCGGCGCGACGATGTTGATGTCTAGCGGGACCACTCGATACCGTTTTTCCGTTACCCCACACCCTGGCACTGCCCCCTGGACACCATGTGACAGATACTGGACCTGCTCCCGGTAAGCGGATTGGGTCGTGCAGACCAACTGGCCATTCTTCAAGTACCAATCACCCGCAGCCAAGCTAGTGGAAAGACTTGCAGCGATTATGGCGACGGTTACCACCCCGACATACTTCATACCCTACCCCCTGCCCAAGTTAAGACTTTCTCATTTAGCTTAGTCTGCTGAAGCAAACACAAGACGTGTTTCATCCCCCGTCGGCAGAATGCGAACCCCAGCGGCCATATCGGGGCACCCGAGCAACGACCACTCCGCGCGACCAATGGCCACCGTGGGCGGCCGGAAACCGTGCTGGCGCTGGTAGCGGTCAACATAGCCTTTCAGGGTGCCCAGCAGGTCGGCCCGGATCTCGGCGTGGTCGTTGGTGCTGTGCTTGTCGGCCATCCTGGCATCCTCCGTGGTTGCGATAGTCACTCCTGCCGGGAAGTCGTGGGTTTCTCCCGCGGCCCGGCCTAGGTATTTACAGATATGGCACAGCCCGAATCCCGGAAAAACCCGAATTCGCGAATTTCCTTAATCAACAAATAGTTGAATTAGCGATTTGCGGAGGAAAATAGGGAAAATTCCGAAAACTCTCGCTCACCGCGCTCGGCGCCCCTCGCGGGCTAGAAGGCGTCCAGGAAGGACCCGCGACGCATTATCGGGAGGGACTAGCCAGGCGTGGGTGCCGGTTTTGAAAACCGGACGCATTTGTCCGGTTCCTGTCCGGAAAGTGTCCGGTTTCCGTCCGGTTTCTCCGGTTGGCGCCTCCTGCCGGGTTGTCCGGCCCCCCTATAGGGGCCGGAAAACCGGCGCGCTCCAGACGGCGCCTCGGCGAGTCAGGGTAAGTACAGCAGGCGGACCGTTTCTCCGCCGTTTTCGGTGATGATCCACCCAAGGTCGGCTAACCGTTCCATCGCTTCACCGAACCGGCGGCGATCCGTGCCATCGCGAGCCGCTGCCTGGCGCCAGGCCTCCACGGCCACCGGGGTGCCCTCCTCCCCGTCTTCCGGAAAAGCAGCCAGGTCGCCCAGGGCATTCAGCGCCCGTTGCTGGTGCTTCCCGGTCGGTCGCTTCGGCCCGCCCATCCGTGCCTCGGTCGACACGGGCGCGCAGGACCAAACCTCCGTCCCGTCTCCCTCGACAACCGGCAACTTGACCGGCGCCAGCCGGAAGGCCCGGCGTTCGGGCGTGTCGGCATCCTTCATCTTGGTGGCTTCCAGGGTCACCGTACCGGCGGGGTCCTTGGCCACCTTGTATTCCGCATCCACGGCCCCCCGAAGGGCGGTAGATCCGCGCGCACCCCGCGTGGCGTCCTTGCCGCTGTGGTGGACGACCAGCACGGTAGCCCGCCAGTGATGGCGCAAGGCATCCAGGTTGGCGACGAAAGCGCCGATGTCGGTCGCGCTGTTCTCGTCACCCCCGAAGCACCGGGCCAGGGTGTCCACCACGATAAGGGCCGGAACCTGCCCGGCATCCTCGGCCATGGCATCGACGACGCGCAGCACCTCGGCGGCGCTCGCCTTGTCATCCAGCGGGGCGGCGCGCTTCGACGCGTACAACGGCACACCCGCGAGGCTAGTCCCGCGCTTGAGTTCCCATGCCTTGAAGCGGCGGCCTAGCCCGTTATGGCCTTCCCCGGCGATATAGAACACGGCACCCGGCGTGGTCTCGGCCCCATGCCAGGGGAGCCCCGTTGCGATGCTGGCAGCCAGGTCGATGGCGAGAAAGGACTTCCCGTGGCCCGGCTCCCCATAGACCAGCCCCAGCGAGTCGGCTTCCAGATAGCCCCGCACCAGCCAGGACACAGGGCGAAGGTCAGTGACCAGCTCGCCAACCGGGACGAATCCGAATGCACGATGCTGGCGCTTGGGACCGGATTCCGGTTCCCCTTCATCTTCGAGCTCGCCCAGGTCCTCGAACGCCTCCAGGGCATCGGTCCGCCGGCTTTCGCGGTAACGATCCTGATTGAACTCGGTCAGGGTACGCCCGTCATCCGTGGTCATCATGGCGCCCACGGCACGCAGGGCAGCGTCTTGGTCGCCACCATGCTCCCAGAAGGTCAGCAGGTCGAAGGCATCTCCCCAATCCGACAGACCGGCCTCCCGGTCGCTCTCGTGGGCGGTATGCCAGCGGGCGCCGTCCTTGGTGATGGTCACGCCCGGCGTCCCCGACTCTGACAGGGGGGATAACCAGCGGGCGCCATACTGCCGGTAGCCGTAGGCCTCCAGCACCAGCCGCAGCGGGTGGGCGGCGTTATAAGCAGCGATGGGGCTAGCCTGGCCGGTTGCCTGACGCTCGGCCAGCTTGGCCCGCGCCTCCGCCTGCCGGCGCTCCAGGTCCTCCCGGCGTTCGGCCTCGGCCGTGTCGTGGGCGGCCACTTCCTCGGCGAAAGCGTCTCGCCAGTCGAACCCGCCGCCCAGCGCCAGCACGTCCTCCCCGGAGGTCGCGGCGTAGAACTGGCCGGCGTTAGGGAGGTAGCAGACCTGATTGGCCCGCTCGGCGGCCCGGTCGGGGGCGATGCCCAGGGTCTCGAGTCGGTCGTTCAGGATGCGTTGGCATGCCTCGAAGCGATCCCCGGGACACGGGGCGGCCAGAGGCACAAGCAGCCGCGCTTTCTGCTGCCCCCGGGTCGCGCTGGCGCTGGTATACGCCAGAACCGTGGCACTCAGGCTATCGGACAGCCGGTCGGCGGCCTCCTGCAATTCCGGCGGGTTACTGTCCAAGTCGGCCCACAACGCGAAGAACTCCCCGTGCTGGCGCTGGTCCTCTACCCGGCGTGACAGCACCGGCGAGAAGATAGCCCAGCGGGAATGAGCCTTGTCGACGTGCTGGGGAGCGCCCAGCATGGCAACCACCGCAGCCCCGGTGATGGTCTCGAGCGGGCGCGGGTTACGCTTGGCATTGGGGCTGTGGTACTGCCCGACCCCGCTACAGAACTCCGCCTTGAGGAACGCAGCGGGCAGCCCCAAGGCTTCCGGGTCGATAGTCGAGCGGCCGGGGTGCAGGGGGATAACGTTAGCCGTGGTCATACGACTTCCTCCCGGCTTTCCTGCCACATGCGCTTGACGACATCGGGGAACCTGCCCAGAGATTCCAGCAGCAAGGAAATCGCCTCCCGCTCGTACTGTGCCGGGTTACCTACGCACTCCGCCCGCAGGGGAGCAACAGGCACGAAGGTTTCGTAGGGGTAGGCCCCGAGGTCTCCGACGGCGCTCAGGTCAGCAGCTGGCAGCAGGAACGCAGACTCCGGCGACAGCTCCGCGGCAATGACCGTCGGCGCCTGCCTCATTTGGCGCCCCCGGCGCCACGCGAACGCACAAGCTACGGAATAGTAGGGGGTCCAGTGCATCCGCTGGCGGGCCTCCTCAACCGTCAATCCGGCTTGCCCCCGATACACGCGGAACCTAGCCTCGCAGGGGGTCGGGACGTCAGCGGCCCGAAGCATATCCGTCAGGCCGTCCCGTCCCCCGGCTTCCCGGCACAAGCGGGCCGTACCTACCCGGCAGGCTACCGACAGCAGGCCACGCAAAGCGGCCGGAACCACCCCTGCCCGGTAGGCCTCGGTGGACAGGTCGACCACCGCGGCGGTGCCGATGGTTTGCCACAACGCATTGGCGGCCCAGGTACTCCCGGCCAGCAAACCGGGGATATGGCGGTGACACCTCCGAGGCGTCACGGCTTGGAAAAACTCCCGGTCAGACATGCGCGATCTCCCTTCAATCCGTCCCAGGCTTTTCCGACCAGGCCGGGGGGCTCCCGCAGCCCCACAAGAGCACGCCCCGCGCTCGGCGGCAAACCGAAGCATCTCCTCGACGGCATCCCGGCCGCCGGCCGCCCGCGCCAACCGTGCCGGGGTCGCGGCGTTCACGGTCTTCAGCAGCTCATGCAGCATGGCCGGCCTCGCCTCCCGGCACCGGAAAAAGGCGATCCGCTCATAGGTCAGGACGCAGAAGCCGGGACGGGTGTTCGCGGGCATGTCGCCCAACAGCCGGGCTACACTCGACGGGTCTCCGCGAAGAAAGCCGGGATAGCGGCCCATCCAGTCATCGGGCAATGCCGCATAGAACCGCTCGAGCGATTCTCGGTTCATACAACGGGCCAACTGACGGCGCTGACGCTCCTCGAGGGCATAGCCCTGCTGGGGGTCGTTCAACTCGAGTGCCAAGCCGAAGCGGCTGCAGGTAGAGTCGATGAAGTCGGCAGCGCCGGAACCCGAAGCGATGCGGCCGGCAGCTGCACGACTGACGGGCGACCGGCGGGCCAGGGCCAACAACAAACGCCGCTGCCGCGGAGTTGCATTCAGGATCTCGTGGGTATTCATGCGCGCACCTCGGGCGTTTCGGCAGACAGGACGGCGGCGATGCGCCGACGATCCTCGGGAGTCGGCTGATAAATGCCTCTCCACGACGGGTCACCGTCGACCGTCACGCAGGGGATGCGAGCGCACGGCAGCGACAGCCCATACGCCTGGCGAAGGGTGGCGATGTAATGCGGCCCGTTGGGAGCCGGAACGATCCGGTCAGCATCCTCCCGGCTGACAGGACCGCGGGATAACGCCAGCAGCAACCGACGCTGCCGAGGCGAAGGGGGAACGATGGTAGCCATCGCGAGTACCTCCGGTCGGAGGCACCAGCAAGGCCGCGGGATGGCCCATTATGGCGGCCAGCACTGTCAACTTGAGGTTGAATGGCTGCCGTCGGTCGGTTACGCTTCAAATGTCCCGTGGCCAGAGCTGGTGCGGGTCATGGTCAAGGCATCGGGTCGGCAAACTCTCCGCCTTGAACCGCTAGGACACACACTAAAACGCTCGGCTAGCCCTTCAGGGTGGTGCCGGGCGTTTTGGCTTCAGGCCGCGGGATAATCGCGAAGTCCGGCGAACGGAATAGGACCTTCGCGGCTTCCATCGCGTCACCCCAAGCGTCAACCATCTCCTGGCTATCATCCGGCGACAGCCGGTAGCGGCCCCACGACTCGGCAAAGTCGTATACTGCGCGCTCCTCGGCGGGCGATCCCGCCACCACAAGGGCGGCGCTGTCCAACGCCATAGCCAGGTCATTGGCGGCCAGGGTCTGCGCGCGGATTCGCTCTGTCAGGCTCAGTTCTTCGGCGCGCTTGCCTGCCAGTTCGGCAGCCCAAACAGTGCGCTTGGCGTGCTGTCGGGTCTCGGCCGTCATGCCCGATCCTCCTCTGACAGCGAAGCAGCCCATCGGTCCAAGTCCTTACGGCGCCAGCGAGTCGCGCCGGGGGCCGGCTTCACGGGACGAGGGAAGCGCCCCTGGCCTACAAGCCTCCAAATGGTCGTGCGTCCCAGGCCGGCCCACTGAGCCACCTCCCTATCCGTCAGAAACTCTTTCATTGCGTAGCCTCCGCATTCTCAGGGGCGCAGAAATTGCGGCCCTTGAGTCGAACGGTAGCGGGGCGGGACTAGCTGGCGCAAGCGGAAACTTATGATTTCCCCTTTTGTGTCAGATACTTAGATTCAACCTTTGGTTGAAAGTTTACACGCTAACAAAATAAAAACCTTAGCAACTCAGAGAGTTAACCCGCGCGGTGTTTCGACTACCTGCCCTGCATCGGAACAACATTGCTGCCAGGATTTTGGGCTACCCGGTCGGCTACCAACTCGCCCCACCGCTTCCACACATCGACTTGAGCCGGCCAACGGGCGGCGTGGTTGTATGTAGCCACCAGCTTGGGCGGGGCATGGGCCAGCATCTGCTCCACGAGCAATGGCTCGGCCAGCAGATCCTCCGTCCAACGGGTCGCGGCGCTACGCCGAAGATCGTGCACCGTGAAGGGGGGCAAGTGGTAAAGGGGGGCGGTCGTGTCGTGTTCCTTTCGACTCCGACCCTGCAGCCGAGCCACGACGGTCGACAGGCTGTCGGGATGCACGGGCTTGCCGGAATCACTGACTGACGGGAACACAAACTGGCTGTCCGTATGCTGGCGCTGTTCGGCCAGGATCTCCAGCGCCAGTGGGGTGAGATACACGCGATGTGCCCGGCGCGATTTCGCACGCTCGGCGGGAATGGTCCAGGTATCGCGCTTGATCTCTTCCCAACGCATCAACGCAGCCTCCGAGCGGCGACACCCGGTAAGGATCAACAACCGCAGAACGTTAGCGGTGGTCGCCGACATCCACGCCGTAGAGGCTAGCCCCTCGGGTCTGTGTCGCGCGTCTTCGAGGGCCTGCCATAGGGCGCGAAGCTCCGGCAGGGAAAGATGGCGGTTGCGTGGAGTGCCACCGCTGGCGCCCACCTTGGCCGGCGTCAGATTGGCAATGGGGTTCTCCTCGACCTGCTCTCGGTCCTCGCAGTAATCCAGCAGCCCGCGCAGCAGGTTCAGGCAATGGCGGCCCTCCACCGGCGCCTTAGCTACCACGTCCTCCAAGACCTCGATGACCTGGCGTCGGGTTACGTCTCGCACGTAAGCGTCGGCCAGACGGGGAGCCAGGTGGCGGCGCCAGCGCCCCTTGTGCTGCCCCACGGTCTTGGGGGTCGGCAGCCGCTTGCCGCGGCCCGGCGTTTGCTCATAGAAGACGATCCAGCGTTCGAAGGCATGACCCATGGTCCAAGCCGCTTCGTTGCGGGCTTTCTCGGCTTTCCGATGCTTGCGCGGGTCGATTCCTTTCTCTACCAGCTTCGCGGCGTCGCGGTGCTTCTCGCGCGCTTCTGCCAGAGACATGCCCGGATAACGGCCCAGCGCCATCTCCACCGCATTACCCGCCAACCGAAAGCGGAATACCCATGTCTTAGCCTCGCGTGTGGTGCGGGCCTCGAGCGCCAGCCCACCAATGCCACGGTTGCTCACGGCGCGACGTGCCTTGTTCCTGCCCTCGGGGAGCATGAACGCGGCAACCTGACGGTCCGTAGTGATGGGATTCTGAGATTTCCCTGCCATGCGCCCTCCCGTGTCCTGTCCGGGGCCGCAATCGGCGTTGCGCCCCCACATGCGCCCCCACATGAAACACAGTATAGGGTGGTACAGCATGAGACACAAAAGGACATATTTATCACATAACAAACTGATTTACGGTGGAATTACTGAACAGATCCGAACAAGTCCAAACAAATCCAAACCGCCTATCATAGTGCTCCTAAGCGGCAGGTCGCAGGTTCGAATCCTGCAGAGGGCGCCATCTTTCCCTCAGGCCAGCGCCGGATGGACCACCACCCGATCCCGTCCCTGGCGCTTGGCCGCATAGCTGGCGGCGTCGGCGCGCCCGATCACCTCGGCGATGCGCTGGTCCGTCTCCTCGAGGCTGGCCACCCCGAGGCTCAAGGTGACCCGGTATTCCTGCCCCCGATGTCTCACGATGATATCGCGCACCGCCTCACGCAACGACTCGGCGATCCTCGACGCCTGGGCGTGGGTGCAGCTGGGCAGCAGGACGGCGAACTCGTCGCCGCCCTGGCGGGCCACATGGTCACTCTGCCGCACCTCCCGGGCCACCACCTGGGCGATGCGGCGCAGCATCTCGTCGCCCAGGGCATGCCCGCCCTGGTCATTGATGGGCTTGAAGTGATCCAGGTCGAAGAGGATCAGCACCGAGGACGTGCCGGTCTTGCGGCAATCGGCCAGGGCCTCCTCGAGACGGCGCTCGAAGCCGCGACGGTTGAGCAGGCCGGTCAGCGGGTCATGCTCGGCCTCCCACTGGCGCAGGGCCTCTTCCTCGCGGCGCTCGGTGATATCCTTCACCGTGCCCACGAAGCCGAGGGCCTTCCCATCGGTCGTCACCCGGCTGGCATGGACCTCCAGCCACAGCAGGTCGCCGCCCTTGCGGTAGTAGCGAAACTGCTGGAGGAAGTCCTCACCGCTCACCATGCTGTAATGCCACAGGTCCAGGGCGGACTGGCGATCGTCGCGATGGATATGTCCCAGCCACTCCCCCCGACGCTGCTGGGCCTCGACAGGGCCGGTCAGCTCGACCAGGGCGGGGTTCATGAAGGCGATGTTGCCCGCCGTATCGGTCACGAACATCCCCACGGGCGACGAGGCCAGGATGGCATCGAGGAAGGCCTGGCGATCCTTGAGCTGTGCCAGGGCCTTGCCGCGTTCCACCTCGACGCGATTGAAGGTATCGGCGACCCGGCGGAGCTCCTGCATCCGGGTGGACAGCGCCACCCGGCTTCGCCGGCCTTCCCCCACGGCCGCGATCTGGCGCTCGAGTTGGAAGAGGGGACGCAGCGCGAGCCACAGTAGCCAGCTCATCAGCGGCAGCATCAGGGCCGCGACCAGCAGGGCCTTCCCGCCCAGGCGCTCCAGCCAGCGCTGGAGGGGGGCCATCACCTGATCACGCGGCAAGGCGACGCCAACGACCCAGTCGGCGGGCCAGATCTGGCGGTAGGCGTGGTAGGCGTCGCCCCCGGACAGCAACGGCCCCTGGCCCTCCCCTTCCCAGCCGTCGAGGGCCAGATCCAGCAGCGGATTGAACGCCGCGCCCGGCACGTCGGTAAAGATGTGCTCCCTATCGGGATGGGAGAGGAAGGTGCCGGAGGCGCTGATCACCGTCGCGAAGCCCTCCTGCCCCAGTCGCAGTCGATCCAGCCGCCCGGAGAGACCGCTGTCCAACCTGACGATCCCGCCCACGAGCCCCTGGAAGCGCCCTGCCTCGTCCAGCCGTGGCACCGCGAACAGCACCTGGGGCGCTCCACTCGCCTTGCCCCGGATGGGCTCGCTGACATGCGGACGCCGGAAGGCCCGCACGCTACGGAAGTAGTCGCGGTCGGCGATCTCGACGCCCCGGAGCCGGCGGCGATGGGGCCAGGCGGCCTGGATGGCCCCCTCGGCATCGGCCACCAGCAGGCCATCGAACCACTCCAGCAGGGCGTCATTGCCCCGCAGCGCGTCGCCGAGCCGGGACGCCCCCTGCCGCTGCTGTGCCTGGAGGCTCCCTGCCAGTCGCTGCAGGGCCTGCAGACGGGTCTCGACCTGATCCGTCAGCTCATCGGCGATCAGGCGCGCCTCGTAACGCAGATGGGCCCGGTTGGACGCCTCGAGCAGCGACTCTCCCGACTGCCAGCCGAAGCCGAGCAGCAGGGCCAGGACCACCAGCCAGGTCATGACCAGTCCCGACAGCAGGCGTCCCTTCAGTGAAAGCAGCTTATTCATTCATGTGCGTGGCGGGGTGTAAAAGCACGCGCCACCTCGGGGCCAGGGGGTACCATGAATCTATCAGTCCTTGCTGATCCTAACATCCCCGTAGCATGGCCGAATCGCCAGGGTTGTGTCGCCCACCTGCCGGGCGGTGGCGATGACGCCCCTGGCCAGGGCGAACATCGTACGCCATGGATCGCATATGTCTGACGCTTCCCCGCTCCCTGACGGGTGACGCCCGGCACCGACTGACATGCCTTGACCCTCCAGAGGCTCGCCGAGAGCCTTGCGGGTCGAACCTCGCGGGTCGAGCCTCGTCGGCTGGGCGACAGCGAGAGACTCCATGCCTGCGGACGTAGGGATCGCACCCCACCCCATCGTCGACGATCAACGGCGGCCGACCACGCCCGCGGCATCACATTTCGGACACACCTGCGACACCCCCGTTGTAAGGAGGGCAATGGTGGAGGCACTAAGCAATCAGGACCCGTCAACGGGTCCCGGATCCCCCCACCGACCGAAAGGTGCCTCATGAACATCAAGACTCTGACTGCCGGCTTACTGGCCATGCTGATGATGGGCGGTGCCGCTTATGCCATGGACTCGGCTGCCATCGAGAAACACATGGAGGAGATCAACCAGAAGGCGGAAGCGGCCGCCGACGAGGATCGCGTCGACGCCCTGGAACAGCAGGTCCAGGAGCTGCAGGAGCTGATCCAGATGATGCTGGAGGAACAGCAGGCCAGCTGAGCCGGCGCTGGTGGCACGGCCCTCCGCGGGGCCCGCTCGGGCGGGCCCCGCTTTTCCGAGTGCCGCGCTTGGCGGTCAGCGGCTGCGTTCGACACGCAGCTCGTAGTTGTTGACCCCGGAGTGGGCCGAGCCGAACTTCTGGCCCTGGACGCGGATCCGGTAGCGCCCCGGCGACAGCGTGGTCTCGAGGTCCACGTCGCCATCGAAGCCCTGACCGGCGCCTTCGGCCACGACCCGGCCGGAGGCGTCCAGCACCTCGAGGGCGATGCGGTAGGTGTCCTCGTAGCCCGTCGGATAGGTGGAGGTGGTGATCGCCACGCGACCCCGCTCGGCCATCTCGAAGGTCAGCACCTCGCCCCGGGCGCGGATCTTCACGTCGGTGACGATGGTCTCGTAGCCCTGTTGTGAGGCGGGCTGAGCCGCCGGCTCGTCCTCGGCCCGATCGCGCGTTGCCTGGGAGGCCGCGGCACCGGTCGCCGTGGCCGACGCGCCGGCGGCGGCCGAGGTCGATGCCGCCGCGGTGGCCGCGGCATCGCCGGCCTCCGCAGCCGTCTCCGTCGAACCGCCCAGGGTGGCCACGGCGTCATCGCCCCTCACGAACACCGAGCGAGCCCCCTCGCGCTTGTCGCCGGTGAAGAAGATGCCCTCGCCGTCGCTGACGCCCTCCGCCAGGCGCTGTCCCTGCGCGTCGAGGCCCACGATGTCGATGGAATAGCCATCCCCGGCCTTGCCGCGGGTGCCGAAGCGCTGGGCCTCCACGCGCAGCACATAGTCACCGGGCTCGAGGCGCTGGCGCAACGCCAGGCCGCCGTTCTGCCCCAGCGCCTCGCGGCGGGCGATCACCCGCCCCTGGGCGTCCTCGAGGACGGCGGCGATGCGGTAGTCCTCGGAGTAACCGGCGGTGACCTCGCTCTCGAAGAGGTAGGTCCCGGCCTCGGTCACGGAGAAGTCGTGGGCGTTGGCGCCGCCGAACAGGAAGCGGCGGCTGTGGGCATCGGTCTCGGCCTGGAAGAAGCCGGTCAGGTCGAGCTGACGCCCCTCCTCGCGGAATCGCTCCTCCATCACGCTGTCGGCGGCGACCGGCGCGGCCGCCAGGGTCAGCGCCAGCAGGCCGGCCGTCACTATCGGCTGTTTCATGGAACCTCGCTTGCGTTCGTTCATGGCCAATGAAAAAAGCCGATCCCGGGGGATCGGCTTTCGTTGTTCTACCCTTGTCGCAGGATACACCCGCGGTCGGGCTTAGAACAGGTAGGTCACACCCACGGCGCCGCCGTCACCTTCGTCGTCTTCGCGATCGTACATGGCCACTTCGGCCCAGGTGTACATGGCGTCGGAGATGTTGTAGGTGCCACCGACGATGACCTCGTTGTAGCTGTCGTCGTTTTCCTCGTTCGGGAAGTCGCCACTGGTGGCGGCATCCTCGAAGGTGGTGCCGAAGTCGTCACCACCCACATCGACGTACTGGTAGGCGGCGTAGATGTCGCCCATGCCGTAGCCGTAGCGGGCGCCCAGGCCGTAGAAGTTGACGTCGTCGAAGTTCTCGTTGTCGGCTTCGAAACGCTCGAGCTTCAGGGCCACGCGCAGGGTGTTCCAGGTGTACTGGCCGGTGATGCCGTACTGGTCGCCGGCTTCGAATTCGTTACCCGTTTCGCTGCCGGTAGCATCGTAGATGCCCAGGTCGTCGTAGACGGCGGCGATGGAGAAGCCACCCACGGTGTACTTGGCGCCACCGAAGAAGGACGCATTGCTTTCGGTCTCAACGTTTTCAAAATCAACGCCACCCATGCCGTCATCGAAGGGCAGGACACCGCTCTCTTCCGCTTCACCCTTGTACTGGGTACCCACGGCGAACTGCAGGCCACCGAAGGACGGCGAGGTGTAGGTCACCTTGTCGCCTTCGCGGTCGTCGGTGCCGTAGAAGTCGACGATCTCGCTGTTGGAGTCGGAGGCGTCGAAGAACTCGTTGTTGGTCAGCGGGTCCTGGATCCAGTCGTCGATCAGCGGATCGTAGGAACCGAGGCGGGCATCACCGAAGTTGCCCTTCAGGCCCACATAGGCCTGGTCGCCGGAATCGCGGCCGGCAACCTTCATCTCGTCGGCCTGGAAGTCGTCGAACTCGAGCTTCAGGTAGCCGGTCAGGCCGTCGTAGATGACGTGCTCGGCGGCGAAGCCGAAGGTGGAACCGTTGTCGAAGATCTGGTCGGCGTCGTCGTTGTCGCCGGAACCGGTGTCTTGGTTGACGTAGCCGATCTGGATGTTGCCGTACAGGTCGAGCTTGGTGCCGTCCTGGTTGTAGACGGTGGCGGCCTGGGCGCCGGAGGCGGCCATGGCACCGGCGATGGCAGTCGCTAACAGTGTCTTTTTCATTGCGATAATCCTTTTGACTAGCTTGCTGTTTCGATCGTTGCTGCCTGCTCTTTGGTGAGTCAGTGCAGTTGGCATGCCGGTCTTGGTGCCGGTTCTCGTTGCTGCCCTGTCCCTCACGGGAGGTGGCAGTCAGCGAGCCTGACCACGGCAACGCCTTGTTATAGTCCAATGCTCGCACGTGGAACTCTATACCGTGATTCGCGGGAGCGCAACAAGAAAAAAACACTGTTTTCCTTCGTCACAATCCCCGCTGGCGGCGATTTCCCCTACGATGGCGGCCAGGGCGCCCTCCCGGCGGACCTGCCGCCGCTACCGGGCCGGGATGTGGCACGCTCCGGGGCTCGAGGCCCCTGACGTCACCACAGACCGAAACGCATGGTAGCGATGAGCGGACTTATCATGCCCCGCTGATATGACGCTTTCAAGTCAGAGTGCGCTGAAAGCCGCTGCCGGCCCTCAACGCTCGGCAGGCGCCCGTCTCAGCGGGCGTTGTGGCGGGCCATCAGTTCGCCCAGCTTGCGCTGCAGGCGGCGGTCGTCGGGCTCGTCGACGGCCGGGTCGCTGCCGGCGGGGGCCGACGGGGACGGCTCGGGACGCGCCGCGGACGTGGATGCGGCGCCGGGGGTCGGGGCCGCCTCGTTGGCGCGGGCGCGCGGCTTGGCGGCACGGCGCTTGCCGGCCTTGCCCCTGGGCGGGCGGTCGGCCTGGAGGCGCTCGAGCTTCTTGTGGGCGTGTTCGGCGGCGCCGGCATCGACCCGGCCAGCCGGTGCGCCGTCGAGATCGATGCGCTCGGCCCCCTCACGGACCGACTTGAGGTAGCGAGGCAGGTTGACGTAACAGGCCAGGGCACGCCTCACCAGCTTCTCCGGCCAGGGCTCCAGGGCGGCCAGGTCCTCGTGGATGCCGACCTTGAGGGGCCGCGTGTGGCCCTTGAAGAAGGCGGCCTCGTAGCGTCGATACCACTGCGCCAGCAGCGCCTGGGGAGACGGCGCCTCCGCGATGGGCAGGTCGGACTGGGGCGTCGTCGCGGGGGAGCCGGCGTCCGTGGCCGGCGCACCTGGCGCGGCAGCGGACGGTGAGGGGGCATCGGCCGTGTCGTGGGGCGCGTCGGACGGCGCGGCCGGCGAGGCCCGATGATGGCCGATGAGTGCGGAGAGCCCCCGGGCCTGGCGCCCCTGGCGCTGGAAGGCCGGTACCGGCTGGCCGCTGGCCAGGCGTTCCTGCAGGCGGTGATTGTGGTCTTCCAGCTCGCGGTTCTGTTCGTCGAGCTCGCGGTTCTCTTCCTCCAGCTCGAGTCGCGCGGCCTCCGCGTCGACCAGGCGCTGCTCGAGCGCTTCCAGCCGGCTCACCAGGGCCTGGCGCTGCGCCGCCTCCTCGCGCACCTCGGCCGCCAGCTCCGCATTGCGCGCCTCGAGACTGACGCGGCGCTGTTCCAGCTCGGCCAGTCGGGTGCGCAGCGCGTCCTGCTGCACGCGGGTCTCACGCAGTGCGCCCAGCAGGGCATCGGCGCGACCCTCGAGCGCCGCCATCAGGCGAAATGGGCGTTCCTCGATCAACTCCTGATCCTCCAAGTGCACCTTGCCGAAGGGGCGGCGGCGGCCAGGGAGGAGCCCATGGCGCCGCGCCACCAATCGTCAGTCTGTGTCACGACGAGGTGTCTGGCAAACCCCGCCGGCGATACTGCACGAAGTCATAGGCCGGCTGGCCCTCGGCGGGCGTGCCGGGGACGCGCTGGCACTCCTGCCATTCGTCCTGGTCGAGCTCGGGAAAGCGCGCGTCTCCCTCGATCTCGACCGCCACCTCGGTGAGGTAGAGACGGCTGGCATACGGCAGGGCCTGGGCATAGATCTCGCCGCCGCCCATCACCATGATCTCGTCGACACCGTCGATGGTCGCCTGCCGGTCGGCCAGCGTCAGCGCCGCGTCCAGGTCGTGGCAGACCCGCACCCCCTCGGGGCGGAAGTCGGGGTCGCGGGTCACCACGATATTGAGCCGGCCGGGGAGCGGTCGCCCGATGGATTGATAGGTCTTGCGCCCCATGACCAGGGGCTTGGCCTGGGTCATGCGCTTGAAGAACTTGAGGTCCTCCGGCAGGTACCAGGGCAGCTGGTTGTCGACGCCGATGACGCGGTTGGCGGACATGGCCGCGATCATCGCCACGGGGATGAGCGTGTCGTCGTTCATACGGCCACCTGTGCCTTGATATGGGGATGCGGGTCGTAGTCCTCGATGGCGATGTGCTCGAAGCGGAAGGCGAAGAGATCGTCGACCGTCGGGTCGAGCACCAGCTGTGGCGCCGGCCGGGGCGTGCGCGACAGCTGTTCCTCGGCCTGCTCCAGGTGGTTCAGGTAGAGATGCGCGTCGCCGAGGGTGTGCACGAAGTCGCCGGGCGCGAGCCCCGCCACCTGGGCGATCATCCGCGTCAGCAGCGCATAGCTGGCGATGTTGAAGGGCACGCCGAGGAAGATGTCGGCGCTGCGCTGGTAGAGCTGGCAGGACAGGCGCCCCTCGGCCACGTAGAACTGGAACAGGCAGTGACAGGGCGGCAGGGCCATCTCGTCCACCAGCGCCGGGTTCCAGGCCGAGACGATCAGCCGCCGCGAGCGGGGGTTGGTGCGCAGCTGCTCCAGCAGGCCCTCGATCTGGTCCACATGGCCGCCGCCGGGGGCCGGCCAGCTGCGCCACTGGTAGCCATAGACCGGGCCCAGGTCGCCGTTCTCGTCGGCCCACTCGTCCCAGATTCTCACGCCGTTGGCCCTGAGGTAGGCGATGTTGGTGTCACCGGACAGGAACCACAGCAGCTCGTGGATGATCGAGCGCAGGTGGAGCTTCTTGGTGGTGACCAGCGGGAAGCCCCGGGAGAGGTCGAAGCGCATCTGGTGGCCGAACAGCGAGCGGGTGCCGACACCGGTGCGGTCATCGCGCTCCACGCCACGGTCGAGCACGGTGCGCATGAGGTCGAGGTAGGGTTGCTCCAGGGCAGGCAGGGTCGTATCGGTCACGGGGCTTCGAGAGGCTGGGAAATGGATCGCCCATTCTACACAGGGGCCCTCACCGCCCCAAGACGGAATACGCAGGGTTATCGCAGATAGAGGTACCACTCGGGGCTGGTCCGTCGGCAGGTCTACGAGGGGGCGCTGTGAACCCTTCCCTGGGCGCTACCGACGCCATCCCTGGCGTAGGACCCCCTCTTCGACCTGCCCCCGGCGCCCCTCACCGTGTCAAACTGCGAGGTTCTTCAAGCCTCCAGGAGCGAAGCGACGCTCATCCTTCTTCAAGCCGCGAAGCGGCATCTTCCCCGTCAGGGGATGGGCTGGCGACGGGACCAGGCGATCAGCGCCAGCCCGGCGACGATCATCGGCAGCGACAGCAGCATGCCCATGGTCAGCCAGTCGAAGGCGATGAAGCCGAGCTGGGGATCCGGCCGGCGGACGAACTCCACGGCGAAGCGAAAGACGCCGTAGAGGGTCAGGAAGAGCCCCGAAACCAGGCCCCGGCGCCGCGGCCGGGACGAGACCCACCACAGCACCACGAACAGCACCACGCCCTCGAGCAGGGCCTCGTAGAGCGACGAGGGATGGCGCGGCTCCGGCCCCAGGCCGGGAAACGCCATCCCCCAGGGCAACTCGGTGACCCGCCCGGGCAGCTCATGGTTGATGAAGTTGCCGATCCGCCCGGCGCCCAGGCCGATCGGCACCAGCGGCGCGACGAAGTCGGTGAGGGTGAAGAAGGCCAGGCGCTTCTTGCGGGCGAAATACAGCGCCGCCAGCAGCACGCCGACCAGGCCGCCATGGAAGCTCATGCCCCCGTCCCAGACCCGGAAGATCCACAGCGGATCGGCCAGCCACTGCTCCATGCCGTAGAAGAGCGCATAGCCCAGGCGCCCCCCCAGCACCACGCCGAGGGCGGCATAGAAGATCATGTCGCCCACATCGTCGCCATCGAGGCCGATGCGCGGGGCGCGCCGCCGCCCCAGGAACCAGGCGGCGATGAAGCCGATGACGTACATCAGCCCGTACCAGTGCACCTGGAGCGGGCCGAGGGAGATGGCCACGGGGTCGATGGTCGGATAGGTCAGCATGAAATCCTCGAACGAAGCGGAAAGGGTGTAAGCGTAAGGGGTAAGGCGTAAGAAACAGGCCCGCAGCCCGAAGCCCGGATCATATCAGGAAGGTCAGCCCCACCCCCGCCAGCAGGGCGGCGAAGGCCAGGCGCAGCACCCGGGCCGGGAGCCAGTGGGCCAGCCGCACCCCCAGACGCGCGCAGGGCACACTGGCGAGCACGATGCCCAGGAAGGCGGGCCACATCACGTAGCCGAGCGCCCCCGGCGGCAGACGCGGCTCGCCCCAGCCCACGCCGATGAAGGTCAGGGCGCCGAACAGGGCGATGGGCAGGCCGCAGGCCGAGGACGTGCCCACCGCCTGGGTCATCGAGGCCCCGCAGCGGGTCAACCAGGGCACGCTCAGGGTGCCGCCGCCGATGCCGAACAGCGCCGAGACACCGCCGATCACCGCACCGGCCAGCCCCATGATGCCGCGCCCCGGCTGCAGGTCACCGGGCCTGGGGCCACGCCCCAGCGCCATCCGGGCGGCGACCAGCAGGACGAAGCCCCCGAACAGCAGGCCGAGCAGCCCGCCGGAGAGGCGGCCGGCGACGAAGACCCCGGCGATGGCGCCCAGCATCAGCCCCGGCAGCAGGGCCAGGAACCAGTCCCGATGGATGCTGCCTCGGCGATGGTGCCCCCAGGCGGAGGAAGCCCCGGTGACGACGATGGTCGCCAGCGAGGTCCCGACGGCCAGGTGCATGCTGACCTCGGGGATCACGCCCTGCAGGCCGAAGGCCATCACCAGGGCCGGCACGATGACCAGCCCGCCCCCGATGCCGAAGAGCCCCGCCAGGGTGCCGGCCACCCCACCCAGCAGCAGATAGCCGAGCAGCAGCGATCCCCCGCTCACGCCCGCTCCCCCGTGCCGAGGACACCGGGCAGCCAGCGCTTCACCGTCTCGAGCAGGTCCTGGGGACGATAGGGCTTGGCCAGGTAGTCGTCCATCCCCGCCGCCCGGAAGCGACGACGGTCGGCATCCCCAGCATTGGCGGTGAGGGCCACCACCACGCTGCGCGGGCGTTCCGGATGGTCGACCTCGCGGGTCCGCCAGGTCCGGCAGGTCTCCACGCCGTCCATGTCGGCCATGTAGATATCCATGAACACCAGGTCGTAGGCCTGCTTGTCCAGGCAGGTCAGGGCCTCGGCCCCGCTGGTGGCGGTGCAGACCTGCAGCCCCTGGCGCTCTAGCACCTGCTGGGCGAGCATCAGGTTCACGGGACCATCGTCGACGATCAGCACCCGTCCGCGGGCCGGCTCGTTGACGGACGCCGGGGTCCCGCCGAGGTTCTCGAGCAGCACCGCGGTATCGGCCAGGCGCTCGTGCAGCCCCTGGACCGCCGCCCGTTCGGCCTCGCTGGCATCGCGCCGGAACAGGTCGCTGGCCAGCACCTCGCCGACGGAGGCCATCAGCGGCGTCAGCACCTGCTGCAGATGGTTCAGGTAGTCGGACTTCAGCCGGGATTCCTCGCGGGCCCGCTCGCGCCCCGTGGCCAGGCGTGCCAGGCGCCCCCGCAGGGCCTCGAGGTCATCGGCGAGCCGGCGCTCGGCCCCGCGCCGGGCATCCAGCTCGCAGCGCCAGCGATCGACCTGGCCCTGGAGGCACCGGGCCAGGGCGTCCAGCCGCTCGACGAGCGTGGCCTGGGGATCCCCGAGGCGTTCGGCCGCGTCCGGCGCCTCGCCCTCCCCGGCGTCCAGGGCATCCGCCATGCGGCCCAGCGCGGCCTCGACACGCTCCTCACCGGCGCGCAGACGCTGCCTCAGCAGGGTGAGAAACACCGCCACGTTGAGGCCGCTGCCCACCAGCAACGCCAGCAGCAGCCAGAAGGTGGCGCTCCAGGAGGCCTGGGACGGCATCAGCCACCAGCCGCTCAGGCCGATGGCCAGGCACAGCGCGACCAGCGCTGCCTGCGCCATGAGGACCGGCCAGAGGATCGGCCGGACCAGCCTTGTCCAGTTAAGCTCCTTGGGGGGCTCGACTCGCATTGTCATCCCTGTGCCGGGTCGATCAAGAGTCAGGGAGTGTACGCCGCGGGAGGGGGCGCTGTCATGGCAGGCCCTTTCCTCGGGCTCGGGGGCAGGCTAGGCTGGCGGCCATGTGCCTGATCGCCTTCGACCACCGGCCCGGCGAGGCCATCCCGCTGCGCCTGGTCGCCAACCGTGACGAGTTCCATGCCCGCCCGTCGGCGGCGCTGGCTCCCTGGGACGATGCCCCCGGGATCGTGGGCGGCCGCGACCTGGAGGCCGGCGGCACCTGGCTGGCCGTGCATCGCCGCGGTCGCTTCGCCGCGGTCACCAACGTGCGCGATCCCGGGCTGGGCGTGCCGCGCGGCGCACCGAGCCGCGGTGAGCTGGTGCGCGAGGCCTTGCAGTGCCCGGACCTGCCGGCCTGGCTGGCCCGCCTCGCCGACGGCGAGGCCCGCGCCTATGCCGGCTTCAACCTGCTCGCCGGGGATGGCCGGCGTCTCTGGCACCTGCACCGCGGGCGGGACAGCGTCGTGCTGAGCCGGGTGCCCGCCGGCCTGCACGGCCTGTCCAACGCCGACCTGGACACCCCCTGGCCGAAGCTGATCCAGGCCCGCCAGGGACTGGCGGCCAGCCTGCACCACGGCCGCTTTCCCGAGGATGCCCTGCGCGGCCTCGCCGACCCTCACCCCGCCGACGACCGCCAGCTGCCCGATACCGGGGTCGGCCTGGCGCTGGAGCGTCGCCTCTCGGCCGCCTTCATCCGCGGCGAGGACTACGGCACCCGGGCCAGCAGCTGGCTGGCCTGGCATGCCGACGGGCACCTCGCGATCGGCGAGCGACGCTTCGGCCCCCTGGGGGCCCGCCTCGGCGAGAACGTCATCGAGCTCGACACCCCGCCCCCGGCCTGACCCCGCGCGCGAGTTCAGTCGTCCTGGGGCGGCATCAGGTGACGCAGTTGCCATTCTCCCATGCGGGCCTCGAGGTGGCGCCCCACCGCCGCCGGGGAGTCGAGCTTCAGGGTCTGCTCCACCAGCTCCCGGGCCGCCGCCTGGGAGACGCGACGGATCGCCGCGCGCACCTTGGGCAGGCTGGGCGCGTTCATCGACAGGGAGTCGAAGCCCATGCCCATCAGCAGCAGCGCCCCGGCCGGGTCGCCGGCCAGCTCGCCGCACACCGAGGTCGGCACCCCCAGCGCCCGCGCCTCGCCCGCAAGGCGCGCCATGGCCGAGAGCACGGCGGGATGGCAGGCATCATAGAGTTCGGACACCCGGGGATTGTTGCGGTCCACCGCCAGCAGGTACTGGGTGAGGTCGTTGCTGCCCACCGAGAAGAAGTCCACCCGCTGCGACAGGGCCTCCAGTTGGTAGAGCGTCGCCGGCACCTCGATCATCACGCCCACCCGCGGACGCGACACCTCGATGCCGTCCTCGCCCAGCTCGCGGATGGCCCGGTCGAGCAGGCGCAGGGCGTCGTCGACCTCGTCGACGTTGGTGACCATGGGCCACAGCACCTGCAGGTTGTCGAGCCCCTGGGAGGCCCGCAGCATGGCCCGCAGCTGCACCATCAGTACCTCGGGATGGTCCAGGGTCACCCGGATGCCCCGCCAGCCGAGGAAGGGGTTGGCCTCCTCGATGGGAAAGTAGGGCAGGTCCTTGTCGCCGCCGATATCCAGGGTCCGCATCACCACCGGCAGGGGCGCGAAGCCCTCCAGCTGCTCGCGATACAGCCGGGTCTGCTCCTGCTCGCCGGGGAAGCGCTCGGTGATCATGAAGGGCACTTCGGTGCGATAGAGTCCCACCCCGGCGATGCGCGACTTGAGCGAGGCCACCGCGTCCACCGCCAGGCCGGTGTTGACCATCAATGGCATGTCGTGGCCGTCGGGGGTACGGCTGGGCAGGTCCTGCTCGTGCTCGAGAACCTCGGCCAGTGCCTGCTCCTCGTCGATCAGGCTCTGGTAGTGGCTCTCGAGTTCCTCCCCGGGGCGCACGAAGAGCCGGCCGCGATGGCCATCCAGCACCACCCGGGCCCCGTTGAGCCGGGGCAACGGCAGGTCGACCATGCCCAGCACGGTAGGGATGCCCATGGCCCGGGCCACGATGGCCACATGGGAGGTACTGGAGCCACGCACCGAGACGAGCCCGGCGAGTCGTTCGCGGGGCACCTCGCCGAGCGTGGCCACGCTGATCTCGTCACCCACCAGGATGGTGCTTTCCGGGTAGACGCTGGGCCGCGACGACGCCTCCTCCTGGAGGTGGGCCAGTACGCGCCGGCCCAGATCGCGGATATCGGCTGCCCGCTCGCGCAGGTAGTTGTCGTCCACCCGCTCCAGGTACTGGACGTGGCGACGCACCACGTCGGCCAAGGCCCCGGGGGCCCACTGGCCCTCGCGGATGCGCCTGACCACCTCCTGGGACAGCGCCGCCTCGCCCAGCATCTGCTGGTAGACATCGAACAGCGCCAGCTCCTGGACCGAGATGCGGTTGGCCAGGCGCTCGCCGGCCGAGCGGATCTCGTCGCGAACCCGGCCGATCGCCTCCTTGAGGCGTGCGACCTCGTAATCCTCGTCGGTGGGGATCAGGTCCGGCACGCTGTCCAGGTCCGCCGGCGGCGCGATCACCACCGCCTCGCCGATGGCCATGCCCGGCGAGGACGCCACCCCGGTGAAGGTCGCCTGCCCGCCGGGCAGGGTCGGCCGGGTCAGGTTGCCGGTGGCCAGGGCATGGGCCAGCACACCGGCGAGCTGGGCGGCCATGGTGACCAGGAAGGCCTCGTCGGACTCGTCGTAGCGCCGCTTATCGGACTGCTGGACCACCAGCACGCCGAGCATGCGGCGCTGGTGGATGATCGGGACGCCCAGGAAGCTCGAATAGCGTTCCTCGCCGGTCGCCTCGAAGTAGCGGAAGCGCGGATGCGCCTGGGCGTTCTCGAGATTGATCGGTTCCTCGCGCTGGGCCACCAGCCCCACCAGCCCCTCCCCCACCGGCAGGGCCACGTGGCCGACCGCCTGGGTGCGCAGGCCGATGGTCTCCATCAGCATCAACTGATCGAGATCGGGATCGAAGAGGTAGAAGGAACATACGTCGGTGCGCATGGCCTTGCGAATGCGGCGCACCATGGTCGACAGGGCCGCGTCCAGATTGCGGGCCCCGTTGACCTCCAGGATGATGCGTCGTAACACCTCGAGCATCGGCGTCTTGCTGTCCATTATTGTTTGCCTCGCTGAGGGTGTCGCCGGAGGAGTCGCCCTCCGACACGTCTCGGGGCGTCAACCATGCCCCAGGGCCAGGCGCTGCGCCCGCGGCGACAGTTCGCGCAAGGCGCGGCGATAGACCTCGCGCTTGAAAGGCACCACCTGGCCGAGGGGGTACCAGTAGCTGACCCAGCGCCAGCCATCGAACTCCGGTTTGGCCGGACCGCCATCCATGCAGATCCGGGTCTCGCCACAGCGGATCCTGAGCAGGAACCATTTCTGTTTCTGACCGATACACACCGGCCGTGAGTGGGTTCGTACCATGCGTCGCGGCAGGCGGTAACGCAACCAGCCCCGGGTACAGGCAAGCACCTCGACGTCCTCGGCCGTCAGGCCGATTTCCTCGTGCAATTCGCGAAACAGTGCCTGTTGCGGTGTCTCGTTCGCCTTGATGCCTCCCTGGGGAAACTGCCACGCATTCTGCCCAACCCGACGCGCCCAAAGCAGCTGCCCCTGGTCGTTGGCGATGATGATGCCAACATTGGGGCGAAAGCCGTCAGCGTCGATCACGGACTTCACCTTATGAATCCAGTATTGGATTCATTCTTCCACAAGGCCATGAAACGTATCAATACGCCATTGGCGCCACGCTCGAAGCCATGGCGGGCTTCTGCCATAATCGCGGCTTCGCTGCCACTCCCATGACCCATCACCAAGAGGAATGCCGTGAGCCTCGCCATCTTCGACCTGGACAACACCCTGCTCTCGATCGACAGCGACCATGCCTGGGGCGAGTTCCTGCTCGAGCAGGGCGCCGTGGACCCGGTGGCCTACAAGGCGGCCAACGACCGCTTCATGGCGGACTACGAGGCCGGCACCCTCGACATGGCCGAGTTCCTGGCCGTGGCGCTCAGGCCGCTGGCCGAGAACACCCCGGAACAGCTGGCCGCCTGGCACCAGCAGTTCATGGCCAGCAAGATCGAGCCGAACATCCTGCCCCGGGGCGAGGAGCTGATCGCCCGGCATCGCTCCCGGGGGGACACCCTGCTGATCATCACCGCCACCAACCGCTTCATCACCGGCCCCATTGCCGAGCGGCTGGGGGTGGAGGAACTGATCGCCGTGGAACCGGAGATGGTCGAGGGCCGCTACACCGGCCGGGTCAGCGGCGTGCCCAGCTACCGGGAGGGCAAGGTCACGCGCCTCGAGCAGTGGCTCGACGGTCGCGAGCTGTCGCTCGCCGATGCCTGGTTCTACAGCGACTCCCACAACGACCTGCCGCTGCTCGAGCTCGTCGACCATCCGGTGGCGGTGGACCCGGACGCGACGCTGCGCGAGGCGGCCGAGGCCCGGGGCTGGCGCATCATCAGCCTGCGGGGCTGATCCCCGACTTCGTCGGGAGCTGGAAGCTGGAAGCTGGAAGCTGGAAGCCATAAGAAAACCCCGCCAGGCGTCACCTGAGCGGGGTTTCCGTTTTTTCTTCCAGGCGCATAGCGCCGCTCTTCAAGCTTCAGGCTTCAAGCTTACCCAAGCAGATGCTCGACGGCGGCCCGCTCCTCGCGCAGCTCGGTCTCGGTGGCATTCATCCGGTCACGGCTGAAGTCGTCGACCTCCAGGCCCTGGACGATCTCGTACTTGCCGTTCTGGCAGACCACCGGATAGGAATACATGATGCCCGGCTCGACACCGTAGCTGCCATCGGCGGGAATTCCCATGCTCACCACCTCGTCGGTGCCGAGCGCCCAGTCACGCATGTGGTCGATGGCGGCGGAGGCCGCGGAGGCCGCGGAGGAGGCACCGCGTGCCTTGATGATGGCGGCGCCGCGCTGCTGCACGGTGGGAATGAAGTCGTTCTCGTACCAGTCGCGCTCGACCAGCTCCAGGGCCGGCCGGCCGGCCACCTTGCAGTGGGCCAGATCCGGGTACTGGGTCGCGCTGTGGTTGCCCCAGACGATCATCGACTCGACGTCGGTGACATGCTTGCCGGTCTTCTGGGCCAGCTGGGTCTTGGCGCGGTTGTGGTCCAGGCGCATCATCGCGGTGAACTGGCCCGGATCCAGGTCCGGCGCGTTGCAGGAGGCGATCAGGGCATTGGTGTTGGCGGGGTTGCCGACCACCAGCACGCGCACGTCGCGGCTGGCGTTGTCGTTCAGCGCCTTGCCCTGCACGGAGAAGATCGCGGCATTGGCCTCGAGCAGGTCCTTGCGCTCCATGCCCGGACCGCGCGGACGGGCGCCGACCAGCAGGGCGAAGTCGGCGTCCTTGAAGGCGACATTGGGATCGTCGGAGGCGACGATGTCCTGCACCAGCGGGAAGGCACAGTCGTTGAGCTCCATGACCACGCCGTTGAGGGCGTCCATGGCCGGCGGAATCTCGAGCAGCTGCAGGATGACCGGCTGGTCCTTGCCCAGCATGTCGCCGGAGGCGATGCGGAAGGCCAGAGAGTAGCTGATCTGGCCGGCGGCACCGGTAATGGCAATACGGACGGGGTCTTTCATCGTGGCTCCTTGGGTTTTCAACGCGCGGGTTGTCGCCGTGAGGATGGGCCCGGCGGACGGCATGCCCGCCGCGGCCGGGAGTCGAACCGACAAAATGGTATGCCTGCAGTGCACAAAACTCAATTCGACCTGCGACTAGCCCAGGGCTATCGCAGTTGGGTCTGACGAGGGGCGCCGGGGACAAGCCGAAGAGGAGGTCCTGCGCCTGGGGTGAGGAGCACGGCTCCGAACGGGCTGGCCATGGATGGTCAGCACCGGACCTGCAAGCGGAGCGGGACGCGAGAGCGCCGCAGGGCGCCGGTAGCGTACAGGGAGGCATTCATAGCGCCTCCTCGAGGGTCCGGCACCCCGGGGCTTGTCGACGGATCAGCCCCGAGCAATACCGCTATTTGCAACAGCAGCGACGGCGGGTCAGGCCTCGCTGGACGCCCGATGCTGGGGCGCATGGGCGGCATGCAGCCGGGCGATCAGCTGATCCTCCAGGGAGAAGCGCTCGGTCAACCCCTTGGCCAGGCGGTCGAGCCAGGCCGGCAACCGCTTGAGGTAGTGCTGGCAGCGGACCGGGCTCGCGTAGTCCTCGTCGAAGGCCAGCACCAGTTCGGTGGACATGCCGAGGCGTTCCAGCAGTCGCTCGGCGAGGGTCAGCGCCGAGGCATCCTCGAAGGCCTCGGCCTCGGCCTTGAGCTGGGGGTAGACCTCGAAGTGCCCGGCGCTGATGTAGTCCATCAGCAGTTCGCTGAAGCCATCGATGCGCGCCTTGGTCACCGCCTCCAGGTCGGCGTCGCAGGCCTCCTTGAGCTCGATGAACTGGACCAGCAGCTCGCGGCGCTCGTCGAGCCAGCGGTCGATCAGCTGATGCACGCCACCCCAGCGTTCCTGTGCGCTCTTGCAGTCTTCCAGCATGATGCCTCCCTCGCTCGTTGAACCCCGCCTCGGGCACCCCGACGACCCGACCCGGAGCCTCAGCGTCCTCCCTGGCGGGGTCGCTGTCAATCCCGCTCCGTCAGCCCCGGCCAACGATAGCCCCGACGTCGCCGCAGGGCGCGGGCCAGGAGGCCCAGCGGCACCAGGCCGAGCACCAGGAAGCCGATCAGGGTCCAGCCCGGCAGGGACAGGCCCAGGAGGGTCGCGCCGATCTCGGCACACTCGCCGGAGCCGGTCAGGACCGTGGCGACCACCTGCTGCAGGGGCAGGATCTCCATCATGTAGTCGAGCCCGGGCCCGCAGGACGGCACCTGATCCGCCGGCAGCGACTGCAGCCACAGGTGGCGCCCGGCCAGGCCGATGCCGGTGCCCACCGCGAGCAGCGAGGCCAGCCCGTAGAGCGCCGCGCCGATACGGCCGCCGGGGTCGTGCAGGGCCGCCACGGCGAATACCAGGCCGGCGGCGATCACCGCCATGCGCTGGAAGATGCACAGCGGGCAGGGCTCGAGGCCTGCCAGGTGCTCGAGGCCCAGGGCCACGGCCATCATCAGCACGCTGAAGCCCAGGCCCAGCAGGCTCCAGCGCCGGACGCTCCAGTCACGCACTTCCTCGATCATGGCTGCCCTCCCACGCGCAGCGGCGACAGGGCCCGGGATTCCCGGGCCTGCTCGAAGTAATGGGCCAGGAAGTCACCGAAGCCGTCGATGTCGGCGTCCTCGATGTCGCCCTGCTGCTGGTGGGAGGTCTCTACCAGCTGGTCGAACAGCGCCTCCCGGGCCCGGTCGATGGGCTCCTCGCGCAACCGGGCGGCCTGGGTCCGGGCCAGGTCCAGCACCACCTCGACGAACTCCTCGCCGCTCGCCTCCAGCCGGGCCAGCAGGCGGCCGGAGGGCGTCAGCGCGGGATCCTCGAGGCGCGGCGCCAGCGCAGCGATGGCCTCGGCGTGGGGCGTGCCCTCCTCCATGCGGTCGAGCAGCCCGGCGACGCCCTCGAGCTCGGCGAAGATCTCGCCGCCCCAGTCGGCGATGCCGCGCTTGCGGCCGTGATGGTCCAGGCGCAGTTCGGGGTCACGGCCCCGGGACACCACCAGGCGCCGGTTGTCGTCCAGGTGCTCACACTCCTCGTCGGAGATCCAGGGACTCTCCGCCAGCAGGCACCACATCAGGAAGGTATCGAGGAAGCGGCTCTGGGTGGCGTCGATGCCCAAGGCATCGAAGGGGTCGAGGTCGAGGCAGCGCACCTCGATATACTCCACGCCCCGCGCCTCCAGGGCCTGGCTCGGCGTCTCGTCGTGACGCGCCACCCGCTTGGGACGGATGTCGCTGTAGTACTCGTTCTCGATCTGCAGGATGTTGGCGTTGAGCTGGTGCCAGGTGTCGCCGTCCCGCACGCCCCTGGCCTGGTAGTCCGGCCAGGGGGTCGAGATGGCATGGCGCAGGGTGTTGACGTAGTTGGACAGCGAGTTGAAGCAGATCTTGAGCTGCGACTGCACCTTGTTCTGGTAGCCCAGGTCGGACATGCGCAGGCTGGTGGCATGGGGCGCGACCAGGGTGTCCCGGCCATGGGGGCGCAGCCCCTCCGGCACCCGGCCCTCGGGCAGGAAGCTGCGATCCACCGCCGGCGAGGCGCCGAACAGGTAGAGCAGCAGCCAGCTGTGACGGCGGAAGTTGCGAATCAGCCCGAAGTAGCGCGAGGAGCGATAGTCCTGCATGGCGGTCTCGCCCTCGCCGTCGAGCTCGCGCAACCGGGCGAAGAAGTCGTCGGGCAGCGAGACATTATAGTGCACCCCGGCGATGGCCTGCATGATGCGGCCATAGCGCACGTCCAGGCCCCGCCGGTAGACGTGCTTCATCCGCCCCACGTTGGAGGCGCCGTAGTCGGCGATCGGCACGCTGTCGTTGCCGTCGAGCCGGGCCGGCATGCTGGCCGGCCAGATCAGTTCCTCGCCCAGGTGGCGATAGCTGAAGCGATGCAGGTCGGCGAGGAAGTCCAGGGCATCCTCCGGGCGGCAGTAGACCGGCGTGATGTACTCGAGCAGCGCCTCGGAGTAGTCCGTGGTGATGTGCGGATGCGTCAGCTTGGAGCCCAGCTCGGCGGGATGCGGGGTCTGGGCGATACGCCCCGCGGCATCGACGCGCAGCCCTTCCTTCTCGATGCCGCGGCGCAGGCGGCCGAGGCGGCCCTGACCGGCCAGGCGGCCGAGTCGTGCGATGAGGGGGGAAAGCGTTTCGGACAAGGTGAACACCCCATGTCGTGGAAGCCGGCCGGAAGAGGGACCGGCTTCCCGGTTGGCGGTTCGGGCACCACGGCACCCGCAAAACCTCAGATTATGGTGCCCGAAGCCGGCGATTCAAGGTAAGTCGGCTAAGGGTTTCGAGCTGCGAGCGTCGAGCCTCTGGCTTGGCGCCCGCAGCTAGCGGTCGCGCTTGGCCTTGAGCAGTGCCGCCCCGAGGGCGCCGAGCTGGCCGTCGCCCTGGCCGCCCTGCCCCTTCTTCGGCGAGCCGCCGTCGCGGCCGGCGCCCTTGCGCGTCGCCTTGCCCTGGCGCGGCCGCTCGCCGGCCTGTTCGCCCGGCTGGTCGTGGAGACGCATGGACAGGCCGATGCGGGCACGCGCGAGGTCGACGCTCATCACCTTGACCTTGACGATATCGCCGGCCTTGACCACCGAGCGCGGGTCCTCGACGAACTTGTCGGACAGCGCCGAGATGTGCACCAGGCCGTCCTGATGGACGCCGATGTCGACGAAGGCACCGAAGTGGGTGACGTTGGTCACGCTGCCCTCGAGCACCATGCCCGGCTCCAGGTCCTTGAGTGTCTCAACGCCCTCGCGGAACTCGGCGGCGCGGAACTCGGGACGCGGGTCCCGGCCGGGCTTGTCGAGCTCCTTGAGGATGTCGCTGACGGTGGGCACGCCGAAGCGCTCGTCGGCGAACTCCGCCGGCTTGAGCGCCTTGAGGGTGGCGCTGTCGCCGATCAGGCCGGCCAACGGACGACCGCTGCGCTCGGCGATGCGCTCCACCAGCGGGTAGGCCTCGGGGTGCACGGCGCTGGCATCCAGCGGGTTGTCGCCGCCCATGATGCGCAGGAAGCCGGCACACTGCTCGTAGGTCTTGGGCCCGAGGCGGCTGACGTCGAGCAGCTGGCGGCGGCTGACGAAGGCGCCCTCGGCATCGCGGCGGGCGACGATGTTCTCGGCGAGCCCGGCGTTGAGGCCGGCCACCCGGGACAGCAACGCCGAGGAGGCGGTGTTGAGATCCACCCCCACGGCATTGACGCAGTCCTCGATCACCGCCTCCAGGCTGCGCGACAGCTGCACCTGGGAGACATCGTGCTGGTACTGGCCGACGCCGATGGACTTGGGCTCGATCTTGACCAGCTCGGCCAGCGGGTCCTGCAGGCGCCGCGCGATGGACACCGCCCCACGGATGGTCACGTCCAGGTCCGGCAGCTCCCGGGAGGCGTATTCCGAGGCCGAGTAGACCGAGGCGCCGGCCTCGCTGACCATCACCTTGGACAGCCGTCGGCTGTCGGCCATGGCCTTGACCAGGTCGCCGGCCAGCTTGTCGGTCTCGCGGCTGGCGGTACCGTTACCGACGGCGATCAGCGTCACCGCGTGCTTGTCCACCAGGCGGGCGAGTTCGGCCAGCGATTCCCGCCACTGGTTGCGGGGCGCATGGGGATAGATGGTGGACTGGGCCAGGAACTGGCCGGTGGCATCCACCACCGCCACCTTGCAGCCGGTGCGCAGGCCCGGGTCGATGGCCAGGGTGGCCTGGGGCCCCGCCGGCGCGGCCAGCAGCAGGTCCTTGAGGTTGGCGGCGAAGACCTCGATGGCCTCGAGCTCGGCGCGCTCGCGCAGCCGGCCCATCAGCTCGGTCTCGAGGTGGGTGTAGAGCTTGACCCGCCAGGTCCAGCGCACCACCTCGGCCAGCCACCTGTCGGCGGGCCGGCCCCGGTCCTCGATGGCGAAGTGCCTGGCGATCGCCAGCTGGGCGGGGTGCACCTTGAACTCGTCCTCGCCGGGCAGGCGGATGGTCAGCGCCAGCACGCCCTCGTTGCGGCCACGGAACATGGCCAGCGCGCGGTGGGAGGGCGTCCTGGCGAGCTTCTCGTCGTGCTCGAAGTAGTCGGAGAACTTGGCCCCCTCCTGCTCCTTGCCGCCGATGACCCGGGCACTGAGCTCGCCCTCGCTCCACAACCGCTCGCGCAGTCGGCCGACCAGCTCGGCCTCCTCGGCGAAGCGCTCCATGAGGATCTGCTTGGCGCCGTCCAGGGCCGCCTTGGCGTCCTCGATGGCCGGGATATCGCCTTCCGCCGCTCGCAGGTATGCCTCCGCCTCCCGTTCGGGGTCCCGGGAGGGATCGGCCAGCAGTGCCTCGGCCAGCGGCTCGAGGCCGGCCTCCCGGGCGATCTGCGCCTTGGTGCGGCGCTTCTTCTTGAAGGGCAGGTAGAGGTCTTCCAGGCGCTGCTTGGTCTCGGCGGCCCGGATGCTCCTGGCCAGCTCGGGCGTCAGCTTGCCCTGCTCGTCGATGCTGGCCAGCACCGCCTCGCGGCGCTCCTCCAGCTCGCGGAGGTAGCCCAGGCGCTCATGGAGGGAGCGCAGTTGGGTGTCGTCCAGCCCGCCGGTGACTTCCTTGCGGTAGCGGGCGATGAAGGGAACGGTGGCGCCGCCGTCGAGCAGCTCCACGGTAGCCGCCACCTGTGGGGCGCGAACGCCGAGTTCCTCGGCGAGACGATCGATGATCTTGGCTTGTGCGTCCATGAAATCCTTGACGTTCAGGGGGCAGAAGTCGCGTCAAGGTACCACAACGCCGGCTGCGCCGGGAGGCGAAAGATGCGGCTTCGGCCTGAGCCGGCGAAGCCGGTTCAGGCGGGGACGAAGGTGAGCGCCAGGCCGTTGTTGCACCAGCGCAGGCCGCTGGGTGGCGGCCCGTCCTCGAAGACATGCCCCTGGTGGCCGCCGCAGCGGGCGCAGTGATACTCGGTGCGCGGGATCAGCATGACCAGGTCCAGCTCGGTGAGCAGGTGCCCCTCGACATGCTCGAAGAAGCTCGGCCAGCCGGTGCCGGAGTCGTACTTCATGGTGCTGGTGAACAGCACGAGGTCGCAACCGGCGCAGCGGTACTCCCCGTCCCGCGTCTCCTTGTCCAGGGGACTGGAGAACGCCGGTTCGGTGCCATTCTCGCGCAGGATCTCGAAACGTGCCTCGCCGAGCCGCTCGCGCCATTCGGCTTCGGTCAACTCGAGGGGCTCGAGCCCGGGGGCCGGGGCCAGATCCAGCTTGGGGCGGGCGCTGGCCAGGCCGGGCACCAGGCCGGACAGCCCCCCGACCCCCAGCAGTCCCAGGAACTTGCGTCGTTTCATGGTCTCTCTCCCGTCGACGGGGTGCCCCTGTGTCGTGCTCACCTTGCGATCCTTACACCGCAAACACCGACACGAGAGGGGGAAGCCTCGGCTTCCCCCTCTCGGACAGGTCTCGGGCGCAGGGGTTCTCCCCCGACGCGCCTCAGCTCAGGCGGGGCCCGGCCTTGACGATGGCCTCGCTGACGCCGTCGAACTTCCTGAAGTTGTCGACGAACTTGCCGGCCAGCTCACGCAGGTGACGGTCGTAGGCGGCCTTGTCTTCCCAGGTCTCGCGGGGGTCGAGCAGGCGCGAGTCGACGCCCGGCACGGCGGTCGGCACGTCCAGGTTCAGGCCCTCGACATGGCGGGTCTCGATGTCGCGCAGCACGCCGCTCTGGATGGCGCCGATGATGGCACGGGTGGTGGGGATGGAGAAGCGCGAGCCGCCCTCGCCATAGGCGCCACCGGTCCAGCCGGTGTTGACCAGGTAGACCTGGGCGTCCTGCGCGGCCACGCGCTTGATCAGCAGGTCGGCATACTCGCGGGCCGGGCGCGGGAAGAAGGGCGCACCGAAGCAGGTGGAGAAGGTCGCCTCCAGGCCGCTGGAGGAGCCCATCTCGGTGGACCCCACCTTGGCGGTATAGCCCGACAGGAAGTGGTAGGCCGCGGCCTCCTTGGAGAGCACCGACACCGGCGGCAGCACGCCGCTCATGTCGCAGGTCAGGAAGACGATGGCGTTGGGCTCGCCGGCACGGTTCTCGGGGACGCGCTTGTCGACGTGCTCCAGTGGGTAGGCCGCCCGGGAGTTCTGGGTCAGGCTGTCGTCGGCGTAGTCGGGCACGCGACGCTCGTCGAGGACCACGTTCTCCAGCACGGTGCCGAACTTGATGGCGTTCCAGATCACCGGCTCGTTCTTCTCGGAGAGGTCGATGCACTTGGCGTAGCAGCCGCCCTCGATGTTGAAGACGGTGCCCGGGCCCCAGCCATGCTCGTCATCGCCGATCAGGAAGCGTGACGGGTCGGCGGACAGGGTGGTCTTGCCGGTGCCGGACAGGCCGAAGAACAGGGTGGTCTCGCCGTCCTCGCCGACGTTGGCGCTGCAGTGCATGGGCAGCACGTCGGCGGCCGGCAGCAGGAAGTTCTGTACCGAGAACATGGCCTTCTTCATCTCGCCGGCGTAGCGCATGCCGGCGATCAGCACCCGGCGCTGGGCGAAGTCGAGGATCACGCAGCCGTCGGAGTGGGTGCCGTCCCGGGCCGGGTCACAGGCGAAATGGGGGGCATTGAGGATGGTCCATTCGTCCTTGGCCGAGGGATTGTAGACCTCGGGACGCACGAACATGGTCCGACCGAAGAGGTTGTGCCAGGCCGTCTCGGTGTTGACACGCACCGGCTGGTAGTGGGTCGGGTCGCTGCCCACGTGCAGCTCGGAGACATAGTGCTCGCTGCCGGTCAGGTAGGCCTCGACGCGGGTCCAGAGGGCATCGAACCGGGCGGCATCGAACGGCTGGTTGACGCTGCCCCAGTCGATCGCGTCGCGGGTGGACGGCTCGTCGACGATGAAGCGGTCCTTGGGGGAGCGACCGGTGCGCTGGCCGGTGTTCACCACCAAGGCGCCCTGGGCCGCCAGGTGACCCTCGCCATTGGCCACGGCGCGCTCGATCAGCTCGGCGCTACTGAGGTTGACGTGGGCGGTGGCGGACTGCGGGCTTGCCGCCTGGGAAGCAGCTTGAGTCGTGGTCATGTCGATTCCTGGGCCTCGAGGGCCGATTCTCTCTCGTTTGCCGGGCGTCCTTGACGCAATGGTCGTTCATCCCCGGCACGCCGCATGCGGTTACCCGTCTCGTCGGCGGCGACCGGTCGTGGATGAGACGCGCGCATTATGACAAAAACCCGTGCGCCGGGAAACGCTGACGTTGCCGGACGTTCTTGTAGTTTTACTACTACATCAGCGCCATTGACGACGCGAATGGTCCTCTTCGCCGCCACCGCCAGGCTCAGTGCAGGGTCGGCGGCGGCCCCTCGGGATCGTCGAGCATGGCCTCCACCTCGGCAACGGTGAACTCGTAGCGGGTATGGCAGAAGTGGCACTGGGTCGCGATACCGCCCTGCTCGGCCAGGATATCGCGCAGTTCCTCGTCGCCCAGGGTCAGCAACGCGCCGGCGATCCGCTCCCGGGAGCAGCTGCAGGCGAAGCGCAGGGCCTTGGGCTCGAAGACGCGCACCGTCTCCTCATGGTAGAGACGATGCAGCAGCTCCCGCTGGTCGACCTCGAGCATCTCCGCGGGCGTGAGGGTGGCGGCCAGCTGGACCGTGCGGTCCCAGGCATCGTCGTCCTGGTTCAGCGACTCGTCGGGCAGGCGCTGCAGCAGCAGGCCGCCGGCGCATCGGCCGTCGTCGGCCAGCCACAGCCGGGTCGGCAGCTGTTCCGACTGGCTGAAATAGTCCTCGAGACAGCCCGCCAGGCTGTCCTGCTGCAGGGCGACGACCCCCTGGTAGCGTCGCCCTTCCCTGGGGTCCAGGGTGATGGTGATCCGCCCCTCGCCGAGCAGCTCGGCGAAACCGGCGTCCTCGGCGGGCAACGACGCCTCCTCGTCGAGCCGGGCGATGGCGCGCAGCTCGCCGCCCGGGTTGGACTCGGCCATCAGCATCGACAGCGGCCCCTTGCCGCGCACCTCGATGCTCATGGTGCCGTCGAGCTTGATGGTCTCGGTCAGCAGGGCCACGGCGGCCAGCAGCTCGCCCAGCTGGCGGGTCACCGCCGGCGGGTAGTCATGGCGTTCCATCACTTCGGCATGGGCCTGCTCGAGGGTGACGATCTCGCCACGCACGTTGGTGCGCTCGAAGAGAAAACGCTGGATCTGGTCACTCATGATACTTGCCTGATATTGGGTAAGGAGTGAGGGGCAAAGGGTTAGGAGTGAAGGGAGAAGGGCGATGAGTCAAGCGTGGGGGAATCCCCTTACGCCATACCCCTCACGCCTTACCCCTCCCCTCAGGCGTCATCTCCCCGCATGAAGCGCTTGATCTCGCGACGCTGCTTCTTGTCCGGGCGCTTCAGGGGGTGCCGCATGGCCTGGTTGGCCTGGCGGCGATTCTCGGCTTCCCGGGTGCGGCGGGCCTCGCTCTCCGGCGTCTCGCGATACAGCTCGCGAGCCTCGGGGGCCCCACGGCGCTGCTCGGAGAGGGCCAGCACCTCGACTTCCCAGACATCCCAGCCCTGGGGAAGACGAATCAGCGCGCCGACCTCGACGGCCTTGCTGGTCTTGGCTCGGGCGCCGTTGTAGTGGACCTTGCCACCCTCGATGGCCTTCTTGGCCAGCTGACGGGTCTTGAAGAAGCGAGCCGCCCACAGCCACTTGTCGAGCCTGACGCTAGTCATCCCCGCGGCCTCCGGGGCGGCAGGTTGTCGGGCAGGATGGCGGCGAAGCGCTCGAGGGCGATGAACTCCTCGAGCTCCTTCTCGGGGCGCTGGCTGTCGGGCTGCTTGATGCCCAGCAGGTGGCGGATACCGAATTCCCGGGCGCTCTCCAGCACCGAGGGATTGTCGTCGATGAACAGCGTCCGGGCCGGGTCGAAGGACTCCACCTCCTGGTGGGCGAACCAGAACTCCTGGGCCTCCTTGGGCACGCCCAGGTCGGCCGAGGAGACGATGGCGTCCACGAAGTCCTCGAGGCCGGTCAGCGGCAGCTTCAGGGCCAGGCTCTCGCGGTCGGCATTGGTGGCCAGCACCACCCGCGGGTGCGCCTGCTTGAGCCAGCGCAGGAAGTCCAGGGCGTCGCTGCGCAGGCCGATCAGGTGCTGCACCTCCCGCTTGAGCGCCAGGATATCGACGCCCAGTTCACGGCTCCAGTAGGCCAGGCTGTACCAGTTGAGGGTGCCCTGCTCGCGGATGATCCGTGCGCGGACCTCCTCCTGGGTGGCCTCGTCGAGGCGGTGCAGTTCCACATAGCGACGCGGCAGGTGCTCGAGCCAGAAGTGGCTGTCGAAATGCAGGTCCAGCAGGGTGCCGTCCATGTCCAGCAGGACGGTGTCGATGGCGCGCCAGTCGATCATCTTGGCTCCTCGTCAGGGCAGGCCAGTGACGTCTACGAAGGGGGAAGACGTGATAGTGTAACCAATCGACGCCATGCACGCATTCCGCCGCCCGACCGACCAAGGCAACCACTGCTGGATATGAGAAGGGGCGTCGGGGACAGGTCGAAGAGGAGGTCCTACGCCATGGGTGAGGAGCACGGCTTAGAACGGGCTGGCCATGGATGGCCAGCACCGGTCCTGCAAGCGAAGCGGGACGCGAGAGCGCCGCAGGGCGTCGGTAGCGCCCAGGGAAGGGTCCACAGCGCCTCCTCGCAGACCTGCCGCCGAATCAGCCCCACCAGAAACACCTTGATGCGACGGTTCTACCCGACCCACCGGAGACGCCATGTCCGACCACCATCCCTCCAAGCCCCATGTCCTGGCCCGGCGCAGCGTCGCCCGCAGTCGGCTGTTCCACGTCGAGGAGATGGAGCTGCGCTTCGCCAACGGCGCCGAACGGACCTTCGAGCGACTGGGCGGCACCGGCCGGGGCGTCGGGGCGGTGATGATCGTGGCCATGCCCGACCCCGAGCACGTGCTGCTGATCCGCGAATATGCCGCGGGGGTCGAGGACTATGCCCTGACGCTGCCCAAGGGGCTGGTGGACCCGGGGGAGGACCTCGTCACCGCGGCCAACCGCGAGCTGATGGAGGAATGCGGTTTCGGGGCCCATCGCATCGAGCCGCTGGTGGAGCTGACCCTGGCGCCCAACTACATGCGCCATCGCATGCAGGTGGTGCTGGCCAGCGACCTCTACCCCAAGCGGCTGCCGGGGGACGAGCCCGAGCCGCTGATCGTCGAGACCCATGCCCTGGACGAAATATCCGCCCTGCTGGCCCGGGAGGACTTCCACGAGGCCCGGGCCATCGCGGCGCTGTTCATCGCCCGCGACAAGCTGCGCAGCGAGGCCAGCGAGCCCACGCTCTGGTAAGGAGCCGCCCGCCTCCGTGATCGGCAAGGGCCGGGCGACATGCGACGGCTACCCCTTGGCGTGGAGCCGGCGCGGCAGGCTGCCCCCCTCCTTGAGCTTGACCCAGCGCCCCTGGCGGTAGCTGTCCAGGCCGGCCTCGAGCAGGGTCATCACCTCCAGCGCCTCCTCGGCGGTCACCGGCGGCGGGGTGCCCCGCAGCAGGGTCCGGGCAATGCCGTCGTAGTAGGCCCGATAGTCGCCGGGGACGCTCTCGAGCTCGTGATGGGCGAGCACCACCTCGTCGCCCTCCCCCTCGTTCACGGTCAGGCGCCCCGGGGACGGGTCGATTCCCCAGGCCGGCTGGGGGCTTTCGCCCTCCTTGAGCCAGTCCTCCTGGGGATCGAGGCCGTACTTGACGAAGCTTCCCCGGGTGCCATTCACCCGCAGACGCGGCGTGGGCTCGGCCACCAGGGTACTGGCCCTGAGGGTCACACGCAGCCGGTCGTACTCCAGCACCGCCAGGAAGTCGTCGTCGATCTCGGCACCGTCGCGCAACGAGGCCAGCTCCAGGAGGATCGCACGGGGCATGCCGAACAGCGCCCGGGCCTGGTCCAGCAGATGCGGCCCCAGGTCGTACCAGATACCGCTGCCGGGACGGTGCTGCTCCCGCCAGCGATCGGGCACCACGGGCCGGAAACGGTCGAAGCGTGACTCCACCTCGACCACCCGGCCCAGACGCTGCTCGTCGAGCAGCGCCTTGAGGGTCAGGAAGTCACTGTCCCAGCGGCGATTGTGGAAGACGCTGAGCAGCCGATCCGCATTGTCGGCCTGGGACTTGAGTTGCCGGGCCTCGGCCAGGGAGACCGCGAAGGGCTTGTCGAGCACCACGTGCTTGCCCTTGGCCAGGGCCGCCTTGGCCAGCGGGAAGTGGGTCTCGTTCGGCGTGGCGATCACCACCAGGTCGATGTCACGATCGGCGAACAGCGACGCCACCTTGGCGTGGGCCGTCACCTCCGGATAGGCCGCCTGCACCCCGTCCGTATCGCTGGAGACGATGGCGGTGAGCTCGAGCCCCGGGGCGGCCTGGATGAGGGGGGCGTGAAAGGTCCTGCCGGCCATGCCGAAGCCGATCAGGCCGACGTTGAGGGTCTGGGTCTTCATCTAGACGGCTTCCCTGCTGAAGCGAATCGAATCATCCGCCCCGGTGCCCCGGGGCGGCCGTCATCAGGGCGATCGCAGTCAGCCGTGTCGCTCGGGGCCGATCCGGCGGACAGGCCTTCGTCATAGCCAGCTGCAATGGCCCTGCGCTCGTCATGCATCAATCGAGCTTGGTCAGGTCGCGCACCGCACCCTTGTCGGCGGAAGTGGCCAGCAGCGCATAGGCCTTGAGCGCCGCCGAGACCTTGCGGTCACGCTGGATGCTCGGCTTCCAGGCGTCACGGCCGCGGGCCTCCTGGGCCTGGCGGCGCTGTTCGAGCTCCTCGTCGGAGAGCTTGACGTCGATGGCCCGGCCCGGGATGTCGATGCGGATGATATCGCCGCTCTCCACCAGGCCGATGGCCCCGCCCGCGGCGGCCTCCGGCGAGACGTGACCGATGGACAGCCCCGAGGTACCGCCGGAGAAACGCCCGTCGGTGAGCAGGGCACAGGCCTTGCCCAGGCCCTTGGACTTCAGGTACGAGGTCGGGTAGAGCATCTCCTGCATGCCCGGCCCGCCCTTGGGGCCCTCGTAGCGGATGACCACCACCTCGCCTTCCTTCACCTGTCCGTCGAGGATGTGCTCCACCGCCTGGTCCTGGGACTCCACCACATGGGCGGGCCCCTCGAAGACCAGGATGGCGTCGTCGACGCCGGCGGTCTTCACCACGCAGCCGTCACGGGCGATGTTGCCCTGGAGCACGGCGAGGCCGCCTTCCCGGGAGAAGGCATGCTCGAGGTCACGGATGCAGCCCGTGGCCCGGTCGCCATCGAGACTCGGCCAGCGGGCGCTCTGGGAGAAGGCCACCTGGGTGGGCACGCCGCCGGGGCCGGCGCGGTAGAACTCCACCACCTCGGCGCTCGGCGAGCGCATGATGTCCCACTCCTCCAGGGCCGCGGCCAGGCTGTCGCCGTAGACCGTCGGCACCCGGGTATCCAGCACCCCGGCACGATCGAGCTCGCCGAGGATCGCCATGATGCCGCCGGCCCGATGGACGTCCTCGATATGGTACTTCTGGGTATTGGGGGCCACCTTGCACAGCTGCGGCACCTCCCGGGACAGGCGATCGATATCGGTCATGTCGAAATCGATCTCCGCCTCCCGGGCCGCCGCCAGCAGGTGCAGGATGGTGTTGGTGGAGCCGCCCATGGCGATGTCCAGGGTCATGGCGTTCTTGAACGCCGCCTTGGCGCCGATGGCCCGCGGCAGCAGGTGGGCCTCGTCGCCCTCGTAGTAGCGCTTGGCCAGCTCGACGATGCGATGGCCGGCGGTCTCGAACAGCCGGCGACGATCGGCGTGGGTGGCCACCACGGTGCCGTTGCCGGGCAGCGCCAGGCCCAGCGCCTCGGTGAGGCAGTTCATGGAATTGGCGGTGAACATCCCCGAGCAGCTGCCGCAGGTCGGGCAAGCGCTGCGCTCGACCTCGTTGAGGGTCTCGTCGTCCACGCTGTCGTCGGCGGCCATGACCATGGCATCGACCAGGTCGAGGCCGTGGTCGAGCAGCTTGGTCTTGCCCGCCTCCATGGGGCCGCCGGAGACGAAGATCACCGGGATGTTGAGGCGCATGGCGGCCATCAGCATCCCCGGGGTGATCTTGTCGCAGTTGGAGATGCACACCATGGCGTCGGCGCAGTGGGCGTTGACCATGTACTCGACGCTGTCGGCGATGATGTCGCGGCTCGGCAGCGAGTAGAGCATGCCGTCGTGGCCCATGGCGATGCCGTCGTCCACGGCGATGGTGTTGAACTCCTTGGCCACCCCGCCGGCCTTCTCGATCTCCCGGGCCACCAGCTGGCCCATGTCCTTGAGGTGCACATGGCCCGGCACGAACTGGGTGAAGGAGTTGGCCACGGCGATGATCGGCTTGTGAAAGTCGTCATCCTTCATGCCGGTGGCACGCCACAGGGCGCGGGCGCCGGCCATGTTGCGGCCGGCGGTGGTGGTGCGGGAACGATACTCGGGCATGGTGTCCTCTTGATGATGCCTGCCACCCGTGGCCCTGCGGATGTCGACGCAGCAGGGGCCCGGGCGATCTTGGTGTCCAGTCCGCCCGATTCTGTCATGGCCCCGGGCGCCAGGCCAGTGCCGAGGACCTGCGGGCCCCGCCGTGCGCGACCGGCCGTCGGCTAGCGGCCCTCGGCGACCAGCCGCCCGCCGGCCAGCCGAGAGCGCCGATCGGCCAGGGCCTCGATGTCGTCGCGATCGTGGCTGACCAGCAGCACCGCCACGCCCTCGGCCTGCTGGCGGCGCACCAGCGCCCAGAGGCCCTGGCGGGTGGCCTCGTCGAGGCCGGTGAAGGGCTCGTCGAGCAGCAACAGCGGCGAGCCCCGCAGCAGGGCTCGCAGCAGGGCCACCCGCTGGCGCTGGCCGCCGGACAGCTCCCCGGGCAGCCGGTCCTGGAGCCCCTCGAGGCCCACCTCGGCGAGCCCGGCGAGGACCCGCCCCTGCTGGGCCCGGGAGAGCTTCATGTCCGGGGCCAGGCCGAGGCCCACGTTGATCCACACCGGCAGGTGATCGAAGAGGTTGTGATCCTGGAAGACCGTGGTGATGCCACGCTCCCAGGGCGGGCACGCCAGCAGGTCGCGCCCCCGCCAGGTCAGACGCCCCCCGCCGGGCTCCAGGAACCCCGCCAGCAGGCCGAGCAGGGTGCTCTTGCCCGACCCCGAGGGGCCCTCCACGGCCAGGCACTCGCCCGGCGCCAGCCGGAAGGTGAAGCAGAAGTCGGGGATCTCCCCGGGATCGCAGCGGGTGTAGTGGAAGGTCAGGTCACGGCAGTCGAGCATCGCGGGTCTCGTGGGACGAGGAATGGGGCCAGGGGTGGCGCGGGAGCCGCCGGGTCACTCGATCCAGCAGGGCGAAGATCGCCACCACCAGGGCGAGCAGCAGCATGGCGGTGGCGGCCGCGCCCTGCCAGCGGTAGCCGCCCAGTTGCTGGAACAGCAGCATCGGCAGGGTCGGCGCCGCGGGGCTGCCGAACAGCGCGATGACGCTGAAATCGCCGAGCGACAGCGTCATCGCGTAGGCCAGGGCCAGGGCCAGCGGGCGCCGCAGCCGCGGCCAGGCCAGCCAGCGCAGCCGGGCCCGGCCGCGCACGCCGAACTGGTCGGCCAGGCGCTGCTCCGCGGCGGAAAGGCCCGGGATGGCCCCGCGCACCACCTGCATGGCGAAGGGCAGCGCCATGAAGGCATTGACCAGCACCACCAGGCCGTAGCCCTCCCAGCCGCTGCCGAGCCGCGGACGCAGCAGCAGGAACAGGCCGGTGCCGAGCACCAGCGCCGGGATCACCAGGATCAGCTGGCCGCCGCCCTCCATGACCGCCGCGCCGAGGGGATGGCGACGCGCCCGCAGCCAGTGGCTGCCCGAGAGCAGCGCCACGGCCAGGGCCAGGGCGCCGAGGCCGGCGCCCAGGGCCATGACCAGGCTGCGCAGGGCGGCGGGCGCGAGACTCGTCCCTCGGGGCAGGTCGGGCAGCCCCCCGACCCCGGCCACCAGCACCGCCGCCAGCGGCGGCAACAGCAGCGCGGCGAGCCCGGTGAGCCAGAAGGCATCGGTGAGTCGCGAGAGCCCGGCGGCATCGCGCCGCCACCAGCGGCCATGAGCCTGATCCGGCACGGCGCCCACCGCCAGCGACGGGGGGCCGCCCCGGGACAGCGCGAGGAGCCACAGCGTCAGGCAGATGGTCAGCTGGGTCAGGGCCAGCAGCGCCGCAAGCGCCAGGTCGTGGTCGAACTTCATGGCCTGGTAGAGGGCGACCTCCAGGGTCGAGGAACGCGGGCCGCCGCCCAGGGTCATGACGATGGCGAAGCTGGTGAAGCACAGGGTGAAGACCAGTGCCGCCAGGCGCGGCAGCAGAGGGGCGAGGCGCGGCCATTCCAGGGCGCGCCACAGGGCGCCTCGCGTCAGTCCCAGCTGGCCGGCGAGGCGCCATTGAGCCGTCGGCGCCTCCTCCAGGGCCTGCAGCATCAGCCGGGCCGCCAGCGGCAGGTTGTAGAACACATGGGCCAGCACGATGCCGGACAACCCGTAGAGGGTGTCCTCCGGCAGGACGCCCAGGGCGTCGCGCAGCGGCGCCAGCCAGCCTCGGCGGCCATGCACGGCCACCAGGCCGAACAGCGCGATCAGGCTGGGCAGCACCAGCGACAGCTCCATGGCCCGCAGCAGCAGGCGCCGCCCGGGGAAGCGGGGACGCCGGGCCAGCGCCAGGGCCACCGGCACCGCCAGGCCGATGGCCAGCAGCGTCGACAGGCTCGCCTGCCACAGGGTGAAACGCAGCACGGCGGCGAGCCAGGGCTCCTGCCAGAGCAGCGCCAGGTGCAGCTCGCGGGCCTGCCACAGCAGCGCCCCGAGGCTGCCGCCCCCCAGGCCGACCACCGCGACCAGGGCGGTGCCTCCCCAGCCCAGCGGCCAGCGCGACAGCGTCGCCCAGCGCGACACCGGCCTCACCGGGCGACGGCGTTCAGCCACTCACGGATCCACTCGCGGCGATGCTCGCGAACCTCCTCGGGAGTGAAGGTCAGGCTCTCGGGGGCGATCAGTCGGTCGAATACCGCCGGCAGCGCCTCGCCCAGGTCGATGGCCGGATTCATGACGTTGCCCAGCGGGATATGGCGCTGGAAATCCGGGGTCAGCACGAACGCCAGGAAGTCCCGGGCGAGTGCCGGTTGCTCGGTGCTCGCCACCATGGCCGCGGTCTCGACCTGCAGGTAGTGCCCCTCCTCGAACTCGGCCGCCTGGTAGCGGTCGCTGCCCTCCACGCCCATGTGGTAGGCCGGCGAAGTGGCGTAGGACAGCACCATGGGCGCCTCGCCGTTCATGAACAGCGAGAAGTAGGCCTGGCTCCAGCCGTTGGTCACGGTCAGCACCCGCTCGTCGAGGCGGGCCCAGATCTCCGGGGCCCGCTCGCCGTAGAGGTGCTTGATCCACAGCATCAGGCCCTGGCCGGTGACACTGGTGCGCGGGTCCTGGAGGATCACCTGGACCTCCTCGGGGGCCTCGAGCAACGCCTCGAAGCTGCCGGGCGGCGTCTCGAGCTGCTCGGTGTCGTAGACGAAGGCGAAATGCCCCCAGTCGTAGGGCAGGAAGGTGGCGTCGTCCCACTCGATGGGCAGGTCGAGGGGTGCCGTGTCGACGCCGTGGGGCGCCAGCAGGTCCAGCGCCCGGGCCTCGGCCATCAGGTTCATGTCGAGGCCCAGCACCACGTCGGCGGCGGTGCCCCGCCCTTCGAGGCGCAGGCGCTGGAGGATGTCGACGCCGCCGGGCAGGGCCACGAACTCGAGGTCGCAGTCGCCGCAGCGGGCCTCGAAGGCCGCCTCGATGCCGGGGCCAGGGCCCCACTCGGAGACGAAGGAGTCGTAGGTGTAGACGGTGAGGGTCTCGCCGGCCTGGGCCGCGCCGCTGGCCAGCAGGCCTGCCAGCGCCAGGCCGGCGGCATGAACCTTGGGAGGCATGGGCATTCCTGTGATTCGGGAAAAAGGTGTTCGGGCAATAAGACGGCGCACCCGCCATTATGCCATCGGCGGGTGCGCCCGGAGGAATTGACGGGCACGTGGCAGCCTTCGCATGACCGGCTCGGGGCCGATACGTCGACAGATCTGCGAGGGGCACGCCATCTCCTCACCCCTCGCGCCTCGATCCTTGCCCCTTGCCCCTCGCTAACCGAACACCACCTTGGCCACGTCCCGATAGCGCCCGGCGAAGTGCACGGTCATGCCCTCGCGGAGGTAGTCGGGCAGTTCCTCGTAGTCGCGGCGGTTGGCCTCGGGCAGGATCACCTCGAAGATCTCGCTGCGCCGGGCGGCGATCACCTTCTCGCGGATGCCGCCCACCGGCAGTACCTGGCCGGTCAGGGTCAGCTCGCCGGTCATGGCCAGTGGCCGGTCGATGGACCGGTGCTTGGCCAGCGACAGCAACGCGGTGGTGATGGTCACCCCGGCGGAGGGGCCGTCCTTGGGCGTCGCCCCCTCCGGCACGTGCAGGTGCACGAAGGCCGAGTCGAAGAAGTCCGCATCGGCGCCGTACTCACCGAGATGCCCCAGCACGTAGCTGTAGGCGATGTTGGCCGACTCCTTCATGACATCGCCCAGCTGGCCGGTGAGCTTGAAGCCGCGGTCCAGGGCGTGGACCTTGCCGGCCTCCACCGACAGGGTCGCCCCGCCCATGGCCGTCCAGGCCAGGCCGGTGACCACGCCTTCGCCCTTCATCACCTTCTCCTTGCGGAAGGTGGGCGCGCCGAGGAAGTCCTCCAGGTTCTTCACCGAGACCTTGACCGCCTGCTGGCCGTTCTCCAGCAGCTTGACCGCCGCCTTGCGAACGATGCGATGCAGCTGCTTCTCGAGCTGGCGCACCCCGGCCTCCCGGGCATAGCCCTCGATGACCTGGCGCAGCGCCGCCTCGGTGAGGTTGATGCGCTTCCTGGGGATGCGGTCGCGCTCGAGCAGCTTGGGCCAGAGGTGGTGCCTGGCGATGGCCATCTTCTCCTCGGCGATGTAGCCGGAGAGGCGGATCTGCTCCATGCGGTCGAGCAGTGCCGGGGGAATCGAGTCCAGGGTGTTGGCGGTGCACACGAAGAGCACCTTGGAGAGGTCCAGCCGCACGTCCAGGTAGTGGTCGAGGAAGTCGACGTTCTGTTCCGGGTCGAGCACCTCGAGCAGCGCCGAGGCCGGGTCGCCCTGGAAGGACTGGCCCATCTTGTCGATCTCGTCGAGCATGATCACCGGGTTCTCGACGTCAACCTCCTTGATGGCCTGGACCAGCTTGCCCGGCATGGCACCGACATAGGTGCGGCGGTGGCCCTTGATCTCGGCCTCGTCGCGCATGCCGCCCACCGAGAAGCGGTAGAACTGGCGGCCCAGGGCCTCGGCGATGGAACGACCCACCGAGGTCTTGCCGACGCCCGGCGGCCCCACCAGCAGCAGGATGGAGCCCCCCACGTCCCCCTTGAAGGTGCCCTCGGCGAGAAACTCGACGATGCGCTCCTTGACGTCCTTGAGGCCGTCATGGTCGCGATCGAGGATCTCACGGGCATGGCCCAGGTCGAGCTGGTCGTCGCTGGTCACGCCCCAGGGCAGCGAGGTCAGCCAGTCCAGGTAGTGACGGGTGGTGCCGTACTCCGGCGAGCCGGTCTCCAGCACCGAGAGCTTGTCGAGTTCGTCGTCGATGCGTTCCATGACCCGCTCCGGCACGACCTTGTCCTCGAGGCGGGCACGGAAGGTGTCGACGTCGTTCTCGCGGTCGTCCTTGGAGATGCCCAGCTCGCGCTGGATGACCTTGAGCTGCTCGCGCAGGAAGAACTCCCGCTGGCGCTCCTGCATCTGGGCATTGACCTGCTCGCTGATCTCGCTCTGCAACTGGGCGACGTCGATCTCCTTGCGCAGCAGCGGCAGGACCTTCTGCATGCGCTCCATGACCGGCAGGGTCGCCAGCACGTCCTGCAGCTCGGGGCCCTTGGCCGAGGTGATGGCCGCGGCGAAGTCGGTCAGGGGGCCCGGCTCATGGGGGCTGAAGCGGTTGAGATAGTGCTTGAGCTCCTCGCCGTAGAGCGGGTTGATCGGCAACAGCTCCTTGATGCCGTTGATCAGCGCCATGGCGTAGGCCCGGGTCTCGTCGTCCTCGGCGTCGACCGGCTCGCGGGGATAGCTCACCTCCACCAGGTAGGGCGGCGTCCGGGACAGCCAGCGCTGGATGCGGAAGCGCCGCATGCCCTGGGCGATGAACTGCAACTGGGCGTCCTCGCCCTGCAGCTTGTGCACCTTGACGGCGGTGCCGACTTCCGGGAAGTCGTCGTAGCCGAGTTCATCCACTCCGGTCTCGCCGACGAAGGCCAGCCCCACCATCTGGTGCGGCGTATTGCCGACCCGGCGGATGGTCTCCTCCCAGCGCTCGCGGTTGATCACCAGTGGCTGCACCTGGGCGGGAAAGAAGGGACGATTGTGGATCGGCAGCAGGTAGACCCGCTCGGGCAGCGTGTCGCTGGCCGGCACCACTGCATGACCGCCCCGCTCGTCGAGCTCGGGGGCGTGGTCGTCCTCGGCGTCGGCCTGGATCCAGTCCAGGCCACCCTGTTCAAAGCGCTGATCGTCTTCGCTCATGCGTACCTCAATCCTGAAGGGACGGGACATCTCGCCCGGTGGTGTCTCCGGGATGCGGGCACCGATGCCGAACTTCAAGTCATAGCAGGCGTTCGAGGACCGGTGGCAGGGGCCGACCGTTGAGTCGCACCTCGCCGCGCACCACGTCGATCTGCAGTTCCCGCGTGTCCAGGGGCAGCCCCAGCCACAACGCCACCACGGGCGGCACCTGGCGCCACAGGAAGTCGCCGTCGAGACGGGTCCGCCATTCGGCCCGCTCAGCCGGTGACGCCAGCGCCAGCGGGTCCAGCGCCGCCAGGTTGCGGGCATCGAAGATCAGCGTGCCTTCCCCTTCCAGGGCCAGCCCCAGCATCGGGCTGTCCAGGTCGGCATCGAGGAGGTCGAGCCGCGGCGAGTCGGCGAGCAGGCCGCGCAGCGACGGCGCGAGATCGGCCAGCACTTCCCGCCCCGTGGCATCGGTGGAGCCCCGTGCCGCCTCGCGCCGCAGCCCATCCAGCAGCTCGCGCAAGGCGTCGGCGTTGATCCGCGACAGCTCGGCGGTCACCCCGCCGGTCAGCAATACCTGGTCGGCGGAATGCACCTCGCCGAGGGTCAGCTCGCTGCGGATCCGCAGTTCCTGCTCGTCGAGCACGGTCTTGCTGTGCAGTCTGATCTCGTCGGCGTCGAGCACCAGGCCCGGCGAGTGCCAGCGCAGCCCCTCGACCTTGAGCAGGTCCTGCTGGGTGAAATGATAGGCGCCTTCGGTATAGGCGTAGCGGCTTTCCAGGGTCACCGGCCCCGCCTGCAGCTGCGCCTCGCCGTCGTCGAGGCGCAGCGAGGGCAGCCGCGCGCGCAACCGCCAGTCGCCGAAGCCCCCCTGGAAGGCGAGGCGTGTCTCCTGCAGGGACAGGGTTCGCCCCTGCTGATGGAAGACCAGCGGCGAGAGCACCAGGGCGCCGTCGAAGGTCCCCGAAAGGACGTGATAGCGGGCCTCCCAGCGCGGCGGCGAGGCCTCCACGGCACCGAAGAGGGGCTCGCCCGCCGGCGCCATGTGGGGCGCGAGGGTCCCGTCCAGGCGGGTACCGAGCACCCCATGACGAGCCCGGTAGACGACATCGACGTGCCAGGCATCGCCGAACAGCGGCGACAGGTGCAGCACCCCCTGGGAGGCGAGCCAGCCTCGCTCGACGTCGCTGCGACGGATCGACAGCTCTCCCCTGGCCTGCAGGTCCTCGACGGCGCGAGCCAGTTCACGCTCGAAGAGCAGACCGGCCACGGTCTGGGCCACGGCCCAGGCCAGGGCCACCACCGCCAGCACCGGCGCGATCAGGCGCTCCTTGCGCATCCTTCACTCCTTGTCCCGGGGCCGACGTCCTGTCGCGACTGGGCGGTCCCGGCCCGCCGACGCGGCTCAGTGCAGCCAGAACCACAGGTGCATGGTACTCCAACCGTAGACGGCGGCCAGGACGTCATCGATCATGATCCCGAAGCCGCCGGCGACCCGCCGATCCGCCCAGCGGATCGGCCAGGGCTTGAAGACATCGAAGACCCGAAAGACCACGAACCCCCACAGGGCGGCCTCCCAGGAGAAGGGCACAGCGGTCATGGTCAGCCAATAGCCGACGAACTCGTCCCAGACGATGCCGGAATGGTCGTGGACCCCGAGGTCCCGGGAACTCTTCTCGCACAGCCACACGCCCCACACGAAGGTGATGGCCACCACCATCAGGTACCAGCCCAGGGGCAGCTCGGACATCAGCCAGTAGAAGGGGATCGCCGCCAGGGTCCCGAAGGTGCCGGGAGCGAAGGGCACGGCACCGCTGCCGAAGCCGAAGGCGAGGAAGTGGACCGGGCGGTGCCAGACGCTCTGGGGGGCACGGTTCATGGCGTGTCTCCTGGAAAGTGCTGCCAGCCGGACACGCCCGCGGCCTCGACGCCGGTGATCCCGGAGGCCGCGGTGACACGGCCGATGACCGTCAGGGGCAACTCGAGGGCCGCCAGCCTCGCTCGAGCCTCGTCGAGGCGCTCGGGGGGCAGGCTGACCAGCAGCTCGTAGTCGTCGCCGCCGCCCAGGGCGGCGTGCCGGGCCGCGGCCTCGCCCAGCGCCTCGACCAGCCCCTCGGCGAGTGGCAGGCTGGCCGGCCACAGCTCGGCGCCGATGCCGGAGGCCTCGCGCAGGTGGCCGAGGTCGGCCAGCAGGCCGTCGGAGATGTCGATGGCCGAGGTGGCCAGGCCGCGCAGGGCCAGGCCGGCCGCCAGGCGCGGCAGGGGGTACAGGTAGCGGCGGAGCAGGGGGTGATCGAGGTCACGCTCGCCGGCCTGCCAGCGCTGCAGGCCCCCGGCGCCCCCACCCAGCGCGCCGGTCACGGCCAGCCACTCGCCGGGCCGGGCACCGGCGCGGGTCAGGGCCTCGGCCGGCGGCACCTCGCCCATCACCGTGACCCCCACGGCCAGCTCGCCACGGGTCACGTCGCCCCCCGCCAGGCTGACCCCGCAGGCCTCGCAGAGGGCGTGGAAACCGCCCGCGAAGGCGGCCACCCAAGCGTCGTCGGCCGTGGGCAGGGTCAGCGACATCAGGCACCAGCGGCCCCGGGCTCCCATGGCGGCCAGGTCGCTCAGGCTGACCGCCAGCGCCCGGTGGCCCACGGCACCGGGCGGGGCATCCGCGGGGAAGTGCACGCCGGCCACCGAGGTATCGACGCTCACCGCCAGGCGCTCGCCCGCGGTCGGCGCCAGCAGGGCACAGTCGTCGCCCACCCCCAGGGCCACCCCCGCCGCGGCGGGGGCCGGGGCGGGGGCCAGGTAGCGGGCGATCAGCTCGAATTCACTGCGCATCCGGGGCATCGTCTTCAGCGTCGGCGCGCGGAGACCTCGGCGGACCGCAGCCTCGCGGCGAGCTTGTCGAGAATGCCGTTGACATACTTGTGCCCCTCGGTGGCGCCGAAGGACTTGGCCAGCTCGACGCCCTCGTTGATCACCGCCCGGTAGGGTACCTCGAGGCGCTTGGCGAGCTCGTAGGCGCCCAGGCGCAGGATGGCGCGCTCGATGGCATCCAGGTCCTCGAGGCGGCGGTCGAGCAGCGGGGCGATGGCCCGGTCCAGTTCCTCGCGATGGCGCACCACGCCGTGCAGCAGGTCATGGAAGAGCGCCAGGTCGGCGATCTCCATGACCTTGTGCCAGTTCTCGTGGTCCTCCAGGTCGTCGTCGGCCACCTGGCTGCGGAACTCCGCCTCCACCATGGCGATCGACTTGCCCGTCAGCTGCCACTGGTAGAGCCCCTGAACCGCGAGCTCGCGGGCCGCATGGCGGGACTGCTGGGCCTTCGACGGCGCCCGGCGCTGCTCGCTCATCGCTCACCCCCGGTGGTGTCGTCGCCGAAGCAGCGCAGCAGCGAGACCATCTCCATGGCCGCCATGGCCGCCTCGGTGCCCTTGTTGCCGGCCTTGGTGCCGGCCCGCTCGATGGCCTGCTCGATGGAATTGACGGTCAGCACGCCGTTGGCCACCGGGGTATCGAACTCCAGCTGCAGGCGGCTCATCGCCGAGTTGCACTCGCCGGCCACGTGCTCGAAGTGCGGGGTGCCGCCGCGGATCACCGCGCCCAGGGCGATCACCGCCTCGGGCCGCGCCACCCGGAGCACGCGCTTGATCGCCAGCGGCAGTTCCCAGGCGCCGGGGGTGTGGACGATATCGATGTTCTCGGCATCCACGCCGTGCCGCACCAGGCTGTCCACGGCGCCTTCCACCAAGCTGTCCACCACATGATGATTGAAGCGGCCCACCACGATCACGTAGCGGCCATCGACGTCGACGAAGCTGCCTTCGACTTGGGAAATCGGTTGCATGGTCTGTTTCCTGCTGAACCCGGTGGTACGGAATCCACATGACGCCGCGACGGGCGGCGTCATGTCAATGTGTCGGTGACGGTCACTCAGGCGTCGGCGTCATCCTCGGCGACGAACGACTGGCCGGGCTCGACCCGTTCGACGACTTCCAGGTCGAAGCCGGAGAGCGCCGAGAACTTCCAGGGTGAGCTGAGCAGGCGCATGCGCCCCACCCCCAGGTCGCGCAGGATCTGCGAGCCGGTCCCGATGGTGAGGTAGTTGCCGGCACCGTCGGACTCGGTGGTGCGCGGCGCGCGGCGACGCTCCAGGAACAGGTCGAGCAGGTCCTGGAGGTCCTGGCGGGGACGGCCGTCGTCGAGCAGCACGAAGACACCATGCTCGGCGCGGGCCACCTCGGCCACGGCCTCGTGGGCGGCCCAGCTGCCCCCCTCGCCCTTCTGCAGCGAGAGCAGATCACGCATCACGTTGGCCAGGTGCACGCGCACCGTGGTCAGCGCCTCGGGGTGCGGGTGGCCCTTGACCAGGGCCAGGTGGTGGGCGCCCTGGATGCGATCGCGGAAGACGTGCAGGGTCAGCTCGCCATGGGGCGTCTGGACCGGCATCGATTCCCGGGGCTCGACGGTCTGCTCGTTGTGGATGCGATAGTGGATCAGGTCGGCGATGGTGCCCATCTTCAGGCCATGCTCGCGGGCAAAGCGCTCGAGCTCGGGGCGGCGGGCCATGCTGCCGTCGTCGCTCATCACCTCGCAGATCACGCCGCTCGGATCCAGGCCTGCCAGGGCCGCCAGGTCACAGGCCGCCTCGGTGTGGCCGGCGCGACGCAGCACCCCGCCCGGCTCGGCCATCAGCGGGAAGATGTGGCCGGGCTGGACGATGTCCTCCGCCCTGGCGTCCCGGGACACCGCGGCCTGCACGGTGCGCGCCCGGTCGGCGGCCGAGATCCCGGTGCTCACCCCCTCGGCGGCCTCGATGGACAGCGTGAACTTGGTGCCGAAGCCGGAACCGTTGTCGCGGACCATCAGCGGCAGCTGCAGCCGCTCGCAGCGCTCGCGGGTCATCGGCAGGCAGATCAGTCCCCGGGCGTGACGCGCCATGAAGTTGATGTGCTCGGCCTCGACCTTCTCGGCGGCCATGATGATGTCGCCTTCGTTCTCGCGATCCTCGTCGTCCATCAGGATCACCATCCGCCCCTGGCGGATATCCTCGATCAGCTCGGCGATGGGGGCCAGGCCCCCGGAGGAGGAGTGCTCCATGGAATCTCCATTGATTCTGCGTGGCGGCTGTCGCGCCCTGACGACGACCGGGTCGCCGTGGGGCGTCGCCCACCTCGAAACCGCGTCAGGGTACCGTGGTGCGGCGTCCGGCGCCAGTGGATCGCACCCGAGGCGCGTGCCCGGCCGCTCGCGGACAGCCGCATGTCGTGGTGGTGGACCGGTGCCGGGGCGGGGCGAGCCCCTCGCGACGCGCGGGTCGGCGGCCTCAGGCGTCCCGGCGCGGCCGGGCGGTGATGCGCCAGTCCCGGCCCACGGCACGGATATCGAGGATTTCCAGCGGGCGCTGCTGCTCCATGCGCTCCAGCCCCGGCAGGGCGAACAGCGGCCGGGCCTCGCCGCCGAGCAGCGTCGGGGCCACGAACAGCTGCATCTCGTCGACCAGTTCGGCATCCAGCATGGCCCCGGCGAGCGTCGCGCCGGTCTCCAGCAGCACCTCGTTGACGGCCTCCTGCCCGGCCAGGTGGGCGAGCAGCGCCGCCAGGTCGACCCGGCCGCCGGCGGCCTCGGGCAGCGGCAGCACCTCGGCGCCGGCGGCCTCGAGGCGGGCCCGGCGCTCGACGTCTTGCCCCTCGAGAGTCGCCACCAGGGTACGGCCCGGCTCGCGCAGGCAGGCGGCGGCCTCGGGCAGGCGCAGCCGAGAGTCCACCACCACCCGCAGCGGCTGGCGGGCGGCGATGGCCTCGCCCTGGGGCAGCTCGAGCTGGTCGGCACGCACCGTGAGCCGGGAGTTGTCGAAGATCACCGATTCCACGCCGGTCATCACCGCGCTGGAGCGGGCGCGCAGCCGCTGCACCTCACGCCGCGCCCAGGGGCCGGTGATCCACTGCGACTCGCCGGAACGCATGGCGGTGCGGCCGTCGAGGCTCATGGCCATCTTCAGCCGCACGAAGGGCCGACCACGGGCCATGCGGGCGATGAAGCCGGGGTTGAGGGCCCGCGCCTGCGCCTCGAGCAGGCCGACCTCGACCTCGATGCCGGCCTCGCGCAGTCGTGCGATGCCTCGACCGGCCACATGGGGATTGGGGTCCTGCATGGCCACCACCACCCGTGCCACGCCGGCCTCCACCAGCGCCACGGCGCAGGGGCCGGTGCGGCCCTGGTGGGAGCAGGGCTCGAGGGTGACGTAGGCGGTGGCCCCCCGGGCCGCCTCGCCGGCGGCGCGCAGGGCATGGATCTCGGCATGGGGCTCACCGGCCCGCTGGTGCCAGCCCTCGCCCACCCGCCGGTCGCCCTTGACCAGCACGCAGCCCACCCGGGGGTTGGGATCGGTGGTGTAGAGGCCTCGACGCGCCAGCACCAGGGCGCGGGCCATCCAGGCCTCGGGGGTCCGCGGCGCCGTCATGAGTGCCCCGGCTCGTCGGGACGGAAGCTCGGCTCCTGGGCGAGTCGATCGATCTCGGCCCGGAACTCGTCGATGTCCTGGAAGCGCCGGTAGACCGAGGCGAAGCGGATATAGGCCACCTGGTCGAGCCGCTTCAGGGCATGCATCACCTCCTCGCCGACGTCCCGGGCCTGGACCTCGCGCTCGCCGCGGGCCCGCAGCGTCTGGCGGATGCGCTCCACGGCGGCCTCGATGGACTCGGCGCTGACCGGTCGCTTCTCCAGGGCGCGCAGCATGCCGGCGCGCAGCTTGGCCTCGTCGAACAGCTCGCGGGAGCCGTCGGCCTTGATGACCCGGGGCATCACCAGCTCGGCGGTCTCGTAGGTGGTGAAGCGCTCCCCGCAGGCCGCACACTGGCGCCGGCGGCGCACCTGATCGCCCTCGGCGACCAGCCGGGAATCGGTCACGCGGGTGTCATGGGCGCCGCAGAAGGGGCAATGCATAGCGGGTATCCGACGTGGCAGGAAACGGTGTCGCCGTATTGTAACGGGTTTGGAGCCCTGACGCCCAGCGAACCCCCGGGGCCGGAGGCTGTCTCCATGGGGTCACCCGTTCAAGGAGGATCCCCATGCCGCCCCTGTCCCGCGCCCTGCTGCCCGCCGCCCTGCTCTTGCCTCTCGCTGCCGCCGCCGAGGAGCGCCCGGCACCGCTCGCGGCCCTGGAGGCCCAGGGGCTGACGGTCCATGGTCGTTTTGCGGCCCCGGGCGGGCTCGACGGCTATGCGGCCAGCGCCAACGGCCAGGCGATGACCGTCTTCGTCACCGCCGACGGCGAACATGCCGTGGTGGGCAACCTGGTGGATGCCGAGGGCAACAACCTCTCCGCCGCCCCGCTGGAACGGCTGGTGCATGGCCCGCAGGATGCCGAGACCTGGGCCTCGCTGGCCGACAGCGCCTGGATCCTCGACGGCCGTGACGACGCCGAGCGGATCGTCTATGTCTTCACCGACCCCAACTGTCCCTACTGTCGGCAGTTCTTCCAGGCCGCCCGCCCCTGGGTCGAGGCCGGCGAGGTGCAATTGCGCCATGTCATGGTCGGCATCCTCGAACGCGACAGCCCGCGCCTGGCCATCTCGCTGCTGGCCGCCGACGACCCGTCCGCGGCGCTGGCGGCCCATGAGGCGGGCACGCCGGTCGAGCCACTCGACGCCCTGCCCCGCCGCTGGGAGCTGGCGCTGCAGGAGAACCACACCCTCATGGAGCGGCTCGGCCTGGTGGCCACGCCGGGGCTCGTCTACCGGGTCGACGACCGCCTGCGGACCGCCCAGGGAATGCCCTCCGAGGAACGCCTGGCCGAGATCCTGGGCCCGCGGCCCTGACGCGATCTGCCGGGTGCGCTCGCCGGCTCGCCTACCCGACCTACGACGCCGGCCCTGCCGCTTGCTGCAGGTAGGATAAGCCGAAGGTGCCTCCGACACTCGGGCGCCCGACGTCGCGCTACCACGCGAACCTCTTCAGCCCTGCGGTGGCAAGGCCCGGGCCAGAAACCAGCCCGCCACCATGGCCGCGAGCATGGCGGCCAGTGGCCAGGTGATGCCGACCACGGAGGCGAAGGCCGGACCGGGACAGTAGCCGGACAGCCCCCAGCCGATGCCGAACAGCGTCGCCCCGCCGATCAGCCGGCCGTCCAGGTCGCGCCGCGTGGGCAGCTGGAAGGCCGCGGCGAACAGCGGGTTGGGCCGGCGCAGGGCCAGGCGGTAGCCGACGAAGTTGGTGACCACCGCGCCGCCGAGCACGAACATCAGCGTCGGGTCCCAGGCCCCGAAAAGATCCAGGAACCCCAGCACCCGGGCCGGGTCGGTCATGCCGGACACGGCCAGGCCGAGGCCGAACAGCAGCCCGGCGATATAGCCCATCAGGGGTCTCATGCGCCACCCCCGATCAGGTGCCGGACCACGAAGACGGTGACGATCGCCGCCACCAGGAAGGTCAGGGTGGCCGCCAGGGAGCGCGGCGACAGCCGGGCCAGGCCGCACACCCCGTGGCCGCTGGTGCAGCCGCTGCCGATGCCGGTGCCCACGCCCACCAGCAAACCGGCCAGGAGCATCAGGCCAACGCCGCCGGCGGGCTCGCCGATGACCGCGCCGGGCCGGCCGAGGACGTTACCCAGCTCGCCGCCGGCGAGCGCCAGCGCCAGGGGCCCCGAGATCAGGCCCAGCAGGAAGGTCAGGCGCCAGGCGCTGTCGCCGCGGGGCCTGGCGGTGACCAGGGTGCCGATGATGCCGCTGACGCCGGCGATGCGGCCGATGGTGACCATCAGCCAGGTGGCCGAGAGCCCGATCAGCACGCCGCCGACCAGGCCGTGCAGGCTTGCCGTGATATCCAAGGCGTCTTGTCTCCCTTAGTGGTGGGGTTTGCAGGTCTCGCGACCCAGCTCGAGTCGCTGAATCTTCATCGACGTCTCTTCCTCGGGGTCAGAAACGGTTGATCGGTACCTTGAGGTACACCTGGCCGTTGTCCTCGGCGGGCGGCATCCGGCCGGCGCGCATGTTGACCTGCACCGAGGGCAGGATCAGCCGCGGCATGCCCAGGGTGGCGTCGCGCTGGGTGCGCATCTTCACGAAGTCGTCCTCGCCGATGCCGTCGTGGACATGGACGTTGTGGGTGCGCTGCTCGTCCACGCTGGTCTCGTGCTGGTACTCCTCGCGGTCCGGGGCCTTGTAGTCGTGGCACAGGAAGAGCCGGGTCTCGCCGGGCAGAGCCAGCACCTTCTGGATGGAGCGGTAGAGGGTGCGGGCATCGCCGCCGGGGAAGTCGCAGCGCGCCGTGCCGTAGTCGGGCATGAAGAGGGTGTCGCCGACGAAGGCGGCATCACCGATCACGTAGGTCAGGCAGGCCGGGGTGTGGCCCGGCGTGTGCAGCACCCGCGCCTCCAGGCCGCCGATGGCGAAGGTGTCGCCCTCCTCGAAGAGGCGGTCGAACTGGCTGCCGTCCCGGGCGAACTCGGCGCCGGCATTGAAGGCCTTGCCGAAGATCTCCTGCACCTCGGTGATGCGCCCACCGATGCCGGTCATGCCGCCGAGCTTCTCGTGCAGGTAGGGCGCCGCCGAGAGGTGGTCGGCGTGCATGTGGGTCTCGAGCACCCACTCGACCGTGAGCCCCTCCTCACGCACGTAGGCGATGATCGCGTCGGCGGAACGGACGTCGGTGCGCCCGGCCGCGTAGTCGAAGTCGAGCACCGAGTCGAGGATCGCGCAGGCCGTCGAGTCCGGGTCGCGGACCACATAGCTGAAGGTGTTGCTGGGCTCGTCGAAGAAGGCCTCGACGATGGGCTGCTGGGACATGGTGTGCCTCCGTTGGCAGCGAAACTGTGGGAGACGCGGGGTCGGAGCGTCACGCTTGTGCGGATATGACCTCATCATGAACGGATTGTTTGTTATAACATAAGAACTATTTTTCATTAAAAGCCGAGCCGCCACTCTCCCGCGCCATGTCGGGGGGAACCGACTGCAGGGGCGGGCACGGGCTTCCGTCCACGCCCCCATCCGCCCCGCGAAGCGGCATGTGCAGGCGGGTCACGGAGGGCGGGGGACCGCCCTACCACCAGGATAGTTGCCCCACCATGGCGTCTGGGGCGGGGCAGTGTGTCGGGGACTAGAGCTCGATGCGCTGACGGTAGACCGGGATCTCGGCCTCGATGCCACTTGCGGCCAGCACCGTCTTCAGCGCCTGCGAGGCCTGGGGTTCGCCATGCACCAGGTAGAAGCGCGGCTGGCCATGGAAAGCGCCGGCCCAGCCGATCAGATCGCTCTGGCCGGCATGGGCCGAGAAGCCCCCCAGGGTATGTACCCGGGCCTTGACGGCCAGGTCCTCGCCGAGCACCCGGACCCGCTCGGCGCCGTCGACGATCTCCCGGCCCAGGGTTCCCTCGGCCTGGAAGCCGACGATGACCAGCCGGGTGCTGGAGCGTTCGAGGTTGTAGCGGAAATGATGGACGATGCGCCCGCCGTTGCACATGCCGGCGCCGGCGATGATGACGGCACCGCCATGGATGCGGTTGATGGCCATGGATTCCTCCACGGTGCGGGTCAGGCGCAGGATCGGCAGGTACTGTCCGGGATCGCCGTGGGCGGCGACGTTGAGCACCTCGAGGTCCTCGGGGTCGAGCGATTTACGTTTGCGGGCATAGAGCTCGGTGACGCGGATCGCCATGGGGCTGTCGAGGAAGACCATCTGCTGGCGCAGCCGCCCCTGGTGATAGAGCACGCTGAGGTGGTAGAGGATCTCCTGGGTGCGGCCCACGGCGAAGGCCGGGATCAGCACATTGCCGCCGTCCCGGTGGGCCTCCTCCAGCACCTGGGCGAACTCCTCGAGGGTCTCCGCCAGGGGCCGATGGTCGTGGTCACCGTAGGTGCTCTCCATCAACACCAGGTCGGCGTCATAGACCTTCTCGGGGTGCTTCATCAGCACCGAATCGGGATTGCCGAGATCGCCGGAGAACACCAACCGGCGCTGCTGACCGCCGGAGGGGATGGCCAGTTCGACGATGGCCGACCCCAGGATATGCCCGGCATCGCGGAAGACCAGGGTCACGCCGCCGGGCAATGCCACCGGCCGGCCGAAGCGGTGAGGCTCGCAGAGCGACAGCGTCAGCGCGACATCGTCCTCGTCGTAGAGCGGCTCGATGGCCGGCTTGCCGGCCCGCCCCCGCCAGCGGTTCTCCCATTCCACGTCCTTGGCCATCACGAAGGCGGCGTCGACCAGCATGATCTCGAGCAGCTCGGCGGTGTCGGCGGTGCAATGGATCGGCCCGCGGTAGCCCTCCCGCACCAGCTTGGGCAGCAGGCCGGCATGGTCCAGGTGGCCGTGGGACAGCACCACCGCCTCGAGCTCCGTGGCCAGACGCCCGAACGGCACGGCATTGGCCCCCTCGACATCGCGGCCGCCCTGATGCATGCCGCACTCCAGCAGCAGCCGGTGCGGGCGCGGCTCGCCATCCACCTCCAGCAGGTAGCGCGAACCGGTCACCTCGCCCACCGCCCCCAGAAACGTCAGCGTCGACATGCCCCCTCCTCACGATGTGGTGGTTTCCCGCTGTCAGCATAACGAAGCCCGGGGAGAGGCGCCTCAACCTGTCGGGAAGCCCGCCCCCTCGACGCCCGGACCTCGAACAGCGGCCCCGTCCTGGCCCTGGCGCGGAACGCACGACGCCCCGTCCCGGGCAAGCCGGGACGGGGCGTCGTGTCGGACAGCGGCCGGGCAGCGCCCGACGCGGCTCAGCGGTAGACGGGGAAGCGGGCGCAGACGGCCTCGACCTTGCCCTTCACCTCGGCCTCGATGGCGGCGGTGTCGGAGCCCTCAGCCATCACGTCGAGGATATCGCAGATCCAGCCGGCCAGGTCGTGGCACTCGGTCTCGCCGAAGCCGCGGGTAGTGACCGCCGGGGTGCCGATGCGCAGGCCGGAGGTCACGAAGGGGCTCTGCGGGTCGCCGGGCACGGCATTCTTGTTGACGGTGATATGGGCACGGCCCAGGGCGGCGTCCGCGTCCTTGCCGGTCAGGCCCTGCTTGACCAGCGACAGCAGGAAGAGATGGTCCTCGGTGCCGCCGGAGACGATGTCGAAGCCGCGCTCGATGAACACGCCGGCCATGGTCTGGGCGTTGGTGACCACCTGCTGCTGGTAGGCCTTGAACTCGGGCGCCATGGCCTCCTTGAAGCAGATCGCCTTGGCGGCGATGACATGCTCCAGGGGACCGCCCTGGATGCCCGGGAAGACCGCGGCCTGCAGCTTCTTCTCGATGTCGGCGTCGCCCTCGCTGGAGAGGATCAGGCCGCCACGCGGGCCGCGCAGGGTCTTGTGGGTGGTGGTGGTGACCACGTGGGCGTGGGACAGCGGGCTCGGATAGACCCCGGCGGCCACCAGGCCGGCGACATGCGCCATGTCGACCAGCAGGTAGGCGCCCACCTCGTCGGCGATCTCGCGGAACTTCGCCCAGTCGATGATCTGGGAGTAGGCCGAGAAGCCGGCGATGATCATCTTCGGCTGGTGCTCGCGGGCCAGCTTGGCGACCTCGTCGTAGTCGATGCGACCGTTCTCGTCGATACCGTACTGCACGGCGTTGTAGTGCTTGCCGGAGAAGTTCGGCTTGGCGCCGTGGGTCAGGTGGCCGCCGGCGTCCAGGCTCATGCCCAGCACGGTGTCGCCCGGCTTGACCAGCGCCTGGAAGACGGCGCCGTTGGCCTGGGAGCCGGAATGGGGCTGGACGTTGGCGTAGGAGGCGCCGAACAGCTGCTTGGCGTAGTCGATGGCCAGCTGCTCGACGATGTCGACGTATTCGCAACCGCCATAGTAGCGCTTGCCGGGATAGCCTTCCGCGTACTTGTTGGTCAGTTGGCTGCCCTGGGCCTCCATCACCCGGGGACTGGCGTAGTTCTCGGAGGCGATCAGCTCGATGTGCGCTTCCTGACGCGCGCTTTCCTTCTGCATCGCATCGAACAGGGCGTCATCGAAACCGGCAATCTGCATATCACGGCTGAACATCGGCGGGAAACCTCGCATCACGGGAGAATCGAAGGACGTCATGATACCCCAGCCCATGACGGCTTTCACATGAAAGCCCGTCATGGTGCGCCCCATCATTTCTCATGCGAGCTTCAGAAATACTGAAGGGTCAGTGCGTCTCCACGCGCATCGACAGCTTGCTCGGCAGCATCAGCGGGTCGTCGGCGAGCTTGTCCATGCCGGTCTCCGCCGGCAGGGAGAGATGGATCACCAGCTCGCTGGCCTTGCCCTCCATCATGTCCACCACGCCGTCGAGGATGGCCCCGAACTCCGCCCCGAGCATGGTCCCGAAGCCCTTGGCCTGGGTCCGCGCCTGGGCCAGGAAGTCGGCCTCGCTGACGCCCCGGCTGGCCGCCATCACCGCCGGCATGCGCCCGAACAGGCCGAGCTCGGTCAGGGTCGTCTCGATCTCGCCGCCGAGCAGGGTGACGCCCTCGAGGCTGTTCATCTCGGCCAGGTAGGTCGACGGCTCGACCCCCTCGGGCAGGCGCACCGGCAGCTCGGTATCGATGGTCCAGCGGAAGGCATCGCCGGCGGTGATCCGGCTCTCGCCGGTCAACAGGCTCTCGGGCCCGACGGTCTGCCACTCGCCGTCGAAGGCGGCATCGACCGTCAGCCGGCCGCTGCCGCCGGTGAGCACGTTGCTGGCCATGCGCAGCTGGGTCTGCTCGTTCTCCGGGGCCAGCTCGACCATCCGCGCCAGGTCGAGCTCGAGGGACTCGAGCCACATCCCGCCCCCGCCGTCGGTCATGTCGCCGTCGAGACGCAGGCGCTCGAGGGTCGCCACCAGCCGCTCGGCCTCGATGCTCAGGTCGCTGAGCTCCAGTCGCTCGAGGGTCCGCTCCTCCTGCTCCCGGTCGAGCCCGCGCAGCCCCGCCAGGCTGATAGACGCCAGCGAGAAGTGGCCGTCGCCGATGTCCTCCAGTTGCTCCCCGCTGCCACGGATGCCGGTCATCTCCAGGCGGCCGATGGCCTGGCGAGAGAGCTCGGTGGCATACAGGTGCTCGATGGTCAGCCGCCCGGTGGCCGTGCCGAGGAAGACCTCCTTGCCCCCCTCGACCCGAGTGCGCGGCGTCTCGCGGCTCATCGCCAGGCCGTCGATGGTCAGCTCGGCGGCCGCGAGCTCGCCGTCCAGCGGCAGGTCGTGCAGGGCCAGCAGCGGCCGGGAGGGCTCGCCGACCACCAGCCGCTCGGCGCTGATGACGCCCGGCTCGTCGTTCTGGGCCTCGAGGCGCAGGCCTTCCATCACCACCTCGTCGGGCCGGTCGTAGTCGCCCTCGACCGTGTAGCGATCGAGCCGCAGCCGGTCGCCGTTATCGCCGACGAAGACCAGGTCCTCGGCGGTGGTGCTGCCGCCCAGCAGGCTATCGGAGACCTCGCCGATGGACAGCTCGCCGGGCGTGTCGGCGAACAGCGCGCGCAGGTCGGCCTCGAGCCGCTCGGCATCGGCCAGGGCCGGGCCGGACAGCCCCAGGAGCAGCGCGGCCAGCGCCGCGCCCCGGGTCAGCGTGGTGGACATGACTGTCACCTCCTCTGTGATCGATGATGCGATGCGCCCTCCGGGCGCCCCTCGCTCGGGCGCCGCGAAGCGGCGTTCGAGCAGGGCCTTGACGTGGTCGAGCACGGCGTGGCGGGCGCGGCGCTTGTCGTTGGCGTCGATCAGCGCCCAGCCGCCGCCGACGTCATGAGTATGGACGAACATCTCGTCGGTGGCGCAGCGCTTCCTTCATCCCTCCTCCCTGGCCCGGTGATTCCTGCCGGCGTCAGGTCTCCCCCAGCAGGCCGAGGCTCGCCGCCGGTGCCTGGCGGCGCAGGCCCCGGGACAGCAGGTGGCCGATCACGCCGACCGTGAGGGCGCCGCCCAGGGGCAACCAGGCCCATAGCCCCCAGTGTACCCGCGGGACGAGATCCAGCCAGCCCCAGTAGAGGCCGGCCACGGCGAGCTCGGCCAGCAGCGCGGCGAGCAGGCCACTGGCCAGGCCCAGCAGGGCGAACTCGGCGCCCTGGACGCGGGACAGCAGCCGATTGCCGGCGCCGAACACCCGCAGCAGGCCGGCCTCGTGGGCGCGCACCGGGAGGCTGGCGGTCAGCGCCGCGTAGAGCACGCTGATGCCCGCCAGGAGCACGAAGCCGAGCACCAGCTCCACGGCCCGGGTCACCTGAGTCAGCACCTCGCGGACCCGGGCGAGGATCGCCTCCACGTCGAGCAGGGTGACCGCCGGGAACTCGTTCACCAGCCGACGCAGGGTCTCCCGATCGCGGCCGTCGAGGTGGAAGGCGGTGATGTAGCTGTGGCCGAAACGCTCCAGCACGCCGGGGGGGAAGATCACGTAGAAGTTGGGCCGGAAGCTGTCCCAGTCCAGATCGCGCAGGCTCGTCACCTCGCCGACGATGGTGTCGCTGCCGATGCTGAAGGTCAGGGTATCGCCCAGTGCCAGCCCCAGCCGCTCGGCGAGCCCGCTCTCCAGCGAGATCGGCACCGATGGGGTCCGGCCGTCGGCCTCGACGGCCGAGAACCAGCCCTGGCGGGCCGCGGGCGGGGGTGCCGCGAACCACTCGCCGGCCACCAGCCGGTTGCCCTCCGGCAGGGTCTCGCGCCAGGTCAGGTTGAGCTCGCGGCGCAGGGCGTTGTCGCCCCGGGCTTCCTCGGGCACGGCCTCCCGGGGCGGGCGGCCGTCGATGGCGGTGATGCGTCCGCGCACCATGGGATAGAGGGCGGTGCGGGCCTCGGTGGCCCCCGCCAGGGCCGTCTCGAAGGCCTCCCGCTCGCCGGGCTGGATGTTGATGGCGAAGTGGTTGGGGGTGTCCTCGGGCAACTGGGCCTGCCAGGCGCTGAGCAGGTCGCCGCGCACCAGGGCGATCATCGCCATGGCGAAGAAGGCCACGGCGAAGGCCAGCAGTTGGCCCAGGCTGGAGCGGCGCCGCCGGGCCAGCTGTCGCCCCCCCAGGCGCAGCGCCTGCCAGGCGCCCTCGCCGCCCCGCTGGGGCAGCCGGGCGCAGAAGCGCAGCAGCAGGGCCAGCAGGCCGCCGCCGAGGCCCCACAGCGCCACCAGCGCCAGGCCGCCGCCCACCAGCAGGGCCAGGGATAGGCCAGGATCGCCGGAATACAGCCACAGCAGGGCCCCGAACACCGCCGCGGCCACCCCCACCACCAGCCAGGCCGAGGGCGGCAGCGGATCCAGCTCCCGACGCAGCACCTTCAGTGCACTGACCCGGCGCAGCCGGAGCAGGGTCGGCCCGGCGAAGCCGCCCAGCACGGCCAGCGCCGTGAGCCCGCCGAGCCACAGCGGGGTGAGCCCCGGGGGCGGCAGCTCGACCGGCATCACCGCGGTGAGCAGGGCCAGCAGGGCCGCCTGGCCAGCCAGGCCCAGCAGCGCCCCGAGGGCCGAGGCCGCCAACGCCAGCCACAGCAGCTGGAGCGCGAACAGCCGCACCAGGGTCCGCTGGCTGGCCCCGAAGCAGCGCAGCAGGGCCGCGGTGTCCAGGTGGCGCTCGACGTAGCGGCGGGTGGCCATGGCCACGGCCACCCCGGCCAGCAGCACCGCCGCCAGGCCGGCCAGGCTCAGGTAGCGGTCGGCCCGCGCCAGGGCACTGCCCAGCCGGGGGCGATCCCGGCGCACGTCGCGCACCTCGACGCCGTCGCGGCGCAACCGCTCGAGCAGCGGATCGAGCCCGGCCACGGCCTCGGCGGGGCCGGCGGCCAGGATCTCGTACTCGATGCGCGACCCCGGCTGCACCAGGCCGGTGGCCGGCAGGTCGTCGACGTGCATCATCAGCCGCGGATTGAAGCTGCCGAAGCCCGCCGAGGGATCGGCCTCGCGCTCGATGATGCCGCCCACCGCGAGGGTGACCCGACCGACCCGCAGGCGGTCGCCGGGGGCGAGGTCGAGGAGCAGCGCCAGCCGCGGGGCGACCCAGACCCGCCCGCGCAGCGGCCCGCGGGCCAGGGCCTCGACGCCCTCGCCGCGGTCCACCCGGGACACGCCGTAGTGGGGGTAGGCGTCGTCCACCGCCTTGAGGCTCGCCGGCTGGAAGGCCTCGCCGCGACTGACCATGGACACCATGTCGACCTGGTCGGAGAGCGCGAGCCCGGCCTCCTCCAGGGTCGCGCGCAGCGCGGCGTCGAAGGGCCGGGACTGCTCGAGCACCAGGTCGCCGCCGAGCAGCTGGCCGGCCTGGCGGGTCAGGCCGCGCTCCAGGCGATCGAGGAAGAAGCCGATCATGGTCGCCGCGGCCACCGCCAGCACCAACGCCAGGAACAGCGCCCTGACGTCGCCGGCCCGCAGGTCGCGCCGCAGGCCGCGCCAGGCGAGGCCCATGGCGCCGGAGGCCCGGCCGCTCATGGCGCGACCTCCGCCGGGTCGCCCTCGGCGAGGCGCCCCGCCACCAGGTGCAGGCAACGATCGCAGCGCCGCGCCAGGGCGTGGTCATGGGTGACCAGCACCAGGGTGGTGCCGGCCTCGCGATTGAGGGCGAAGAGGGTGTCGATGATCCGCTCCCCGGTGGCCGGGTCGAGGTTGCCGGTGGGCTCGTCGGCGAAGACCAGCTCAGCGCCGGTGACGAAGGCCCGGGCCAGCGCCACCCGCTGCTGCTCGCCGCCGGAGAGCTGCTTGGGCAGGTGGTCCAGGCGCTCGCCGAGGCCCACCCGGTCGAGCCACTCGCGGGCCCGGGCCGGCGCCTCGCCGTCCCCCGACAGTTCCAGGGGCAGCAGCACGTTCTCCAGCGCCGTGAGGGTCGGCAACAGCTGGAAGTTCTGGAACACGAAGCCGACGCGCCCGGCGCGCAGCCGGGCTCGGCCGTCCTCGTCGAGCTCGGCCAGGGAGGCGCCGAACAGCCGGAGCTCGCCGCCGCTGGGGGCGTCGAGCCCGGCCAGCAGGCCGAGCAGGGTCGACTTGCCCGCCCCGCTCTGGCCGAGGATCGCCACGCTCTCGCCGGGGAACACCGAGAGGTCGAGATCACTCAGAATGGTCAGCGAGCGCTCGCCACTCTCGACCCGCTTGGTGAGGTGGGCGGCGTGTAGGATGGGCGAGGCATCCGCCGGAAAGGAATTGGACATGACGAAGCGCTTCCCTGTTGGTCGACATCACACGGCACTGGGCCTGCTGTGGCTGATCCTGCTGCTGGCCGGCCCCCTCCAGGCCGCGGAGCGCCCGGTGCTGCTGGTGATGGGTGACAGCCTCAGCGCCGCCTACGGCATCGAGCGCCAGGCCGGTTGGGTCAGCCTACTGGCGACACGGCTGGCGGGCGAGGCCCGGGTGGTCAACGCCAGTATCAGCGGGGAAACCACGCGGGGCGGGGCGACGCGCCTCCCCGAGCTGCTGCGACAGCATGCCCCGGCTATTGTTCTGCTCGAGCTCGGCGGCAACGACGGCCTGCGCGGCCTGCCTCCGGGGCAGATGCGCGCCAACCTGGCGGCCATGATCGAGGCGAGCCGGGCCGCCGGGGCCGAGGTGCTGCTGCTCGGCATCGACATCCCGCCCAATTACGGCCCGGCCTACCGCGATGCCTTCACCGGCGTCTACCGTCGGCTGGCGGACCGCTACGGCGTCCCGCTGGTGCCCTTCCTCCTCCAGGGCGTGGCCCTGGAGGAGGAGCTGATGCAGGCCGACGGCCTCCATCCCACCGCTGAGGCCCAGCCGGCCCTGCTCGACAACGTCTGGCCGAGGCTGGCCCCGCTGCTGCGTGCGCAGGGCATCGAACTGGCCGCGCGTCAGGACTGAGCGTCGACCGGGGTGGCCGGGGCCTTCTGCCACTGCTGCAGGCCCAGGCCGCCGAGGATCAGCACCAGCCCGACCAGGGTCGAGGGCAGGATCGGCTCGCCGACGATGACGTACAGCAACACCAGCGACACCGGCGGGGAGAGGAAGATCAGGTTCGAGACCTTGGCCGTGCGCGATACCGTATGCACCGCCAGCTGCCAGAGCACGAAGGCGATCCCCATCTCGAAGAGTCCCACATAGATACCGGCCGCCAGCCCCGTGCCGCCGACCCACTGGAGGCCCGGTCCCAGTACCACCAGGGCGGTGAGGACCGGCACCCCGACGCTGAAGTTCTGCCACTGGGCCACCAGCGGGGAGCGGTGATCCCGGGCATTGAGCAGCCAGTAGAGCGCCCACAGCAGGGTCGAGACCAGCGCCAGGCCGACCCCCAGCGGATCGGCGAAGGCCACGTCGAGGACCCGGCCGCGGGTGGCGATGACCCAGACCCCCGAATAGGCGATCAGGCCCGCCAGGATGTCCATGCGGGTCAGCCGCTGGCCGAGGATGGGCACGGCCAGCAGGGCCATGGCCAGGGCCCACGTGTAGTTGAGCGCCATGGCCTCCTGGCCGGGCAGGCGATCGTAGGCGGCGAACAGCACCAGGTAGTAGGCCACCGGGTTCATCAGCCCCGCCCAGGCGGCGGTACGCCAGCCCCGGCCCAGGGCCTCGCCGAGCAGCCCACGGCGGACCACCAGGGCGCCGATCAGCGCCCAGGAGACCAGCGAGGCGATCCACATCAGCTCCAGCGGCGTCATGTGCTGCAGCGCCACCTTGAAGGCGGTGGCCACCGTGGACCACAGGCCCACGGCCCCCAGCCCGAAGCATATTGCGCGGCGATCCGGTGTCATGACAACTCCCTTTCCTCGTTTCAGTCCCTTCCCTCGTTCACGCCATCCCGGGATGCGCACAGGGCAAGCGCAGTTGGGTCTGGCGAGGGGGTCCGGGGACAGATCATAGAGGGGGTCCTACGCCAAGGATGGCGTCGGTAGCGCCCAGGGGGGGTCACAGCGCCCCTCGTAGACCTGTTGACGGATCAGCCCCGACTAGCTGGATAGCCTTGGGGATGCGCAGCCCGCAACCTTATCGATCGATATGGCCCAGATCCCGGGCGGGATCGAGGCGGTCGCGGACCCCCTGCTTGAGGGCCTTGATGTCCGGGAAGCCGCCGTCGCGCTTGCGCTCCCAGAGGCTCTCGTCGTCGCAGAAGATCTCGAACTCGCCGCCGTGGGACGGCACCAGGGCCACCTCGTCCAGGTCCTCGCCGAAGGTGGAGAGCAGTTCCTGGGCGTACCAGGCGCTGCGCAGCAACCACTGGCACTGGGTGCAATAGTGAATCCGGATGCGTGACATGGGCCCTCGCCTGTCGCAAGAATGATCGGGCCATGATACCGCCAGGGAGGTTCGATGGCCCAGCCCGAGATCAGCCAGTCCCGCCTCTACGAGTGGCTCACCGGCGACGAGGACAGCCGGATGTGCCGGGACATCCCCGACGAGGCCTGCCGGGAGCAGCCGCGCAACTTCTTCCTGCACCTCGGGGCCGCACTGGGCAACAAGCTTGCCGACGAGCTCGCCAGTGCCCGGCTGGTGCTGCCCTGGCTGCTCGGGGTGATCGGGGCGCCGCTGTGGATGGTCGGCCTGCTGGTGCCCATCCGCGAGGCCGGGGCCCTGCTGCCCCAGCTGTTCGTGGCGGGCCTGATCCGCGGCCGACCGATCCGCAAGTGGGTGTGGGTCACAGGCGGCCTCCTCCAGGCCCTGGCCGCCGCGGCCCTGGCCCTGCTGGCCCTGGTCGGCGGCGGCAGCCTCGGCGGGGCCCTGGTGCTCGGCGTGCTGGTGGCGCTGTCGCTGGCCCGCGGCCTGTCATCGATCGCCACCAAGGACGTGATGGGCAAGACCATCGCCAAGCAGCGCCGCGGCACCCTGATGGGCTGGAGCGGCAGCGTGGCCGGCGCCGCGACGCTCGCCGCCGGCGGCGTGCTGATGCTGTTCGAGGACCGCCCCGGGGAGCTGGTCCTGGCCAGCCTGCTGGTGGTCGCCGTCCTGGGCTGGTCCGTCAACGCGCTGTGTGCGGCCCGCATCCGGGAGACCCCCGGCGCCGTCGAGGGCGGCGGGAACGCCTGGACGGCGATCCGCACCGGCCTGCGGCTGCTGCGCGAGGACCCTGCCTTCCTGCACTTCAACCTGTCCCGGGCGCTGTTGCTCGCCAGCGCCCTGGCCCTGCCCTATGTCGCCCTGCTCGGCCAGCAGCAGAGCGGTGCGGTCCTCGGCGGCCTGGGCGTGCTGATCGTCGTCTCCGGGGTGGCCGGCATGCTGGCCAGCCCCATCTGGGGCAAGCGCGCCGATGCCTCGAGCCGTACGGTGATGCGTGACAGCGGGCTCGGGACCGCGGCCTGCTGCCTGCTGGGGGCGCTCTTCGCCTGGTGGCCGGCGGCCTGGACCCAGACCGTCTGGCCCTATGCGCTGGTCTATGCGCTGCTGGTGATCGTGCACTCCGGGGTACGCCTGGGGCGCAAGACCTATCTCGTCGACATGGCCGGAGCCGAGGACCGGGCGCTCTACGTGGCGCTGTCGAACACCCTGACCGGGGTGCTGATGCTGGCGGTGGGCGGCCTGGTCGGCGCCCTGGCCCAGTGGCTCGGCACCGCGGCCCTGCTGGCGGTGCTGGCGGCCACGGGCCTGGCCGCCGCCGCCAGCGCCCGACGACTGCCCGAGGTGGAATAGCGCCGCGCCGGGCGTTGAAATCTCGCGTCCGGCTGGCCATGCTGTTTCGCAACAGGGAGCCGGCGACACCGGCCGGCACCATGACAGGCACCGCGACAGGAACGCCCTGATGAAACGATCCCCCTTGATCAGCCCGGAACTGCTCGAACGCATCGTCGATGCCTCGGCGGATGGCATCGTGGTCGCCGAGCAGGAAGGCGACGAGAACATCCTCATCTACGTCAACCAGGGCTTCGAGCGCCTGACCGGCTACAGCGCCGACGAGATCCTCTACCGCGACTGTCGCTTCCTGCAGAACGAGGACCGCGACCAGCCGGCGCTGGCCATCATCCGCAAGGCGCTCAAGGAGGGCCGCCCCTGCCGCGAGGTGCTGCGCAACTACCGCAAGGACGGCACCCTGTTCTACAACGAGCTCTCGATCACGCCCCTCTATGACGAGGACGACAACCTGACCTACTACATCGGCGTGCAGAAGGACGTCACCGAGCGCGTCGAGGCCCAGCAGGAACTCGAGCGCCTGAAGGCCGAACACGGCCTGTCCTGAGCCGCCTCCCCGCCCTCCTCCCCCGCGCGTAAAAAGCCCGCCAGGGGGTTGCGCTTTCGCGTTTCCCGTCTTATATAGCCGTCAGGCGCCCGCCAACCGGCGCCGGATGAGGCCTCGCGACGCGCGGGGCAATGCTTGGAGCGTCGCTCGCCGCGAGCGGCACCTGGCCATGGGAGGACTTCGCATGCGCCCCGAATCCCTTCACGACGACATCTACGACGAGGACGACCACGACGACGCCGTCAATGACGACGACTATCGCCGTGCCCGCCCGGCCAGCCGCGCCGAACAGCTGCGCGCCCGACGGCGCCTGGAGGGCCTGCTGGAGGAACGTCGCCTGAGACGTGCCATCGAGGACGACTGGGCCCTCGATGAAGAGGAGTAAGGCCTGAGGGTCGAGGGCCTCGCTTCCTCGCCCCTGGCCTTTCCCCCTCCCGGCCACTATCATCGAGGGCCACCGATTCCTGCAATCCCGAACCTCCAACACTAGTGAGATTCCATGGCGCAATGTCCCGGAAATACTGATGGAATTTTGTCACCCACATGACCTGCTGGCCCAGAGCCCCCTTGGTACCTGACACCAGGGGGCTACACATCTCGACACCTAGCCTAACAGCATCGACATTCTGTAACGTATTGCGCTCATCTGGCACCAAAAGGTTACAAAACACCCTTTCAACATAATTCCCTAAAGCGGTAATGAGGAGCGTGCAGCCATCGTAGGATCTGCTATCGGTCGACACGAGCCACATTTGGTAGCCGTAGGATATCCGTGGCATTGAGTCTTTTCCACTAATCAAAATGATACTCATGAGTGATCTTGCTCAGCCCACACTACCACGCTGTCAATATTCTCCGAGCCAGCCTGCACTGCCCATGTCACCGCCAATGAAGGCAGGCTGATTTCCATCTGTTCGGGTTTTATCGTCTGGATCAGTCTCACAAGGTCGAGTGCAAGCCATCGCCCTTAGGCGATTAGGAGCCCTACTATACATTGATTAAATCTAAAGTTGGCACCATAATCACGATTATCATTCACCAGCACAAGGAATTACATGTCTATTCTCACCAGCTATATGCACAAGGAACAGCAGCTCAAGCAACTTCAGGAAGAGCTGGACAGGCTCAAGAATGATGATCGCCTCAAGGTCGAGATTCAGTTCAAAGAAAAACTTGAGGCTCTGATGCGTGAGTTCGACAAATCAGCTGCAGAAGTCATCAAGCTCCTAGATCCGCAGCAGTCCGCTACCAAGGCCTCTAGTACCATGAGCACTGGCCGTGCTAAGCGCAAGCTGAAGATCTACAAGAACCCTAACACCGGAGAAGTCGTAGAGACACGCGGCGGCAACCAGAAAACGCTGAAGGCGTGGAAAGATGAGCACGGCGCTGAGACCGTCGAGGAGTGGTTGATGAGAACGGAAGATTAACCCAGCTTATGCCCTGCCAACCGAAAGTATGGTGGCAGGGCCGCTTTCGGCCAAGAACGGACGTTGAGAACACCCTGATATATAATGGACCGGGCCGTCAGCCGCCGCCGAAGGCGGCCGGTTGCACGACCCGGTTATACGGTATCCGTGATCTGGACCTCTGAATTACAGTGTCTCGTCATCCAAGGGCCCGCGCTCAGGCCTCAACGAATATAGAACGTCATAGACCTCCCTGCGGACATCGACTGCCTCGTAGGCCTGAGGAATGCTTTTGGCAAGATCGGAGTCCTTGAATTGTGAGAGTGACTCGGCGCTGTCGAAGAAATAGATTCCGCATACATCTCCTGTCTCTGGATCCCGTCCATACACTTTCTGAAGAAGTCCTGGCACCTCCTGAAAACGAGGGCGTCTCTCAAGGAGTCGTCGTTCAAACTCACTGCGCTCCAGGTCGGACTTGATACGTACATATAGGATATTGGCCATTAGCGATCACCTCCGAAAGCTGAGTCTAGACAGCCGTCTTGACCTGGCGGCGTCAGCATAATAGTGATCAGATCGCACGCTCTATTATGGAGTTGTCCTTCTGGTACGCTCAAGTCAATAAACGCGCACCCTTTCATCCGTACCCCTCTGAGAATAACAGATACTAAATCCAACTTGGTTAGTAGAAAACTAATAAACTTGCCGGCACCATTCTCCGGGAAATCTGCTGAGGGTCGTCAACCGACGACCCTTGTCATGAGCGTAGCCTAAACTTCCCCATCCGGCCATAAGCTGACATCCAGCGATCGCTGATATAGCAAATATGGGTACGTCCTCGATTACTCCCACTTCGCTATCATGAACTTCACTTGTAACCGTTCAAGTAACTTAAATAGCTTGAAAGCCCATCAAGGTCTGGAAAAATCGTGCCCGGGTGAATTCCATATTTTATGAGCTTTTCCAAAAAATATTTTTTCCGCTCAGCAGGGATGACGATTTTTTTGATTGACGGAGACTCAAGCTTCATATTGCTGGTAGGATGGATTGTAAACATCCCCGACTGAGACGTTACCCTTTTAGTTGCGTGAGAGGGGAAGAATGCAACAATGTCCGTTAATTTTGAAGCGTCGAGTTCTTCCTCTTTCCTAAACCGACCCACATCGTAAACATAAATTGCCGCATCGGATCCAGTTAGACTTTGGACAGCAAAAAAACATGCAACAAGTGGGCTTAGACTCCAATCTAACTACCTTGTAGGAAGGCCGTGATGCTGAGCAATCGTGAGCCACTCGATTTCATTCTCTGGGTTACTGCTTAGATATGGTTTTGCATGAGTTTTAAAAACCCACATCAGATTATGTTCGCGAACATCTGCCGATTCAACATCTACATGCCGGAAAAGAGAGGGAAGCAGAGGATACTCATGATTAGAAACGCCTCTACATAAAGCCGTCTTGCTAATGCCGTCAATTGCTTCATCGAATTCTGGGAATGTTTCTACAACAACGAGATTTTCACCTTCTTCATATCGCGTAAGGTCTGACGTTATCTTCTTAGTGCTTTCACTTATGAGAGCAAGCAATAGATCTGCGATCAACTCAGCCCTAAATAATGCTCCAGCATGCTCATTTTTAGAGGTTTTCACGTAATATCTTTGGCAGAGTTCTCGCAAGCTATTATTTTGCTTTGGATGCCTTTCGTTTCCAACAAGAAGAATGTCTACAATGTCATTGTTTAAACCATCATTATTTTTATTAGCAACGTTAGACAACGAGATCTCATGATGAATAAACGAAAGAAAAAAACCTGCGTCATATGTGACCACCTCGTCATATCCGACGAAATCAAGGAATGCATTTAAAATATCGGAAAAAACTGGCTTCCCTACTAGAAGCTCGTCAACTATACCATGCCTTTGAATGGCAGATTCATCTATAGTGCGTTCTGGATTTATGTATTCATGGTAATGTCGACCTGTTATCCGTTCGTTAACGAGTTCAACACATCCTATCTCAACGATTCTGTGCCCGTCTTTCGGGTCATCACCAGTTGTTTCTATAGCAATGGCAACCTGTCTCAAAACTTAACACCCCCAACCATATTTTTAAGATCGCTCAATTTATGATGAACTGAAATCACTGATTACATTTTCTGTCATGACAGCTTTGGGGTCGAAAGATGACATGGAGCACTTAGAAACTTGAGTCTTGGTGTAGTCGATCTGAATCTTGGCCATGCTACGTATCAGCGAATTGCAGGGTTTTGTTGAAGAGGCGACGGCCCATAAGCCGGTAGAGCTCCGTTTCCGTAATTGGTCTAGAGATCACATAGCCTTGAGCGGTATCACACCCCATATCGGCCAGAGCCTGAAGGGTAACCATGTCTTCCACGCCTTCCGCCGTGACCTTGAGACCCAGCTTGTGGGCAAGGGCAATCGTGGAAGCAACGATGGCATGATGCCGCTCGTTCTCCAGCATGTTGCTGATGAAACTACGATCGAGCTTCACTTCATCCACGGAAAATTTGCTCAGGTAGGACAAGGACGCGTAACCCGTGCCGAAGTCATCCACGGCGCAACGGATGTTGGCCGCATGGAGTTCGGCGATGACCTCCTGGACATAGTCCTGGTCGCTGATGACACCGGTCTCGGTGATCTCAAGGCAGAGGCTGTGCGGGGGCCTGGGGGGCGCTCGCCCCTCGATAAAGTCCACCAGAGTGCCCCCCTCCATCAGGTCTCGAGGGGAAATATTGACGCTGACGCTGAATGCGGCATCGTAGGTGCGACAATGCTTGATCTCCCGGACCGCCTCCTCGATGACCCAGTGGGTGACCTGCGTAATCAGGCCGGTCTCCTCTAGCAGGGGAATGAAGTGCCCCGGGGACACCACCCCTAGTTGAGGATGATGCCAGCGGATCAGCGCTTCTGCCTCCCGGATATGCCCACTTGCCAGGTCCAGCTTGGGCTGATAAAGCAAGAACATGTCACGGGTGCCATGGCGTCGAAAGTCTCGCAGCAAAATCAAGTCGTCGGGGTTGGGCTCCAGCTGAGGGCTATAGACACACCATGACTTGTCGGTCCTCGCCGCCGACGAGAAGGCCGTCATAGCACGGCGAACCAGCTCCTCTGCCTCACGCGGGCTCATTTCGTCATCGGTGGTCCGGCTTTCACTGATCCCCATCACGACCTGTGCATCGATTTGAATCGTATCGATCTCGAACGACTCGCTCATGAGCTCGGCGATGTCCTCGTGAGGCATGCCATGCTGGCATAGGATGGCGAAGACGCCCGAGCCAAAGTGACTGACTTGCGCGAAGTTCAACTTTTCCAAGTGATGAGAAAAACCTTGTAGTAGCAACTCATGACCTAAGCGATAGCCAAGGATGCTGGTCAGTTGCTCAAGGTTCAGCAGGCGTAGCAGGATGACCGTCGGAACCCAGTCACGCTCGTCCCGGAGGCGTCGTTCCAGGCCATCAATGAAGGCCGTATGGTTGGGCAGCCCTGTGAGAGTGTCATGTCCCGCCTGATAGCGAAGCTCCGCCTCGAGCTGGCTTCGGGCCTCCAGCTCTACCGACAGTCGGCGGGTACGGTGGGACACTTGGCGTTTCAGATACCAGGAAAAGGAAAGGCCGATAAGGGCAAGCAAGAAGAGAGGCGTTACCACCCAGACGAAGGTGCGCAGTCTGTCGGTGAGACTCGGCTTCTGCCACTCCAGCTCGGGTAGCCAGCGTTGATAAATATCATAGTAAGTGCCATCTGTCTGGATCATGGCCAGCTGATGGTTCAACCAGGCCAGCAGCTCGGCGTTGCCCTTGCGGACACCGAAGACATAAGGCTGAGGCCAGAAGGGCGCGCTCGTCTGGTGCACGTCCAGCTCGGCTGCGTGGCGCCGTGAGGTATGGGTGGCTTCCACACAGGCCTCCGCCTCCCGCGCCTGCACCGCCACCACGCAGGCGTGTTCGGTGTTGACCGGGATCAGGTGCACCCCCTTGTGCTTCTCAGCGAGGCGCTCTGCAGCATAGCTCCCGACCACCACGGCGACCCGGTGTCCCTCCAGCTCCGCCAGGCTGCCGAAACGCTCACCCTCGGCATGGGAAAAAATGCCGTGGGACAGATAATAGAAAGGCTCCGTAAAGTCGAAGCGTTGGCTACGCGCTTCCGAGGCGAAGAGCGCGACGGCGTCAGCTGCGCCGGTATCGATGGCATTCAAGGCGCTTTCCCATTCCATCAACCGATGCTCGACGTCAACACCGCCACGCTGCGACATGCTTTCCTGTAAGTCGATGACGAATCCCTTCGTTTGACCCTGATGGTCGAGCCACTGGAACGGGGGGTAGGTCGCGGAGCCGGCGAAGACTACCGTGCCTTGCAGTTCGGGTTCGGCCTGCCCAACGGCAATGCCCGAGAGGAGTCCCTGCATCAGCAGAGCTCCTGTCACGAACAATCTACAGGCCTTGCTGTCTCCTTGACGCACCATCAAGTCCCCTTAGCTACGCAGCTCACCCCTAGGTTATCTTAGACATAATAGAACCTGGATGAAAGGCTCATCATCCCGCTGTAGTTGAAGTCCGGGTTTTGGCTCATGCTCTACCTAGGCCGTGACGTCCAAATAGGGTCGCTAGATGCCTGAAACTGTCCATCAGCGTTGGTTAAAATTGTCCTATCGGCCAGAAGCGGACATTGTTGCCGGTGCCCTTCTGCATTGGAGCAGGAAAGTTTGTTTTCTCTGCCCCCCCAAGGCACTGTGGAAAAGAAACCTTCGTTTCCTTTACAAAATGCTTCAATCTGGCAGTCATGCCAGGGTTAGATAGCGGACTACACCGCGGCGGCCAGCTAAGGGGGCGGGAGAACGTCAATGCGTGGTCGAACATGAGGGTCGAAAGCGCAAGAGAAGCCGCGTAATCCTGTCTATTATTAACGATTTTTATCGTTTAAAAAGCCGAACATGACAACCATGTACCCCCCTACTGCCTACTCATTAGATCCATCAGACTGAAAGAAATAACTATAAAAAACGATGATAAAAAAAGTCGGAAAATTTACCCTTTAAGGGTTTACAAACGTAAGTTTCATGATAAATTGTAGTGGATGCTCTTTGGTAAGAGCATGGTAAAGGCTAACGAAAGGAAAGGGCAATCCCATAGGAGGAGAAGCATTGTGATTTAAATCAGCTCTGTCTTCAGAGGAGAACCCTCCTTTCAGATTCCATCTGAAAAGGAGAAAAAATGGAAACATTAGTAGAGGTAATCAAAAATGCGGTAGGAAACTTTCTCGGTTCACTTCTATTCGCAAAGCTTACCGGAAGCGGTGAAACTTCAGGTGAGTCAAGAAAATCTTCATTCATTGAGCTTGAGATAAGAATGAAACCATTGAATATAAGACTGAAAAGATGGAGTGAAAAAGAGTGACATAGTTGAAGTGATGTTTAAGAAATAGTCGCCCACCCTAACGCACGAGGTGTATCATGAAATGGGTAGCGATCTACAACTAAGCCCCGCCAACAGCGGGGCTTCTTAGTTGATGGCTCTAGGAGTCTACCTCCCTGATTGATCCGTCTCTGTCCTTTTTAAACTGAGTCACCGAAGTGCTACCATCAGCATGATTCTCTTGAATGGTAAGCCCTCCTCCAGAAGCCCCAAAGAGAACTACAGAATCTAGCTCATGGGTTCTCCACCGGCCATCATACCCTCCCCAGTAGACTCTATTTCCTTCAGTCTGACACTTATACTCCCATAAGCTGTTATCATTTGGGCGACGGTAGCTGACTTTATAAACTTCGTCATTTACACGGGACGCTTTCATTATAGAGGGGCTGTGAAAGAACATTGCTCCTACAGCAGCTTTGCACACTCCTTCTTTCGAGTAATCCCCCATCGCCGCATCCTCGGAATACTCGATTTCCCTTTTACTTTCTTGGGATACCTCAGCCTCCCCTTCGCTACTGCTTTCGCTACTACCCTCTGAGAGGAATGAAAAAACCAAAAATGCAACCAGGCCATACATAACAATCGACCCAATATTTTTCATGCTCCTGCTCCCCTATTTTCTTGATCCCTTGGTAGCCTACCATGGCACGATTACCGCAGACTATTTGGTTTCTAGCCGAAACCCGGACATTCACCCCGCCCAGGGGGACGCTAGGCCATGCTCGATGCAGGATCGCCCCCGATCGCCGCTCCGAGCCCAGTCACTGAAACCCGGACAGTGCGCAGCCGCCCTTACCGCGAAGTGAACCGGCTGCCGTCGTTCGAAATTCGGACCTTTTCTGTACGTAGACAGGTTTACGGAATTTCTTTACGAAAAACCGCCCCTCCAGGGCCTCATGGAGAGGCGGTCGCTGCGTATAAAGAAAAACGACCACATTATGTAGGCCAGCTAACGGCCAGAAGCGGACTTTCGGAGAGTCCTCATGTAACGCCAATATTCAGCGGCGGCCTTTGCGTAGCGAAGCGGAGAAAAGGCCGTCCGGTGGAGTCCCGTTATGGCCGGAACGAACTGCAATGACTTGTTATGTTTTTTCATAGGGTTTGGTCACTTCTTGCTGGGCTACCTTTTGGAAAACAAATACTTTTTCCCGGGCAGACGCAACCATTCTGTCAACCAACTCTAATTCCTGATTATTTTTGTTCAGGAAAATGAATGCCTGAACGTCAGAGACCATGTTGAATGCTGCCACTCGTATGGGGTCACTTGAAATTATCTGGACTTCGTTAAATGCACGGAGATAGTCGCCGTAGGAATCAGAACCGGGAGCGCAAGTACTATAAAGATGCTGCTGAATCAGCTCTTGTGACTTGGCCAACAGATCTACGCATTTTGTTTTCTTCTCTTCCTGCAGCCTATAAAAATTCGCCTTCGCTTCCTTTCGATCTTCATGTTGTTGGCTTTTTATGAGCGTAAAAAAGGTGGCTCCGCCTGAAATCAAAGCTCCAAGGCCAATTTTAACCGCCGTATCAATAACTTGTAACCATGTTAATTCCATCGCGGCATCCGATGCTTTAGAGAAACATAACGCCCGCGTAAAGCGCGCAAGGTACGAGCGTCGCATTTGACGCGCTTGTTAGGCAACAGGGCAAGCGCCAATTTTTCGGGCGAAGTAGAACTCCTTGGCCCTAGCAATTGATTCTCTATTAACCTCCGCGAGCTGCTGCCTGCTGATCTTCTGGTCCCTTTCTCCCGCCCAAAAAGCGAATTTCGGCGAGATGGGAATGAATGCGAAGTCACTGTAGCCATCAGCCACTATAAATTCGCCATCTTTCGCCTCTATGAGGCCCCACTTGAAGTGGCTGCATGTATGCCAGCTGCTATCCAGTCTCATTTGTATTTGCACGCCAGATGTAAACCTAGAAGGGACAACTCCGCCATCTCTTACAAAGCTGCCCCACTTGCTTTCTAAATTTTCTTCCTGCTGTTTGGTTAGCATCGATCCTGAAATCCCATTCAGCAAACCATCTGGAGGATTGCTCAGATGATATTCGTGTCTAAAGCGCCATAGAAGACAGTAGCGAGAAATCGCTTCATGATTTCTTTCCGTGTAACTTTTTATATTGTCAATCTCTTCGTGGAAAGCGTCTTCTATTGGAACCAAGTAGCCTTTCTCTGCACGTTGATCCCACATGCGTTTGGTACAAAATATTTTAGCCCTTTTATGCCTCCTCACTAGCTCTCCTGACTGGAGAAGCTTTACTTCCACCTTTTTGTCAGAATCGTAAAACAGCGAAATCGCATGAGCAGTGTGGAAATGCTGTTCGATAGTAAGCTGTCTAGGATTTTTTCTTTCTGTTGGCTCGTATGGCACTCTGTCTCCTTTAGCCTAACGCGGAGCGAAGCGGCGGCCCGTAGGGGACGTCCGCCTTACGCGAATTGTTAAATTAAAGGTGCTGGTAGTCCTCGGGAACATAGCAGTATGCAACAATCTCGTACTCAGCCGCAGGATTATCAAGGTACACAATATCTCCTTCCTGCCTGATTCCCGGCATGTCTAAACCCTTAAACCTGGCCGCGAAAATTATGCCCCTCAATCCATTACCTCTTTCCTGGCAAGCATAACCAAGAGGAACGGCAGAATGCCTCGAAAACGAGCTGGATTTGAGTTCGCTTTGCGACCGGAAACCGTGATCCTTAATTGATCGTGCAAAACTTTCGCAGGTCCCGTGAAACAACACATTGGGGTCATCTTCTAGGCGACTGGGAAAAATACGATGTTCGAATTCTTCTCGTGGTTTTTCGAATCTTATTTCTTCCATGAAAAACGACCACTTAGCTAGTTGGTGGTGAGAATTCAACGATGAAGCTCAGCCGCGCGGCTTTGGCGTGTCGGTTGGAGCGTCTTGTTGGGCGTCAGTCCGAGAGCGCATCAATGCAAAGCCGAACCAGAGGGTCCACATACTCATGACAACTGAGGAGACCACCCAGAGGAGGTTCCCGAAGTCTACCCCGAACCACCTCCCCAGGGCCCAGCCAGCGAAGGACGCAACCCCCGAAATCATGGCAATCCAGGCGGACCACGCTGGTACGACTCGTTCGGAACTTTGAGCCTCGTTTCCCGAGATCACGACGATCGATAGCGCTAAGAACGCAATTCCCGACGCCTTGCCTTCGGCAAAGGCCCACCATGCCTCGAAAATCTCCTTGGTTCCGGATACTGCGGCATTGGTCACTACAGTCGCTTCAGCCACGGCAGTTGTCATGGTCCAGAGAGCGCTCACGGTCAACACCGCCCAGGCCGTCATGGTCCACCCACTTGCGGCCAGGCGTGACCCGGAGCTCAGGACGATCAGCCCCGTCACCGCAAATAGGGATAAGGAAGCGGCCGACACCCAATGGATCGCCGACCACGTTGTTGCCCCGTCGGCGATCTCTTTCATCTGGTCGCTGAGATCGTGGGCGAGGGGGCCGTGCACAATGAGTGCCGCAACAAGCAGGAAAGACGCGATCGCCAGCCAGGCCCCCGCAACTCTAAGTGCTGTATGTGTGTTCGGCATATTCTCTACTCCGTTATCAGTGCGACCCTCATTCGTGGGATCCATCTTTACGCCAGATCTTTCATCCGAGTGCCATGAATCCACCACACGCCTCGGAGTGGCCGACGCGTGGCCTATACGGTGTCGTCCAACGCTGCATTCACCGGCTTGTCCGGTGCAATGCCTTGTTAAAGCTTTTGGCCGTTACTCATCTTCGGGGCCAAAGATTTCATCTAACTTTTGACGAATCCAGTGGCTAGGCACGACATCCTCCATAGCCTCTTCAATATCTCCTCTGTCCATGTCCATTTTTAGAAGTCTTTTGAGTAGTATCTCGGCGTGATGCTTTTCGATATGCCTTCCTGATCCACGGAGCACTCCCCGGGATACCCTTCTATTTATGCTTAACACATTTTCGAGAATATCATTCAACACATCCTTATCTTCTCGAGCAGGATCTTTATCTTCCGGATCAAAGTCAATTATCTCTGAGATCTTTGACTCCAGTGACGGCCAAAGCGCATCAAAAGATTTTTCAAGCCGATCTTCCTGTATTTTCCCTTGATCTAAATGCTTATTGATTGTCTTTAGTAACTTCAGAACATCTTGTTTTTCCAGTGTTGTATGATTTAGGTGCTTAATAGGTGAGCTAGAATCTATATCGCGAACTTGAAGGTCGATTAATACAGTACATACTCTATTTTCCGTTAACCCCTTCGATAAGGCACCAGACTCAAAGAGCAGCCAAGGTTTGTTCTGATTCTCCTTTGTAACGAAAACTAAACCAAAATTAGTATCTTTAAGTTGTTCAAATATTTCATTCAACCAAATTGATCCGCGATCAATATCTTCAGAGGAGACCCATGGATCTACAGCTTGAATAACACATGGCAGCCAATCAGAAAATGCCATTGCGACCTCATGACTTTTCCTTCCTGACCAGCTTAAAAATGACTTCATTCTCGAATTACTCCTTGAGCTTTAACGCCGTGGTAAACCGCCGGGACGGAGCGCAGCGGAGTACCGGTCGGCTTCACCTATTGGTTAGATTTCTTGCTTTTAATATAGCGCCGATTGCTCGTATTTTTTGGCTTTCTTTTTCTTGGATTTTGAGGTTTCGCCTTTTTCTGGGAAAAAGCTTTTCCTATATCCAAAGCTTTTGCAATACCAGGGTTTATCATTAATTTATTTGCCGCTTTAACCTTGGGAGCTATATTGTTTGGCGATCGTTCTCTATAAGACCAATGGTAGTAGCCCTCGCCAGAATCTTCTGTCTCTTCGGAATACCCAATGATATTTACATCATAAAAGAACTGCAAGAGTGATTCTGAATCGTGCAAATATTCTTTAGCTCGAATTTTCTCACCTTTAGCCCACTTGTGAAATTCGTTATAAGCTTCATCAAACTCATCAAATGAGAACCGGGCCTTTCCATTTAAATAATGGAAAAATTTCAAATATATCCTGAAGTCTTCCTGCGTCATATAGAATGCAGAATAATTTCTTGCTTCCCCAAGCAAATAATCCGAAAAAGCTCTTGTAAACCTAGCGTTAGCGTGAAAGCCATCCTGAAAGACTGACCAATCCCCTTTGCCTGCGGATATCTGAATCTCCCTCGTGATTTTTATAAACGTGAGAATGTCACGAGGCTTTTGGAAAGTCTGCCTTAACAATTTCTTAAAAACGAGGCCACCGAGGTCCTGATCCCTATAATAGTTATTCCATGCATCTTCAGGTGAAGATTCAAATGTCTGTTGCCTAGAGAAATATCTCCCACTTACCTCAAAAAGCGGGGAACCCTTATATTCTTTCTCATTTGTGGCCCAATCTAAGTAAACAGTATTATCTTGAAGCCTAGAGTTAGAGTTATAAACATTAAGTGCGTGAAACACATCCGGGCGAACGAGAAGTACTATTTTAATGCGCCCCTTTGAATCCCTAATGCCATTAAAGAACTCCGTATTGAGTTGCCACGCGGCTTCAGATAATCCTTTTATACATTCTAGATATTCTCTGTATGATACTCTTTCAGGTCGATAATCAATCCCGTCAACGAAAAGCACATGATTATCTTTTAACTTAAGAGACGAAATGGCGGATTTTAATTCCATCTCTGTCTCTAAAAGGTGGTGTTTTAACCTTGGGGTTTTTTCGGTCTCGCTTAACGCTTCCGACGCACCCGCCTTAGCAACACCTTTTTGACCTAATTCTAGATCAAACTTATCGCTCGTAATCGCCTCAAACGCGCTTTCTATCTCAGGGTTAAGCGCATTCTTTGTCCACATTTCGATACTTTTTTCGAGATTATTATATTTACCGGTTATCCGTGAAAAGATACCTTTAGACTTATTTATAACAAGATGGCCAACAAGAAAAAGTAACATTGATCGCCATGTATTGGCGTAGTCACTATACTCAAGCTTCCCAGCTTTTTTTAAATTTATAAATCTCGCATACTGCGTTTCTGTCATCGTAGTTACTTGACATTTATTATTATCTAGAGCGTTGTTTTCTAAATAAACAGCATATGCTGTTTTCCCGGCTCCCTTCTCTCCCATCAAGAAATATGTTGAAGGGCTCAAGCACCTTTCCAAAGAGTCAGTAATCAGAAATACTTTGTTAAATAACTCCTTTTCTTTTCTTGATCGGTAGTTGAATGCATCGTTAAAGGGCTCTTGTAAAGCCCGTAATGATTTCCATGGTTTATCTATAGACATATTGTTCCTTTTGTATCCTCAAAATCTAACAGGTATTAGGCCGCGCGCTTGATATTCCACTTGAAGGCGCACGCGCGTTCAACAATGTTATCCTGCGCGCTCGAACATGTCTCATCCTATTGAAATTTATAGACATTAAGTATAGCTCGGCAGTATAACAACAATCACCGTGCATGCTGCATATCCCCAATGAACGTGCTCGCTGCCTTTACCGGCATGGCCGCTTAGGGTCGTCAGCTGTCATGGATCGCACGCTAAAGCGCCTCCTTTGGCTGCATCCCGCATGAGATTCTACGCTGGCTAAGTTGCATACGTTCCCTCAAGATTTCACCCTGACCAGCTCGCTCCAGCGCGTCGTGTACCTCGGCGACCTCCTTTCACACCGTAGCCCCCAGGCATTGTCTTGCCTAGGTAACCCTAGTCTCACCTTGTCCCTCCCCAGCTCACGATTCAGTTTGTCGACGGTAGCCATCAAGCACTGACGGCGGATGCGCTCGGACTCACTCTGTGGGGTCTCATCCAGCGAAAGCTGGCGGTGGGCGTCGGCGGTGAGGTCGAGCAGCATCACGCCGACCTTCTGATAGCGGTAGCCCGGGAGGTAGATGGCGGCGAGGCCGCGGGCGGCGGCGTGGGCGATGTCTCGGGTGTCGTCGCAGGGCCGCGCCAGGGGCACCACGACGCTGTTGCGGTACTGGGGCTGGCTCGGCTGGAAGGGATTGGTGCGCACGAACACCATCACCGCGCTGGTCACGCTGCCCTGGCGGCGCAGCTTCTCCCCGGCGCGGGCGGCGTGCTGCCGAACGGCTTCACGCAGATCGGCGGGATCGCCGGTCAGGCGCCCGAAGGAGCGCGAGACCATGATCTGCTGCTTCGGCACGGCCATGTCATCGACCGTGACAGCGGGGTGGCCGCGCAGCTCCCAGACGATGCGCTCCGAAACTACCGAGAAGGCGCGACGGATCCGCTTGGGGTCGGCCTCGTGCAGCTGCCAGGCGGTTTCGATGCCCATCAGGGCCAGGCGCTCACCGGTGCGCCCGGCCACGCCCCAGAGCTCGGTCACGGGCAGTTCGTGAAGCAGCGACCGCGTGGCGGGCCCGTCAGCATCCAGCAGGCAAACGCCCTCGTAGGCGGGAATCTTCTTGGCCGCCCGGTTGGCCACCTTGGCCAGCACCCGGGTCGGTGCAAGGCCCACCGACACCGGAATCCCCGTCCACTGCTTCACCGTCTCGCGCAGGCGCTGGCCGCGTTCTTCCAGCGTGGCTGGGTCGAAGCCCTGGAAGCCGACGAAGCTCTCGTCGATGGAGTAGACCTCGACATGCGGCGAGAACTCGCCGAGCGTCTGCGTCACCCGCCGGCTCATGTCGCCGTATAGCGCGTAGTTGCTGGACAGCAGCACGGCCTGGCGGCGGATGTGCGGTGGCAGCAGGTGCATGGCCGCGCCCATTTCGACACCCAGGCTCTTGAGCTCGTTACTGCGGGCGACGATACAGCCGTCGTTGTTGGAGAGCACGCCGACCGAGCGCCCTTCGAGCCGGGGATCGAAGACCCGCTCGCAGCTGACGTAGAAGTTGTTGCAGTCGACCAGGGCGATCATGCCGGCGCGCCCGGTAACGCGTGGACGACGTGGGTGACCACGCCCCAGACATGGGCTTCTCGGCCCTCCAGCGGCATCGGCCGGAAACTCGGGTTGGCCGCGACCAGATAGTAGCGCTGTCCCACTTTCTCGAGGCGCTTGACGGTCAGTTCGCCGTCCAGGGCGATGATCACTACCCGGCCCGGACACGGCTCCAGGCTGCGGTCGACCACCAGCAGGTCGCCGTGGTGGATGCCGTCACCGCGCATGGAATCGCCCTCGGCGCGCACGAAGAAGGTCGCCGCCGGTCGCTTGACCACATGGGTGTGCAGGTCGATGTCGGTATCGAGGTGATCATCGGCGGGGCTAGGGAAGCCCGCCCTGACGCGGCTGCCGAGCAGCGGCTGGGTGTTGCCGCCGGCGTTGGCTGCGGCGTGGCCGAGCACGCCGGCGGGAGTGTCCAGGGTCAATGACATGCCATATGCTCCTGCGAATACTATATATACATACAGTATCCGAGCCGCAAACACATCCTGCAAGCCGAAAAAGCCCCCAGATCGAGGGCCGGCGGGCCGATGGCGTCTGGAGCCCCACTGTCAGGCCTGGCATGCGCGGCTCAGGGGGCCATACCCGCCGGCTCCGCATCGCATAGGACACGCCAGCGCCGCCTGCCGCGCGCGATCGACGACGGCAGCTGTGGATCATCGCCGAGTCCCAGGCGTCGACCCGTCTCATCCACTGCAGAGCAAGCCGCTGCCGCGGATGTCAGCGAGTCGCTCGCCACCGATGCCGCGGATGGCCGTGAGGTCGTCGGGGGAATCCCAGGGGCGACCGGCGATGATGGCGTCGGCTCGCGCTGGCCCCACATGCGGCAGTCGCTCCAGGGTGGTGGCGACGCTGTCGTTGAGACTGATGCAGCGCGGGCTCTCCCTCGTCGCCTGGCGGCCGGCCGCAGCGCGGATCGGCGTCAGATCGGCCCCGCCGAGACCGAGGTACACCGGGACATGGTCCGAGATGCGCTCGCGGGCCGTGTCATGGTCCAGCGGCAGCAGATCCGGGAAGCGCAGGATGCCGTGGCCGCTGGGGCTCAGGCGCTCGGCGTCGTACCACAGATTGTCGTAGAGGTTGGCGTACTCGCCGATAGTAGTGGCTAGGGTCGTGCGTCCCGCGGTGATCGCCGGCTGGGCGCCGCGTTCACGCAGCGGCGCCCAACCGTCATGATCCGGCGCCAGGTTGAAGTCGCCCATCAGCAGACGCGGCGTGTCCGGGAAGGTCTCGCCCAGCCAGTCCCAGTAGTCGGCCAGGGCGTCGATCTCAGGCAAGCGGTCGCCGACACTGTCGCCGTAGACCACATGGACGGTGGCGGCGGTGAAGACCAGGTCGGTGTCGCGGTCACGGAAGCGGGCTGAGTAGGGCTCGCGGCTGAAGACATCGCCGTGGTCGAGGAAGACCACCGCGCCGTCCGCGTAGGCCACCTCGCTCTCGCGCCACAGGAAGCCATAGTGCTCGGTGTAGGAACTCCGGCCCAGCTCCTGGCTGGCCATCGACGACCACGCCTCGCCGGACACCGCCTCGAGGGTCGACTCCAGGCGTGCCAGGGCCGAGGTGTCCATCAGTTCCTGGATCGCCAGGAGATCGAAGTGATTGGCGACGTGCGCCACCTCGGGGAAGGCCTTGTCGTTGTTCCACCCCAAATGCTCGATGTTCCAGCTGCCGATGAGAACATCGGCCGGCGCGGCCGGCGGGGTCATGACGACCAGCGTCACGAGCCATCGAATGCGCATCCTGCCTCCATGCAAAATCGCCATGGTGGCGATGGCGTCGGGGAAGATCAATCGCTTCGGACCAGGCAAGTGGGCAATCACTGATATCGAGACGCCCCAGCGAGACGGGGGGCAGGTTGTCTCTCGTGTCGGGCATGCCAAGAGGCCGTCGATGCGCTAGAGGGTCACGGGCTCGATGAGATCGGCACCCTCGTGGGCGACACGGTTCACGCGGGTCGACACCGGCCAGACTGTGAGCGTCCCGGCGTCGAGATGGTGCACCGCCGAGCGGATGGCCTCGCGCTCGGTCAACGCCGGGTCGAGCCAGGCGGCGAGGCTGTCGTCATCGAGCACCAGGGGCATGCGATCGTGGATGTCACGGGCGATGCCGCGAGCGGGCTCGGTGATGATCGCGCAGCAGGCCGTCTCATCCGCATAGCGCTCCCAGATCGCGCCCAGAAACAGCGGCTGCCGGTCCTCGCGACAAAGGAAATACGGTTGCTTGCCGCCCTCCGCCGGCTTCCACTCGTACCAGCCATCGGCGGGGATCAGGCAGCGGTGTTTGTGGAAGGCGCCGCGGAAGTACTTCGACGTGTCCAGCCGCTCGGCACGGGCGTTGATCGGCTCCGGGCCACTCTGGCCGGCCCAGTGGGGCCGGTAGCCCCACCACAGGCGGTCGAAGCGCGGCTCGGCGTCGGGCTCGGGGCGGCAGATTCCGGCGATCCAGGTGCCGGGGGAGATGTTGTAGCGGGGCTGCCAGGCCGCCTCAGGCTCAGGCAGGCCGAGCCACCGTGACACGGCCGGTGGCCGGCTGAACAGGGCGAAGCGTCCGCACATGCCGTCTCTCCTCTTCGACCACACAACCGAATTCCCAAGGCCGGTTACTATATAAGCGAAATATACATGTGCCATGATTGGCGGACCAGGGAACTCCGATGGGCCGCACAGGGAAACACATGAAGACCTATTTCATCCGCCACAGCTCTGAACTCGATATCGACCAGGCAATGCTCAAGCATATGTGGGATGAGCAGTATGCCGGAATCCATTACCCCCACGACCGGCATGGCAGCCTACTCGAAGAAGATAACGCCAGTCTCGACCCTGAGGACTACGTCAGCAGTGGCCGGAGCAGCCTGTCCATCTTGAAGAACCTCGGGGATGAGGGCGGCTATGTCTACTCTACCTACCGTGGCATACCTGGCGCCAAGCTTGGCGTCGTCCGGCCCGGCAGTCAGATCCAACTACTGCGAGGGACGTGGGGGAAGAAGCACAGTCTCCAGGGTCGCGAAGCTGTGCTCAAGGTGATTCGGCTCGACAAGGTGATCAATCTCTCCGCCACAGAGAGCCTGCCGCTGTCGACGGTTCAACCTCGTCAGGGAACGATCTGCCAATGGCACAAGATAAACAAGCGCGTGCAAGCCCTTCTCGAAGGGGAGTCCTCTGGAGGCGTGGACAGCCTGACGCCCGACCTTCAGGAAGTGATGTGCATGGAGTTCTTGCGGACGTCGGCCGCCGCCGAGGCAGGGCTGCCAGTGTTGCAATCCACACTCGCCCCGATCGGTCGCACCATGCCGGATGTCGACATCTTCGGCCTCTCGCCCACAGGCCAGCCGGTGGTTGCCCAAGTCACCTACCACACGCTCGAACAGAGTAAGAGGAACGGCAAGCTGGGTAAGCTCGATGCCTATGATCGGGATGGCGCCGAAACCATCCTGTTCTGCCGATGTGATGCCCCCTCGAAAGTCGGTGATCATCTGGTGTTTCCGTTGGGGGAGGTGTATCGCTCGTTCTGTGAGGGGAGTTCGGAGGGCAAGGCGTGGTTGGCCGCAGTGTCCGGCTGATCAGTCTTCCAGGTCGCCGGCAGCCTCCAGCACCAGGCGCTCGATGATGTCATCCCGCGATACGCCGCGGCGCCGGGCCAGGTAGCGGAGCACCTGGTGCGCCCGCGGCGACAGGTCGAGCACGAGCGGCGGCGGCGCTTGCCAGTGCGAGGGTGACTCATCGGCTCCCAGCCAGTCGATGATCTCCCGGTACCTCATCTCCCCCAGCCCGTTCTCGACACCCGCATAGAGTTGCCCACGCTGGAAAGCGTGCTGCACTTCCTCGCGGGAATGCAGCCCCATGGCCTTGAGGTAGTTCGCCAACCGGGTGGGCAGCCCCTCGTGCCAGGGGTGGAGTTCGCGGTAGGCCTCCGGTCCATGGTCGATCCAACTCGCCGCTGTGTCAGGCTTCACCTGGAAGGCAGTGGCAATCTCCTCCAGCGACCAGCCCCACTCGTGCAGCTGATAGGCCTTCCACTTCTGCCTGGGATTCCGCATGCCTCGCCCTCCTGGCCATGCATCACCCACACGATAGCAAAGCGGCCGGGGCTCGACATGGCTGGCATAGGGCTATCGGCACGGCGGATGGCATCAAGGGGAGGAGGCTCGCTGAAGCAACTATGGGTGAGCGCTGGACGGCTGGGCAGCGCTCACGCCGGGAGAGGCACGAGCCGACCTTGGCGCGAGCGCGAGTGTGCCGACGGGGAAAGCGCAGGACCAGTGCCACCGAGACAGCCCTGAACGAAGCGGGGTCCAGCGAAAAGGACGAGCCGGTGAACCAGGCCGAGCTGGAGCAATATTCACGTGGCAGCTGCTATCGGCCCCTAGCTATGTGGATTGTGTCGAAATACGGGTATTATTCGCTCATGTCGTGAGCTACAAGGGGGCATATGCGGCTCATCCCTCTGCCCCGAGAGGCTCGTCCTCGTAGATCCACCGGCCAGCACGGGCAGAGCCTGAGGCGAAGCTTTCCTTACCGACGAGCAAAGCAACCTGGCACCAGGCTCTCCTCTCATCGAGGACTAGAAGTGGCCATCTGGTGGCCGATGCGAAGCATCGATTAGCGGCAATTATCGGATTTCCGATAAAACATGATAATCCTTTTCCGCCAATGCGTTTCGTAGCTTCTTGATCAATACTGGTGGAATACTCAACATTGCCAAGAGGGATCGGCCAGGGGGTACACCTCGAAGTTCATGAACAGGTGGCAGCGTCCTTCGTTGGGCTCCCCCAGCCATTCCCAGCCCATGGACACCTCGTCAAGGGCCACGGCGGCCTTACGCTTGGCAGTCCATTACTTGATCGGGTTGTCGTCGCTCATCCTAATCCTCCTGATGGCTGCACTATATCCAGTGCAGCTATGGCGGGGGAATCACTACGACATATCGCCACTACTGCCCATGCAATCTCGACAACCCAGGTTGATGATTTCCGTTTGCCTACCAGGAACCCGGCATGGCTAGGATGCGCCGATAGGTCTCATCGAGTGAACGAAAATCCCCCTGGGCCATGACCTCCAATGGGGAACGGCCATTGAAAAAGCCATTGTGATTGGCCATTCCCATGAAACCGTAGCAATTGTGGGGATTATCGAACACCACTCGCAGCGTGGCATGAAGGTTCAAAATCATACTGATGCGGGTCAGCTGCTCCTCTTCGAGGCAGATATCTCCAACGACATCCTGCTCTGCTACCCTGACGTAGGTATCCAAATCGATACCCAGGATAGCGGATCCCTGCTCGTTGGCCGCACCCCACTTTTCTAGAATTAACACGGCAGTCTTAAGGCCGACCCTGGCCAAGGCAGGGTTTGTGGAATCGTGTGTGGTTGCGTGTCTCATGCCTGTACCTTCTGGGCTACGTATTCCATTATCTTAGGATAGGTCACGGTTCATCATCTCCACTCTGACGACCGTCTCCCTGCCATCTATACTCCGAATGGTGATGCACATCACTTAATCACTGTGCCGAAGTGAGGGTACTGCTCTCGGCCAAGAACGGACGTTGAGAACACCCTGATATATAATGGACCGGGCCGTCAGCCGCCGCCGAAGGCGGCCGGTTGCACGACCCGGTTATACGGTATCCATGATCTGGACCTCTGAATTACAGTGTCTCGTCATCCAAGGGCCCGCGCTCAGGCCTCAACGAATATAGGGTGTACTTCCACAAGGGGAAATATTCATTGGTATACTTTGAGCACGGCGATAGCTCCATACTGTGCTCAACCTCGTATTGCACAACTGCCTGAGAGGGGTCTACCGTTGAAAGCTCAGCTAGGATTAACTCTTTGAAGTGCGGATCACTGCTCACTATTTCCTGGGCTATTCTAATGGCTTTTTCTTTGTATTCCTGATCTACTTTTTCAAAGCACCTACTCCAGTCAATGGAAGGGTTTTTTATGGTAGGATTGTTTCCCGAAAATTCTTCCAGTAATTTTTTCTCAAACCGATAAGACCCATGAACCCGAATGACTTCAAAGAATTTAGGCACCCGTTTCTTGGTCATCTCGTAGATTTTCGCTCTAACTTCTCCACTTACGTTTAGGCCAAAAGTAATACTTCTTACAGCTCGAAAGTCGTGAGGGACTTGACCATTAAGGTTATCCAGAAGAACGCGAAACTCCTCCTCATTACACCAACGGGGCGACTTGTGCCCAAGCATCGCTCTTACAACTTCATCAGCATTTTGTAGCAGGCACCTCAGATCTAAGGTTGGCGGATGTTCCTTGTAGCAAACATCGAAGCAGTGTATGTGACCTTTAGGTGCGAACCGCTTGAGAAGGTCAAGATCATATTCAATTACAAGACCGCAATGACTATTACCGTAGTGAGACCACATAAGCTCGTCAACAGGGTTCTTCGATAGGGAAAAAACACCGCTATTGTCTGTAGATTGCACAATTTGTCGAGCTGCGTCATATAGAGACCTTGATAACTCGGCACGTTCTCCGAATGCTGTCACACTTTGAAGAAAGGTATTAATACCATCCTGAAGTTGATTGTTAAAAATCCCTTCATTTGGATCATTGAGCAGCGTCCTTGCCGGAAGGTAGAAGTAACTTTCCGCAATTGGCTCAATTACATTCTGGATAGACCTTTCGTCTAACCTCCCAGCCGCATCCAAATTCAGAGGCTTGTATTTGAAGTAGCTCGACACCTGTGACCTCGCATAGTTGAATGAAATTAAGCTGTTCTCAGGTGCGTTCACTTAGACGCACAAATACCTTAGGGACATTCTACTTTACCCCGCTTGTCTGAAAAAATACACGCACCCAATTACTTACGGATAGCTAGTTTCGGCCATAAGCAGACGATTTGTGGCAGCTGACGGTTGAGATAACGCGCTGAGCGACACGAGGTCCTGTTGAGCGATTTGTTAGCGGAAACGCATACCCTCCCTAGGGTTGGACTGCCAGTAGCCCATCGCAGAGGACTCGGATCGCATTCGTGCAGCCAATCAAACATCCAAGTCCTTGAGATCACGGTACAGCTGGCGCAGGTCGTCTTCGGCAATGTCGATCAGTGGCTCATACATGAAGGCGTTCAGGTGTAGATGCTCTGGCGTGATTAGGACTGTCCTATGCAAGGGATCATAGGATTCGTGGGTCACACCATGCTCGTCTCGAAACGCGTTGAACAAGCGCCGTGTCTGGTTCCTGTCGAGGTTGATCCCCTGGTTTTCCCCAAGAACCGCGAGCATGTGCTTGTCAGCTAAGAGTCGGCATGCCATGGCCAAGACCACCTTGTTGGGGAAGTTCATTCCCTCGCCGGCCCCTATGCAATAATCCGCCGTTTCTAGGATGAGGCCCCATACGGGTTTGTTCGGCTCTGGCCACGCAACGTCCGCGTCAAATAATTCATTGTAGACGTTATCCAATTGCGCATTGATTACTTTGTCTGTCCCGTCTTTCCAATGCAGAAGCGCCGTGAGAAGTGCATAATTCTCACTTCCCTCGCCGCTCGTGTATTCGACTAGATTTCGCATAAAAGGGATTGATGCGAGGCGCTTCAGTGCGTCTTCTTCGAAGTGCACTTTCCAATCCTTAACGAAGATGTTGTTCAACCCCTCGATTTGCGCGAGGCGGATTCCATCGCTTCCCTTCATAGCGATCTTGCAGCGGCTCCTAGCCACAACGCTTCCGTTCACGGACCGCAAAAAGTCAAAATTGTGCGTAAGAATGATTGCCCTGGCTTCAGACCATTCTCTGATTTCTTCCAAGTAGCGAACGATGGCATACTTATTCTTGTAATCAAACGAATCGGCAACGTCATCGAAGACGAATAGGGTCGGCATGTTTTCCTTGCGCCGAGCTTCCACTTCGAACAACACATCTAGGAGATACATTGCTCGTCGCTCCCCCTGACTCAATGCCTTCAGAAGCACATCACGCTCAACGTCGACCGGCGCCGCTGCAGCCTCTTGGAACTTGAAACCCAGCTCCATAGCATTGACTTTGCCAAGCACGAGATCCACGCGGTTCTTCGCTTCTAGACGGAAAGGAACGGAGAATCGCTGATTAAAAACATCAATAACGTATTCCCATTGCGTTTGCTCCTGCTTGGCCTGTTCTTGAATCTCGGTTCGTTCGACTCTGGCCGCTTCGTAGGCATTTACCAGCGCCTGGAAGGAGTCCTTGTTCGCGACAAAGTATGAGAGCCAAACTTCTTGCTTCAACTGTTGATAGTTGGCCAGCATCGGAACAATCTCGGGGTGGCAATCGAGGCAGGCCTTGAATTTTCTGACCTGGTCATTTGCCTCCAGAAGTTTTCCGATACGGTCATACTTTTGCTTAAGGCCTTCGTCATCGGAAATTCTATCCTTCTCGGCTTGCACTAGTTGCGCAAGGTCCTCCTTTGACGCAATCCGCGTCGTAGGTTCGCCCTCAGCCGTTTCGGAACGTAATTCAACTGCATGGTTCGCTTCAAAGAAACCATGCTTGTCCAGAGCGAACGCCACTTGCTCCGCACCGTAGTACGAAAAAGTATCCCGACTGAAGAACTGGGATTCATCCAGCAAGGTGTTGAGTCTAGCCACATAATCCTTCAAGAGCTCTTGGACTTCGGTTTTTCCGAGTAGCTCCTTCACCTTGTCGTTGAACAAGTCAGAGTATGGAATCTCCGAGAACGGGGCGTCATCAGACTCGCCGACTTCATCCTTGACTCTACAGAGGGCATCAAGCAGGGCATTCGTCTTCCCCCCCATGAAGGTGCTTGAGATTTCTTCCTCAACCCCCTTCCGTTTTCCACAGGTGGATTGCATGTCCTTAATGAAGCACTCGACCTTTTCGGCCAGGTCGACCTCAATAGTCTGATACCGATCTCGAAGCTGCGGATTGACGAGGAGGGTCGACACCCTTGCCGTCTGGCCAAATGATTCCGTGTAGGGCGGTATCACAACAATCTGGTCGGCATCAAGTGAGGTTCCTGACTCAGTTCTAACCTCGCAAATCGTTTCCCGATCCGGGTACATTTCATCAGACGGGAGTCTTCCGGATGCAAGGTCTTGGAACGTCCTTGAAAGCGATGTCTTCATCGTGCCGTTCGCTGCATAAATGGCGAACGTCCCGTTCTTGTCTGCTTCAAGAATCTCATCCAAACTTTGGATTCCGTAGCAGTGTTGTAGCTTGAGGGAAAGCGTTTGAAACGGCACTCAATCGACCTCCTCTATAGTTGTGATTATGTCAGCTTTGGGTCGTCAGTTGCTGCACCAGACCTATCTGGTATAGCCTGAAGTTAAGGATGCAGCCAAAAGCGGAAATTATTACTCCACATCTAATAAAGGCTTAAATAGATTAAGAAGTGCTGCATCATCAAATTGATACAAACCTTCTTTTCTATTGCCCAATGTCGGGGCATGGGCCTCTAACTCCGCCTCTTCCTCTTGAACTTCTAAAATGCGTGAATCTACAACCTCGATTGCCTTATCGATATCTGAACCCTCAATCCCTCTTCGTTCTCCTAGCTTTTTAAGCATCTCAATGTGATCTTGCAATGTTGATTCAGAATCAATATCTGAAACAATCTCGGACACATCGTCAAACTCCCTTTGTATTAACTCTAAGAACACATCGTTCACGTCAGCGCTCAAGTGGCATCCCCATTCATCAATTGTGTCAGATATTCTTTCTAAGTCATCAGAAGCCAGGGATTGTTCAAGCATTAACTTGAAAGAGGATTCTAAAGCATCAGCCAATTCATCCGCACAAGAAAGTTCTTTATAATAATCACCATCCCTTAGTTTGTATATAAGCTCTACAGCTTCATCCCCATCTCTCCATGGACTTAAGCCGTCAACTGGGTTATAAGATAAAAATAACGCATAGCTCGAAAATTCCTGGCATTTTGTTACCTGCCACCATTCCAGCAATAATAGGATTCTATCCGTATTAGAAAGGCCTGCTATACTTATGCTGTAGCCAATACTTGTTTCTTCCCGCTTCCACACAGGAAGTTCTAAAAACATTTTTGCTACATCCCTAAAAGAGATGGAATATGTTGTTAGTTGATACTCACCACTATTAAGTAATTTCTTTCCAAATGACCATAAAGCACTGGCCCAATCGGTACGTACAGCACAAGGTGGAAATTCAGATATTAAAGTTGGATCCATTAAATATTCTGACAAATAGTCCTTAAGCGAAGGGTTAATAAACGAAACTTTTCTATTGCTGATGGAAATAAAACTACCTTCCAATATTTTTAATGATTCCTCAAAGTCTTTTGGGCCGTAAGATTCTCCATACTTCATAGACAAGCGAGCGTGCAGACCGTTATACACCGCTTCTAAATCGTCAGTAGAAACCCCGTATTCAGAGCAGAAAAACAAAGCTAAAAGGAGGTGTTGGCATCGTTTGGTAAGATGGTCTCGAAAAGCCGTATCCCACAGTCGCTGAGGATTATCTAACGCATCAAGAAAATATTTGGGGTATTCGTCTGGAGCAATATCTACAAATCTTGTTTCATCTGTCATCCACTCAATAATTCTTGGATTATAGTTTTTATGATCGACTACTTTTTTAATCACCCCATCCCTAAGAAGAGCTGATATGTATTGCCTGGGCACTTGAGAAACCACTAGATGATTGTATAGAATTCTAGCTTTAATATGGCGAGTATAAATCCCAACATCAAGTGTATATTTGCTTATATCAAGTACTGGGCTTGCCAAATGCTCAGAGCTACGCCTAGCTTCTTCAAATATGTATGCTCTAGTTGTGAGGACAAATCTTGCATTTGCTGATTTTCTAATTCGGGTTAAAAACTTATATAAATCTGAATCCTTTTGTGAAAGGGCATGTTTATTTAATGCCACCCGGCCTAGAAAATCATCGAAAATAAATATTTGCTTTTTAGCATCATCTATTGATGAAAATCCATCATCAAGAAAACGAATGGCTTTTAGCTCCCAACCCTCAGAAATATAAGCAAATGAAAGCATTTCGGCCAAAGTTGTTTTACCTACACCGGGAGGTCCAGAAATAATGAGAACATGGTTTCTCTCAAGTATCTTCTGCCCCTCACCTAAACTTGGGTTAGGTGCATAAACTTTTAGCTTATCCTCTATTTCTCCTATAGTTAGGTTGTTATAAACGTGAGAAGCTGAATGAATGATTTGTTCGAGTACCGAGGCACTCGCTAACCATAACTTTATGTGTGACTTTTCTACATCTGGGAATTTTCTTATTAATGCGTTTAAATCCTCTGGACCAAAAATATCACTTTCAGCAATATTATCTTCACCTAAAGCCTCTACTAATTTAGTCTTCTTCATTGGAGATAAAGGGTGAGAGGTAACCAAAATGTACCTAGAGGCATTTAGCTTGTTAATTGCCTCCCTCTCACGCCTCATCCTACTTTTCAAGGTCGAGAACGGAGAACTTGAATAATGTTTTGCCTGTAGGACTGTTAGATTTGAGCCTTTAGAGTGCCGCCCATCCATTCCGCCATCTGGGCCTTCGGAGAATGCTTCAAACCTCACACCTAGCTCTTTACCAATTAAATCACGAGATAGGTCCTCAAAATCAGCAAAGCTAAGGTTTTTAAAATCGTAATAAGCCACTGCTAATTCCTATTACTGATCAAAAGTAGACACAAATATTTCTTCAAGCTCTGAAACCCATGAGACCCATGAGACCCGGCTTCAGAAGCGCCGTCGCGCGGCAGACACATATTCGGGGACAGACTCTCATTTCTATGCCAATTAAAGAAAGAGGCATGGCTCCCCTTTAGCTTTCCTAGCTTTTCAATTTCCTCTTGGAACATTTTCATATCCATAGAGAATTACCTATAACGCCGCGCACACCGGCGCGAGCTTGCGAGCGTCCGTAGGCAGCGTAGTGCTGCGCTTGGTTATGTGGGATATAAGCTGCCATTTAATGTTTTCGCCGATTTGTTTCAAAACCACCACCTAACACCTGATACATCGCATCTCTCTTAGTACCTTTTTTCCCATTTTTAGCATTCTTCTTCGTGCGCGCACTAGCGAGCTTATTTTTACGGCGCTCTTCCTTCCTCATCAAAAGTACGCGAGTGGCTTCAGCATAGGAAAGGTGAGGATTTTCCGACAGAATTCTCTTGATTTTTTTGTCGTTTCGCTCGTCGACTTTCTTCATATTTCCTTTACACACTGATTATCGCGCCGAATGCATAACACCAATGAACGAGTCAGCAGCATTTTCTTCCATGTCAGCTTTGGGTCGTCAGATGCCGCACCTTTCCCATCAGCGTAGGCTAAAGCTTCCCATTCGGCCAAGAGCGGCTATTGAGATTTTCCTGATGTATAATGCCCGCCTCACGCGCCGGTTTGGGGCCGCGAAGCGGCGGAAAATCGGTCGCAGTGCAGCCGACTGTTAGCTTACTGGCCTAAGTTGATAGCATTTCATCTACAAGATCCTGCAGTGCTTCAGACCAAAGGCCAGAATCCCAGGAACTCTCTAGAGCCCTTGATACTGTAAGAGGGTTCTTATTCAAACCGCCAGCATTATCGTAATATGCAGCCGCTTGATCCACATGCTGTTTCCATAGATCACCCTTTTCGGACAATCGGGGACAATCGGGGACAGGCACCAATTATTCTCACGGGACAATCGGGGACACGGGACAATCGGGGACAGGCACCAATTATTCTCACGCGATGACGGTGCACAAGTCCCAGGGCTCGGAGTTCACCCACGCCGCTTTGGTGCTGCCCGACACGCCGAACCCCATCCTCACCCGGGAGCTGGTCTACACCGGCATCACCCACGCCCGCCACTGGCTAACGCTGGTGGAAACCGGCCGCGGCCAGCTGATGGACGCGGCGCTGCGGCGAGTGATACGGGTGAGTGGGCTGGGGGTCTGAAGGCCCCCTCTTGCTCGGGAAGGTTGGAAGCCGCGCCAACGCGCTCACCCGATTTCAAAAGACGCCACGCCAAAGAGGCGAGCTAACGGCAGGTCGGGGATCTCCCCTCGGTACATTCGGGCGGTTTCAAACGACACCCTCATGCCATGCTTCTCGGCCAATGCCACCGCCGCTGGGTTGACGGCTGGCACATCAAGAAAAACGGGGTCCGATGGCTTCGTGTGGGCCTTCAAGGCGAGAAAAAGCGACTCGGCCAATGCCGGGCTGTCCGCCAACAGGGGGCCGACCTTGTACCCGTTCCGGCATTGCCGGATGACCCCATAACCAGCCAGCCTGTCATCCTGCATCACGCCAAGCGCATGACCATCAGGCTGGCTAATCCAGGCGCGTGTGAACTGTTCCCTGTTGGCAGGGAAAAAGGGCCGGTCATAGGCGGCAAGGGTCTCGAAAGGCAGGCTAGATAGCTCGACAATGCCCGCCTGCCGGGGAGCCTTGCCGCCCCCCGTTCCCTCGTAGCGGATGTTGCGATAGGCCAGCGTGAAACCGGATTTCCGGTAGTTTTCCTGCTGATCGACGACGCCATCAAGGCCTATGTTGTGGCCTTGGAGATAGTCGATGCCCGCCTTCCAGAGTTGAAGCCCATACCCTTGCCCGCGGTATTCCGGCTTGACGATATAGAAGCCGAGAAAACCGAAGGCGTCGTCGTATTTGATCACAGAGAGGGTGGCGATGGGCTCATCGCCCAGCAGGCCGATGAGGAAACCCTTCGGGTCGGCGGCAAAATAGCAGTCGGCATCGTGAAGCCCGGGATTCCAGCCTTCCTGTGCGGCCCATTCCATCGCGAGGTCCACCTCTTCGCGACGCATCACCCTGATCCTGTAGCGGTTATCGTTCATTGGCGGCTCTGCCAGTCATGAAGACGCCCTGATAGCTTAGAAGCTACCTCGGGGACAGGCCCGATGTATCCCTCGCCTGCCTCACACGATGACAGGGGCAGCCTGCTGCGGATGGCCTTCCCCGCCAGCGACGGCAGCGAGCGCATCAAGTGGGTACTGCCCTCGCGCCTGCAATCAGTGGAGACGGTGCACGCGATGACGGTGCACAAGTCCCAGGGCTCGGAGTTCACCCACGCCGCCCTGGTGCTGCCCGACGCGCCGAACCCCATCCTCACCCGGGAGCTGGTCTACACCGGCATCACCCGCCCCGCCACTGGCTGACGCTGGTGGAAACCGGCCGCGGCCAGTTGATGGACGCGGCGCAGCGGCGGGTGATGCGGGTGAGTGGGTTGGGGAGTTGATAGGCATCGGCTCCCCTATTTAATATTTAACCCAAGTTTGATGTTCGCTCACGATCAGCAGTGGATATGTTTCAAACAGCAATCCTTCTGCCCAGCTCTACTTCCCATACCCTAAGGTGAAACAAAAAACTTTACTTCAATATCTAAGCCTGCAGCTGTTGACATCCAGCTATCCAGCAACTGATAGGCCTGCAATGAAGTTGGTGCTGCTGGGCTTCCACCCTCAAACTGTTGAACAAAGTGTTTTTTTGAAAACCCATTACCAACAACAATCCAAATTTCTTTTCTTACAGCTGATGACCGCCGTCGACTGGCAATACACTTTTGCACTTCAGCCACCTTTCCCTCTCTAACATTCTGATCATCTTGAGGGTTATCAAACCTCTTCCTATCATAGAGCCGAACCCTTTCTTGAAGAAAAGGATTGCTATTCACGGTCGGCCAGTGACTTAGGAGATTAGTATAATTCCCCGGCTTCAGTTCTAAATCATGCGACACCGCATGCTCAATATTCTTAATTGCTTGCCCACCAACTTCAGCAATAGAACCAGCAGCCGACCCTGGATTCTCTGAATCTCCACATTTAACGTGAACAAACACTAACTTATCTGAAGATGAAAGAACAAAATCTGAGTGTTCGACCCCCATGTCAGAACAGAGAATCAAATCCACATTTGGTATGTATTGATAAAATGGCCCACAATTATCGGGACTAAACCCAACACTACTAACAAACTTCAATTTATCAATAAAGTAAAAGATAGAATATTGGCTGAACTCATCACTTTGGACGTTACCAGAATCCTTTTCACTTAGATTGGAAGAACTCAACTCGCTGAGCGGTATCAGCGCCCCACCTAGTTTAGTTTCAGATATTTTCCCATCCAACTGAGAAGGAAGTCTCACCCTAAAGAAATTCCCATCAGCATAGGTCAAGCCATTGGGATACAGAGCCTTTATTTTTACTCCATTTAAAATCTCAAGCCATGATTTTTGATATTGAGGGCAGACAACAGACTCATTACCTTCAAATTTAAGCCGCTCTTCCTTTTCATCATAAAAAACCAAATAACGATCCCCAGACCCAATTAGATCAACCCCACCATTATACTCAGCATACTGAAACCCAGGACCTATTGAATATTGACTTGAACCCGAAAAAACCTCAACATCTGTATCAAAATGAGAAAAATCAAACAGTATTGACACTGGATCATTTTCAGGAATTTCGTATACAGGCTTAGAAAAAGAATTAAGAAAGCTGCTCTTTAAAGCTCTAGTAGAATTCATTACTTTATGAGCATCATCTATCCACTCCATGAGCCTTGGCAAAGAAAAGTTTCTAACCTTCTGATCTGAAACCCTCCCCGACCCCATACCCAAATAGTAACTACTCCTTCTTTTATTATCTTGCCCTATATTATCCACTTTAAGTGTAGTGAATGCATAAGTGGAATGCGCTTGATCAGTAATGGTTTTTTCCAAATCACCACTTTTCATTGACATGCCTGCAGGTTTTGTTTCTGCGCTTGTTATCGCAATAGTATGAGCTTCTTTTGTTCTAGTACGCTCCTCTCTACTTGCCATCTTAAGAAGCTCATCAACATTCACAGCGGCCCCTAAACCCAGCTCTTTTCTATAGCTATATTTTTGGCTCCTGCTATCATATATGGCAACCAAATCATCAAGCTCTCTTACTACCAAAACCTCAAATGAAGGCTGAAAAAACAACTCGTATTTTAAAAGCTTTGAATTATTAAAGCTCACTGAGAGCAATATTTCCGCACCACAACAATCCTCTCTCCTTTCAACCAGATCACCTTCCTTTGTGTATTGCCAATACATTTCATCCATCATGGCCGGCAAGGTAAACTCACTGCTTTTTTTTACAAAACATACCGAAGCCAGTGGAATATTCAAGGAGCTTTCCGGGTCAAACTCCTTAAGATTAAACCTCTTCTTGAAGGAGGAATCGAAATAGCTATATTCCGGAAAAGCCTCTAAATAACTATCAATCAATGACGCTGTGTTTAATGACTTAAGAAACTTATGAGATGATTTTCTATCCGCGATGGACTCATCAAATTTACGATAATTATTCCACAACTTTTCGTTCGAGCCAGTGTCAATCTCAATGACATTAGGAATATAGTTATCATAAATACGAACGACTCTACCAACAGTTTGAACAAGTTCCCTTCCGCTAGATACGGGATAGGTTAAAACCAAGGTTTTAGCGTGTGGTATATCGACTCCTTCATCTAACTTCCTTTGATGGACAAGAACCTGCCAGTCTTGCTCTGCAACCTTTCTTGGAACTGAAGATTTCAGGTTTTCATTATCACCCCCCTTAAAAGAATCATGTATGGCCAGCGTTTTAAACTTCCGACTCAACAACCCATAGTATCGTTCAACTTCTGCACCCGTATCACACTTAACAATACATACTGTACCTTTTTGATCGACTAACCTTTGAGAAACAGCATCTAAAACTTGAGCCTCATTAATCGTAGAGAACACTGGGTCTCGTAGGACGCCATCATTCAACGCCTTTTTAAAGGTAAATATATAACTCGACTTTGGATCGATATCGAATTGAAATAGGTCATTTCGGTAAGGTGTTGCCGTGATAATAATCTTATATTTTTCAAGACTTCTGGAGATATGACTCCAAACGGGAGAAGGCTCAGAATGTCCTTCATCAACCACTAGCACATCAATATTTCTTTTTAGTGCCTCGAACTTCTCATCCGACATGGTTTGAAGCTTTTGGAAGGTTGACACATAAATACCATTTTTTGATGTGTCATCCACTTTATTGAAAACTTCCTTCAACACCAAGCTATGATCTGGCCATATTTTGTCAAAAAAACCCTTCTTGATTTCTCTGTACAATTGATCACAAACAGCTCTTCTATGACAAAGAACTAGGATGCTGTTATTTTCAGAAAAATGTGAGATGGTGGCTATAACACCACTTTTACCGGCACCGGTAGGAAGGCTCAGCAAACATGACTTTTCAGATTTTGGTTTTGAAAGATAACCAAATGCCGTCTTCACACTCTCCTGCTGGCATAGCCTAAGAGCGCCCCACAACTTATCTTCTAATGCTGTTCCCTGGATATTCACAACCAGCCTCTTAAAATATTTTCTTACAATTTAACTTTTTATGGACTTACCTTTATTTTTCTTTTAATCGTCGCGAAAAAACCTACTTCAAACCCAACACTGACTAGCAACTAGGCAGATTGATTTTCCTAACTGACAGATACTTACACTTGCTTTGCTTGGGCAGCATTTGAAATACTCAATTACCAGCCACCCCGAACGACTTATTAATTACAACAACTTACCCTGACTGCCTTAATCTTATGAGTTTCACAATGCCTGCTTTGGGTCGCCAGCTGCCGAATTCTATTTATCAGCATAGACTAACATTCCTCATTCTGCAGAGCGGACCTTCATCGCATTCTACAAAAATGTTCACCATCATTCGCTCGAGGCATGAGCGTCGGCTGCATGGTTTCGTTGGGCATACTCCGCTGGAACTCGGACCATCTGGCAGTCAGCAGCCAATGGCTGAATGATCCAGTTAATGTTTCTTATTACACACATCCGATCATACAGACTATGCACTAAACAAAGATGCGCAAGATCATTGCTCATCAATATTTGAATCTGCCGCATCCGTTCACGTTTGGAAGGGTTGCTATGGAATAATTCTCCATTGAACAAGACATCTATCATTTCGTCTGACTTGATGCCGTGCCATTCATGCAGGAACCCCGCATTTCTCCACTGCTCTTTGTTGCACTTAAGGCACTTATGCAGCCGGCCATCTGTACAGTGCTTACCAAGAAGCGAGGATATCTTGAAATATTCCGTGGTCTCCTTCTGACCCCAAAAGAAACGGAAATCCAAGTAGAAACCCTTTAACCGGTGCACTTCGACGCCGCACCCTTGTCCCGACACCTTACCATCTCCATGCTTTGTAAATCCGCCGCCAAGCACAACCCCCTGATTCTTTAATGACTCCCAATTTTTCCAGAGCTCTCGAAACTTTAGTCGGAACAGTTCCATTTGTTCTAAAGTTTCATCGTGCATCTCCGTGGTCAGTGGTATTAGCGTATCTGCCATATTCTTATGCCCAACGTCCATATGCAGCGGTCCGCGATGCGCTACCTGCACCAGGTGTGCCTTGCTGCCGTTGCTTGTTAAGTTTATCACTCACTACTAGGGTTACCTGTTGCTTTAAAGATGGCACGTTGTCCCGAGTGGTCTGAAGTAAGTTTTGTTATTATGATAGGGAATTCGCGAAGTGTTTTTTGGCCGTTTTCAATAACAATGCCCTTAAAGCGTGCTCCACCTTCAAGTTCCGCGGCCATCAGCTTTCCAAATGAAGAAGGAATGAATACGCCATTGCATTCCTTGATCCCGCGGACCTCATTAATCTCAGCCTGCCCAACGCCCTCTATCTCGTTTATCCATGCTTCCTGCATCACTTGAACTCCTATTTGTAACTTAAAAGGCATCAGATTCCACGCACGCATGTCAACTTTAACGCGTAAGCGCGCAACACTTTTATCTCGCACGTCGTTTTCTCACTAACCCACTGAAAAATCGAAATATCAAGTATAGCTTAGCTGTATAACACCAATCATCATACATACCGCGTCACATCGATGAATGTGCTGGCCACCTTTGTCGGCACGTCAGCTTTGGGTCCAGGCCGTGTGAAAACAGAAAAAAGCTTGTCTGAATCAAAAATCGCCCCCCTCAGCTGCCCGGTGAGCCTTTCTGAGCCACTGCTTCGATGATGGCTGTCTAATGCTGTCGCGACATATCGGAATGATTGCATCACCAAAAGCACCACTGTCGCGTTTTACACCCCTTGAAAACATAGGGAAAACGGGCTGATTACGCCCGTGCAGCCCGCATTAACTCGTTGACACCCAAGATGCTCATGACACGCTTCAGATTGTAAGCCAACACATGAAGACTCATTTCCGTGCTCACATTTTTAAGCCGCCTTGTCAGGAAATGCGTCGATCCCATCCAAGCCTTCAACGTCCCGAACGGATGCTCTACCGTTTGTCGCCTTAGACGCATCATTTCTGGATGCCAATCGAGGCGTGACTGCGCTGCTTCAAGCACATCTTCGTGCTCCCAACGTTTGATCCTCCTCTCCTTTCCAGTCGTACATTTCTCCTTTATGGAGCAGCTTCCACATGCCGAGCTCCAGTAGCAATGCAGCGTCTGCCCCTTTTCCTCAGTTTGAAACCGCCATATTAGTCTCTGCCCCGCAGGACAGATATATTCATTGCTTTCAGAGGAGTAGCGAAAAGCGTCTTTAGCAAAAAGCCCCTTGGCCTGGCTTGGCGATGTCACTGGCTTGGGTAGATAGGTAGTGATGCGTTCCTTGTGGCAGGCCAGAATTTCCTCGCCCTTGTAGTAGCCCCTGTCGGCTACGACTTCGAGCTCCTTGATGCCAGTGGCCTCACGAGCTTGCTTGGCCATGTTGGCCAACTGACTACGATCATGGCCGATGTTGGTCACCTCGTGGGCCACAATCAAATGGTGCTGGCTATCAACAGCGGCCTGCACGTTGTATCCCACAACCCCTGTCCCTCTGCCACTGGTGGCCATGGACCGAGCATCCGGGTCCGTCAAGGAAGTTTGCTGATCGGGAGACCGTAGCCGCTCCACCTCAACCGACTGTAATCGTGAGGTTTCTTCCCTCAGCTTTCTGATTTTCTCCTTCAGGTGTGCGGTCTTGGCCTCTGCCAGTGCAGGCTCCTCGCGATCGGCTGCGTCAAGCTGGGTGAGGTATCGTTCGAAGCTTTCTTCGATCTGCTCAAGGCGCCGCTTCATCTTGGCCGCTGTGAAATTACGGTCACGGTTGTTCACGGCCTTGAACTTGCTACCGTCGATGGCCACGATAGCTTGGGAGAAAAGCTCCAGGCGTCGGCAAAGCACGATGAACTCTCGACAGACCCGACGAATGGCCTCGCCATTATCCTTGCGGAAATCCGCGATCGTCTTGAAGTCCGGTGTCAGGCGCTCAGTCAGCCACATCAGCTCGACGTTGCGCTGCGTCTCACGCTCCAGGCGGCGACTTGACTGGAGGCGATTGAGGTAGCCGTAGATGTAGAGTTTCAGAAGAACAGCGGGATGGTAGGCTGGCCGCCCCGTTGCGTGCGGATCGACACCCTTGAAACCAAGGCCTCTGAGGTCGAGCCCCTCAACGAATGCCTCAATGGCACGGACCGGGTTATCTTCTGCGATGAAGTCATCCAAAAGTGCAGGAAACAAAGTGCCTTGGTCTCGGGCCTCTCCTACCACGAATCGCTTCATCGCCATTTCCTCAGCGGACCTCGGCAAAGTATAGCGGCCACCACGTTTTCACACAGCCTGGGTCGATAGCTGTCGCACCCCATCATCAGCATAGGCTAAATAGTTTTTTTATCGGCAATACGATAAAAATTCTCTCATATGATTCTTTCGGAATTCGAAATGAGCAATTCTGCAATGGAGATGAAGTTGTACCGGTAAGGTCAGGGCCGCGACTTTTCTGGTTAAGCAGACTGCATCGGCCACTGCTTCCATATGAACCACCCATATACTTCCCGTATCAAAGTTATGGTCGCTCAAGTGAGTTTTTCCGATGCATCGCTACGTAAGCGGCTACAATTGCGTGTATACTTTGTAGCCAAAGCTTCATAGAGCTGAGCAACGTGATTCCTACATCTTTCCGCGACTCAAGGAGGCATGAAGGCCCCGAGGAAGAAGCGCAGCGATCCACTTAAAGCCCTTAAGGGCAGCGTTCGTCGGTTCGATGCCCCATTCACGCCCGTTGTGGATCTCGACGATACAGCCGATCGTGCCTTTATGATGCTCTTGGCGGAAATCTCGGATGATTGGCGACTGAGCGATGCCGAGGTAATCGCACTCCTGGGCAGTATGCCCTTCCCCCCGCTCTCGGTCGAGCAGCGCGAGCGCATCCTGGAGCTAACGCGCCTACATTACTACCTGGGGATTTTGTATGGACCACGAATGTGTCGTGAGTGGATCCGCCGTCGTATGCCACTGTTTGATGAGCGTTCTCTGATTGAGACCGCTACCGTTGACCCTACTGCAGCGCGGTATGCAATAGGCCGAGTGTTGTCCGTCATTAATGGCGATTTCTCATGAGCTGGCGATGTGCCAAGCTACTGAGTGATGACCACCCCGGTCGTTAACGGACTTGCCCTCACGTACACACCCCATACTCCAGTCGCATGATCAGGTCATAAACTTGTTGAGGCTCTTCAACCATTACGTCTGCTGGCGTGCGGCCTCGAAGAGCAATTTCTGGACTAGTCATCCAGCGTTCGGCACCTTCTCGGCCCTCAAGCAATCTCTCAGCGGCTTTCCAGATATCTATCTCGCTAGGTCCATCCAGAATCTCGCGTCCGACGTCAGGCGCATCATGCCACTCCTTAAGCTCTCCGAGCTCTGGGGCTTGAAGATCGCACTGTTGTAGGAGCTGATCGAGCGAGTAGGGACGGTCTTCCAATGGGACTGCCTCGGGCAGGTCTTTCTCGTGAGCGGCGAGTGTAGTTCGGAGCCAGGCTTCAACCTCCTCACATACAGCGTCGTTTTCTTCTGGCGGCACGAGTGAGGCATCGATACCAGAGCTGCGGCGCAGGAAAAAGTGGTCCGGAACAGTCAAGGAGTAGCCCCCACGCAGGTAGGCGATTATCTCGCCACTCATGGCGGCCATGTAGGAGCGGTCGCTCTGCAAGCACTCCAGCGCCTCGCGGAAGGTCTCCAGGGGCTGGGGGAAGCGGTCGCGGAGGTCGATGGCCCGATAGGCGAAGATCCGCTCCAAAGGGTCTGTAGGGTGATGTGTTGGCTGTGTCATGGAGTGGCTACCTGTATTCGTGCGTTGGGTATCAGGGTAGCCTATGGAGCGGCTCAATCTGCGGGCTCTCTTCTGCCAGGTGTCGGGATCAGTCCAGGAAGGCGCCGATGCCTTCCTCATCGATGGTGGCATGTACCGCATCCAGGGCAGCCTGATCAGTAGCGAAGCGGTCGTCCCAGACATGGGAAGTGCCATACTTGTTGACGACTTCCAGCAGCCACTCGGTTTCGTCTTCCAGGCGGTAGATATCGACTTTCAGGGTGTGGCCGTCGCGGGTGATGGCCTGGCTGAGGGGGCTCTGGATCAGCTCGGGGGTTGGAATATCGTCCCCTCGGTAAGGTGCTCCTCCAGTTGGCCAGCGCCGAGCATCTCTCTCCGCGAGGGGTAATGCCGCAGCAACCGCTTGGCCTCCCAGCGGAGGGACTCGGGGAGGGAAACGTCCTGGCTGAGCTCCAACAGAAACTCTCTGGCCTGAATCACTGCGCGCGTCCGCTCGCATGGCATGGTCATCGGTGTGTCCTCTTCTCAGGAGTTTCCTGGCAGCGGTGCTGCGCTCACTCCACCCCCAGCGCATTAACCACCGCATCAACCGGCTCTGTGTAGAAGCTGGTGTGGAAGTTGGTGCATAGCTCGCGGGGATGGTCGGGATGTCCACGCCGCTGACTATGGGCAGGGTGACGCGCTTGCCGCCGGTGTCGAAGGCCAGCTGCAGGCACTCGGCCAAGCTCTCCACGGGCTAGCTAGCCTCTATCCTCCAGCTCCACCATCTGGCTCTGAGTGGGCTTTCCCAGCAGCCCTGACGAGAAGGGCACCAGGCTGGCCTGGGCGAGGTCACGCAGCACGTCGGCGTTCTGCAGGTCGACCACATATAGGTGGAAGTCATGCTCCAGCACCTTGCTGACGCCGCCGATCCCCCTCGCTGCCATTCTACGTGCCCCGGCCTGTGCTGACGATGGCGGACTCTCAGGCACGCTACCGCCACCCCGTACACCTTGCGGATCACCGCGGGCCCAGGGCACTCAGGCAGTCCAACAGCCGAATCAAGTGATGCCGCTCCCACAGATCCACCACCTCGGACCGCAGCATGAGTGATCTCAGCCTGGGGCTGAGGGCACTCTCAAGCAAGCCTACTTCGGATAGCATACGAAAGACTACCTGCGCCATCTTTCGTCTAGAGGGGGCAGTCCAGCCGGCAATGACCGAATCGGGTAAGGCGCGGTCGGCCAGGAAGTCGTCCCACTGGTAGGGCTCAAGCCACTCGGCCTGCGTCGCGAAGGTATCGGCGACCACCGTCTTTAAGAACTCCACCAGCAGCAAGTTGCGGGCCAGCGCCGCGCAGAACCCCACCTCGGTGGACAGTTGCGGATCCCCCTCGCATAGCACCTGCCAGAACGGCGAGGAAGTCTCTCAGGCGCTTGCGGATGCCTAGGCCATGCGCTTAGCTGTGGCCGGCTGCACCTTTTGGAGCCAATTCTCATCAAAAACGGCTGCCTTCCAGGCCACGTCGTCGACTCGTGCCAGCAGCAGCTCCGCCACGAGGCGGCTTTCGCGGAACATCACCGAGCCACCGATGAGGTCGGAGTTGTAGCAAAAAGTAGAGGAGATTAAAGTCATTTGGAGGCAGCTCTTGAGATAAGAGACACATAGTATTGAGCGCTATTAGCGGTGAGGCTTAGGAATGGGCTGATTTAAAACAGCTTCGTTTAACCCGTGCGCGTCGGCATTGTATGCCCAACGGGCAAACTGATCGATCAGGGCTTCCTGCGCTTTCTCTAGCTCCGCTACCCGCTGTGTTAGGCGAGCAATTCGATCATTCGCCCTATCAATGTCAGTGAACTGGCGTGTTGCTTGAGACGGGACTTTCAGCTCCGCTTTTCGCAAACGCATCGCAGTCTTGATGCCATCACGAGTCAGTAGAGTTTTTCGAGTGGTCTCTATGCCCAGCTCATTTTTGCATGCTATAATGACAAGTTGCCACGTCAACTTACTACTTCGCCAGTCACGTATCATCGCCTCAATACGTGCAACGTCTTCCACAGACAGCCTTGCCATGATTAGTCTCCCAGTCCCAAAAGTCGTTCCAGCTCATCCACTTTGTCGTCCGCAGAATCAGTTTCGATGAAGTTAGCATTTTCTTCAACCAACTCGTCTCGCATCGCTAATGCATTACGACCTGACGTCCACCCATTTTCAACCCCTCTAATAATCGCTCCATCCTCAATATCGGGGTCCTCCAACACTCGGATCAATTGTTCACAACGTTCCATTTTCTCCATTGTGGTTTGAAGCCAGGTGTTGGCACCATATGTGCCACTATCAGCCTCATTACGGAAAGCCACAAGGCTTATTCGTAGATGCTCTCTCTCATCTTTTAGGTTCGCCAGCTTTGTCTCATCACCCTTCACGCACACATGTTCCCCACAGGTCAGACAATTATTAAACTTAGCGCAGGGCTCTTGGGCGTAGTCATGTATACAGACCCCAAACTCAGTGATATGGACAATTCGATCACTCTCATCTCCAAGGTCTCTCATGCTGATCGGGGCATTTGTCTTGAGTGAGGCTAGAAGTTGAACGTTTGTAGCCGAAAGCTGCGGCGTAAACGTCTCTACCTCAGCGGTCTTTTCCTCAATCGACATGTGATTGTAGACCCTGTTCTGTGTAACATCAATGCGACCCGACCAACGCGCTATCAGTTCTTGTGACAAGCCTGAACACTGAGCCCCTGTGTTAAGTAGATGGCGAAACGCATGGCTGTTGACCTTCACATCTACATAGCCGTGGCGATTAAAAATAGATTGCGTATTTTTTTGACTTCCTGAGAGCTGTGTATTCAGTCGGTGACTACAACATCCTATGAGACCGAAGGGCTTTTGCGGATGATCTTGAGCCGCTGTAAAGGCCCCCGTTCTGAAGCAGAATAAAGCATCTCTCCATTTGACAACCCTCTTGGCATCTGTATAGGGGAAGTGCTTAGAAAGGTACTTTTCTCGCACCAACACATTGAGTGTTCGAAGGGTAACTACCCATGTATCGTTGAACTCGAAACCAGCCAGCCTTCCATTCACGTAAAGTCGAGTACCTTTGCTGGTATCATAGCCGGCGAGAAGCCCTTGCGCGACTCTCTGGGCTTTGGCTGATATCACTTTACTGGCAATGATCTTATTTAAGAAATTCTTAAATACATTTCTTGGGGGATGGTTTTTTGTTGAAAGCATTAAGGAATCGCATACTTCTTGCAAGGATAGCGGTTCATCAATGTTTCTATTTGGTACACCTGCATGGGGTGGAAATGACTCTGGATTCTCTTCCAACCACTTGGCGTAGTCACGTGCCTCTTGGGTGATCTCAACAACACGACTCACCGCCTCTTTACAGATATCAACCATACTATCTGGTATTGGCTTTTTGTTTGGTCCAAAACCTTTATTTGAGTGCCAAAGCATGTACAACTGCTTACGACCTTGAGAATCTTTCTCAGAGAAGAAACAATCTTTTTTAACATATTTAAGCTCTCCAACACGAGAAGGCTGGGAGAGCATAATTGCCACGGCCGAGGTGGTCATGATATCTAGCGGCAACCCAGGTTTGCTGTGAAAAATCTCTCCAAGTGCGATCAGTGATGCTTCACTCGGAAGTTTCTTTCTCGCATCTTCTGCATTTTTTTTAAGAGTTTGTGCAGGCTCCTTTATCTGTGGGTCCCAGATGAAAGGCTTAGCTACCATACCTGATGATTGAAGATGACCATGAATACGCCTAAGTTGCAGCGAAGTTTTGTAAGCCGTGCCAAGCGAATTATAGTCCTGTGAAATAGCACATGCCCTATCAAATACCGAAGAATTGGCAGAAGTTACATCGGCTTTACCAATGATATCAAGAAGGGCTATTTCAAGGCAACGTAATGCATTTAATAGATAGCTATCCTTCCTGAGCCTGACGGCCCTTTCATCGAACAGCATCGCTTTTACATAATCAATAAATTCAGGGTGAAGTGTCTCTGACCTCTTCCCAAGCCTCGAGCACGCAGTATTCTTCAGGCCCCAGCGATGCCAACTCTCTGCCTCCCATTGGACAGGATCAAGGGGTTCATCGTACAAGTGGATTTGCGATTTTGCCCAGTAAACAAATTCACGCAATGCCGCTTTTGCCGCGAGCCCTGCCTTCGGAACGAAAGGGACAACATTATTCATTATTTTCCCCCTTTCTATTTTTTCTTTTAGCATTTACTTGATGAATAACCTGCATCACGGCGAGGATAGGACCATCAAAACTCATTGCCACGTTACTGTCCTGACCAGCTGCATCAATTGCTCTCTGTTGCCGTAGTTTTAGGCGCTCTAGGACTTCCTCATGGGGTCCCTCGATCCACGGTTGAAACTTCGAGCACGTATAGCACGCCACAGGGGCGTCTAAGTGGCAGCCCCCTGATGCACCGCATGTGGCAATACCACTCGATTGACCACGAATTGTCTTGTTGGGGTAAGAACCATTGACTGCTTCAGCCGCACTCTCAACTAATTTTCCTTTAAAGGCGTTAACAACCAGCGACAATTCCTTCTTCATCTTGTCATCGATTCGCTTACCCATCTCAGGTGATACTTTGATATACCTAGAAACACTGCGAATCGACTTGTGACCGAGTGCAAGGGCGACAGTATGCTGGCTAAATCCCATCCGACTCATATCTGTTCCAAGCGTGTATCGAAATCGGTGTGGTCCCAAGTGTATTCGTTCACCTGTGCGCTCTGAGATTGGAAACGCCGGATCAGTTTCAAGCCCATAAAGGAGTGCCTTCATTGAACCATCGTGCTTGTGGAATTTTTCCTGTGGACCGGCTTCGAGGAGGTGAAGGTCAGGGTCGTTAATGATCACGGTGTGTACAAACTTTTTGCCTTTCGACCGAAAAATAGGTACGTGAGGCAATGCCTTTTCCCAGTCCACTCCTGGTCGATCGGCCTGCAAACAGTTAAGTGTAAGGCTTTGGTAACTAACAAGCAAACTGTACAGGTCTTTGGCCAACTTACACGTTTGAAAGCTATTGCGGTATTCAAAACCCTTCTGCTTGGCCTTTGGAATCCGCAGCAACGGACCCTCGCTAGCATTATGGAGATCCCCAAACACCAATTGCTGTAACTGACGACTACGAGCGCCTGTAGCGATCAAAAGGCGGATGTACAAAAATCTCTCGATAGAAATTCGACCATTGGCATAAGCATCATTTGACCAATCAAACAGAGCCTGTGTCTCCCGCACTGTGAAAGGTCCCTTTACTGGGTTCATACTTTCTACCGGGCAAGGTCCGCTGGTATTTTTTGGCTTTAGTGCATAGAGAGCCTTGATGACCTGTTCACTCGGGCAGACGGCGAGCAAATATTCTTCCCGCCACCGCTTAAGAAATACACGCAATACAGAAAATTCGGATTTACCAAGTCTATTGCGAATAGCGATGGCATCAGCTTCGTCCAGCACATCCACACCCAAATCAGCACACCGACCGAGTACATATGCCAGTTGCTTTAAGGTTCTGGCCGAATTGTCCTTGGCGTAATACGCTAACGCTGCAGCAAGCCACGAACGCATCGCCTCTGGTACAGCGAACTTCGCTTCTGCGATATTAGCTGACTGAGCGGTCGGATCAGGTCGCCACCAATCGTCTGCAGGTTTGAATGCACCGCCGCCCATCGCTATCATCTCCTGGTGCAGCCACACGTCAATGTTGTTTTTAGTCGGGGTCGTTAATATCACTTTTCGCCCTCATTATTTCCTGGCGAGCTGCTATGTAGTAGTTTCTCGTTTCGCGCCTCCATCGCTTTATCAGCCTCTTCTTGGTAGTATTTTTGACCGTAAAGGTTGGGCATGTAAGAGGTATCTGACCACCCGTATTTGTAAGTGAGCACTCGACGCTCCTTCTGCATTCTATCCTCAATTGGAAGATCCTTGGTCTGATCAGCAACCGTCTTAACAGTTCTATAAACGTCGTGATGCCGTAGCGTATGGGGCGTGACTCCCTTCAGCACAGGAAACTTCTTCTTCGCGGTATTAAAAACTGCGTCGACAGACTTGATCGAGAGCGGCGCCCCTTCTCCCTTGCCATGTGCTAGCAACAAGTAGGGATGGGTTTTGGCTCGTTTATAGTTCCGATGTTTCTCAATGTACCGATTGATCATCGCCATGAGTGGCTCAGGAGCTGGGAGCTTGCGCTCATTTGTCTTAACACCCGGTTCTGATGCACGCGGATCATCCGGGTCATTTGGGCGGTGAGCAATCTTAATACGGTTATGACGGTAGTCAATATCAGCCAACTTAATACCCAGCATCTCACTCCGCCGGATACCTAGACTGAAGAGAAGCAGCACGATCAGGTAATTACGCAATCGGAGGGCCTCAGACTTCGGCCATGGGCTCTCAACTGAATCAGGGTGCAACTTATTCAACATCTCTTCTTCCTGTTCAAGCGTCATACCTTTAGGCTCCATCGGCCTTCGCTTCCAAGCAGGTCTAGACTCTTTAATAATGAGATCAATCCGTTTTACCATCCAGGAGACTTGGATGAGACGATCATCTGGATGGCCCAACGCCTCATAGAGGAAAGAAAGGTAATTCTTGGCAGTTATCAAACGGGATTCAGCCTGAGGCGCGCCCACTTGTCGATACGCTGTACGGTGGAGGCGGATGCCACTAAACAATTTATTCAGCGTATCTTTTGTCCAATGCGTTTGATTGGAAAACCTTGCCAACTCGGATTCGCTCAGGTACTTAGGCTTAGGCCGCTGCATCAAACGCGCCTCAAGGTCGATGTTCTCAGACTTTAACCAAGCAAAGAAAACTAGCAGATCACTGAGAAAACGCTGTTGAGTATTGGGCGACCGAACCCGCATTTTTTTGAGGACGTATAGGCAAGGCCAGTAAACCGGCACAGAGTCTTGAAGCAACAGCTTGACTCTGGTCTCATTATCCAGCTTGCTTTCTTTGATTGATAATTCCATGAGCTCCCCTTGAAACGTTACACTATTTTAACTAGCACTTTATTGATTCTCTTCAAACATTAAGTTACAATGCTTCCCAACGGGGAAAACACATAATTCCATTAATATCAAAATCTTAGAGGAAATTCCATTGTCTAAAGGTAACAAGACAGGCGCAACAGGATCTTACGTCTACACCATGAATCGGGTGGGCAAGGTCGTGCCCCCCAAGAAGCAGATCCTCAAGGACATCTCGCTGTCCTTCTTCCCGGGTGCCAAGATCGGCGTGCTGGGCCTCAACGGCGCCGGCAAGTCGACCCTGCTGCGGATCATGGCCGGGGTGGACACCGAGTTCGAGGGCGAGGCCCGCCCGATGCCGGACATCAATGTCGGCTACCTGCCCCAGGAACCCGAGCTCGACGACGCCAAGAACGTCCGCGAGACCGTGGAGGAGGCGCTGGGCGCCATCAAGGAGGCCCAGGAGAAGCTCGACGGCGTCTATGCCGCCTATGCCGAGCCGGACGCCGACTTCGACGCCCTGGCCAGCGAGCAGGCCAGGCTCGAGAACATCATCGAGGCCGCCGACGCCCACAACCTGGAGCGCAAGCTGGAAGTCGCCGCCGAGGCCCTGCGCCTGCCGCCCTGGGAGGCCCAGGTGAGCCACCTCTCCGGTGGCGAGCGCCGCCGCGTGGCGCTGTGCCGCCTGCTGCTCTCCAGCCCCGACATGCTGCTGCTGGACGAGCCCACCAACCACCTGGACGCCGAGTCCGTGGCCTGGCTGGAGCGCTTCCTGCACGACTACAGCGGCACCGTGGTGGCCATCACCCACGACCGCTACTTCCTCGACAACGTGGCCGGCTGGATCCTCGAGCTCGACCGCGGCGAGGGCATCCCCTTCGAGGGCAACTACTCCCAGTGGCTCGAGGCCAAGGAGAAGCGCCTGGAACGGGAGGCCAAGCAGGAGGCCTCGCGCCAGAAGGCCATCAAGCACGAGCTCGAATGGGTACGCAGCAACGCCAAGGGCCGCCAGGCCAAGAGCAAGGCGCGCCTCAATCGCTTCGAGGAGATGCAGTCCGGCGACTTCCAGAAGCGCAACGAGACCAACGAGATCTATATCCCGCCCGGTCCGCGCCTGGGAGACAAGGTCATCGAGTTCCACGGCGTGTCCAAGCGCTTCGATGACAAGCTGCTCTACGAGGACCTCAGCTTCACCGTGCCGCCGGGGGCCATCGTCGGCATCGTCGGCGGTAACGGCGCCGGCAAGTCGACGCTGTTCAAGCTGATCAACGGCACCGAGCAGCCCGATGCCGGCGAGGTGGTCAAGGGCGAGACCGTCGACATCGCCTACGTCGAGCAGCTGCGCGATGCCCTGGACGACAAGCAGACGGTCTGGGAGGCGGTCTCCGGCGGCCAGGACATCCTCAACATCAACGGCTACGAGGTGTCGTCGCGGGCCTACGTGGGCCGCTTCAACTTCAAGGGCAACGACCAGCAGAAGCGCCTGTCGGACCTGTCCGGCGGCGAGCGTGGCCGCCTGCAACTGGCCCAGACCCTCAAGCAGGGCGCCAACGTGCTGCTGCTCGACGAGCCCTCCAACGACCTGGACATCGAGACCCTGCGCGCCCTCGAGGAGGCCCTGCTGGCCTTCCCCGGCTGCGCCCTGGTGATCTCCCACGACCGCTGGTTCCTGGACCGCATCGCCACCCACATCCTCGGCTTCGAGGGCGACTCCCGGGTGGTGTTCTTCGAGGGCAACTACACCGAGTACGAGGCGGACCACAGGAAGCGGGTGGGCGACGACACCCCACACCGCATGAAGTACAAGCGTATCGACGCCTGATGGCTCGCTGGCCATGCTGATGCATTAGCCCCGTCTGTTGTCTTTACAGGCGGGGCTTTTGCTTGCTGGTTGGTGCTGTCTATTCCGTCCACCCTCGCTCGTGTCGCCTTGCAAGGATGTCTCGATGATCGCTCTGCTCCACTACCCGCTGCAGGTCACCAAGGCGTTTCGCCAGAGTATCGCCTACCTGCCCAGCCTGCTGGCGCTGGGCTATTTCCTGGTGGGATTGCTTGCGGTGGTGCCGCACGAAGGATTCATTTCGATGCCCGGCTGGCTAGACTTCGTGCGCTTCAACGACAAAGACACCTTGCGCACGCTGCTCTCGACGCTGATCGCCGGCATGATATCGCTGGTGGTGTTCAGCTTCTCGATGGTGATGTCGGTGCTCTCCCAGGCCGGTGGCCAGTTTTCCCACAAACTGGTCTTCGGCCTGGTGACCGAGCGCCACCATCAATGGGTGCTGGGCAACTATCTGGGTACCATCCTGTTCATCCTTATGCTCCTGATGGTGCCGGAAAACAGCGGCTCTCCCGGCACATGGCGCTCGCTTGCCGCCTATCTGGGAGTGGCCATGGTCATCCACTGCCTGGCCCTGTTCGTCTACTTCATTCACAAGGCCTCCCAGACGGTTCAGGTCAACTCGGTGGTCGCCGGCCTGCATCTGGCCACGAGCCGTTCGCTGGCCAGCCTGAAACATCGTCAGCAATCGCCTAGCTACAGGCGGGTGGCCGACACGCTACCTGCGGCGGCACCCGCGTCGTGTCACCGTTTCGAGATTCGCTCACGCCAGACCGGATTCATCCAGAACGCCAACTTTGCCGAGCTCGCCGAGCTTGCCGCCAGCATCGATGGGGTAATTCATCTGAATTTCTCCCCGGGGGACTTCACCCTGGCCGACTTCCCGCTGCTGTACGTCGATGCGCCTGCCGAACCCGACCGCGCCTGTGCTGACGAGTTGCTGGCGCATCTGCTGTATGGCGAGGGCGAATCGATCGAGGACATCCACGTGCACGGCCTGACACAGCTGATGGAGATGGCGGTCAAGGCGCTGTCGCCCGGGATCAACGACCCGGGCACCGCCCGCCTGTGCATCAATCAGCTGACCGACCTGCTGCGGCGTCGGCTGGATTTCGATCCCTGCAACGCCATGGTGGATCAGCACAACCGAGTACGCGTCACCTGGCCGGCGGAAAGCTTCGAGAGCCTGATCTACCGGGTATTCACGCCGATCCTGCATTACGGGCAGGACGATGTGACCATCGGCCTGAGCCTGCTCAAGGCATTGAAGAGTCTCTCCCTGTATGCCGAAGGCGCGGAGCGACGGTTGCTGCAGGCCTATGCCGACCGAATCATCGGCACCCTGGCCGACGCCGCCCACCATCGGCTGGATCGCGACTTCATCAGCGCGCGACTGAACGGCGGCGAGCATCGCCTCGAGCTTCCTGACTACCTCGACTATCGCGAGTAGAGTCTCGGCTCGCCTTTGGGCCGGGTCTTGAAGCGGCGATGCAGCCACAGGTACTGCTCGGGATGGCGGCGGATGGCGGCCTCGATGACGGCGTTGACGCGGGTCGCGTCGGCCACCTCGTCGCCGGAGGGGAAGTCCGCCAGGGGCGGCAGGTACTCCAGGATGTAGGTGCGATCATCCGGGTTGCGATGGAAGATCAGCGGCATGACCGGGGCCCCGGTCATGCGGGCAATCTTGGCGGTGAGCTTGACGGTCGCCGCCTCGATGCCGAAGAAGGGCGCGAACACGCTGGCATCGCGGCCGAAGTCCTGGTCCGGCGAGTACCAGACGTTGTGGCCCGCCTTGAGCCGGCGTACCACGCCGCGCAGGTCATGACGATCGATGGCGCGGCCGAAGATCCGGCTGCGGGCCCGGGTCATGAAGCGTTCGAACAGCGGGTTGTCGTGGGGCCGATAGACCGCGTCGGCGGGGAAGAACAGGGAATGCAGGGCACCGCCCAGGTCCAGGGTGGAGAAGTGGATGCCGATGATCAGCACTCCCCGGCCCTGTCCCTGGGCCCGGGCCATGTGTTCCTGGCCCTGGAAGGTCACCCGATGGCGCAGGTGCTCGGGATCGCGACACCAGCCGGTGGCCGTCTCGAGCAGGCCGATGCCGTTGGCGATGAAGCTCTCGCGCACCAGCGCGGCCTGCCGGTCGGCGTCGAGCTCCGGGAAACACAGCCGGATATTGGTCTCGGTGATATGCCGACGCCGCCTGGCGAACCGCCAGGCGGCCAGGCCGATCGCCTTGCCCACCCACAGCTTGAGACGCCAGGGCAGCCAGGCGCCGAAATGCATGGCGGCAATGGCCAGCCAGGTGGACCAGTAGCGGGGATGGGCGAAGTTGGGCCGGCTCATTGGGGGACAGACCCCCATTGACGACTCCTATCCATGGCAAGACTCCTGATCGGCTGGCTCTCAATCGGGGTCTGTCCCCGACTGACCGCCATGATACCGCCTGGGGACCCGCGGCAGCACCCCGGTGAGCAGGGTGTAGCTGATGGTGTCGCAGTGGCGGGCCACCTCGTCCACCGACAGCACGCTGCCGTCGCCGGCGCGCCCCCACAGCACCACCTCGCTGCCGATATCGGCCTCGGGGATATCGGTGAGATCCACGGTCAGCATGTCCATGGAGACCTTGCCGGCAAGCCCGGTACGCCGCCCCTCGACCAGCACCGGCGTGCCGTCCACGGCATGGCGATCGTAGCCATCGCCATAGCCGCAGGCCACCACGCCGATGCGCGAGGGCCGCGGCGTCCACCAGCGCCCGCCGTACCCCACCGGCTCGCCCGCGGGCAGCTCGCGCACGGCGATGATCTCGGAGCGCAGGGTCATCACCGGGGCCAGCCGCCGACTGGCCGCATTGGGGGTCTCCAACGGGTCGCTGCCATACAGCATGACCCCGGGACGGTTCCAGGCGCCATGACTCTCCGGCCGCGCCAGGGTCGCCGGGGAGTTGGCCAGGCAGGTGGGCGCCCCGAGGTCGGCGGCGAGGGACTCGAGCAGCGCCGACTGCCGGCGGAAGTAGTCGGCGTCCTCGGCGTCAGCGGTGGCGAAGTGGCTCATCAGGTGCAGGTCACGGACCTGCTCGGGGGCCGCGGCGAGCCGCGCCCAGACCTCGGCCAGGCGCTCGGGGGGAAAGCCCAGGCGATGCATGCCGGAATCCACCTTGACCCAGACCGGGATCGGCCGGGCCGGACGATACGCCAGCAGGGCGTCCACCTGCCAGTCGCTGTGCACGGCCATCCACAGCCCCTGGGCCTCGACCAGCGCCAGCTCCTCGGCCGCGAAGATGCCCTCCAGGAGCACGACCGGCGCCTCGATCCCGCCCTCGCGCAGTGCCAGCGCTTCCTCGAGGCAGGCCACGGCAAAGGCCGGCGCGAGCCCCTCCAGGGCCCGGGCGCAGCGCACCAGGCCGTGGCCGTAGGCATCGGCCTTGAGCACCGCCATCGCCTGGCTGTGGGGGGCCAGGTCACGGGCCAGGCGGTAGTTGTGGCGCAGGGCGTCGAGGTCGATATCGGCACGCAGGGGACGGGCCATGGGGCACTCCGGGAAGGATCGTCTGGGAAAGCTAGGCCAGCTATTATTCTCCAGATTCATCGCCATTTCATGGCGTGATACGCTAAAATTCTGTCAAAAAGCAGATATTAAATCTGCAGAAAAGGCGATGAATAGATAAAGCATCGCCCTTATATGCGGAAAGCCAGGACGCGGTCCTGGCTTTCCGTGATCGTCGCTGGGACGCCTCGCTACTCGAAGATGGCGTCCAGGTCCAGCCCCTGCTTGTCGAGCATGCGCCTGAGTTTCTTCAGCGCCTCGACCTGGATCTGGCGGACCCGCTCGCGGGTCAGGCCGATCTCCTCGCCCACCTGCTCCAGGGTCGAGGCCTCGTGCCCGCGCAGGCCGAAGCGGCGCACCACCACCTCGCGCTGCTTGTCGGTGAGCTCGGCCAGCCAGTCGTCGACATGCTGCTTGACGTCACCGTCCACCAGGGTCGACTCCGGCCCCAGGTCGTTGTCGTCGGTCAGCGTCTCGATCAGCGGCTTGTCGCTCTCGCTGCCCACCGGGTAATCCACCGAGGAGACCCGCTCGTTGAGGCCCATCATCTTCTTGACGGTTTCCACGGGCTTGTCGAGGTAGTCGGCGATCTCCTCGGCGGTGGCCTCGTGGTCGAGCTTCTGGGTCAGCTCGCGGGCCGCCCGCAGGTAGATGTTGAGTTCCTTGACCACGTGGATGGGCAGACGGATGGTGCGGGTCTGGTTCATCAGCGCCCGCTCGATGGTCTGGCGGATCCACCAGGTGGCGTAGGTCGAGAAGCGGAAGCCGCGCTCGGGATCGAATTTCTCCACCGCGCGGATCAGGCCGAGGTTGCCCTCCTCGATCAGGTCGAGCAGGGTCAGGCCGCGGTTGAGGTAACGTCGCGCGATCTTGACCACCAGGCGCAGGTTGGACTCGATCATGCGCGACCGCCCGGCGGGATCCCCCTTGCGGGCCAGGCGCCCGAAGTGAACCTCCTCTTCGGGCGTCAGCAGCGGCGAGAAGCCGATCTCGTTGAGGTAGATCTGGGTGGCGTCCAGGCTGTGATGGTAGTGCCGATCTTCCTTGCTCAGCGCCTTCTCGAAGGCCTCGTCGCTGTCGTCGGCCGCGCCCGCCTCCAACTCGACCTCCTCGGCGGCCTCGTCCGATTCGGCGGCCGTGTCCAGATCCACGTCCTGAAGGTCCCGTTCAAGCATGCTCATCGATTGCTACCCCATGTTTGCGACGGGGCACCGGATCATGCCCCCCAACGATCGATGTTAAGATTTGTAATTGTATGCTGCTCTTGCGTTGCAAAGTGTCATTGTGCGCCACATCCATTCAACGCTTCGGCAAGAACTCCAAGGGGTCCTGCGGCTGGCCGCCCTTGCGCACCTCGAAGTGCAACCGGACATCCTCGGCGTCGCTGTCTCCCATGGTGGCGATCACCTCACCGGCCTCGACCACGTCATTCTCCTTCACCCTCAGGCTGTCGTTGTGGGCATAGGCGCTCAGGAACTGGTCGTTGTGCTTGAGGAGGATCAGGTTGCCGTAGCCCCTGACGCCGCTGCCGGCGTAGACCACGATGCCGGGACCGGCTGCCTTGACAGGTTGCCCCTTTTGACCGTCGATATCAATGCCGGCGGTGATACTGCCCCCCTCGCCGAACGTGCCGACGACCTCGCCCTCGACGGGCCACTGCCAGGGCACCTCCTCCACCGGCGTGTAACGGCGCGGCTCGCTGGCCGGCGCCTCCGGCTCGCCGGCCACGCTGGCACCCGCATCAGCCTCGGCGGCCGGTGCCGCGTCCTGCGAGGTGGCCTCCTCGGCCGGCTGCGCGTCGCCGTCGCTGGTCGTCTCGGCCGACGCCGCAGCCTCCCGGTCGCGACGCTCGGCCCGGTCGGCCTCGCTCAGGGTCCCGTCGGCGCCGGGGCTCTCAGGGTCGTAGACCGGCCCGGGCCCTTCGCTGCCCTCGGCGTCGCCGCCTGCCTCGGCCGGCGCCTGCACGCTCGCCTCCCCGCTCACCGCGGCCTGGCCACCGGCATCGGTCGAGGCGTCGTCGGGGGCATCGGGCAGCAGCCAGTCCAGGGACTCGTCAGCGCCCTCGGCAGCGCCCTCGCTGGCGCCGAGTCCGGTGGCCACGGCGCCGGCGCTGCCGGCCGTGCCGGCGGCCTCGCCCTCGGCAGTGCCCTCGCCGCCCAGCACCAGGGTCTGGCCGGGCTGGAGACGGTAGGGCGGGCCGATCTCGTTCAGCCGGGCCAGGTCGCGATAGTCCATGTCGTGGCGCCAGGCGATGCCATAGAGGGTGTCACCGGCCTGGACGGTATATTCCGCGGGGGTGGATGTCGCCCGCTCGGTGGACAGATCCTGGACCCGGACCGGTTGCGCCTGCTGCTGGGACGCGGCGCAGCCGGCCAGCGTCAGGGCCAGCCCGGAAATCAGCAATACCTTATGCATCGGAGCCTTCCTCCTTGTCCTTGAGTGCGCCAGGGCGCGCCGGCGCGCCGGCGTCGCGATTGGCTCGACCGACCAGCCACACCAGGGCGGCACCGGTCAGCATCAGGGCCACCACGGCTGTCAGCTGGGCGGGCTCGCCGGTCACCGCGCTGAAGTCGCCCGGGGTCAGGTAACGGTAATCGAGGGGAATCATCTGGCCACCCGGGGCGAGCTGGTAGCGTACCAGCTCCCGCCAGGGCCAGAGCATCGGCAGCGAGCCGAGGATGAACCCCAGCAACAGCTGCAGGGTGGCGGTGTGGAAATGATCCAGCAACCAGGACAGCACCCGCGAGAAGACGAACAGGCCGATCAGGCAGCCTCCGCCGAAGGTCGCGATCAGCGCCAGGTCGAAGCCGCGGATGGCCTCCATCACGGTGCCGTAGAGCCCCATGCTCAGCAGCAGGAAGCTGCCGGAGACCCCCGGCAGCAGCAGCGCACTGATGGCGATGGCACCGCCCACCACCAGCACCAGGTCGGGGCTGCCGATCCGTGCCACCAGGGGCATCAGGGACGGCAGGCCATAGGCCAGCAGCAGACCGGCCACCAGGGGCAGCACGTGCCACCAGCGCCAATCGGCGGGATGGCGGCCGACGACCAGCGCCGAGGAGGCCACCAGGCCGAAGAAGAAGCCGTCGAGCAGGCGCGGCTGGGCCTCCATCAGCCACACCACCAGGTGGGCGACGCTCACCAGGCTGACGGCGATGCCGGCCAGCAGCGGCAGCAGGAACACCAGGTTGAGGTGGCTCGCCAGCCCCGCCAGGCCACCACGCCGCCAGGCGCCCAGGGCGCTCGGGCCGAACTGCTTGACGGTGTGGATCAGTTCCTCGTAGATGCCGGTGATGAAGGCGATGGTGCCGCCGGAGACGCCCGGCACCGCATCGGCGGCGCCCATGCCGGCCCCCTTGAGCACGAGTCCAAGATGACGCTTCAACGAATGACTCCTTCCAGCAGCGGCACGAAGCGCACCGGCTCCAGCCGCTGTTTCTCGAATTGGTCCCCGCGGCGCCGCACCCGCATCAGCCACTGGCTGCCGGCCTTGCCCGCCACGGGAGCGATGAGCACGCCGCCGTCGGCCAGCTGGGCGAGCAGCGGCATCGGCAGCTCACTGGCACAGGCGGTGAGCAGGATGACCGCGAAGGGGGCCGCCTCGGGCCATCCGTGGCCGCCGTCGGCCAGCCGCAGGCAGGCATTGCGCACCCCGAGCAGCCGCAGCCGCTCCCCGGCACGACGGTGCAGGGCATTGATCCGCTCCACCGACCAGAGTTCCGTGACCAGCCGCGACAGCACCAGGGTCTGGTAGCCCGAGCCGGTGCCGATCTCCAGCACCCGTCCCGGCGCCTCCTGGATCACCAGCTCCGTCATGCGGGCCACGATCCACGGCTGGGACAGGGTCTGGCCATGGCCGATGGGCAGCGAGGTGTCCTCGTAGGCCCGGTGGGACAGGGCCTCGTCGAGGAAGAGGTGGCGTGGCTCGCGGGCCATCACCTCCAGCACGCGATGGTCGCCGATGCCCTGGCGGGCCAGGCGCTCGGCCATCCGGTCGCGGGTGCGTTGGGATGTCATGCCGACACCCCGGAGATCAGGTGAGCGCATCCAGCCAGTCCTGCACGTCGTCACGGGCCGCATGCCGGGTCAGGTCGGTCTGCAGCGGGGTAATGGAGACGAAGCCGGCCTCCACGGCGGCGAAATCGGTATCGGGGCCATCGTCGGCGTTCTCGCCCACCGGCGCGATCCAGTAGCGCTTGCGCCCCCGCGGGTCCCGCATCTCCAGCGGCCGGGCCGCCGGCCCCCGGTAGCCGAGCCGGGTCACCCGGAAGCCGCGCAGCTCCGACCAGGGCAGGTCCGGCACGTTGACGTTGAGCAGGCTGCGCGGCGGCAGCGACAGCTGGTCGGCGGCACCGACCAGGCTCGCCGCCACGCGCCCGGCGGTGTCGAAGTGGCGATTGCCCACCAGCGACATGGCGATGGCGGTCATGCCCAGGTTGCGCCCTTCCATGGCCGCGGCCACGGTACCGGAATACAGCACGTCATCGCCCAGGTTGCCGCCGTGGTTGATCCCGGAGATCACCAGGTCGGGACGCTCCTCCCAGACCCCGTTGACCCCCAGGTAGACGCAGTCCGCCGGGGTGCCGTCGACGCTGTAGAAGCCGTTCTCCAGGGCACTCAGGGCCAGCGGCCGGGTCAGGGTCAGCGAATTGCTGGCCCCGCTCTTGTCGCGGTCCGGGGCCACCACGCGCAGTCGGGCATGGGCAGAGAGGGCATCATGCAGGGCCCGCAGGCCCGGGGCATGGACCCCGTCGTCATTGGACAGCAGCAGTCGACGCATCCGCGGCTCCTTGCTCTGGCCCCCGCGGGGGCGATTGAAAATTCAGGGTCGGGTGGGCGACCAGCTCGCGCAGCACCGCCGTGGCGAAGGCGCCCCGCGGCAGGGTGAAGGACAGCCAGACCTCGTCCTCGCCGGGCTCGAGTCGCGGGGCCTCCAGGCGCAGGCGCAACGCCCGGCGCGCCAGGCGCACGCCGGCCCGCTCGAGCCCCGCGCAGAGCGCGGGGCAGGCCTCGGCCAGGGCCTGCTCCCGGGCCAGCGACTCGCCCCGGGCCACCGAACGCCCCTGGCCCCAGAGCACGCCGCTGGGATGGAGGTCGAGCCGCTCGGCGCGCTCGACCAGGCTGGCGTCGAGGGTCTCGGCGACGAACTGGCTGCTCGAGCCGTCGAGGATCACCGCCTCCCCCGACAGGGGAGTCGCCCAGCTGCCGTCGACGATGCGCCCGGCGAGCAGGGTGTTGAACAGGTAGCTGCGCGCCGCCGAGAGCAGCATGCCGTCGCGGTCATCGCGCTTGCGCCAGCCCCGCGCCAGCACGCTCACCGCGCGCTGCAGGTTGCGCCCGTCGGGGCCGAAGCGCTGGGGGCCGAAGTAGTTGGGCACGCCATGGCGGCACAGCCAGTCCCAGCGCGCGGGCAGGTCCGGGTCGGCCAGGGCCTCGCCGGTCAGGCGCAGGCGGAAGCGATTGGCGCGGTGCACGCCGCGCTTGAGCTTGCGCGGGTGCCGGGTGACCTGAAGCAGCTCGAGGGGCATCTCCGCCAGCCGCGCCGCCAGGTCGTCGGGTGCCTCGCGACCGGCCAGGTGCACCGAGAACCACTGGCGAGTCACCGCCACGCGGTCCTTCATCCCCGCATAGCCGACCTGCCGTGGTGCGACCTCGCAGGCCCGAGCCAGCTGCTTGGCGACCATGGCGGTGGTCAGGTCGCGCTTCTCCACCCACAGCCAGAGGTGCTCGCCCTGCCCCTCGGGGGCGAAACCGAGGCATTCCTCCACCCGGAAGTCCTCCGGACGGGCACGATAGGCGGCCGGGCGCGGCGCCCCGAAGCGGGCGTCGAGCACCCGGGGCCAGTGCGGCGGCCAGTGGATCGCCTCAGCCATGGGCCGTATCCCGGGCGACCAGCAGCACCACCGCTTCGGCGGCGACGCCTTCGCCGCGACCGGTGAAGCCCAGCCGCTCGGTGGTGGTAGCCTTGACGTTGACCGCACCGTTGGCCACGCTCAGGTCCGCGACGAGGTTCTCGGTCATGGCCGCGACATGCCCCGCCAGCCGCGGCGCCTGGGCGATCACCGTGGCGTCGAGGTTGCCGATCCGGTAGCCGGCGTCACTGACCAGCCCCACCACCCGGCGCAACAGGGCTCGGCTGTCGGCACCGGCCCAGGCCGGGTCGGTATCCGGGAAGTGGCGACCGATGTCGCCCAGGGCGCAGGCCCCGAGCAGGGCGTCGCAGATCGCGTGCAACAGCACATCGCCGTCGGAGTGGGCAATGAAGCCATGGCCGAAGGGGATGGCGACGCCCCCGATCATCAGGTGGTCGCCCTCGCCGAAGCGGTGCACATCGAAACCGTGGCCGATTCGCATCATGTGGTATGTCCCCTCTCAGCGTGGTTCCGGGTCAACGGAAGAGGCAGCGGCCTGGGCGGCGAGGATCAGCTCGGCCAGGACCAGGTCCTCGGGATGGGTGATCTTGAGGTTGTCGCGGCGGGCGCTGACCAGGCGTGGCGCCATGCCCAGGGCCTCCACCGCCGCGGCCTCGTCGGTCACGGCGACCCCGCGCTCGGCGGCCGCGACCAGAGCCCGACGCAGCAGCCCATAGGGAAACCCCTGGGGCGTCTGGGCATGCCACAGGCCCGCCCGGGGCTCGGTGCCGCGGACCCGGCCGGCGCCGTCGTCACGCTTCATGGTGTCGGCCACCGGGGCGGCCAGCAGCGCCCCCACCGCGTCCTCGACCACCGCCGCGTGGAGACGGCGCAGGTCGTCGACGGTCACGCAGGGCCGCGCCACGTCGTGCACCAGCACCGGGTCCTCGTCGGCGGCGTCCCCGGCGATGGCCAGCAGGGCATTGGCCACCGAGTCGGCCCGCTCGACGCCTCCGGGGACCCGCCGCCAGTCGGCGAAGGGCACCCAGGCTGGATCGAAACGCTCATCCTCGGGATCCAGGCACAGGCACAACCGGGCCCGGGGAAAGGCCCGGTGGAGGCGCTCAAGGGTGCGGGCCAATACCGGTGCCCCGGCCAGGGGCAGGTACTGCTTGGGGCGGTCCGCGCCCATGCGCCGCCCCTGCCCCGCTGCGGGCACCACCAGCCAGGGCGTCTCGCTCAAGGCGCCTGCCCTCCCCCGGCATCGGGCACCCAGAAGAACTGCTCGTCGCGGCGCACCATGCCGACGTCGCTGCGCGCCCGCTCCTCGATGGCATCCAGCCCGGTCTTGAGGTCGACCACCTCGGCGGCGAGCCGGGCGTTGCGCGCCCGCAGGGGGGCGTTCTCGGCCTCCAGGTCAGCGACCCGCTGGCGCACCTCGGCCAGCTCGCGCAGGCCGCTTTCACCTAGCCACAGGCGATACTGCAGCAGCGCCACCAGGGCGATGAGCACGATGGCCAACCATTTGAGCATGCGGCGGATCCGTCACCAGGTCTTCGATGGCGGCTAGTATGCCATCTTCCCCCGCCGGCCTCATCCACGAAACCGCCTGGAATGCGCCCTCGCCTCGCGGCGAGGCCCGGCGCCACCCCGCTCAGGGCGTGGCGCGAAACGGCAGGGCGGCCCGGGTAGCCGCGACATAGGCCTCGACATGCCCGCGCTCCTCGGCGCAGAAGCGTGCCACCCCGGCGCGCAGGCGGGGGTCGGCGATATGGTGGAGCGAGGTCAGCCGGCGCGGCGCGAAGCCGCGGGTCAGCTTGTGCTCGCCCTGGGTGCCGGGGTCGAAGAGGGTCAGGCCGCGGGCCAGGCAGTGCTCGATGCCCTGGTAGTAGCAGGCCTCGAAGTGCAGGCCGTCGGCCAGGACCTCGCTGCCCCAGTAGCGGCCGTACAGGGTCCGGCGACCCTGCAGGCAGAGCGCCGCCGCCACCGGCGCGCCCTCGAGGCGCGCCTGGACCAGCACCAGCGCCTCGGGCAGGGCGCGGCGCAGCCGGGCGAAGAACTCCGCGTTGAGGTAGCCGTGCCGGCCGCGCTCCCGGTAGGTGAGCTGGTAGCAACGGAAGAAGTGCGCCAGGTCGGCGTCGCCGATCGCCTCGCCTTCCAGGCGATGCAGGGTCAGCCCCTGCTCGGCGACCCGGCGGCGCTCGCGGCGGATGGCCTTGCGCCGCTTCGAGGTCAGGGCGGCGAGGAAACCCGCGAAGTCGCCGTAGCCCCGGTCCCGCCACTGGAACTGCACGCCGTGGCGCGGGATCAGCTCGGGACAGGCCGCCTGCCAGGCGGCCACCTCGTCCGGCTCGGCGAACAGCAGGTGCCAGCTCGACAGCTCGCCCGTCTCCCAGGCCTCGGCCAGCCGCCGCCGGGCCGCCAGCGGATCGACGTCCGCGGCCAGCGCCAGGCGCGGCCCCGGGGCGGGCGTGAAGGGGATCGCACTCAACCCCTTGGGATAGTAGCGTCCGCCGGCCCGCTCCCAGGCCTCGGCCCAGGCCCAGTCGAACACGTACTCGCCGAAGGAGTGGAGCTTGTGGTAGTGCGGTAACAGCCCCACCAGGGTCTCGCCTCGCCACAGGGTCAGGTGGCGGGGCACCCAGCCGGAGGCCGGGCTCACCGCACCGCTGGCCTCCAGGGCGTGCAGGAACTCGTGGCGCAGGAAGGGGTGATCGTCGCCCACCAGGGCGTTCCAGGATGCGGCGGCCACCGCCTCGATGGCGGGCAGCTCGGTGAGACGCAGTCGGCTCATGGAGGCTCCCGGCTGGGGCCGGCTGACAAGATGCCGGCAGAACGCCTACATTGTGCCCAGACCCCCTGCCGCCCTGCCACCCCGCCTGCCGGTCACTGGCGTCGCGTCGCCGAGGCCTAGGGTAAGTAAAATAATTACAACTATAGCCGCACAGGGCTACAAACCGCGATCATTCGGCGGTAAGTTTGTTAAACTTACTAGAAACATCCTTTCCCTTGCCGAGGTGCCCCATGGCTCAAGCTTCCACGCCACTCAACGCCACCGTCCAGCAGGTCACCCAGCGCATCCGTGAGCGCAGCGCCGAGCGCCGCGCGCTCTACGAGGAGCGCATGGCCGACCAGCACAAGCGCGGCGTGCATCGCGCCGAGCTCTCCTGCGGCAACCTGGCCCACGGCTTCGCCGCCTGCGGCAGCGAGGACAAGAATTCGCTGAAGCTGATGAACTCGGCGAACCTGGGCATCATCTCCTCCTACAACGACATGCTCTCGGCCCACCAGCCGCTGGAGACCTTCCCGGAGACCATCAAGGCCGCTGCCCGCGCCATGGGCTCCACCGCCCAGTTCGCCGGCGGCGTGCCCGCCATGTGCGACGGCGTCACCCAGGGGCAGCCGGGCATGGAGCTGTCGCTGTTCTCCCGGGACGTGATCGCCATGGCCACCGCCGTGGGGCTGTCCCACAACATGTTCGACGCCGCCCTCTACCTGGGCGTGTGCGACAAGATCGTCCCGGGGCTGTTCATCGCCGCGGCACGCTTCGGCCACCTGCCGGCCATGTTCGTGCCCGCCGGCCCCATGCCCAGCGGCCTGCCCAACAAGGAGAAGGCGCGCATCCGCCAGCTGTTCGCCGAGGGCAAGGCGAGCCGCGAGGACCTGCTGGAGGCCGAATCCGAGTCCTACCACAGCCCCGGCACCTGCACCTTCTACGGCACCGCCAACTCCAACCAGCTGATGATGGAGATGATGGGGCTGCACCTGCCGGGCACCTCCTTCGTCAACCCGGGCACCGAGATGCGCGAGGCGCTGACCCGCTTCGCCACCGAGCAGGCGGTCCGCAACACCGAGCCGGGCGGCGACTACCGTCCCTTCTACAAGCAGATCGACGAGCGCGCCATCGTCAACGCCGTGGTGGGCCTGCTGGCCTCCGGCGGCTCCACCAACCACACCATGCACCTGGTGGCCATGGCCGCCGCGGCGGGCATCACCCTGACCTGGGAGGACTTCACCGACCTCTCCGCGGTGACCCCCAGCCTGATGCAGGTCTATCCCAACGGCCAGGCCGACATCAACCACTTCCAGGCCGCCGGCGGCATGGCCTACCTGATCCGCGAGCTGCTCGACGCCGGGCTGATCCACGGCGACATCCCCACGGTGTTCGGTACCGACATGACCGCCTACACCCAGGAGCCCTTCCTCGAGGACGGCAAGCTGGTGTGGCGCGAGGGCCCCCAGGAGAGCCTCGATACCGAGGTGCTGCGTGGCGTGGCGGCGCCGTTCGCCGCCACCGGCGGGCTCACCGTGCTCGACGGCAACCTGGGCCGCGGCGTGATCAAGGTCTCGGCGGTGGCCGAGGAGCATCGCGTGGTGGAGGCTCCGGTCAAGCTCTTCGAGGACCAGAACGAGATGAAGGCCGCCTTCGAGGCCGGCGAGCTGGATCGCGACGTCATCGCCGTGGTGCGCTTCCAGGGCCCCAAGGCCAACGGCATGCCCGAGCTGCACAAGCTGACCCCCTACCTCGGCGTGCTGCAGGATCGCGGCTACAAGGTGGCCCTCGTCACCGACGGGCGCATGTCCGGTGCCTCCGGCAAGGTGCCGGCGGCCATCCACATGAGCCCCGAGGCGCTGGACGGCGGCCCCCTGGCCAAGCTGCGCGACGGCGACGTGGTGCGCCTGGACGCCAACGCCGGCACCCTGGAGGCCAAGGTGGATGCTCACGCCTGGGCCGATCGCGCACGATACGTCGCCGAACTGGATCACTATCACGTCGGCCTGGGCCGCGAGCTGTTCGCCGGCTTCCGCCACCTGGCGATGCGCGGCGAGGAAGGCGCCGGGGTCTTCGGCGGCTTCGAGGCCGACGACCTGGCCCGCCAGGCCGGCCTAATCCATGACCTAGACGCCTGAGCCACTGCCAGAACAGGGATATCGCAGTTGCCTATAGCGAGGGGCGCCGGGGACAAGTCGAAGAGGGGGGCCTACGCCAGGGGTGAGGAGCACGGCTCCGAACGGGCTGGCCAGGGATGGCCAGCACCGGCCCTGCAAGCGGCGCAGGATGCGAGAGCGCCGCAGGGCGTCGGTAGCGCCCAGGGAGGGGTTCACAGCGCCTCCTCAATGGTCCGGCACCCCGGGGCCGGCCGACGCTTCAGCCCCGAGCGATCCTGCTATCTGCGATACCCCTGGTAGGCCCCCTGGCAGCGCCCCCGCGGGCGCCCCAAGGAACACGTGAGACGAACCCATGACCCGACCTGCCCTGATCGGCGATATCGGTGGCACCAACGCGCGCCTCGCGCTGGTGACGCCGGGCGCCGTCGACCCCCACGACATCCAGAGCCTGCCCTGCGCCGATTACGACGGCCCGGTGGCGGCGATCCGCGACTACCTGACGCGGGTCGGCGCCGTCGGCGACGACGCCCCCCGGGAGGCCTGCCTGGCCTTCGCCTGCCCGGTCCACGGCGAGCGGGTGACGATGACCAACAACCACTGGGATTTCACCCGGACCGAGGTCCAGCAGGCCCTGGACCTGCGGCTGTTCAAGATCATCAACGACTTCATGGCCCAGGCACTGGGGGTGCCCCACGTCGTCGCCGACCAGCTGGTGTCCGTCCAGGCCGGCGAGGCGGCGCCCCATGCCGCCCGCCTGGTGATCGGCCCCGGCACCGGCCTCGGCGTGGCCGGGGTCTTTCCCGGCCGGCACGCCTGGATCCCGCTGCCCACCGAGGGCGGCCACGTGACCTTCGCCCCCACCGACGAGCGCGAGCAGAACCTGCTGCGCCACTTCCGCAACCGCTACGGCCGGATCTCGGTGGAGCGGCTGCTGTGCGGCCAGGGCCTGCTGGACCTCTACCTCGCCCACTGCTCACTGAAGGGCGCACCACCACGCTACGCCACTCCCGCCGAGGTCACCGAGGCGGCCGGCAGCGGCGACGGCGTGGCCCGTGATACCCTGCTGCGTTTCCTGAAGATTCTCGGCGACGTCAGCGGCGATGCCGCGCTCACCCTCGGCGCCCGGGGCGGGGTCTACCTGTGCGGCGGCATCCTGCCGCGCCTGCTCGACTGGCTGCCGGAGAGCCGCTTCCTCGAGGCCTTCGCCGCCAAGGGCCGCATGAGCGCCTACACCGGCAATATCCCCGTCCAGGTGGTGACCGCCCCCTGGACGGGTCTGCTGGGCGCCGCCGAGGCCCTGCACAATGAAGAGGTCGAGTAGCTCGACGGAGGAGGTCGAATGATACCCGCATCCCTGCGCGCCCTGCTGGACGCCACCGATGGCCAGCGCCGTGTCGACTGGGCCGGCCGCGAGGTCTGGCTGGCCAGGGAACCCTGGGGCGAGCTCGCCGTATCGCTCCAGGGCGCCCAGGTCCTGCACTTCCTGCCGGCCCCGGCGGCCGGCGCCACCCAGTCCCCGGAAGGCCTGGTCCCCGGCGGCTGGCTGTGGGTCACGCCCACCCCCCAGGCCCTGCCCGGGGCCATCCGGGGCGGCATCCCGCTGTGCTGGCCGTGGTTCGCCGACGAGCGCACCGCCGACGAGTCGCCGGACCGCTCCGGCCCCATGCACGGCCCGGCGCGCAAGGCCGACTGGCGCCTCGAGGCCGTGGACGAGCACGAGGAGGGGCTGGAGCTGCACCTCTCCCCGGTCGAGCGGCTGCACTCCCAACTGGTCCCCCGAGCGGTGATCCAGGCCAACGCCCAGCGCCTGCACGTCGAGCTGATCACCGAGCACGTGGGCGAGACCCCGGTGAAGATCACCGGCGCCCTGCACAGCTACCTGGCGGTGGCCGAGGCCCACGCCTGTCGCGTGGAGGGGCTGGCCGGCGCCCGCTACCTGGACAAGCTGGCCGACTTCGCCGAGTGCGAGCAGCAGGGCGAGCTGGGGGTGCGCGGCGGCCTGGACCGCATCTATCACAGCAATGCCGAGCTGGTCCTCGCCGACGGCCGACGCCGGCTGCGCGTCGCCCGCCAGGGCAGCGACTCGGCGGTGGTCTGGCATCCCGGCGACGCCCTGCCCGACGACACCTCCGCCGAGGCGGGCCGGCACTTCCTGTGCATCGAGTCGGCCAACACCCGGCTCGACCCGGTGTGGCTGGTCCCCGGCGCCCAGCACCTGCTGGGCACCACCCTTTCCCTGGCGAGTGATGCATGAGCGACGCCTCCACGACCTTCGACGTGCCCTTCGCCCTGGGCATGATGGCCCTGCACGAGTCACCGGCACTGCACGCCCCCGAGGTACTGGCCGACTGGATCGAGGCCCGTCTCGACCAGGGCCTGTGCTGGTTCGACCACGCCGACATCTACGGCGACCGGGCCGGCGAGCAACTTTTCGGCCAGGCCCTGCGTGCCCGCCCCGGCCTCGCCCGCCGGGTGCGAGTGGTGTCCAAGGCCACCATCGTCGTGCCCGCGCGCGATGCCTCGCCGTTCGCCGTCAAGCACTACGACAGCTCGCCGGCCTACGTGACCCGGGCCATCGACGACGCCCTGGCCCGCCTCGGGGTGGAGCGGCTGGACCACTTCCTGCTTCATCGCCCCGACCCGCTGATGGACGCCGAGGCCACCGGCCGCGCCCTGGACGAGGCCATCGCCGCCGGCAAGCTCGGCGCCGCCGGGGTCTCGAACTTCCTGCCCGAGGCCTGGCGCCGGCTGCAGGCGGCCATGTCGCATCGCCTGGTCGCCCACCAGCTGCAGCTCTCGCTGGATCATGCCGCGCCGCTGTTCGACGGCCGCTACGATGCCTTGATCGGCGACGGCCAGGCACCGATGGCCTGGTCGCCGCTGGGCGGTGGCCGGGTACTGACCGGGCCGGCGCGTTCCCTGCTGCTGTCCCAGGCCGAGGCCTTCGGGGTCAGCCCCGCCGGGCTGGCACTGGCCTGGGTGCGTGCCCTGCCCGGCCGCCCCCTGCCGGTGATCGGCAGCCTCAAGCCCGAGCGCATCGCGACGCTGTGCCGGGACGCCGACCTGGCGCTGGATCGCCCCAGCTGGTTCGCCCTGCTCGAGTCCGCCCGCGGCCACGAGGTGGCCTGAGCCCGCCCACTTATCATGAGGAACCACGACCATGCTGCCCGTAATCGCCTTCGGTGAAGCCCTCGTCGACATGCTCTCCAGCCGCCTGGGGGACGCCGACGACGGAACCCCGGAGACCTTCACCCCCTACGCCGGCGGGGCCCCCGCCAACGTCGCCGTGGCCTGCGCGCGCCTGGGGGCGCCCAGCCGCTTCCTGGGCATGCTGGGCGACGACCACTTCGGCGACTTCCTGGCCGTGGAGCTGGCCGCCCAGGGCGTCGACCTCTCCGGGGTGGCGCGGACCCGCGAGGCGCGCACGGCGCTGGCCTTCGTCTCGCGGGATGCCGACGGCGAGCGGACCTTCGACTTCTACCGGCCGCCCGCCGCCGACCTGCTCTACCGGCTCGAGCACCTGCCGGCGGGGATCTTCGCCGAACCGGCGATCCTGCACCTGTGCAGCAACAGCCTCACCGAGCCGGCCATCGCCGACACCACCCTGGCCATGGCGGAAATGGCCGCCCGGGCCGGCTGCCTGGTCAGCGTCGACGCCAACCTGCGCCACAATCTCTGGGCCGAGGGCCGCGCGGACCCCGCCCTGGTCACCCGGCTGCTCGACGCCGCCGACCTGCTCAAGCTGTCCCGGGAAGAGCTCGACTTCCTGCGCGGCGACCACCCCGAGGCGAACTGGCTGGCCGAACGCCTGGCGGCGGGGGTCAAGCTCGCCGTGATCACCGACGGCGGCGGCGACGTGCGCGCCCTGGGCGCCGGGCTGTCGCTGGCCGTCACCCCGCCGGCGGTGGAGCCGGTGGACACCACGGCCGGCGGCGACGCCTTTATCGGCGGGCTGCTGGCCGGCCTTTCCGAGCACGGCTTCGAGGAGGGCTGGCACCGCGACAGCGATCGCCTCGAGGCGGCGCTGGCCTTCGCCTGCCGCTGCGGCGCCCATGCCGTCACCCGCCCCGGCGCCTACGTCGCCCTGCCCACCCGCGACGACCTCGCCGCTAGCGTCGCCTGAGGCCCGACGCCCGGCTCAGGCCGGGCGCCGCTTCAGGCTGCGCGGGATGACCTCCCGCCCGGGGTGGTAGTCGCCTCGCGAGGCCGCCAGGGCACAGCGCAGGGTCGCCGCCGCGATGCGCACGTGATCCTGCACCGCCGAGTTGACCGGCAACGGCAGGAAGTCGAGCAGCCGGCTGTCGCCGAAGGTGGCCAGGCGCAGCCCGGGCGGCAGCCCCCCGGCCTCCAGCAGGGTGTCCAGGACCCCGTCGAGCAGCGAGTAGGAGGCCGTGACCAGGGCGTCCGGCGCACCGTGCTCGTCGAGCAGCTCGCGCATCAGCCGTGCGCCCTCGGCGCGGTCGTAGCGCTCCCCGCCCAGCATGATCACCTCCCGCTCGCGACCGTCGAGGGCCTGCTGGAAGCCGGCGCGGCGCTCCTGGCTGATCGATAGCCAGGGCACCGCATCCAGCCAGGCGATGCGCGACACCGAGGCGTCCAGCACCGACCGGGTCAACTGGTCGGCGGCCTCGGCATCGTTGCTGACCACGCTGGCGAAGCGGCGCGGGTCGAAGCCCCGGTCGACGGCTACCACCGGCAACCCCTCCGCCTGCAGCTCGGCGTAGAAGGGATCCTCCATCGACAGGCAACTGGCGATGATCAGCACCTCGCAACGCTGGGCCCGCAGCGCCAGGGCCAGGTCGCGTTCGGCCTCGGGGCGGTCGTCGGACCCCGCGATCAGCAACTGGTAGCCCTGCTCACGGGCGCCGCGCTCCATGAGCTTGGCCAGCCGCGCATAGGTGGCGTTCTCCAGGTCGGGAATGATCAGGCCTAGGGTGCGGCTGGAGCCGCGCCGCAGCGCCGCCGCCTGGGGATCGACCCGGTAGCGGTGCTGGCGCACCACCGCCATGACCCTGTCGACCGTTTCCCGGCTGATGCGGCGTTCCCCGGCCTGGCCGTTGATGACATAACTGGCCGTGGTCCGCGAGACTCCGGCCAGACGAGCGATTTCGGCGAGTGTCATGGTCTACCCCTTGCGATGTTGGGGGGATTCTACGCCGGACCGCCGCCCGCCTGCCCCCTGCCAAAGTCGTAGACGATCGACCTTGCCAAGCAAGATGAATCGATCCAGCATGCAGTTAAGCACAGGTGACACGATTCACCAAAGGGAGCTCGACTAGAGTGAAACGCGATTGCAACGCCCTTCGGGCCCAGGATTGCCCCGGCGTCGCACCCTCGACGAACCGGAGACGCCCATGTTGACGCTCAGCCAGGACGACATCCTGCTCGGCTGCCAGGCAGAGAACTGGCGCGCCGCGCTGGACCAGGCCGCCGAATCACTGCACGCGGCAGGGCTGGTGGCCCCCGCCTATCGGGATGGTCTCTATGACCGGGAGGCCCAGTCCTCCACCTTCCTCGGCAACGCCATCGCCATCCCCCACGGCACCGCGGAGAGCCGCAGCCATGTCCGCGCCACCGGCGTCCGGGTGCTGCAGTTCCCCGCCGGACTCGAGTGGCACGACGGCAACCGGGTCCACGTGCTGGTGACCATCGCCGCCCAGAGCGACGAACACCTGGATATCCTGCGCCAGCTGACCCACGTGCTGGACAAGGACGGCATGGCCGAGCGCCTGGCCGAGGCCGACACGCCGGCCGAGGTCGCCGGCCTGCTGTCGAAGGCGGTGGTCGAGGCCCGCCTCGACGCCGAGACCCTCTGCCTGGGCTTCCCCGCCCGCGACCACCAGGAGCTGGCCCTGGCCGGCGCCGCCCGGCTGCGCCAGGCCGGCTGCGTGACCAGCGAGTTCGTGGCCGCCCTGGCCGAGACCTCGCCGCGCTCCCTCGGCCAGGGCCTGTGGCTGGCGACCAGCGATCGCGGCGTCGAGGTGCCGGCGCTGTCGCTGGCCACCCCGGCCACGGCCCTGGCAACGGACGCGGGCGAGGTCGCCGGCGTCTTCTGCCTGGCCGCCCAGGGCGAGGCCCATCGCGGCCTGCTGGAGCGGATCCTCGCGCTGCTCGAGAGCGAGGCGGGCGGCACGCTGCACGAGGCCGATGCCGCCACCCTGCTGGCGCGCCTCGCCGGCGAGTCCGCCACCGCCAGCAGCCGCCTCGCCCGAGTGCTCAACGCCCACGGCCTGCATGCCCGTCCGGCCAAGCAGCTGGTCCAGGAGGCCCGCGCCCAGGGCATCGCGATCCGCGTCCGCCTGGCCGAGGGCGGTGGCGAGGCCGTCTCCGCGACCAGCCTGACCAAGATCATCAACCTCGGCGCCCGGCGCGGCCAGCAACTGGCCTTCTCCGCCGAGGGCGAGGGAGCCGACGCCGCCCTGGAGGCGCTCTGTCGGGCCGTGGAAGGCGGCCTCGGCGAGCAGGTCATGCCCTTCGACGCGAGCCGCGAGGCCGTCGCCCCGGACGAGGACGCGCCGGCGCCGGAGCCGCTGCCGGCCGACCAGGCCCACCCCGCGGTGGCGGCGTCGCCGGGCCTGGCCATCGCCCCGGCCTTCGTGCTGACCACGCCGCACTTCGACTACCCGGCCCGCGCCGCCGAGCCCGCCGCCGAGAACCGCCGCCTCGACGCGGCGATCCGCGAGGGGGAAGAGCAGCTCGAGGCGCTGGTCCAGCAGGCGCGCGGCGGCGAGGTGGCACAGATCCTCTCCATGCACGAGGAGATGCTCGGCGACCCGGAACTGCACCAGGCCGCCCGGGAGGGCATCGCCGAGGGCGCCTCCGCCGAGGCCGCCTGGTGGGAGGCCATCGACACCGCGGCCCGCGCCCAGGAGAGGCTCGCCGACCGCCTGCTCGCCGAGCGTGCCGCCGACCTGCGCGATGTGGGCCGCCGGGTGCTGGGCATCCTCTGCCGGGTCGAGTTGCCCGAGCCGCCGGCCCATCCCTATATCCTGGTGACCGATGACATCGGCCCCTCCGACGTGGCCCGCCTCGACACCAGCCGGGTGCGCGGCCTGCTCACCGCCCGCGGCGGGGCCACCGCCCACAGCGCCATCCTCGCCCGGGCGCTCGGCATCCCCGCCGTGGTGGGCGCCGGTCCCCGGGTGATGACCCTGGACAACGGCACCGAGCTGATCCTCGACGGCGAGCGCGGTCGCGTCACCCCCGCCCCCGGCGACGCGCGCCGCCGCACCGCCGAGCAACGCCTGGCCGACCGGCAGCGCCGCGAGGCCGAGGCCTGGGAGGCCCGCTTCGCGGAGGCGCGCACCCGCTGCGGGCACCGGGTCGAGGTGGCCGCCAACCTGGGCAACACCGCCCACGCCGCCGATGCCGTGGAGCGCGGCGCCGAGGGCATCGGCCTGCTGCGCACCGAGTTCCTGTTCATGGCCCATGCCCAGGTCCCGGACCTGGAGACCCAGATCGGCGAGTACCGCGAGGCCCTCGACGCCCTGGACGGTCGCCCGCTGGTGGCCCGCACCCTCGACGTGGGCGGCGACAAGCCGCTGCCCTACTGGCCGGTGCCCCAGGAGGCCAACCCCTTCCTCGGCCTGCGCGGCATCCGCCTGGCGCTGACCCGCCCCGAGGTGCTGGAGACCCAGTTGAAGGCGCTGCTGATGGCCGCCGTCGGCCAGCCGCTGCGCATCATGCTGCCGATGGTCAAGGACATCGCCGAGTTCCGCGCCGTGCGCGCCATCGTCGACCGCCTGCTGGAGGCGATCCCCGCGGGCGAGCGCACCACCGACCTGCAGCTGGGGGTGATGATCGAGGTGCCCTCCTGCGCCCTGCTGGCCCCCAGCCTGGCCGCCGAGGTCGACTTCTTCTCGGTGGGCACCAACGACCTGACCCAGTACACCCTGGCCATCGACCGCGACCACCCCGAGCTCTCCGCCCAGGCCGACGGCCTGCATCCGGCGGTGCTGCGGCTGATCGAGATGACCGTGGTCGCCGCCCATGCCCAGGGCAAGTGGGTCGGGGTGTGCGGCGAGCTGGCCTCCGACGCCACCGCCGTGCCGGTGCTGGTCGGCCTCGGCGTCGACGAGCTGTCGGTCAGCGCCCGCCAGGTGCCGCTGGTCAAGGCCCGCCTGCGCGAGTTCGACCTCGAAGAGGCCCGGGCCCAGGCCGAGCTCGCCCTGACCCAGGCCACCAGCGAGGCGGCACGCGACGCCCTGGAGGCCCGCTGATGGCCCGCATCCTGACCCTGACCCTGAACCCGGCCCTGGACCTCTCGGTGGCGCTGCCACGGTTGGTGCCCGGCGAGGTCAACCGGACCCACGAGACTCACCTGACCGCCGCCGGCAAGGGGGTCAACGTGGCCCGGGTGCTGGTCGCGCTCGGCCACGAGGTGTGCGTCTCGGGCTTCCTCGGCGCCGACAACGACGGCCCCTTCCTGCGGGCCTTCGAGGCGCTGGGCGTGGAGGACGCCTTCCTGCGGGTGCCCGGCGAGACCCGCATCAACGCCAAGCTCGCCGAGGCCGACGGCCGCGTCACCGACATCAACGGCCCCGGGGCCGCCATCGACGCCGAGGCCTGGCAGCGCCTGCTCGCCTGGCTCGAGGACCTGGCCGGCGATCCCCGGCGGCGCCCTGCGGCCGTGGTGGTGGCCGGCAGCCTGCCGCCGGGGGTCGGCCCCGCGGACCTGGCCGAGCTGGTCACCCGGCTGCGCGGGGCCGACCTGCCGGTGTGGGTCGACACCAGCGGCGAGGCCCTCGCGGCCGCCATCGCCGCCGGCCCCACCGCGGTCAAGCCCAACGAGCACGAGCTGGCGGCCTGGGCCGGCCGCGACCTGACCAGCGAGGCGGCACGCCTCGAGGCCGCCCGCCGGCTCCACGCCGCCGGGATCGAGGAGGCCCTGATCTCCGCCGGCCCGGACGGGGTGCTGTGGATCAGCCGCCGCGGCGCCTGGCAGGCCCTGCCCCCGCGCCTGGCGGTCGCCAGCACGGTGGGCGCCGGCGACACCCTGGTGGCCGCCATGCTGCACGGCGTGCTCGAAGGCCTGGCCCCCGAGCCGGTGCTGCGGCTGGCCACCGCGCTTTCCGCCGAATCCGTCCGTCATGTCGGCGTGGGCGACGCCCGCGCCACGGATTTCCCGCAACTCCAACAACAGACCCGCGTCCACCGCCTCGCCGGCCTCGACGCGGGGGGAGCCCTCGCATGAACGCCATCATCATCACCGCCTGCCCCAGCGGCATGGCCACCACCTTCCTCGCCGCCCGGCGCCTCGAGCAGGCCGCCGGCCGCCTCGGCTGGCAGACCCACGTGGAAATGCACGGCGAGCTCGAGCCCGTCCAGCCGGCCGATGCCGAGGCCATCGCCGCCGCCGACCTGGTGGTGGTCGCCGCCGACCAGGTGCCCGCGCCACAGCGCTTCGAAGGCAAGCGGCTCTACCGGGCGCCCATCGACCAGGCCCTGCCCGATCCCAAGGCCTTCCTCGAGCGCGCCGAGCGCGAGGCCCGGCCCTATGCCCCGCAGCCCGAAGCGCCGGTCGCCGCCAAGGCCGGCGCCGGCCGCCGCATCGTCGCCGTCACCGCCTGCCCGACCGGGGTGGCGCACACCTTCATGGCCGCGGAGGCGCTGGCCGAGGCCGGCAGGGCCCTGGGCCACGCGATCCGCGTGGAGACCCAGGGCTCGGTGGGTGCCCAGGACCAGCTCAGCGACGACGAGATCCGCGACGCCGACGTGGTGATCCTGGCCTGCGACATCGAGGTCGATCCCACCCGCTTCGCCGGCAAGCGGGTCTACCGCACCTCCACCGGCAACGCCCTCAAGAAGCCGCGCCCGACCATCGAGGCGGCGCTGGCCGAGGCCGAGGTCGAGGATGCCGCCAGCGGCGGGGCCGGCGAGGGCGAGCGCAAGAAGAGCGTCAAGGAGAAGGGCGTCTACAAGCACCTGCTGACCGGGGTGTCCTTCATGCTGCCCATGGTGGTCGCCGGGGGCCTGCTGATCGCGCTGTCCTTCGTGTTCGGCATCGAGGCCTTCAAGGAGGAAGGGACGCTGGCCGCGGCGCTGATGGAGATCGGCGGCGGCACCGCCTTCGCCCTGATGATCCCGGTGCTGGCCGGCTACATTGCCTACTCCATCGCCGACCGGCCGGGGATCGCGCCGGGGATGATCGGCGGCATGCTGGCCTCGAACATCGGCGCCGGCTTCATCGGCGGGATCCTCGCCGGCTTCCTGGCCGGCTACGCCGCCAAGGCGGTGACCCGCTACGTCAAGCTGCCGGCCAGCGTCGAGTCGCTCAAGCCGATCCTGATCATTCCGCTGCTGGCCAGCCTGGTCACCGGCCTCACGATGATCTATATCGTCGGCGAGCCGGTCGCCGCCCTGCTCTCCGCCCTGACCACCTTCCTCGAGAACATGGGCTCCGCCAATGCCGTGCTGCTGGGCATCCTGCTCGGCGCCATGATGTGCTTCGATCTCGGCGGGCCGGTCAACAAGGCGGCCTACACCTTCGGCGTGGGCCTGCTGGCCTCGGAGACCTACGCCCCCATGGCGGCGATCATGGCCGCCGGCATGGTGCCGGCCATCGGCATGGGCATCGCCAGCCTGGTGGCCAAGGCGAAGTTCTCCGAGCCTGAGCGCGAGGCCGGCAAGGCCTCCCTGGTGCTGGGCTGCTGCTTCATCACCGAGGGGGCCATTCCCTTCGCCGCCAAGGACCCGCTGCGAGTGATCCCCGCCAGCATGGTCGGCGGTGCCGTGACCGGGGCCCTGTCCATGCTGGTCGGCGCCAAGCTGATGGCCCCCCACGGCGGCATCTTCGTGCTGCTGATCCCCAACGCCATCACCCCGGTACTGTGGTACCTGGCGGCCATCGTCGCCGGCGCCCTGATCACCGGCCTGGGCTATGCCGCGCTCAAGCGCGGCGACCAGCCGGTCGCGGTCGAGGCCAGCGCCTGAGTCGCCCGTCCCCGGAGGAGAATCCCATGTTCCAGCTCACCCGCAGCATCACCTGGCAGGCGCTGACGCGCCTGCAGGCCGACACCGCCGGCGACCGCATCCACGACTACTTCGCCGCCGACCCCCGGCGCTTCGACAAGATGAGCCTGCGCGTCGGCGGGCTCTTCCTCGACTACTCCAAGCACCTCATCTCCGATGCCGTGCTCGACACGCTCCTCGAGCTCGCCGACCACTCGGCCCTGGTCCAGCGCCGCGCCCAGATGTTCTCCGGCGACATCATCAACGTCACCGAGGATCGCCCGGTGCTGCACACCGCCCTGCGCAACCTCGGCGAGGGCCCGCTGATGGTCGACGGCCAGGACGTGATGCCCGAGATCCATCGCACCCGCGAGCAGATCCAGCGCTTCTCCGAGGCGGTGCGCAGCGGCGAATGGAAGGGCCACAGCGGCCAGCGCATCAGGGACGTCGTCAACATCGGCATCGGCGGCTCCGACCTCGGCCCCAACATGGCCTGCCGAGCGCTGCTCAAGTACCGCCATCCCGAGCTCAACTTCCACTTCGTCTCCAACGTCGACGGCACCCATATCCAGAAGGTGCTGTCGCGCCTCGACCCGGCCACCACCCTGTTCATCGTCTCCACCAAGACCTTCTCCACCCAGGAGACGCTGCTCAACGCCAAGACCGCGCGGCGCTGGTTCCTGGAACAGGCCGGCGAGGACGCCGACGTCGGCGCCCACTTCGTCGCCGCCTCCACCAACCGCCAGGCGGCCATGGCCTTCGGCATCCGCGAGGAGAACGTCTTCGAGTTCTGGGCCTGGGTCGGGGGGCGCTATTCCATGTGGTCGTCGATCGGCCTGCCCATCGCCCTGGCCATCGGCTTCGACGGCTTCATGGAGATGCTGGAGGGCGCCTATGCCATGGACCAGCACTTCCTGACCGCGCCCAACGCCGCCAACATGCCGGTGCTGATGGCGCTGATCGGCATCTGGTACATCAACTTCCAGGGCGCCGAGACCCAGGCCATCGTGCCCTACGACCAGGCCCTGCATCAGCTGCCGGCCTTCCTCCAGCAGCTCGACATGGAGTCCAACGGCAAGTCGGTGGACATCTTCGGCCGCCCGGTGGACTACAAGACCGGGCCCATCGTCTGGGGCCAGACCGGCTCCAACGGCCAGCACGCCTTCTTCCAGCTGCTCCACCAGGGCACCCGCTACGTGCCCATCGACTTCATCGCCTCCTTGAAGCCCGAGCCCGGGGTGGAGGACCACCACTTCGCCCTGCTCACCAACATGCTGGCCCAGGCCAACGCCTTCATGGAGGGCAGCCAGGGCGGCAGCGACCTCGACCCCTACAGTTGCCCGGGCAACCGCCCCTCCAGCACCCTGCTGCTCGACGAGCTGACGCCGAAGAACCTCGGCGCGCTGATCGCGCTCTACGAGCACAAGGTGTTCGTCCAGGGGGTGATCTGGAACATCAACTCCTTCGACCAGTGGGGCGTGCAGCTCGGCAAGCGCATCGCCGGCGAGATCAGCGAGCGCATCGACGAGCACAGCCAGGACTTCGACGGCTCCACCCAGGGCCTGCTCGAGCTGGTCCGCGTTCACTTCTCCGCTCAGCGGCACGAGACCCAGGAAGAACCCCCGCATGAGGGCAGCCAGCCGAACGGCAAGAGTGATCCGAAAGCCCGGGAAGAGCAATCGACTTGAGGCCTCGACGAGCCCCGCTCCCGCTTCGCCGGCAAGGGGCCGAGAGGCCGTAACGCCAACGACGAGCACGGCGCGGTGCGACAGGGCCGGGGAGCCCACCGCTGGCCTCCGGTCGCTGCGTGTCGCTTCGCCACGCAGCGGCTCGAAGACTCCCGGCAGGAGGCCCGGCAGACGCGATGCGCTTACTCCAGGGGATCGATGACGCCATGGTAGCGACCATCCGTCAGCCGTGCGCTCCCCGCCACGAGCCGTACCACCACCGGTTGGAGGCAAGGGTCGGTGACACCTAGATGGGTCGAGGCATACCGACCGCCATCGACCAGTAGTTCCAGTGAGCCTCGGTCGACCAGCCACTCCAGCTCGATCTCCGTCCCGGCCATCAGTTGTCTGGTCAGATGATGGGGAAAGCGGCGATCGAAGTCGGGGTCACCGTTGCGGCCTTCACGCCAGTGTTCGAGTTGCAACGTCGAACCGTCATGGGTGATCCGCAAGAGCATATGGCCAGCTTGCTGAAGGTCGAGCTCGAGGATGGTGCCCGGGGCCATCTGCAGGGATAGCCACCCATGGCCCGCCGAAGGGCCCTGCTCTATCAGTACGTTGTTACCTACCGTCAGTGCGTCGGCCGAATTCGCCATCAGCCAAGGGCTCAGCCTGCCGGCCGCGCCAAGTTCGGCGGCAAAGGCCTGGCGAAGCCGAATGCCCTCTCCGGTCTCCTCGAGGGAGAGCTCGCGGGGGAAGCTCATGGTGCCCCGCCAGCCTGCTTCGGGAATCCGGTTGGCATAGAGCCAGTTATTGAGCCAGGCGATGGCCAGGCGACGACCATCGCTGTCAGGTACGTCCGACCAGGTCTGGACGGCATAGAAGTCACGCCCCTCGTCCATCATCAGCACGCCGTCGGCGGGGTTCTCGTTATGGAAGCGCTCGCCGTCGAAGTGACCGACGAAGTACTGGGTAAAGGAACCGAAATCGTCCTGTTCACCGGCGCCTACGCCCACCACCAGCACCCAGCGCGTCGCGGGCTCACCCTCCGCCGCGCCTTCGACGGGCAGTTCGAAGAGGTCGGGACATTCCCAGGGGCCCTCGGTATGTGCCCCCTGACCGTCCCCGAACTCACTGGCCAGCCGCCAGTCGAGGAGGTCGTCGGAGAGATAGAAGCGTATGACCTGGCCGCAGGCCAGGGCCATGACCCAGCGCCGAGAGGGGGCGTGCCAGACCACCTTGGGGTCGCGGAAGTCCCGAAGGCCGGGGTTGGGAAGGATCGGGTTGCCCGGGTACTTCTGCCAGCTCCGCCCGCTGTCGCGGCTGTAGGCCAGACACTGTTCCTGAACGTAGTCGTCGGGATTCCCCGCCGTCTCGCGATGCACGGTGTAGAACGCCAGCAACCCCGGTTCGCCGCCGAACAAGCCGCTGTTGTCGTGCCAGTCGACGATGGCACTGCCCGAGAAGCACATTCCCTGGGCGTCGGGTGCCAACGCCACCGGCCGATGCTGCCAATGCACCAGATCGGAGCTGACCGCGTGTCCCCAATGCATGGGGCCCCAGACCCGATCATCCGGGTAGTACTGGTAGCACAGGTGATACTCGCCTGCGAAATACACCAAGCCGTTGGGGTCGTTCATCCAGCCCTGGGGAGGCGTGAAGTGCAGCGCCGGACAGCGCAGGCTCGGCGAGGCGTCAACGCCGTTGGTCATGATCATTCCTCGTGAGGGGGTTCTGGTCGAGGCGGAGCGGACACCGATGCCGCCACTTCCTGCCTCATGTCGATAAAAAAGCCCCGGCCAGGGTGGCCGGGGCGCAAGGACAGCGACTGGCTGTCGAGAGAGACTCACTCGTGATTCAGTGGTGGAAGCGCTCCGCGGCCTCCCGGGCCAGCTGGCGGATGGCCTTCCAGTCCTCGGCCTCGACCAGGGACTTGGGCGTCAGCCAGGAGCCCCCGACGCACATCACGTTGCCGAGCGCCAGGTAGTCGTCGGCGTTGTCCAGACCGATGCCGCCGGTGGGACAGAAGCGCGCCTCGGGAATCGGGCCGGCGAAGGCCTTGAGCGCCTTGACGCCGCCGCTGGCCTCGGCGGGGAAGAACTTGAAGCGGCGATAGCCGAACTGCCAGCCGATCATCAGCTCCGACACCGTGGCCACGCCGGGCAGCATCGGCACCGGGCTGCTCACGCCGTAGCGGTAGAGGGCCTCGGTGGTGCCCGGGGTCACCACGAAGTCGGCGCCGACCTGCTCGGCCTGGCGGTACTGGGCCGGGGTCAGCACGGTGCCGATGCCGACGCTGGCATGAGGCAGGGCCTCCTTGATGCGCCGGGTGGCCTCCAGGGCGCAGTCGGTGCGCAGGGTGACCTCCAGCACGCTGAGGCCGCCCTCGACCAGGGCGGTGGCCAGGGGCACGGCGTCTTCCACGCGCTGGATCGCCAGGACCGGGATCACCTCGGCCTTCAGGCAGATGCTGTCGATCTCGGTGATACGGGTGGACGGCAGCTGTTTCTCGATGGTCATGTCGTGGCTCCAGGAATCGGGTCCGTCGGCGGCTCAGGGCGCCCAGTGGATGCTCAGGGGGCTGGCCAGGAAGGCGCGGATCGGCAGCGCTCGGGTATCGTCGCCGGCCAGTGCCCGGCCGAGGACCGCGCGCTTCTCCTCGCCGGTGATGTGCAGGAAGTGGCGGAAGGCCTGGTGGAGGCGATCGGCGCTCAGGGTGATGCGCGGCTGGGGCTGGCTCGGCGTGCGCACCGCCACCACCGGCTCGTCGGTGGACAGCGCCAGGTCGAGCTCCCGGCTGTCCGGGAACAGCGAGGCCGTGTGGCCATCGCCGCCCATGCCGAGGATCACCACGCTGGCCGGCCAGGCCAGGGCGGCGATGCGCCGGCCCACCTCGGCCGCCCCCTCCTCGGGAGTCGCGGCGTCGCTGGTCAACGGCACGAAGCGGGCCTCGGCGGCGGCGCCCCGGAGCAGGTGCTCGCGCACCAGGCGGGCGTTGCTGTCGTCGGCCGTCTCGGCCACCCAGCGCTCGTCGGCCAGGGTCACGTCGATGCGCGACCAGGGCAGCGCCATGGCCGCCAGGGCATGGAAGAAGGGCACCGGGGTCGAGCCGCCGGACACCACCAGCAGGGCCCGCTCGCGCTGGGCCAGGTCGCTTCTCAGGGCCTCGGCCACGGCCTCGGCGAGCTGCCGGGCCAGGGCCTCCCGGGGAATGGGGGTATCGCTCATCTCAATAGTCCTCGTACCAACTGCGGCCATCCTGGGTGATCATGGCGATCGAGGCCACCGGCCCCCAGGAACCGGCAGGATAGCGCCGCGGGGCCTGGTCGTCCTGCCAGGCGGCGATCAGGCTGTCACACCATTGCCAGGCGTGCTCCACCTCGTCGCGGCGCACGAAGAGGTACTGCTGGCCCTTCATGACCTCGAGCAGCAGTCGCTCGTAGGCATCGGGGATGCGCGACTTGGCGAAGGCGCTGTTGAAGTCCAGGTGCAGCGGCCCCTTGCGCAGGCGCATGCCCTTGTCCAGGCCGCTGTCCTTGGTCAACACCTCCAGCGCGATGCCCTCCTCGGGCTGCAGGCGGATCACCAGCTTGTTGGCCGCCAGGGCGCGCTGGTCGGGATCGAAGATGTAGTGGGGCTGCTGGCGGAAGTGGATGACGATCTGCGACATCTTGGCCGGCATGCGCTTGCCGGTGCGCAGGTAGAACGGCACCCCCGCCCAACGCCAGTTGGACACCCCGGTCTTCATCGCCACGAAGGTCTCGGTGTTGCTTTCGGTGTTGGCGTCGTCTTCATCGAGGTAGCCCGGCACGCTCGCCCCGTCGGTGGTGCCGGCGATGTACTGGCCCCGCACCACGTCGCGGCCCAGCATCTCGTCGGTGAAGGGCTTGAGCGCCTTGAGCACCTTGACCTTCTCGTCGCGGATGGCGTCGGCGTCGAGGTTGGCGGGCGGGTCCATGGCGATCAGGCAGACCAGCTGCAGCAGGTGGTTCTGGACCATGTCGCGCAGCTGGCCGGCCTTGTCGAAGTAGCCCCAGCGCCCCTCGATGCCGACCTTCTCGGCCACGGTGATCTCCACGTGCGAGATGTGGTTCTGGTTCCACTGGGTGCCGAACAGCGGGTTGGCGAAGCGCAGCGCGATCAGGTTCTGGACCGTCTCCTTGCCCAGGTAGTGGTCGATGCGATAGATCCGCGACTCGGGGAAGACGGCGCCGATGGCGTCGTTGACCTCCTGGCTGGAGGCCAGGTCGAAGCCGATGGGCTTCTCCACGACCACCCGGCTGCGCTCGTCGAGGCTGCCGCTGGCCTCCAGGTGGCGACAGATATCGCCGTAGAGGCTGGCGCCGACCGCCAGGTAGACGACCAGGGGGCGGGCGCTGCCGGCCTGTCGCCACTCGCGGATGGCCGCATAGCCCTCCGGCCGGGTGGCATCCAGCTGGCAGTAGTCGAGGCGTGCCAGGAAGCGCTTGACCACCGCGCGGTCCATCTCCTCCGCCTTGACGTAGCGCTTGAGCGCCGTCTCCACCTTGCTGCGGAAGCCCTCGGCGTCGACTTCCTGACGCGCCACGCCGAGCAGGCGAGTGCCCTCGTCGAGCAGCCCCTCCCGGTCGAGCTGGTAGAGCGCGGGATACAGCTTGCGCTGCGAGAGGTCGCCGAGTGCGCCGAACAGGGCGAGATCGATTGCCGTGTCGATATCACCGGAGGTCCGGGCCTCGCCGGGCCGCTTGTGTTGGCTCATGTCCGCCCCCATTTGGTTAACTTAGCAAAATTCTAGCGCAACGAGGCGCCAGCATCCAAAATATTTTGTAAAATTACTACTAAATGCCAAGCCCTCTACCGACGACTGTGGCTTGACCCCCTCGGGTCGCGCTAGGATGCGCCCCATCATGTAGTTAAATCACCACATCTATCTAGGCTCAACCGGTGGCGCCCGAGGCGCCCCGCCGTCAGGGAGACACACTCGCTCATGGTCAGTCACGATCTGCTGGACCGCATCCGCCGCCGACTCGATGAGCTCAACCGTTCCGAACGCAAGGTCGCCGACGTCATCCTCGCCGACCCCGGTACCGCCACCAGCATGAGCATCGCCAGTCTGGCGCATGCCGCCTCGGTCAGCGAGCCCACCGTGAACCGTTTCTGCCGCAGCTTCGATGCCAAGGGCTATCCGGACTTCAAGATCAAGCTGGCTCAGAGCCTGGCCGGCGGCACGCCCTACGTCAGCCAGGCGGTGGAGCCCGGCGACGCCGCCGGCGACTATACCGGCAAGATCTTCGGCGCCACCATCGCCGCCCTCGACCTCGCCAGTCGCGAGGTGGATCCCGCCCGGGTCGAGCGGGTCGTCGACTACCTGACCCAGGCCAAGCAGCTGCACTTCTTCGGGCTGGGTGCCTCCGGGGCCGTGGCCCAGGACGCCCTGCACAAGTTCTTCCGCTTCAATATCCCGGTGTCGGCCTACATCGACGTGCTGATGCAGCGCATGGTCGCCGCCGCCTGCCACACCGGCGACGTGGTGGTGATCCTGTCCTACACCGGCCGCACCCGCGAGCTGGTGGACATCGCCCGCCTGGCCCGGGAAAATGGCGCCGTCGTGCTCGGCATCACCGCCCCCGACTCGCCGCTCGCCGACGAGTGCACCGAGACCCTGGCGGTGACCGCCCCGGAGGACACCGAACACTATATGCCGATGACCTCGCGGATGATCCAGCTGGCGCTGATCGATGTCCTGGCCACCGGCGTGACGCTGCGCCGCGGCGAGGACTTCCTGCCCCACCTGAAGAAGATCAAGGACAGCCTGAAGCCGACCCGCTTCCCCGCCGGCAGCGGGGAGTGAGACCGGCGTCTCGGGCCTCCGCTCGCATCGCGGGCGGAGTCATCCGGCCCCTGCGGCGGTCACAGTAGACGAGGACCTCCCGGCCCAGACGGGCCGAACAAGACAGGGAGCCGCGATGACCCCACCGCCTTTGACTCTGGAGGAGTGGCGCGCCTGGTGGCCCGGCCAGGCCCGCCCGGACGAGCCCCGCCTGTCGGGTGAGGCGCACCCGGCCGGCAAGGCCGTGCCGGCAATGCTGCGTCGCCGCCTGAACCTTCCCGGCCGCGCGGTCAGCGACATGCTCGACGCGCTGGACCCGGAGGCCAGCCGGGTGCTGGTGCATGCCTCGCGCCATGGTGACGGGGAGCGGACCCTGCAGATGCTCGAGGCGCTCACCGACGGCCAGCCGGTCTCGCCCACCCGCTTCGGCCTCTCGGTGCACAATGCCATCCTCGGCGTCCACTCGATCGCCTCGGGCAATCGGCGCCCCCAGCAGGCCCTGGCGGCCTCGGGAGCCGAACTGGCCGCCCTGTTCAGCGAGGCCCGCGGCTACCTGGCCGCCGGCGAGCGCTCGGTCGTCGTGGTCTTCAGCGACGTCCCCGTGCCGGAGCGCTTCCGCGGGGCGGGCACCGCCGAGGTCGAGCTGGCCGCGGTGGCCATGCGGCTGGGCACCGCCACGGGCCGCGTCATCACCCCCGAGCCCCTGACTGCCGCCGCGCCCTGCCGCGCCCCGCAGCCCACGGACGTCATCCGCTGGCTGCTGGGCGAGGCCCCGCTGTGCTGCCCCGGCCGCCGCCTGAGCTGGCGGCTGGCCCCCTGACCCGTCTCGCCCTCCCCCATTCCCGGACGAAGGAGCCGCCCATGTCGACCGCACTGGAACACGAACTCAAGCAGCTGATCATCGAGACCCTGGAGCTCGAGGACACCACTCCGGAGGATATCGCCCCCGACGAGCCCCTGTTCGTCGAGGGCCTGGGCCTGGACTCCATCGACGCCCTCGAGCTGGGCCTGGCGCTGCAGAAGACCTATGGCATCCAGCTCGAGGCCGAGAGCGAGGAGGCCCGCCGCCACTTCGCCAGCCTGCGAAGCCTGGCCGCCCTGGTCGAGGCACGGCGCGACAACTGAGGCCGGCGGTCCTTCCCGGCGATGTCCCGCTCGCGCCTCCCGTCCTTCGCCACGCCCCTGGCCGTCGCCGGCCTGCTGGCCTGGCCGTTGCTGGTACTCGTCCTGCTGCCCCGCCTGGGAGCCGCCCCCCTGCTGGGGCTGGTCGCCCTGCTGGCCGCCTGGCGACTGCCCGCCGCCCATCGCCGCTGGGCGCTGGCCCTCTGCCTCGCCATCCTGGCGGTGATCGCCCTGGGCCGGGCGGAACTCGGCGTCAGGGCCTGGCCGGTGGCGGTGAACGCCGTGCTGCTGGGGGTGTTCGCCACCTCGCTGCGCCGCCCCCCTGCGTGGTCGAGCGTCTCGCCCGTCGCCAGGAGCCCCACCTCTCCGCCGCCGGGGTCCGCTATACCCGGCGCGTGACGGGGATATGGTGTGGCTTCTTCCTGGTCAACGGCGGCCTGGCGCTGTGGACGGCGCTGGCCGCCGACCTCGCCCTCTGGACCCTGTACAATGGAGCCATCGCCTACGCCCTCGGCATCGCGCTGTTCGCCGCCGAGTGGTGCACCCGCCAACGTGTCAGGAAACGCCATCGTGCCTAACCCCGCTCGGCCCCTCAGTGACGCCCCCTTGACGAGCCAGCCCTGGCGCCATGTCGCCCCGTCGCGGATGGCCGCCTGGGACGCCGCTGCCGGCCGCCCCATCGCCTGGGCCGAGCTGCACGGTCGCATCGGGGCCTGGCAGCGTCGGCTGGACAGCCTGGCCGCCCCCGGCCAGCAGTGGCTGCTGCATTGCCGGAGCCCCCAGGACTTCGCGGCCGCGCTGATCGCCCTGTGGGCGCGCGGCGACAGCGCCGTGCTGCCCGCCGACGACCGCCCCGAGACCCTCCAGACCCTCTCCTCCCGGTGCCGCGCCGCCCTCGGCGACATCCCCGGTGGCCTCGTCGCCGACCCCGCGCCGTCCCCGCCCCGCTGGGGATCGGTGGACCCGACGCGGCGGGCCCTGTCGCTCTACACCTCGGGGTCGACCGGCGAATCACGGCGCATCGACAAGACCTTCGCCCAGCTCGACGCCGAGCTGGCGGCCCATGCCCGGCTGTGGCCCCTCGAGGGGCGCCTGGTGATCAGCCAGGTCAGCCACCAGCACATCTACGGCCTGCTGTTCGGCATCCTGCGCCCGCTCTGCGAGGGCGCGCCCCTGGCCAGCGCCGCCTGCCGGACCCCCGAGACACTCGGCGCCTGGCTGGGCCGCCTGGCCGACGCGCCGGGGGCCCCGCCGGGCGCGGTGCTGGTCAGCGCGCCGCCGCCCCTGGAGCGCCTGCCCGAGACGGCCCTCCCGCCGGCCGCGGCCGGCCGGCTGGCCCGGGTCCACTCCTCGGGCGCGCCCCTGTCCGCCGCGGCCAGCGCCCACGCCCGCCGGGTGCTCTGCGCGCCGGTCGAGGAGGTCTACGGCAGTTCCGAGACCGGCGGCATCGCCTGGCGCGACCAGCATCGCGGCGAGACCTGGACGCCCCTGCCCGGCGTCGAGGTGCGCGCCGATGATCAGGGCGGCCTGTGGTTGCGCTCCCCCTTTCTCGAGACCGACGGCTGGCAGCCCCAGGCGGATCGCATCGCGTCCGGGCCGGCGGGCTTCCGCCTGCTGGGGCGGGCCGACCGCATCGTCAAGGTGGGCGGCAAGCGGCTCTCGCTCACCGGCATGGAGCGTCGCCTCGCCCGCCACCCGGACGTCCTGCGGGTCCATGCCCTGCCGCTGCCGGGGCGACCCCATCGCCTGGGGGCCGTGCTCCAGCTCGCCCCCTCGGCGCTGCCCTGGTGTCGCGACGCGCGGCGCGCCCGGGTGGCCGCGCTGCGCGACGATCTGGCCGCCGCCTATCCCGCCTCGCTGATGCCCCGCCACTGGCGCTTCGTCGCGACCTGGCCCACCAATGCCCAGAGCAAGCTGGGCTCGGCCGAAGTGGCCCGCCTGTTCCGCGACCTCGACGACCCGCGCCGCCCCCGCTGGCTCGGCGTCGAGGCGGAGGGTCCGGGGCGCTGCCGGGTGACCCTGGAGGTGCCCGAGCGGCTGTGCTATCTGGCCGGTCACTTCCCCGACCAGCCGGTGGTGCCGGGCGTGGTGCTGGTGCAGTGGGCGGTGGCCATGGCCGAGGAGCACCTGGCCCTGGCCGGCGACTTCCGCGACCTGGCCCGGCTGCGCTTCCCCCAGCCGCTGCTGCCCGGGGAACGGGCCACCCTCGAGCTGGCCCTCGACGCCACCCCCGAGGGACTGCGCCTGGCCTTCACGCTGACCGGCCGGCGCGGCTGCCATGCCCGCGGCCGGGTGCGGCTCGCCCAGGGGGAGGTCGGTCATGGCGGCTGAGCAGGCGATTCGCCCCTGTGTGCTGATCCCCGTGTACAACCATGGCGCGGCCATCGGCGCCACCTGTGCCGGCGTGCGCCCGCTGGGCGTCCCGCTGCTGCTGGTGGACGACGGCAGCGACGCGGACTGTGCGGCCGAACTCGATCGCCTGGCCGGGGAGCCGGACACCCTCCTGCTGCGCCTGCCGCAGAACCGCGGCAAGGGCGCCGCGGTCAAGGCCGGGCTGTGCGAGGCCCAACGCCGGGGCTTCACCCATGCCCTGCAGGTGGACGCCGATGGACAGCATGCCCCCGAGGACCTGCCGCCCTTCCTCGCGGGCCTGGCCGAGGCCCCCGGCGAGCTGCGCCTCGGCTATCCTCGTTTCGACGACAGCGTGCCCCGCCACCGCTTCTACTGCCGCTACGCCACCCATGTGCTGGTCTGGCTCAGCACCCTGTCGCTGTCACTGCGCGACACCATGTGCGGGGTGAAGCTGTTCCCGGTGGCGGCCACCAACCGACTGGTGGCCCGCCACGACTGCGGCGACCGCATGCAGTTCGATACCGAGCTGCCGGTGCGCTGGCTGTGGGCCGGCGGGCCGGTGGCCAACCTGCCGGTCCGCGTGCACTACCCGCTGGACGGCGTGTCCCACTATGCGCTGTGGCGGGACAACCTGCTGCTGGCCGGCATGCATGCGCGCCTGCTGCTCGGCATGCTGCGCCGGCTGCCGCGCCTGGTCGGGGGCCGGCGCGCGGGAGGGCCGCCGCCATGACGACCACCCACTGGGCACACATCCAGGAGCGCGGCACCCTGGCCGGGATGCATGCCATGGTCTGGATCCGCCGCCACCTGGGCCGGCTGCCGTTCCGCCTGGTGCTGGGCCCGGTGGTGCTCTACTACTACCTCAGCCACCCGCTGCCGCGCCGCGCCTCCCGGGAGTACCTGGCCCGCATCTGGCCGGGGCACGCCGGGCACCCGCCCCGCCATCCGCGCCTGCTGGGCCTGCGCCACTTCATGGCCTTCGGCCAGGCGCTGATGGACAAGGTCGACGCCTGGAGCGGCCTGCCGCCGGCGGTGTGCATCGCGCCCGAGGACCAGGCGCGACTGGACACCGCCATCCGCGGCGGCCGGGGCGGGCTGATCCTGGTCTCCCACCTGGGCAACCTGGAGATCTGCAGCGCCCTGGGCCAGCGCCGACCGGACTTCCATGTGACCCAGTTGATGCATACCCGCAACTCGCGCAAGTTCAACCGCCTGCTGGCCCGCTCCACGGGCCGGCAAGGCCCGGACATCGTCGAGGTCAGCGATATCTCGCCGGCCACCGCCATGCAGCTGGCGGCGCGCATCCAGGCCGGCGGCTTCGTGGTCATCGCCGCCGACCGCATCCCCCTCGCCGAGCGGGGCCGCACCCGTCGCCTGCCCTTCCTGGGCCGGCCGGCCCCCTTCCCGGAGGGCCCGTTCCGGCTGGCGGCCCTGCTGCGCTGCCCGGTCTACACCCTGAGCTGCCTGCGCGAGGGGCCCGCCTACCGGATCGCCTTCAGCGCCTTCGACGACACCACGCGGCTCGACCGCCGAGCGCGCGAGGCCTGGTACCCACAGGCCATGCAACGCTATGTCGACTGGCTCGCCGCCCAGTGCCGGCAGCATCCCCTGCAATGGTTCAACTTCTTCCCCTTCTGGCACGCCCATGACTGATGCAACCCTTCCGCCCCTGGTCCTCGACGGCCGTGACGTCGAGCTCGCGGCCGTCGAGGCCGTGGCCCACCGCCGGTGCCGGGTCCGGCTCTCCGATGCCCCGGCCTTCCGGGAGCGCATCGCCGCCGGCCCCGCCTTCCTCGACCGGCTGCTGGCGGAGGACGGGGTGATCTACGGCGTCACCACCGGCTTCGGTGACGCCTGCACCCGGGCCGTTCCCGCCGAACTGCACGAGGAGCTGCCCCGCCACCTCTACACCTTCCACGGCTGCGGTCTGGGCGAGGTGCTCGAGGTGGAGGCCGCCCGGGCCGTGGTGCTGGTGCGCCTGGTGTCCCTGTGCCGCGGGGTCTCGGGGGTCAGCCTGGCGCTGCTCGAGCGGCTGGCCTGGCTGCTCGAGCACGACGTGATCCCGGTGATTCCCGCCGAGGGCTCGGTGGGCGCCAGCGGCGACCTCACCCCGCTGTCCTACCTCGCCGCGGTGCTCTGCGGCGAGCGCGAGGTGTTCGATGGAGGCCGCCGTCGGGCCACCGCCGACGCCTTCGCCGAGCGGGGTCTGGCCCCCTACCGGCTGCGGCCCAAGGAAGGTCTTGCGCTGATGAACGGCACCGCGGTGATGACCGCCCTGGCCGCCCTGGCCTGGGGCCGCGCCGAACGGCTGTCGCGCCTGGCCAGCCGCATCACCGCCATGAGCGTCTGGGCCCTCGACGGCAACCCCTACCATTTCGATGCCGACCTCTTCGCGGCCAAGCCGCACCCGGGCCAGCAGCGCATCGCCGCGCGCCTGCGCGACGACCTGAGCCACGGGACCGCCGCCGGTGTCACCCCGCGCAACCCCTCGCGCCTCCAGGACCGCTACTCGACGCGCTGTGCCCCCCATGTCATCGGCGTGCTCGAGGATGCCCTGCCCTGGCTGCACGACCAGCTCGAGCGCGAGCTCAACAGCGCCAACGACAACCCGCTGATCGACGCCGAGGCCGGCAAGGTGCTGCATGGCGGCCACTTCTACGGCGGCCACGTGGCCTTCGCCATGGATGCCCTGAAGCCCCTGGTGGCCAACCTGGCCGACCTGCTCGACCGCCAGCTCGCGCTGCTCGTGGACCCCCGCTACAACCATGGGCTACCCGCCAACCTCAGCGGCGCCACCGCCGACCGGCTGGCCCTCAACCATGGCTACAAGGCGCTGCAGATCGGCGTCTCGGCCTGGACGGCGGAGGCCCTCAAGCTGACCATGCCGGCCAGCGTGTTCTCGCGCTCCACGGAGTGCCATAACCAGGACAAGGTCAGCATGGGCACCATCGCCGCCCGCGACGCCCTGCGCGTGATCACCCTGACCGAACAGGTCGTCGCCGGGGTGATGCACGCCGCGGGCCAGGCCCTGGACCTGCGCCGCGAACGGGACGCCTGCGCGCCGCCCCCGGCCCTGGCCGCCTGGCAGGAGCGCTTGCGACGCCTGGTACCCTTTCTCAGCGAGGACCGGGCCCTGGAGGCGGAGCTGCGCCGGCTGTGCCGGCGCCTGCCCCGCCTCGCCCGGCACCTCTACCCGGAATGACCGCCTGGCCCCGCCGGGGCCCCTCAGGGAGACCGCCCATGACCCGCCTGCTCGCCCTGCTGCTGTGCCTGCTGCCCGCCACGGCCCTGGCCTTCGGGCTCGAGGACCTGCAACGCCGGCTCGAGGCCACGCCCGGCCTGGAGGGCCGCTTCGTCCAGACCCGTTACCTGGCCGACCTCGACAGCCAGTTGGAGAGTACCGGCCACTTCCGTTACGAGCGCGACGTCCGGGTGGTGTGGACCCTCGAGACGCCGGTCGAGGAGCGCCTCGAGTTCTCGGCCGCATCGCCGCCCGAGGTGGGCGCGGACGACCGCCGCCAGGCCCAGGCCGCCGCCCTGTTCCTCGACCTGCTGCAGGGCCACTGGCCGGCCCTCGAGGAACGCTTCACCCTGACCCTGAGCGGCGACGCCGACGCCTGGCGGGTCACCCTGCGACCGCGCCAGGCGGCCCTGCGCCAGCGCATCGACGAGATCCGCCTGCACGGCGGCCGCTACCTGGAGCGGCTGGCGCTGGACGCGGCCAACGGCGACCGGCTACGGGTACGCCTCTTCGACCAGCGAGCCGCGGAGGCCGGCGATGCCGCCCCCTGACGCCCGATGGCGCCTGCTGGCCGCCCTCTGGGGGGGTCTGCTGCTGGGCTGCGCCCTGCTGCTGGCGTGGCTGCTGCGCGACGGCCTGCCCGCCGACACTCGGCTCACCGCGATGCTGCCGGAGGATCGCCGCACGCCGCTGATCGAGCGGGCAGACGATCAGTTGGGCCAGGCCTTCGCCGAGCGCTTCGTGCTGCTGCTCGACGCGCCGTCGCTGTCGGAGGCGGCCGCGGACCTGGCCGCAGCCCTGCAGGCCGCCGGCGGCGAGAGCCCACTGCTCGCCCGCCTCGACTGGCGGGCCAGCGACCTGGCCGACCGGGCCCCCGGCGAGCGCCTCGGCGCGGCCCGCTACCGCCTGCTCACCACGGAGGTGCGCCGGGCGATCGACGCCGACGGTGGCCAGGCCCTGGTGGCACCGGCCCTTCGCGCGCTGTTCTCCCCGGCCGCCCCCGCGGACCCGGTCGCCGACCCCTTCGGCCTGCTGGACCGCTGGCTGGCGGCCCGCGACACCAGCCCGGTCCAGGCCCGTGACGGCCTGCTGGCGGTGAGCGACGGCGGCCGGCCCCAGGCCCTGCTGGTCGGTCACCTCGCCGCCTCGCCCTACGACCTGGCCGCCCAGCGCTCGCTGACCACCGCCCTGGAGGCCTTCCGGGCCGACCATCCCGAGGCGAGGCTGCGCCGCTCGGGGCTGGTCTTCCACGCCGCCGCCGGCGCCCGCCAGGCGCGCAGCGAGATCACCACCATCGGCCTGGGTGCCCTGGCCGGCCTGCTCGGCGTGCTGTTGGCCGTGTTCCGCTCGCCGCGGGCCATCGCCCAGATGCTGCTGCCGCTGGCGACGGGGCTGCTGCTGGCCCTGCCGCTGACCCTGTTGCTGTTCGGACGGCTGCACCTGCTGACCCTGGCCTTCGGCGCCAGCCTGATCGGCATCGCCATCGACTACGCCCTGCACCTGCAGTGCCGTCGCGCGGTCCAGGGCCGGGACTTCCGGCTGTCGCCCCTTCTGCCGGCCCTGGGCCTCGGCCTGGCCTCCAGCCTGGTGGCCTACCTGGCGCAGGCCCTGACACCCATGCCGGGCCTGCGCCAGATGGCGGTATTCGCCGCCCTGGGGCTGGCCGGCGCCTGGCTCACCGTGGTGCTGTGGCTACCCCGCCTGCGCCTCGCCGCGTCCCCTACCACCGCGCGCCTGGCGCAAGGCTGGTGGCACCGCACCGGCCCCCGGGGCGGACTCTCGCCGCGCCTGGCGCTGGTCGGCCTGCTGCTGGTCGTCGGACTGGTCACCTGGCGACTCGACACCGACGACAGCCTGGCCCTGCTCAACCCCTCGCCGGCCGACCTGCTGGACGAGGAGCGCGCCCTCCAGGGGCTGCTGGGCCGCGACACCGGCCGCCGCTACCTGCTGGTCACCGCCGCCGACGAGCCGCGCCTGCTCGAGCGCCTCGAGCGCCTCGGCGCGATCCTGGACCGCTGGCGCGACCAGGGCGCCGACTTCGCCGTCCACAACCTCGCCGACAGCGTGCCCTCGCCGGCTCGCCAGGCCGCCGACCTCAAGCGGGTGCGGCGGCTCTATGGCGAGCCGCTGGCCGAGCTGGTGGCGCGGGCGGGCCTGCCGCCGCGGACCCTGGACAGGGCCCGCGCCCGACTCGAGGCCGTGCCGGTGCTGGGCGTCGAGGCCTGGCTGGCGTCCCCGGCGGGACGTCACCAGCGGCGCCTGTGGCTCGGCGAGACCGCCGACGGCGTGACCGCCCTGCTCCTGCTGACCGACCTGCCCGCCGGTGCCGCTGGCGAGACGCTGGATGCCCGCCTGCGGGCCCTGGCCGACGCCCGACCGGGCGTCACCTACGTGGACCGCGCCGCCCGCCTGGGCCGGCTGCTCGGCGAGCTGCGCGGCCAGATCGCCGGCTGGCTCGGCGGCGCCCTGGCACTGCTCGCACTGGGCCTCGCCTGGCGCTATCGTGGAGACACCTGGCGGGTACTGACGCCCCCGCTGGGGGGCGTGCTGGGGGTCCTCGGGGTCTATGCCCTGGCCGGGATCCCGCTGAACGTGTTCAGCCAGCTCGGCCTGCTGCTGGTGCTGGGCATCGGCCTGGACGCCGGCATCTTCGGCGCCGAGGCCGAGGGCCGGATGGCCACCTGGCTGGCCATCAGCCTGTCCACCCTGACCAGCCTGCTGGCCTTCGGGCTGCTGGCCTTCAGCGCCACCCCCGCCCTGCACTACCTGGGGCTGTCCTGCCTGATCGGCCTGGCCCTGGTGTGGGGGCTGGTACGCTGGGCCGCCCCCGGGGCCGAGGCCTCGCCAATGGAGACCGCCCATGTCGAGACACCCTGACACCGACGCGGACGTGCTGATCATCGGCGCCGGCCCCGCCGGGGCGGCGGCCGCCGCCTGGCTGGCCCGCGCAGGCTACCGGGTGCGGGTGCTGGAGCGCGACCATTTCCCGCGCTTCTGCCTGGGCGAGAGCCTGCTGCCGGCGTGCATGGAGGACCTCGCCCGGGCCGGCCTGCTCGACAGCGTCCAACGCGGCGGCTACCAGACCAAGGACGGTGCCGCTTTCACCTGGCGGGGACGGGAGGCCACCGTCGACTTCCGCGACCGGCAGGGCCCCGGCTGGCGCCACACCTACCAGGTCGAACGCGCCGACTTCGACCGGCGACTGATCCGCGCCGCCGCCGAGCAGGGCGCCGAGGTCGAGTTCGGCGTGACGGTCACCGCGGTCCACCCGGACCGCCGTCGGCCGCGTCTCACCCGGGTCGACGAGCACGGCCGGGGCCGGGTCCTGACGGCCCGCTTCCTGCTCGATGCCAGCGGCCCGGGGCGGGTCATCGCCCGCGCCCTGGGACTCGCCCGCCCGCCCCGGCTGGCCCCGCGCCTGGCGCTGTTCACCCACCTCACCGATGGCATCCGCGACCCGGCCTTCGACCGCGACAAGATCCTGATCGCGATCCACCCCCGGGAGGCCGGCATCTGGTACTGGCTGATCCCCTTCAGCGCCGGCCGCGCCTCGCTGGGCGTGGTCGGCGCCCCCGCGGCCCTGGCCCGCCACGGCGACACGCCCGAGGCGCGCTGGCAGGCACTGCTGGACGCCGAGCCCCGCCTGCGGGACCTGCTCCAGGACGCGCGGCGTCGCCGCCCGCTGGGCGAGCTCCAGGGCTATGCCGCGGCGGCCAGCCGACTCCATGGCCCCGGCTACGCCGTGCTCGGCAATGCCGGGGAGTTCCTCGACCCGGTGTTCTCCTCGGGCGTCACCATCGCCCTGCGCTCGGCGCTGATGGCCGCGCCCCTGGTCGCCCGCCAGCTGGACGGCGAGGCGGTGGACTGGGCGGAGGCCTTCGAGACCCCGCTGCGCCGCGGCATCACCACCTTCCGGGCCTTCGTCGAGGCCTGGTACGACGGCCGCCTGCCGGCGATCATCTTCCATCCCCGCCAGCCCGACTCGCTGCGCAGCCAGATCAGCGGGGTGCTGGCCGGCTATGCCTGGGATCGCGACAACCCCTTCGTCAGGGCACCGCGGCGGCGCCTGGATGCCCTGGCACGCCACTGCGGTCACCGGCGACCGTCTGCCGGGGGAGCCCCGTGAAGGCGCCGTCGGGACTGCTGCCGGCGCTGCTGCTGACCCTGCTGCTGGTCGGCTGCGCCGCGCTGCGACCCTCCCCGCCGCCCTCGCCGGCGTTCGCGGCGATGCCCGCCATGGGGCCCATCCAGCGGCGCCTGACCCTGACGCCCGACGCCCAGCCGCAGCAGGCCCGGACGCTGATCACGGTGATCAGCCTGGAGGCGGACCGGCTGCGCGCCGTGCTGCTCACCCCCTACGGCCAGCGCCTGGCCACCCTGGTGCGGGACGCCCGCGGCAGCCGTTACGAGAGCGGCGACGCGGCCGTCCCCGGGCAGGCCCCGCTGCCGGTCCCGGCCGACTGGCTAGCCGCTCGCCTGGAATGGTGCCTGTGGCCCCTGGAGGCCCTGCAGCGGGCCTTCGCCGGCTCCCCCTGGTCGGCGCAGCGGGTCGACGACAGCCGCGAGATCCGCCATCACGGCACCCTCGTCGCGCGGATCCGGCCGGCCGATCCCCGGCTGGGAGACGCGGAACGGGTCTTGCTGGATGACCGCCAGGGTGAGTACCGTCTGACCATCGCCCCCCTGGAGGATACCCCGCCATGAGTCCACGCCCCTGCCCGCCACGGCAGCCCTGTCGGCTGTCGCCGCCGGCCATCGTCTGCAGCCTGGGGAGCGAGCCCGCCGAGATCCGCGTGGCGCTGGCCGAGGGGCGCCGGGGGCTGACCACCGACGACGCCTACACCCCGGGCCGGCCGCTGCCGCTGGGCCGCGTCGTGGACCCGCTCCCGGCGACGGACGACTGGCCCATGGAGCATCGCAGCCGCAACAACCGCCTGCTGGCCGCCGCCCTGGCGCGCCTCGAGGCGCCGCTGCGCCGAGTGCTCGCCGCCCATGACCCAGCCCGCATCGGGGTGGTGATCGGCACCAGCACCTCCGGCATCGCCGAAACCGAGGCCGCCCTGGCCCGGGCGGGCAAGGGGCCGCTGCCCGACAGCTTCCGCTATGCCCGGCAGGAGCTGGGCTCGCCGGCACGCTTCGTCGCCGACCGGCTGGGCCTGGCCGGACCGGCTTATGCCCTGTCCACCGCCTGCAGCTCCGGGGCCCGGGCCCTGGCCAGTGCCCGTCGGCTGCTGCTCGCCGGCGAGTGCGACGCGGTGATCGCCGGAGGCGCCGACAGCCTGTGCCGGCTCACCGTCAACGGCTTCGCCAGCCTCGAGGCCGTCAGCGACCGGCCCTGCGAGCCCTTCTCGCGCCACCGCGACGGCATCCACCTGGGGGAGGCGGCGGCCCTGTTCGTGGTCGAGGCCGCCACGGGCGGCATCCAGCTCGAGGGCAGCGGGGAGAGCGCCGACGCCTACCATGTCTCGGCGCCGCGGCCCGACGGTGGCGGCGCCCTGGCGGCCATGCGCGAGGCGCTGGCCCAGGCCGGGCGGCGCCCCGAGGAGGTCGACTACCTCAACCTCCACGGCACCGGGACCCCGCATAACGACCGCATGGAGGCGGCGGCCATCGCCGCGCTGTTCCCCCACCCGCCGGCCTGTAGCTCGACCAAGGCCCTCACCGGCCATACCCTGGGCGCCGCCGGCGCCCTGGAGGCGGCCTTCTGCTGGCTGGCCCTCGACGCCGGCTTCCTGCCGCGCCACGTCTACGACGGCCACTACGATGCCGACCTGCCCGCGCTGCCGCTGGTGACCAGCGCCGGCGCCGCCGGGCCACGCCTGGCCCTGAGCAATTCGTTCGCCTTCGGCGGCAACAACGCCGCCCTGCTGCTGGGACGCCACGACTGACATGCCCGACCTCCCCGACTTGCCCTGCCCCATCGCGCCCTTCGTGCCCCACCGCCAGGGCATGTGCCTGCTCGAGCGGCTGGTGGCGCTGGACGATGGTTTCCTCGCCGCCGAGGCTTGCCCCGGGCCCGACGATCCCTTCGCCACGCCCCGGGGCATCCCCGGCTGGGTGGGCCTCGAGTGGCTGGCCCAGGCCGTCGCGGCCTGGGCCGGCGTCGAGGCGGCGCGCCGCGGCGAGGCCCCGGCGGTCGGCTTTCTGGTCGGCAGCCGTCGCTATGCCTGCCCGGCCGGCCACTTCGCCCTGGAGTGCCGGGTCAGGGTCGAGGTGGCCCTCGACTTCCGCGCCGACAATGGCCTCGCCGAGTTCCACGGCCGCGTGCTGGACCCGGCCGGGGAGCCGCTGGCCGAGGGGCGGCTGCAGGTCTTCGAACCCCATCGACGCGGGTCGCGCCCCGCCCCTGACGAGGCACCATGAACGACAGCATCCTGATTACCGGCTCCAGCCGCGGCATCGGCCGCGCCATCGCCCTGCGCCTGGCTCGCGACGGCTTCGACGTGGTGGTGCACGCCCGCCGCCCCTCGGCCGACGCCGAGGCCGTGGTGGCGCAGGTGCGCCGGGCGGGCGGCCGGGCCCGCCTGCTGTGCTTCGATGTCGCCGACCGCGAGACCGCGCGCCGCGTCCTGGAGGACGACGTCGCGGCCCACGGCGCCTACTACGGCCTGGTGTGCAACGCCGGGATCGCCGCCGACGCCACCTTCGCGGCCATGACCGACGAGGCCTGGGACAGCGTTCTGCACACCCACCTCGACGGCTTCCACAACGTGGTCAAGCCGCTGGTCCTGCCGCTGGTGCGGCGCCGGGCCCCGGGCCGGATCGTGGTGATGTCGTCGGTTTCGGGGCTGATGGGCAACCGTGGCCAGGTCAACTACAGCGCCGCCAAGGCCGGCCTGATCGGCGCGGCCAAGGCCCTGGCCGTGGAACTGGCCAGCCGCGGGATCACCGTGAACTGCGTGGCGCCCGGGCTGATCGACACCGGCATGGCCGAGGAGCGGCTGGATGCGGCGACCCTCGGCCAGATTCCCATGCGCCGGGCCGGCAGCCCCGACGAGGTCGCCGCCCTGGTGAGCTTCCTGTGCTCCGGCGAGGCGGGCTACATCACCCGCCAGGTGTTCGCCGTGAACGGCGGCCTGTGCTGAGTCCCCGCGAGGCGCCGACGCTGCACCTGGTGATAGCGCGGGTGTCTCCCGGCCGGGACCGCGACGCGCCCTCGCGGCGAGGGCGCGAGCTGCTCAGCCGCCTGGCACGGCGCCGCGGCCTGGACTGCCCGGTGCACGGCTGGTCGCCCCGGGGCTCGGGGCCGCCATGCCACCCCGCCCTGCCGACCGGCCTTCACGCGGCCCTGAGCCATCGCGACGACCGGGTCGTGGCGGGGCTCGCCGACTGTCCCGTCGGCCTCGACCTGGAGCATGCCCGGACCCGCCATGCCAGGCGCCTGGCGGCGCTGGTCGCCCGACTGCCCGAGCCCGAGGTGCGTCGGGCCATCCTCGCCGCCGAGGATCCGCCGGCGGCCTTCTACCGGGCCTGGACCCTCCACGAGGCACTCTTCAAGCTGGCGAGTCTCGCCGAGCGGCCGCCGGCCGCGGTGCTCGCCACTCGCCTGGAGACACTGACCGCCGAACAGGGGCCCCGCGCCTGGCAATGGCAGGACGACGACTGGACCCTGAGCCTCTGCACCCATGCCACGGATCTGCGGATAGTCGCACCAGCGGCGCTGTCGCTGACGCCTCTGACGGCGGCTAGCCTCATCTGATCCCCCGGCTTGCCAAGGGGCCGGCTAGCTAGCCGCCCTTTACCAAGGCCGTGACGGTGATCTCCACCCGGAGCTCGTCGGCGGGCATCGGCGCACAGACGCAGGTGCGTGCCGGGGCATGGTCTTCCGGCACCCAGGCATCCCAGACGGCGTTCATGGCCGCGAAGTCGTGGCCTTCCTTGAGGTAGAGGGTGGCGGTGAGCAGGTGCTCGCGATCCGAGCCGATCTCCTCGAGCAGGGCGTCGAGCCGGGCCAGCATGCTCTCGGTCTGCTCGGTGATGTCGCCCTGACGGGCCTCGGGGCCGGCGACCTGGCCGCACAGGTAGGCCACGCCGTTGTGGATCACGGCGCGGCTCATGCGGGCCTTGGTGTCATGGCGCTTAATGGTCATCGATATATCTCCTGACAGAAAACGGGAAAATCCAGATGATACCCTGGCATAGAAGGATAAAGCAGCCGATGTCGCCAAACTATTCGGCACAATCGATACACTTCAACACCACGGGATCTCCCTCCAGGCGCCGGGCCGCGATCCACTCGCCACAGGCGATGCATGCTCCGTACTCGCCCCGCTCGATCCGCGCCAGGGCCGAGGCGATGCGCGTCAGGGTCAGCTGACGGCGCTCCTCCTCGGCCTTGGCCATCGCCTGGCCCTGGAGGGCATCCATGCGCGACAACCGCCCCACCGAGGACTGATCCAGCATCACGGTCTCGCGGGCATCGCGACTGTCGGCGCTTTCCTCGCGCAGGGCGTCACGCATCGCCATCAGCCGTGCGGTGACGGTCGCCATGTTCAGGTCGGGATGGTTCATCTTCGGCTCCATGGGCAGGGAGTGCGGCACGGGCAGGCACACCCGGAATACGTTCTCGCCCTTACCTGTAAGCATTCGTCACCCGCCTCGACTGATCAAGGCATATCGACGCATCGCCTCGATGCGCGGTGGCACCACCGCCATGATGACCCACAGGAGAAAGACCATGAAGCGTTCCACCATGATGGCCGCCGTCCTCACCACCGCCCTGGCCCAGGCCGGCACCATGGCCGCCGCCCAGGCCGCCGGCGACTCGGAAGCGATGGAGAAGTGCTATGGCGTGGCTCTCGCCGGCCAGAACGACTGCAAGGCGGGACCGGGCACCACCTGCGCCGGCACCTCCACCGTGGACTACCAGGGCAATGCCTGGAAGCTGGTCCCGGAAGGCACCTGCACCAGCATCGAGACGCCCCACGGCAACGGCAGCCTGACCGAGATCGACCGCCCCTGAGGCTTCACCCGCCCGCCGGCCCGCCGGTTGGCGGGCCCCGTCGAGGAGACCGCCATGCCACTTCCCCTTGCTTCCGGCACCGTGGGCATCGGCCTCAAGCACCAGCATGCCGAGGCGCTGCTGGCCTCCCCGCAGCCGGTGGACTTCCTGGAGTTGCATGCCGAGAACTACATGGGTGCCGGGGGGCCGGTTCGCGAGCGGCTCGCCGCCATCGCCGAGGCCTATCCGCTCTCGGTGCATGGCGTGGGCCTGTCGCTGGGCAGCGCCGAGCGCCCCGATGCCTCCCACCTGGCGCGGCTCGTCCGGCTGGTGGAGGAACTGGATCCCGCCCTGGTCTCCGAGCACCTGGCCTGGAGCCGTCTGGAAGGCGACTACTACAACGACCTGCTGCCGCTGCCGCTCACCGAGGAAAGCCTGGCGCTGGTCGCCCGCAACGTCGACATCGTGCAGCAGGCCCTGGGCCGTCGCCTGCTGATCGAGAACCCCAGCCTCTACGTGAGCCTGGAGATGAACACCCTCGACGAGGCCGACTTCCTCGCCGCGCTGGTGGACCGCACCGGCTGCGGGCTGCTCCTCGACCTCAACAATGCCTACATCAGCGCCCACAACCTCGGCCGCGACCTCGAGGCCTACCTGGCGGCCCTGCCGTGGCAGGCCATCGGCGAGTGTCACCTGGCCGGCCACAGCCTCGACACGGCCGTGGACCCGCCGCTGCGCATCGATGATCACGGCAGTCCGGTGTGCGATGCGGTCTGGTCCCTGTATGCCCGGCTCGGCCAGCGGGTGCCTCGGCTCCCGACCCTGATCGAGTGGGACACCCGGGTCCCGAGCCTGCCCCGCTGGCTCGAGGAGGTCGAACGGGCCCGGGCCTATCGAGACGCCGCGGCCTGCGCGGCCGTCGACGATTAGACGATCAGGAGAGCCCCATGGAGACCCTCGCCGAATGGCAACGGCGCTTCATCGCCGCCATGCGCCAGCCCGGGAGCGAGACGGGCACCGAGCTCGGCCGAGCCGATGGCGTCGATGTCTACCGCAACAACATCCGCCAGAGCCTGATCGAGGCCCTGGCCACGGCCTTCCCGCATACCCGGACCCTGCTCGGCGTGCGCTACTTCGCCGCCGCGGCCGGCGACTATGCCCGCGACCATCCCCCGACCGACCCGCGACTGATGCACTACGGCCGGGGCTTCGCCGACTTCCTGGAGCGCCTGCCGCCATTGGCCGACTACCGCTATGTCGGCGACATCTGCCGCCTCGAACGGGCCCGGCTGGACGTCAGCCATGCCCGTGAGGTGGCCCCCGTCACCGCCGAGGACCTGGCCGGTCATCCGGACCCGGAGGGACTGATCCTGGCGCCACGGCCCGCGACCCGCCTGGTGAGCTGCCGCCACGATGTGGCCGCGCTCTGGCGGTGCCTCGAGGATGACGACGTTCCCGTTCCCCCCGGCGAGGCCGGCGACTGGCCCTGGCTGGCGGTGCGCCTGCAGGGTCAGGCCAACCTGACGCCTGTCTCGCCGCCCGTCCGGCGCCTCTACGGGCTCCTGGACGGGGCCAGTCTCCTGGGTGAGGCGCTGCTGACCACCACCGAGGCCGAGGGCGGGGGCGAGGCGGCCGCCGGCGAGGCCCTCGGCACCCTGATCGGCCTGGGCGCGCTGGGCACACCGGCCATCACCACCGCGGAGGACTCCCCATGAAGGTCCTGCTGCTTATCCCGGCACTCTACTACCACCGTCTGGAGCCGACCCTGGACCGGGTTCCCTTCGACCTGGTGGCCCTGCTGATGCGCCTCGTCCTGGGCAGCGTCTTCTTCCTCTCGGCCCTGACCAAGGTCGAGGGATTCTCGATCAGCGCGAGTACCTTCTTCCTGTTCGAGCACGAGTATGCCCTGCCACTGCTGCCGCCGGTGCTCGCGGCCTACCTGGCCACGATCGCCGAGCTCAGCCTGTCGCTGCTGCTGTGGGCCGGACTGGCCACCCGCCTGGCGGCCACGGGGCTGCTGGCCATGACGCTGGTGATCCAGACCTTCGTCTACCCCGATGCCTGGGTCACCCATGGCCTCTGGGCGGCCAGCCTGCTGACCCTGCTGCTGCGCGGCCCAGGGCGCCTGTCGCTGGATCGGCTGCTGGCCGGCTGGCTCGACCGACACCGGCCCACGGGGACGACGCCCCCATCCCCGGATGTCTAGACATGATATTTTGACCTCATGGCTTGCATTACACGCCATGAGGTCTAGGGCTATGTCCCTGTGCCTCGGGGCTGGCCAGCACACCCTGGGCCAGCCACCAGCTGCCGACCAGCAGCGCCAGCATGCCCGCCAGTACCAGGGGGAAGGAGGCGCCCAGGTCGAGCGCCACCCCCAGCACCGCCGGGGCGATCCCGGTGGAGAACACCATGGCCGCGCTCAGGGTGGCACGCACCCGGCCCAGGTGCTCGGCGCCCCAGAGCCGCACCAGCAGGCTGGTGGCAATGGACTCCTGGGCGCCCATCGCCAGGCCACCCCCCATCATCAGGACCCACACCGCCAGATGGCCCCCCAGGGTGATGGCCAGCAGCAGGGCCAGGGCGAAGGGCATCAGGTAGAGGCGCGCCAGGCGCACCGGCCCCAGCCGGTCGACCCAGTGGCCGCCGAGCAGCGCCCCGGGTAGCTTGGCGAGCCCCATGCCGGTCAGGGCCAGGGAGTAGATGGCCAGCGTGCTGCCCATGGACTCGGTCAGGTACGCCTGATAGATGAATAGCCCGGTCATGGTGATCGGCAGGACCATCAGCAGCGGCAGCAAGCGCCAGAAGCGCGCCTCGCGGAAGGGCCGCGGACCATCGCGGGTCGCCTGCCGGTCCCGCCGCGAGCGCGGTGCCGACGGCCAGCGAGCGCCACCCAGCATCAGCAGCCACGCCAGGGCGACCCCCGCGGCCAGGCTCCACCACAGCTCGCGCCAGCCCAGCCACACCAGCAGGGTGGCCACCAGCGGCGGCAGCAGGGTCTCGCCGAGCATCAACCCCAGCCCGGCGAGCCCCAGGGCGCGGCCACGCAGGACGCTGAACTCGCGTCCCGCCAGGGTATTGCCCAGGTGGCTCATCATGCCCTGGCCGCACAGGCGCACCAGGCCCAGTCCCAGTAGCCCGACCAGCCACCCGGGGGACAGCGTCAGCAACAGGATGCCGGCGAGCAGCACCAGGAGGACGGCCAGGGCGAAGCGACGCGGCGCCACCCAGTCGATGCTGGGGCCGAGGCGCAGCATGGCGAAGCCACTGGCCAGGGTGACCAGGGCGTAGGCGGTGCCGAACTCGCCGGCGGACAGGCCCAGCCGTTCGCTGATGGGGACCTGGAAGAGGCCGATGAAGAAGCTCTGGCCCAGGCTCGACGAGAACATCGCCAGGAAGGCGATGCCGAGCAGCCCCCGATGGTCCCTCAGCAGGGTGCGATAGCTCATGGCGATCTCCCGATGGACGGTGACGACGAGAAAGGCCCCGCCGAAGCGGGGCCTGTCACGGGATGAGACGCCCCGGAGGGCAGCGGCTCAGCGCAGCAACAGCACGGGAATGCTGGCCCGGCGCAGCACCGAGGTGGTGGTGCTGCCCAGCAGCAGGTGGCGAATCCGCGAATGCCCGTAGGCCCCCATCACCACCAGGTTGATGGCGTGCTCTTCCTTGTAGGCCCGCAGGGTCTCCTCCACCTCGCCGGCCCGGATGGCGCCCTCGGCCTCGTGGCCGGCCTCGCGCAGGGTGGCGAGCGCCCAGTCGAGCTGGGAGCGGTTGTCACCGGTGTCGGCACCGACGATCAGCACGTGGCAGGGAATGCCCTTGAAAAGCGGGCTCTTGGCCAGCATCTCGACGCCCTTGCGGGTGGTCTTGCTGCCGTCGAAGGCGATCATCACCTTCTCGGGGCGCTGGAAGGCCTCGGGCACCATCAGGATCGGGCGGTGCAGGCTACGGACCACCCGCTCCAGGTTGGAGCCCAGGTGCTCGCTGGCCTGATGCGCGGTCTCGCCGCGCTTGCCGACCACCAGCAGGCGGATGTCATCCTCCAGCTCGGCCAGGGTCTCGACCAGGGTGCCGTTGCGCTGGCGAGTGGCGGGCTCCGCCACGCCGTCCTCGATGGCCCGATCCCGAGCCGCCTGGAGCATCAGGCGACCCTGCTCCTGGGCCACCTTGGCGCGCTGCTCGTCCAGGTGCGAGAGCTCCTCGAGCAGGTGCTCCCGTGAGCCCAGGCCGATGTTGCCGGAGAGATCCGCCTCGGCGGTCTGGGGGTGGTTGTCGACCACGTGCAGGAAGGTCAGCGGCGCCTCGAGCGCCAGGCTGGCCCAGGCCGCATAGTCACAGACACCCTCGGAAAACTGCGAGCCGTCGATGGCGGCCATCACCTGTTCTGTCATCTGTCTGTCCTGAAGCTGGCGTGTATTGTCTCGTTCCCACGTTCTACACCATCGTGGCCGCCCCGTCACAGGGGGCCATAGGGAGCAGGGCAATCGCCGTTGAGCACGACAAGAAACTCCGGGGACAGGTCGTAGTGGGGGTCCTACGCCATGGGTGAGGAGGCTTCCTCCGAACGGGCTGGCCATGGATGGCCAGCACCGGCCCTGCAAGCGAAGCAGGATACAAGAGCGCTGCAGGGCGTCGGTAGCGCCCACGGACGAGTTCACAGCGCTCCCTCGAAGTCCTGTCGACGGCTGACTGCAACAGCCCTGCCATCGGGTAGCATTCAGTGGCCACCCATCAGCTTCTCGACCGCCTCCGGGTCATCGTGGATGGCGTAGCGATCGACGATGGTGGCGCTCGCCTCGTTGAGGCCGATCAGCTCCACCTCGGTGCCCTCGCGGCGGAACTTGATCACCGCCCGATCCAGCGCCTGGACGGCGGTGATGTCCCAGAAGTGGGCCCGGGACAGGTCGATGGTCACCTTCTCCACGCTCTCCTTGAAGTCGAAGGCCGCGGCGAAGCGCTCGGAGGAGGCGAAGAACACCTGGCCGACCACCTGGTAGATCCGGTGGCTGCCCTCGTCGGCCTCCTCGGAGCCGATGTAGAGGATGTTGCCGACCTTGTTGGCGAAGAACAGCGCCGCCAGCAGCACGCCGACGAAGACGCCGATGGCCAGGTTGTGGGTGCCCACCGTGACCACCACGGTGGCGAGCATCACCAGGTTGGTGGACAGCGGATGCTTCTTGAGATCGCGGATCGAGGTCCAGCTGAAGGTACCGATGGAAACCATGATCATCACCGCCACCAGGGCCGCCATGGGAATCTGCGAGACCCAGTCGGCGAGGAACACCACCATCATCAGCAGGGCGACGCCGGCGATCAGGGTGGAGAGACGAGAGCGGCCCCCCGACTTGATGTTGATCACCGACTGGCCGATCATCGCGCAGCCCGCCATGCCGCCGAGCAGGCCGGTGCCGATGTTGGCGATGCCCTGGCCCTTGCACTCGCGGTTCTTGTCGCTCTGGGTATCGGTGAGGTCATCGACGATGGTGGCGGTCATCATCGATTCCAGCAGGCCCACCACGGTGAGCATCACCGAGTAGGGCAGGATGATCATCAGGGTCTCCAGGTTGAGCGGCACTTCCGGCCACAGGAACACCGGCAGGCTGTCCGGCAGTTCGCCCATGTCGCCCACGGTGCGGATGTCCATGCCGGTCAGCAGGTAGACGGCGGTGAGTAACAGGATGCAGACCAGCGGCGAGGGCAGGGTCCTGCCGATCACCGGTACGTAGGGGAAGAGGTAGATGATGCCGAGCCCCGCCGCGGTCATGGCATACACATGCCAGGTCACGTTGGTCAGCTCCGGCAGTTGCGCCATGAAGATCAGGATCGCCAGGGCATTGACGAAGCCGGTGACCACCGAGCGCGAGACGAAGCGCATCAGGTCGGCCAGCCGCAGGTAGCCCGCGGCGATCTGCAGCACCCCGGTGAGCAGGGTGGCGGCCAGCAGGTACTCCAGGCCGTGCTCCTTGACCAGGGTCACCATGAGCAGCGCCATGGCCCCGGTGGCCGCCGAGATCATCCCCGGTCGGCCGCCGGCGAAGGCGATGATCACGGCCATGGAGAAGGAGGCATAGAGGCCGACCTTGGGGTCGACCCCGGCGATGATGGAGAAGGCGATGGCCTCGGGGATCAGGGCCAGGGCCACGACGATGCCCGCCAGGGTGTCGCCCTTGAGGTTGGAGAACCAACTCAGTTTCATCTTTTCGTACATGCTGCGGTCCAGTCAGGGGTGATTGTCATGCCGGGGGGCGCCAGAATGCGTGACGTGCGCAACCCTTCCCGACATCGCGAGGGATGCCGACGCCGAGGCGTGTCGATGAGCAGGCGGAAGTCGCAAGGCGGGCGCGGGGCGCCCAGGACATCGGCATGATGCCCGGCCGCGATGCCGCCGTGGCGGCGGCATCGCGACCCGAATCGGGAGGGAAAGCTAGGGCGGCGTGGCCAGCCCGGAACGAGGGGTCATCACGGTCTGTCGGTTCCCTTGCTCGAGATCAGCGGGGGCGTTGAACGAACGTCTAACGAACACCCCCGACGAGAGCGCCAGAGTCTATCAGAACCCGTGCTGCACTGCACCCTGGGCTCAGGCGTCGTCGGGTTCACCGCGTGGCGAGACGGTGCGGCCACCACCCAACGGCTTGAAGGCTTCCAACAGGTCGATGGGCAGGGGTACCACGATGGTGGAGGCGTTCTTGTTGCTCATGTCGTTCATGGTCTGCAGGTAGCGCAGCTGAAGCGCCGCAGGATTCGCCGACATGACGTGGGCGGCCTCGACGAGCTTCTTCGAGGCCTGCAGCTCGCCCTCGGCGTGGATGACCTTGGCGCGCCGCTCGCGCTCCGCCTCGGCCTGGCGGGCGATGGCGCGGATCATGCTCTCGTCCAGGTCGACGTGCTTGATCTCGACGTTGGCCACCTTGATGCCCCAGCCCTCCGCCGAGGCGTCGATGATCTCCTGGATATCGTCGTTGAGCTTGTCGCGCTCGGAGAGCATCTCGTCCAGGTCGTGCTTGCCGAGCACCGAACGCAAGGTGGTCTGGGCCAGCTGACTGGTGGCGTTGACGAAGTGTTCCACCTGGATGATCGCCTTCTCCGGATCCACCACCCGGAAGTAGAGCACGGCATTGACCTTGACGGTGACGTTGTCCTGGGAGATCACGTCCTGCTCGGGCACGTCCATGGTGATCACCCGCAGGTCGACCACCTCCATCTTCTGGATGCCGGGGATGATGATGAACAGCCCCGGCCCCTTGACCGCCTGGAAGCGCCCCAGGAAGAACACCACGCCACGCTTGTACTCCGGCAGGATGCGGATCGAGGCCGCCAGCAGCATCAGCACCAGGACGACCGGCACGAGATAGGAAATCATCATGGTTGTCTCTCCTCGACGTTGAGGGCCGGCGTCCGCCGGCCTCCTTCAGGACGCTCCGTCCTCCGGCTCGACCTCGACGGTGAGGCCATCGATGCCGACCACGCGCACCACCTGGCCGCGGTTCAGCGGACGACGGCTGCGCGCGTTCCAGCGCTCGCCATGGAGCCGCACGTGGCCCTCGCCCTGGAAGTCCTCCAGCACCTCGGCCTCGTTGCCCAGCAGTTCCTCCTGGCCGGTGCGCGCCGGACGCCGGCGCAGGCCGAGGAAGCGGGTCATGATCCACAGCATCAGCCCCGCCGCCACCAGGGCGATGCCGCCGATCAACGGCAACGAGATGTTCAGGGTGTCCGCGTCCATCAGCATCACCGAGCCGATCACGAAGGCCACGATGCCACCCATGCCGAGGATGCCGAAGCTGGGCATCAGGGCCTCGCCGACGATCAGCCCCAGCCCCACCAGGATCAACGCCAGGCCGGCATAGTTAACGGGTAGCACCTGGAAGGCGAAGAGCGCCAGCAACAGGCAGATGATGCCGATGGTGCCCGGCACCAGGCTGCCGGGGTTGGAGAGCTCGAAGATCAGGCCGTAGAAGCCGATGATCATCAGGAAGTAGGCCACGTTGGGGTTGGTGATCACTTCCAGCAAGCGGGTTCGCCAGTCCGGATCGAAGCGCTCGACGGCCAGATTGGCGGTGGCCAGGGTCAGTGTCCCGTCGGCCATGACCACCTCGCGGCCGTCGATCTGCGCCAGCAGGTCGTCGAGGTCGGTGGCCAGCACGTCGATGACGTTCTGCTCCAGTGCCTCCCGGGCGGTGAGGTTGACCGCCTCGCGCACCGCGGCCTCGGCCCAGTCGGCGTTGCGGCCATGACGATTGGCCAGCGAGCGGATGTAGGCCACGGCGTCCTCGAGCACCTTGCGCTCCATGGCGGTCTCGCCACGGCGCTTGTCCGGCTCGCTGCCCGGCGTCTCGGCGGTGTCGCCTCGCTCGCTGCCCGCGCCCTCCTCGCTTGCCGACCCGCCGCTCTTGTCCTTGCCGCCGCTGGAGGCACCGTCGCCCTCATTCGCCTCCCCCGCCGGGTCGTCCGGCGTCTCCGGCTCGCCGATGCCGGGGAGACCGCCCCCGCCACCGATCTGCACCGGCGTGGCCGAGCCCAGGTGGGTGGCCGGGGCCATGGCCGCCACATGGCTGGCGTAGAGCAGGTAGGTGCCGGCGCTGGCCGCCCGGGCGCCGCCGGGGGAAACATAGAAGGCCACCGGCACCTCGGAGGACAGCATGGCGGAGATCATGTCGCGCATGGCGGCGTCGAGGCCCCCGGGGGTATCCATCTGCACCACCACCAGCTCGGCGCCGCCCTCCTCGGCGAGGTCGAGACCGCGCATGAAGTAGTCGCTGGTGGCCGGGCCGATGGCACCGTCGAGGGTCATCACCAGCGCCGTGTCGCGCGCCTCCTGCTGAGCCGTCGACTGCCAGGCGGCCAGGCTACCCAGCAGCAGACAGGCCAGGCTCAGCCAGAAGACGACTCGATGCCGGGACAGCGATCGCGTGGACATCATGGTGCCTCGCCTTGGCATAAGGTTAATCCTGTGATGCCGGGCGGGGCGATTCGTTCAGGCCCCGGGGCGCACCCCGGGGCTCGTCGCCAGGACATCGGCGCGAATCACCTGCTGCTCGGCGATCAGCTCGTTGACGACCGCCCGGCAGGCCGCGTAGTGCGGTGTTGCCTTGTGGGTCGCCAGGGCTTGTTGGTCAGTGTAGATCTCATAGAGGTGGAAGAGGTCCGGGGTATCGCGATCCTCGATCACGTCGAAGGCATGGCAGCCCGGCTCGTCGCGCACCGAGGCCTCGGCATTGGGCAGCATGGCCGCGAGGAAACGCTCGCGGGTGCCGGGCTTCAGCCGGGTCTGGACGATGATGCAGTACATGGGGACTCCCGAGGGTTGTGGATTGCCACTTTTTATGGAAACATTTTCCAACGTATTGATGAAGCCCCATCGCGCCGAGGAGGTCCCATGCAACGCCCCGCCCCGTTCAACGGCATGCGCCACATCGCCCTGCAGGTCCAGGACCTGGAGGCCTGCGAGCGCTTCTACGTCGAGGTGCTCGGCCTGGACGTACTGCGTCGCGCCCACGAGGACCTCGTCTACTTGACGCTCGGCAATGACAATGTCTCGCTTTCCCGGGCCCGTCGCCCTACCGGTGACGATCCCCAGCGCCTCGACCATTTCGGCTTCGTGGTCGATGCCCGCGAGGACGTGGATGCCTGGCACGCCTACCTGCTCGAGCGGGGTGTCGAGGTGGTGCGCGGCCCCCACGACCACGCCGACGGGGGGCGCAGCCTCTACTGCAAGGACCCGGACGGCAATACCGTGCAACCGCTCTACCATCCCAGCGTCTCCGGCCAGCGCCTGCGCTGATCCCGGCTCTCTCGCGGCGGCCCCCGGCCGCCGACTCCCCGGCATGCTCGCCATGCTGACTCGTTAGGCGCCACCGGCCACGGTGGCGCCCTTTTTCGTGGCGCGACTGGCGATCACGGCGTCGGGGTGCCAGGATGCGGCGTTGACGGCGAGCTCCCGGCCGACGGGCGCCGGCGGCTATGCTGAGACACGAGGGCGAGGCCTTGCCGCCCACCGTTGTAAGGAGTGCGTGCCGTATGCGACCGAGTGCAGGCACGCTACCACCAAAAGGACCCCCGATGCCCGAGACGTCGCCCCACCCGGCCGACACGGATCGCCGCGACGCGGACACCCTGCTCGCTCGCCTGACCCGCGCCCTGGCGCGGGCCGGCGAACTCGCCGCGGTCCGGGAGCTCACGGCGATGGCCGATACCGGCCTCGCCCACTGGCATGTGTGGCTGCACCGCTCGGGCGACGACCTGGTGGCGCGCATCCCCAAGCAGAGCCAGATGGGGCTGCCGGCCAGGGACAACCTGGCCTACCAGGCGGCCTGCTTCGCGCGGGCCGCCGTCGGCGGCCATGCCCCGGCCCTGCACGGCCGCCTGCCGCCGGACGCGGACCTGCCCCGGGGCGCCCTGCTGGTCGAGGCCATCGTGGGCCGCCCGGCCCGGCTGCCCGAGGACCTGGCGGCCATCGCGCGCAGCCTGGCGGGCCTGCATCGGCTGCCCCGCCCACCGGTGGCGGAACGCGCGCCCCTGCAGGCGCCCGACGATCCCTGGCGGGCGATGCGCGAGGAAGTGCTCGGCCAGGCCGCCGCCCTGCCCGAGGCGGGGCTCGGGGCCGAGGCACGCCGGCTGATCGAGGCCCAGCTCGCCGCGCTCCCCGACCGGCTGCCGGGGGCCGCGGGCATGGCGCGGCTGATCAGCTTCGATGCCCATCCGGGCAATTTCCTGGTCGAGGCCGGCGGCCGCGCGGTGCTGGTCGACCTGGAGAAGTGCCGTTATGGCCTGCCGGGCTTCGACCTGGCCCATGCCAGCCTCTACACCTCCACCACCTGGGACCTCGCCAGCCGGGCGGTGTTGAGCCTCGACCAGGTCGCCGGCTTCCATGACCACTGGCGCGAGGCCATGGGCATGGAAGCCGACACGCATCCCCCGGACGCCCTGCTGGCCTGTCGCCGTGCCATGTGGCTGTGGTCGCTGACCTGGTGTGCCAAGTGGCGAGTCGCCCAGGGGCGTCGGCCCCGTCACCCCCGGGACGGCGAGGACTGGTCCGCCGCGCTCAGCGAGGAGGCCCTGGTCGCCCATGTGCGCGGGCGGGTCGACCACTACCTGGAGCCGGCCACGCTGCGGCGCGGCCGCGACGAACTCGATGCCCTGGCCGCCCGGTCTTCCCGCTCCCCCCGCCACACAGGATCACCACCATGACCCCAAGCGACCCGGCCCGACGCGCGCTCCCCTTGCTGCTGGCGATAGCGCTGGCCCTCTCGCTCCCTGCGGCGGCGACCGCCGAGACGGCCCTGCCCGAGGACTGGGGCGAGATCGAGACCCAGGCCCGGGGGCAGACCGTCTACTGGAACGCCTGGGGCGGGGATGCCACCGTCAACCGCTACATCGCCTGGGTAGCCGAGCGGATGGCCGAGCGCCACGGGGTGGAAGTCGTCCACGTCAAGCTCGATGACACCGCGGCGGCGGTCTCCCGGGTCATCGCCGAGAAGTCGGCGGGCAACCAGGAGGAAGGCGCCATCGACCTGGTGTGGATCAACGGCGAGAACTTCGCCGCCATGAAGCGCCACGCCCTGCTGTTCGGTCCCTTCACCCAGCGGCTGCCCAACTTCGCGCTGACCGCGCCGGACGACAATCCCGAGATGCGCACCGATTTCACCCTGCCCACCGAGGGCTACGAGTCCCCCTGGGGCAAGGCCCAGCTGACCTTCTACTACGATGCCGAGCGCGTCGAGGCGCCGCCGCGCGACATGCGGGCCCTGCTCGACTGGGCGAAGGCCAACCCCGGCCGCTTCACCTATCCCCTGGTCCCGGACTTCCTGGGCAGCACCTTCCTCAAGCAGGCCCTGCTCGAGCTGGTCGAGGACCCGACGGTACTGGCCGAGCCGGCGAGCGACCACGATGTAGCGGCGGTGACGACCCCGTTGTGGGACTACCTGGATGCCCTGCATCCGCACCTGTGGCGCCAGGGCCGCCACTTCCCCGCCAGCGGGCCCGAGCTCAAGCAGCTGATGGGCGACGGCGAACTGTCCCTGGCCTTCACCTTCAATCCCGCCGAGCCGGCCGCGGCGGTGGCCGACTACCAACTGCCCCCCAGTACCCGTAGCTACGTGCTGGACGGCGGCACCCTGGGCAATGTCCACTTCGTGGCGATTCCCTTCAATGCCCGGCACAAGGCCGGGGCCATGGTGCTGGCCAACTACCTGCTCTCCCCCGAGGCCCAGGCCCGCAAGCAGGCCATCGCCGTCTGGGGCGATCCCACCGTGCTCGACATGGACCGGCTCGACGCCGACGCCCGGGCACTGTTCAGCGGAGACGACGACAACCCGGCGCGCCTGCCCCCGGAGGCCCTGGAGAGGCTGCTGCCCGAGCCCCACCCCAGTTGGATGGAGGCCCTGGAGGCGGCCTGGCTCGCGCGCTATGCCCAGGGCTGACGGTCGGGCGGGATACTGATGTCGGGCTTCACCCTGGGGATTCGCCTGCTGCCCCGCCTCACCATCCTGCTGCTGGTGCTGCCCGTGGTCGCGGGCCTGGTGGGGGTCGTGGCGCCGGCCTTCGGCTGGCTGCCGGCGCTGGGTGGCCGGACCTGGACGCTGGACCACTGGCAGGCGCTGTGGCAGGCGCCGGGGCTCACGGACATGCTGCGGCTGAGCCTGGTCACCGGGCTCGCCAGTACCCTGCTGGCCCTGGCCATCGTGGTGCTGTTCCTGGCGGCCTTCCTCGAGACGCCGCTGTTCCGGGTGGTCAGGCGCCTGCTGTCGCCGCTGCTGGCCGTGCCCCACGCCGCCGCCGCCATCGGCCTGGCCTTCCTGCTGGCCCCCTCGGGGCTCGCCAGCCGCCTGTTCTCGCCCTGGCTCACCGGCTGGACGCAGCCGCCGGACTACCTCTTCCCCGGCGACCCGAACGGCGTGGCGCTGATTGCCGGCCTGGTGCTCAAGGAGGTGCCCTTCCTGCTGCTGATGAGCCTGGCCGCCCTGCCCCAGTGCCAGGCCCGAGAACGCCTGATGGTGGCCCGCTCGCTGGGCTACGGTCCGGTCAGCGCCTTCGCCAAGGCCGTGCTGCCGGGGCTCTATCCGCTGATCCGCCTGCCGGTGTATGCGGTCATCGCCTTCGCCTCGTCCACCGTCGAGGTGGCGCTGATCCTGGGCCCCTCGACGCCGCCGCCCCTGGCCGTGGCGGTGGTCCGCTGGCTCGGCGACCCCGACCTGTCGCTGCGTTTCCTGGCCTCGGCCGGGGCCCTGCTGCAACTCGCCGCCACCGCCCTCGCCCTGCTTACCTGGTGGGGAGCCGAGCGCCTGGTGCGGCGGCTGGCGGCCGGCTGGCTGATCGATGGCGGCCGGCGACGCGGCGAGGCCACCGGCCGGGTGCTCGGCGCCACTCTGACCTGGCTGGCCATCGGCCTGCTGGCGGCCAGCCTGGCCGGGCTGATCCTCTGGTCGCTGGCCGCCTACTGGCCCTTCCCCGCCGCCTGGCCCTCGCCGATGACGCTGCGGACCTGGCGGGAGGCCGCCGACACGGCCCTGGGCCCGCTGCGCCATACCGCCTCCATCGGCCTCGGCGCCACCGCGCTGTCGGTGGTGCTGGTGGTCGGCTGCCTGGAGGCCGAGACCCTGCGCCGGCGGCCGCTGCGGCCCGGGGCCCAGCTGATCCTCTACCTGCCGCTGCTGGTGCCCCCGGTGGCCTTTCTCTACGGCCTGGTCCAGCTCCAGGCCCAGCTCGGCCTCGCCGCCGGCTGGCTGGCGGTGACCCTGGGCCACAGCCTCTTCGTGCTGCCCTATGTGTTCCTCTCGCTGGCCGAGAGCTATCGGCGGCTCGACCCCCGCTGGAGCCAGGTCGCCGCCGCCCTGGGGGCGTCCCGGGCCGCCATCTTCCGGCGGGTGCGGCTGCCCATGTTGGCGGGGCCCATCGCCGTGGCCGCCGCGGTGGGCTTCGCGGTCAGCGTCGGCCAGTACCTGCCGACCCTGTTGCTCGGCGCCGGCCGGCTGGCCACCCTGACCACCGAGGCGGTGAGCCTGGCCAGCGGCGGCGACCGCCGCCTGACGGCGGTCTACGCGCTGGGCCAGCTCGCCCTGCCGGCCCTGGGCTTCGCGCTGGCCCTGGGCCTGCCCCGCCTGCTCTTTCACCATCGACGCCAGCTCCTGCCATGACCCAGACAACGCCCCCGACCGCCCGATCTCCCCTGATCCTGGAGGAGGTGACCATCCGCCACGGCGAGCAGACCCTGGTCGCCGTGGATGCCCGCATCCCTCCCGGCGAGGTGCTGACCCTGATGGGCCCATCCGGGGTCGGCAAGTCGACGCTGCTGGCCCAGGTCGCCGGCTTCCTGGCCCCGGTGTTCCACGCCACCGGGCGGATCCGGCTCGGCGACGACGACCTGAGCCGTCGTCCCCCGGAGCGCCGGCGGCTGGGACTGCTCTTCCAGGACCCGCTGCTGTTTCCCCACCTCAGCGTGGGCGGCAACCTGGCCTTCGGCATGCCCGCCGGGGGCGGCCGCCGACGGCGCCGGCGGGCCGTCGAGGCGGCGCTGGCGGACATCGGGCTGACGGGCTTCGCCGACCGCGACCCGGCGACCCTGTCCGGCGGGCAGCGCGCCCGGGTCGCCCTGATGCGGGTGCTGCTGGCCGAGCCGCGGGCCATGCTGCTCGACGAGCCCTTCTCCAAGCTCGATGCCGCCCTGCGCGACGAGATGCGCCGCCTGGTGTTCGCGCGTATCCGCGCCCGGGGCCTGCCGACCCTGATGGTGACCCACGACCGCGACGATGCCGTGGCGGCCGGGGGGCGGGTGATCGAGCTCGCACCCTAGGACTCGGGCGCGACCCGTGCCGGGACGCGCGGCGCGGGCAGATCCTCCAGCCAGCGCAGCTCGCGGGGGCTGAAGCCGCCGACCAGGCGTGGCTTGACGACGTCGAAGAACGGCGAGATATCGAAGTCCCGTGGCGTAAACAGGGTGTAGTGCCGCCGCCGGAACAGCCGACGATGGCCGGCGACGCGGATCGGCAGGATGGGATAGTGCACCGACTGGAAGGCCTCGGCGAGCAGCGTCGAGCAGATGGCCCGTGTGGGATCGCCGCTGCCGAGCGCCAGCAGGCGGCGCCGCCAGGCGACCGGCACCGGGGGCAGCGGCAACAGGTAGCGGGCCAGGTCGACGATGTTGCGCAGGTCATAGTGATGGCCCACCCGGGCGTGGGCGAAGTCGATCAGCCGCTCGATCTCCGCCGCCGACAGGCCCACCGGGCGACAGATGCGCAGGGTATGGCCCCGGTAGGCGTCGAAGCCCACCATGCGCACCCCCTCGGCCAGGTCGGCCTCGATGAACCACTGGCCCGGATGGGCGCCCAGCCGGCGGGCCTGGCGCTCTCCCACATAGAGGGCGGCGTGGGACCAGGAGGACTGGGTCAGGTACTTGATGACCGTGCTCAGCCGGGACGAGCCCTCGACCCGCAGGACATCCCCCGGGCGCAGGCAGCCGCGCACGTCCTCGTCGTAGGGGGCCACCGTGCGGTGCCAGGGCCGCGGGCAGGACAGCCAGCAGCCCAGCCAATAGCCGCACCGCTCCAGCCAGGTCGTCATCGCCCCCCTCCCCGGCCCTCCTGGCCTACCTGGCCCTGCTGCTCACGCCAGACCGCCAGGCGGACGAGCCCCAGCAGCAGGGCCAGGTAGGCCAGCGGGATCAGCCAGGGGGCCAGGACCGCCAGGCCGCCGGCGATCGGCAACCCCAGCCAGACCACCAGCAGGGGGGCACAGCAGGCACCGCCGGCCAGCAACGCCGGCAGGGCCGCCAGCCCTCCGCTGGCGGGCGCACGCCTCGGGCAGGCGGCCGGTGCCCGGCGGGCCAGCCACAGCCCGGCCAGGTTGCCCCCCAGCAGCAGGCCGAGCCCCAGGGCGATCAGGGTGTCGAGGGGACTGAGGGTCCACACCCAGGGTCCCAGTTCGAGCAGGCCCACCGGCTCGAAGCGAAGCGGCCCACGTGACTCGACCATCCGATGCCAGGCGGTGATGGACAGGCGCACGCCGCCCCGGCCGCCGCCGGCGATATCGCCGGACAGCCACAGGATGAGCAGCGCATAGCCCAGGGTCGTCGCGGCCATCATGACGAGGGTGGCGGGCCGCGAGAACAGCGCCGCGAGCAGGCGGGCCAGGGCGGTCATGGCGCTTCCCCCTCACCGATCAGCACGCTGTCGGGGTGGAAGCCGGCCCAGGCGAACCACATGACCTGGAAGGCGTTCACCGGCTCGAGCGCCTCGACCTCCGGCCCACTCACACCGCCAGGGCCGAAGCGCAGCGAGGCGGGGTCGATGGCCTGGCCCGCGGAAGTACGGAACACCCAGCCGGTAGCCAGTCCGGGATCGTGGATGACCACATAGGCGCGCTCCCCGAGGGTCAGGCGCACCATCCCGGCCTCGCGCAACGCCGGGAGGCTGACGGCGGCGGCGCCCTCGGCCTCGCGGAAGGCCAGCACCATGGCCTTGGGCGGCAGGCGGGTATCCTCGGCCATCACCGGGAAGAGCCGGCGACTCTCGGGCCGATAGTAGCCGGCCAGCGGGTTGTAGCCACCATAGGGGTCACGCCGGTAGTTGCGTACATAGCCGGTGTCGCGGCTCAGCACCCGGGTCCCGGGATGACGCGCCCGCCAGGCCTCCCAGGTCGTCCACACCAGTCGCTCGGGGACCAGCCCCTGGCCGGCCAGGGGACCGTCGATGGCCAGGCCCAGCAGTTGCGGCCACTCGCTGTCGGTGGCCCGGTCGTACATCACCAGGTTGCTGTTGAGCAGGCGCCCGGAGACGCCGAAGGTGCTGTCGCCGCGACGGAAGCCCAGCGCCGAGCCGGTCAGCGGGCAGTAGGTGATGGCGAGCGACTCGCCGGCCACCACATCGTTGACGATCTCGTGCCAGACCAGGATGCGCTGGGGATAGGCCCGGGCCTCGCCATCCCGCTGGAGGCCGATCACCCGGTCGCCCGGCGCCAGCCAGGCATCCGCCTCGCTCGCCGACTCGAAGCGCGGCCGGTCGATGGCGGGAATGCCGTCCTTGCCCGGCCCACCGGGACGCACCGCCTGCCGATAGGCCGCCAGGGAATGCGCCAGCGGCACCTCGGGATCGGGGAGCGTCGGCGGGGCCGCCGCCCACGAGGCCGCCGCCCCGGCCGGGAGCAGAGACAGGCCCAGGATCACGGTCAACCAGGCGCGAGCCATCATCGCGTTTTCCCCCTCGGCGCATGAATCGCCTCTCCGGAATTCGTCGGCGATCCGCGCCGGGACTTACACGGGCGCGAGTTCGCGGTAAGGTTTGGACAGGCGCGCCGACCCAAGGGGGCGCCTTGCCCATGGACGTCGCCAGGACACCGACCGTGCACGACCCACACCCAGCCCCGCCGCCCCTTTCCATCATCGTGCCGACGCTGGACGAGGCCGGCACGATCGCGGCGACCCTCGACGCACTGCGCGCGTATCGCGAGCGCGGCGCCGAGGTGATCGTGGTCGACGGCGGCAGCCGGGACGACACCGTCGCCCTGGCCGAGCCCCTGGCCACGCGGGTCGGCGTCGCCGCGCCCGGCCGGGCCCGCCAGATGAACGCCGGGGCCCGGCTGGCCCGGGCCCACCGGCTGCTGTTCCTGCATGCCGACACGCGCCTGCCCCCCGACGCCGACCGACGCATCGCCGCGGCCCTGGCCGGCCGGCACCGCTGGGGACGCTTCGATATCCGCCTGGCCGGTCGCCATCCGCTGCTGCCGGTGATCGCCCGGGCCATGACCCTGCGCTCGCGGCTCACCGGCATCGCCACCGGCGACCAGGCGCTGTTCATGACCCGCGAGGCCTTCGACGCCGTGGGCGGCTTTCCCGATCAGCCGCTGATGGAGGATATCGAGATGTCCCGGCGCCTGAAGCGCCTGTCGCGCCCGGCGTGCCTGCCGGGCCCGGTGGTCAGCGACGGGCGACGCTGGGAGCGCCGGGGCGCCTGGCGGACCCTCCTGCTGATGTGGTGGCTGCGCTACCGCTACTGGCGCGGCGCCGCCCCCGAACGACTGGCCAGGCACTACCGTGATGTCCGCTGAGCCCAGGGAGCACGGCCCGCGGCTGGCGATCCTCGCCAAGGCGCCCTTGCCCGGACGCGTCAAGACGCGGCTAATTCCCGTGCTGGGCGAGGCGGGGGCGGCGGCCCTGCATGTCCGGCTGCTGCGTCACACCCTGGCCATGGCGCTGGCGGCGACGCGGCCCGAGCGGATCACCCTGTGGACGGCCCTGGACCCTGCCCACCCCCTGTTCCTGACCCTCGCCGAGACCCACGGCATTCGCCTGGCCGCCCAGCCCGAAGGCGACCTGGGTGAACGCATGCATCGTGCCCTGGCGGCCATGCACGGCCCCGGCCTGCTGGTGGGCAGCGACTGTCCGGTGCTGACACCCACGCTGCTGCGGCAATGCCACGCGGCCCTGCAGACGGCGGAGGCGGTCTGCCTGCCCGCCGAGGACGGCGGCTACGCCCTGGTGGGTGTCCGCGCGAGCCACCCCGGCCTGTTTCGCGGGATCGACTGGGGCACGGCCCGCGTCATGGCCCAGACCCGGCAGCGGGCACGCGCGTTGGGATGGCGACTGGCCTGTCCGGCCGAGGTATGGGATGTTGACCGTCCAGAGGACCTGGGGCGACTCGCCGCCCTGGACGCTTTCACGCCGTGACAGGGAGCCCATGTGACCTCGACAAGCACTGACGATGATCGCCACCGCCGCCTGGCGGCCGTCAGGCCGCGCCTGGTGGCCTTCGCCCTGATGCACCTTCGCGATGCCGCGCTGGCGGAGGACGCCGTACAGGAGGCCCTGGTCGCCGCCATCGAGAAGCAGGAGGCCTTCGCCGGCCGCTCCGGCTACGAGACCTGGGTGTTCGGCATCCTCAAGTACAAGATCCTCGACGCCATGCGGACCCAGAAGCGCCAGGGCAAGTGGCAGCCCCTCGACGAGGAGGCGGAGGACGAGGCCATCGATCGCCAGTTCCAGCGCAACGGCCGCTGGCTGGAATCCGCCCGGCCGGGGAACTGGGGCGAGCCGGAGGCGGCCTTCGAGAACGAGCGCTTCTGGCAGGTCTTCGACGCCTGCATGATCGGCCTGCCGGACAATCTGGCCCGGGTCTTCTCGCTGCGCGAGCTGATGGGCCTTTCCACCGACGATATCTGCCATGAGGTCGGCATCAAGGAGAACAACTGCTGGGTGATGCTCCACCGGGCACGCCTGCGCCTTCGCGCCTGCATCGAACGCGGCTGGCTGGAGGAATCGGCATGATGATGTGCAAGGAGGCGACACGCCTGATGTCGCTGAAACGGGACCGCTCCCTGACCTTCCAGGAACGCCTGTCGCTGCGCCTGCACCTGGCGATGTGCGGTGCTTGCCGCAACTGCGACCGCCAGTTCGAGGTGCTTCACCGGGTGGGCCGCCACTTCGAGCCCCCCAACGGAGGCCGAGGTCAGTGACGACGAGGAGCGCTGAACCCCCGGGATGCTAGGGTCCGGCGGCCGCCTCGGCGATGGCCGACAGCGCTCCCGCCACCTTGTCCAGCGGCAGGTCGCAGGCCTCGAGGTCATGGCGCCGGGCCAGGTAATGGGGATCGTTCCACTCGATGCGGGTGCCCTCGGTGGTCTCGCGCAGCAGCATCTTCTGGGGCAGGTCCAGGGCGAGGCTGCCCTGGCATTGCATCATGGGGGTGCCCACGGCGGGGTTGCCGAAGATGAAGGTGCGTGTCTCGGGCAGTTCGAGATCGACCCCGGCGGCGTTCCCGGCATGGTCGACCACCGTCATCAGGCGCATGCCGCGAGCCTCCAGGGCCTCGCGCAGGCGGCCGTCGACCCGGGCGATGTCATCCTGGCTTATTCTGTGAAGGATGCCGTGTGGTGATCTCTCGTGGGTATCATCGGCGGCGGCGCCGAGGGCCACCCCCATCGCCAGCCCCAGCATGGCCAGGGGCCTGGTCACTCGCCTCATGGCATTCCCTCCCGTCGGTGGAGTTCTCAGCCTTGGCGACACCCGGCAGCGGGTCAAGTCACCCGGGTAAGGAATGCCCGGCCGACACGACCCAGGCCCTGGCATCGCTCCAGTCACCCGCCCCTCCCCGATAGGAGGCCCCATGCGTCAACGTCCCGCTCCCCCACACCGCCAGGCGCGGTGCCTGCTGGCCGGCCTGGCTCTCGGCCTGGCGAGCATCTCGGCCGCCGCCGAACTGGCGTTCTCGCCCCGCGACATCCTCGGCTGGCCGAGCCGCTCCTTCGCCGGCCACACCGAGTATCGGCTGGTGGAGCTCGACGGCCAGATGGTGCTGCGGGCCCGGGCCGATGGGCAGGCCTCGGCCAAGTACCTGGAGCGGCGGATCGACCTGACCGCCACCCCCTACCTGAAATGGTGCTGGCGAGTCTCGGGGATCTATCCCGGCCTCGACGAGACCACCAAGGGGGGTGACGACTACCCGGGACGGGTCTATGTGGCGCGGCGCACCGGCCTGCTGCCCTGGCAGGTCCAGTCGGTGAACTATGTGTGGTCGTCGACCCAGGCCGCCGGCAGCGACTGGCCCAACGCCTTCACCGACCGGGCCCACCTGCTGGCGCTGCAGGGAGGCCCGGCCCGGGTCGGCGACTGGGTCGCCGAGGTCCGCGACGTGCGCGCGGACTACCGCCGCCTGTTCGGGGCCACTCCGGAGACCATCGACGGCGTGGCCCTGATGACCGACGGCGACAATGCCGGGGGCGATGCCCGTGCCTGGTTCGGCCGGATGGTCTTCTCGGCGGATGCCACGCCCCTGGAGTGTCCCTCCTGACGATCAGACCAGGGCCTCGACCAGTCCCGCCAGATCCGCCACGGTGAGGTCGGGCTCGATGCCCCAGGGATCGAAGGGCGCCTCCGGCAGGCGCCGGACCCAGGCCGCATGCAGGCCCGCATGGCGGGCGCCGATGACGTCGAAGGCGTTGCTCGAGATCAGCCAGGTATCACCGGGCTCCACCTCGAGGCGATGGCGCAGGTGGGCATAGACCGCGGGGTCGGGCTTGAAGCGCTTGACCTCCTCGACGCTGACGATGTCGTCGAAGCGCTCGAGCAGGCCGGCCTCGCCCAGCAGGCCCTCGACGGCGTCGCGGCTGCCGTTGGAGAAGGCCACACAGGTCACGCCGGCCTCGGCGAGGCGCGCCAGGGCGGCCTCGGCCTCGGGGAAGGCCGGCAGTCGCGCGTAGGCGTCCATCAGGTGATCCTTGTCGGCCTCGCCGAGTCGGGTGCGCAGCGCCCGGTCGGTGTACTCGAGGGCCTCCCGGGTGCACTGCGAGAAGTCCACGTAGGCCCCCATCAGGCCGCGACGGAAGCTGTACTCGAGCTGCTTGTCCCGCCAGCGTCGCGAGAACTCCGGGGCCAGGTCGGACTGGCCCTGGGCGGCCAACCGCTGCTCCAGTTCGGTGACCACGCCATGGGTATCGATCAGGGTTCCGTAGACATCGAAGGCCAGTACCATTGCCATCTCGTGCTCTCTCCTTACGTCGATCACTGGGCTCACCCGTGCAGCCTGCGCCTGGCCGAGGACGCACACAAGACGACCTAGGTCCCGACCAGCCGCGACAGCGCATGGTCGGCGATGGCGGTGTCCTGGACGCCGGTCCCGGTGAGGTCGCAGACCGTGATGGTGGCCGCCGAGAGCCGCAGCATGTCACCGCCGGCGATCACCCGGCCCAGCTCGTGGACCTTGAACGGCGTCTCCCGGCCGGCAAAGGCCTTGAGCTCGCCGTTGGTCTCGCTCTGGGCCCGGCTGTCGGCGACGAAGGCGTCGGCCCGGGTCAGCACCGAGGCGTCGAGCTCGCGCTTGTCGGGACTGTCCGAGCCCATGGCGGTGACGTGCACGCCCTCCGGGAGGTCCCGGGCGAAGAGCAGCGGCGTCCGGGACGGCGTGGCGGTGACGATGATATCGGCCGCCGCGCAGGCGGCGGGGACGTCCTCATGGACATGCGCCTCGAGGCCGCGGGCGCGCAGCCGCTCGGCCAGGGCCTCCGCCGCCGACCGACGACGGGCCCAGATATCCACGACGCGGATGTCCCGCACCAGGCGCAGGGCCTCCACCTGGCGCTCGGCCTGCTCGCCGGCCCCCAGCACCGCCACCCGGCGGCTGTTCTCCCGGGACAGGTGGCGGGCGGCGATGGCCCCCGCCAGGGCCGTGCGCACCATGGTCAGGTAGCCCTCGTCGAAGAGCACGGCCTCCACCTGGCCGGTCCTCGCCGAGAACACCATCATCAGGCCATTGAGGCTCGGCAGGCCGAGCCTGGGGTTGTCGAAGAAGCCGGGGCTGACCTTGATGGCGAAGCGCGCGGCGCCGCGGATATGCGCCGTCTTGACGTCCACCTCGCCATTGGCCTCCTCGATGGCCATGGACAGGATCGGGGGCTGCACGGCCTCGCCGCGGCCCAGGGCGGCGAAACCGGCCTCCACCGCCACCAGGGCCTCTCGATCGATGCCCACGGCGGCCTCGATGGCGTTGCGTTGATAGAGCTGCATGGGAAATCTCCGTGCGCGGTAAGGGGTGAAGGGTGAGGAGTTACAAGAGTCAGGTGAGAGGGGTGAGGAGGAGGTAATCGCCGTATCCTTACCCCTCACCCCTTACACCTCACAATTCAGCGTCCCGCCAGCGCCCGGGCCCGATCGAAGGTTTCGAGCGACACGGCGTTGCCCGAGACGATCAGGGCCACCTTCTGCCCGCGCACCGCGATGCCGTGCTCGGCCAGGGCCGCCAGGCCGACCGCGGCGGCCCCCTCGACCAGGCGTTTCTCGTGCTCGAGGAAGTCGACCATGGCCGCGGCGATGGCCGCCTCCGAGACCCGGTAGTGCTCGTCCATGACCTCGCGGACCAGGGCGAAGGTGCAGCGGTTGTCGAGGCCGATGCCGCCGCCCAGGGAATCTCCCAGGCTCGCCACCTCTTCCACCGCCAGCGGGTGGCCCGCCGCCAGGCTCTCGGCCATGGCCGCGCCGCGGGAGAGGCTGACCCCGGTGACGGTGACCTCGGGGCGGAGCGCCTTGAGCGCCGCCCCGATCCCGCCGAGCAGGCCACCGCCGGAGAGCCCGGCCAGGACACGGTCGAGATCGGGCGCGTCCTCCAGCAGCTCCAGGCCGATGGTGCCCTGGCCCGCGGCGATGAGGGGGTCGTCGAAGGGCGGGATCAGGACCATGCCCCGCTCGCGGACCAGCCGCTCGACCTCCGCGAAGGCCGCATCCTGGCTCTCACCGACCCGCCGCACCTCGGCCCCCAGGGCGGCGACGGCCTCGGCCTTGTCGGCGGGCACCAGCCGCGACAGGCAGACCACCGCCGGGATCCCCAGCCGCGCCGCCGCATGGGCCACCGCCCGCCCATGGTTGCCGGTGGAGGCGGTCACTACTCCGGCGGCCAGCGCCTCGCGGCCGTGCCGTTCGATCAGCGCCGCGATCATGTTGGTGGCGCCGCGCAGCTTGAAGGCGCCGGTGGGCTGGCAGGTCTCGAGCTTGAGCAGGATCTCGGCGTCGAAGCGCCGCGACAGGGCATCGGAACGCACCAGGGGCGTGCGGGCCACCTGGCCCTCGAGGCGCCGACGGGCGGCATGGATCGCCGCCAGGGTGACGCCATGGCTCGGTTCGCTCATCCACGGCCTCCTCACGGGTTCGGGCACGGGGCCCCGGCATCCGCCATGATGGTCGATGGGCGGCTCCCCAACAAGCGCGCCGCGGGGGGATCCCCGCGGCGACTGGCATGGACACCGGGCGGTGTCAGGCGGTCTGGAGGACGCCCTCCCGAACCAGGGCATCGGTGACCTTGTCCACCGCGCGGCGGGTGCGGGCGACGATCTCGTCGACCTCGGCGCGGCTGGTGGTCAGCGGCGGTGCGAAGCCGAGGATGTCCCCCTGGGGCATGGCCCGGGCGATCAGGTTCTCCTCCAGGGCGGCGGCGGCCACGCGCGGCCCCACCTTCCGGCTCGGGTCGAAGTGACGACGCCGCGCCGGGTCGGCGGAGAATTCCAGGGCCGCCAGCATGCCCACGCCGCGGGTCTGGCCGACGATCGGGTGGTCGCCGAAGGCGGCCTGCATCTGCCGCTGCAGGTAGGCGCCGGTCTCGGCGGCGTTGGCGGTCAGGCCTTCGCGCTCGATGATCGCCAGGTTGGCGAGACCGGCCGCACAGCCCAGGGCGTGACCGGAGTAGGTCCAGCCGTGACCGATGGGGCCGTATTCGCCGGTGCCCTGCTCCAGCACGCGCCAGACCCGATCGCCGACGATCACGCCGGAGAGCGGCTGGTAGGCGCTGGTCAGGCCCTTGGCCACGGTGATCAGGTCCGGCTTGATGCCGTAGTGGTGGCTGCCGAAGTCGGCACCGATGCGGCCGAAGCCGCAGACGACTTCGTCGGCGATCAGCAGCACGTCGTACCTGGCCAGGACCGCCTGGATGGCCTCCCAGTAGCCTTCCGGGGGCGGCACGATGCCACCGGTGCCGAGCACCGGCTCGCCGATGAAGGCGGCCACGGTCTCCGGGCCCTCGGCGAGGATCATCTCCTCGAGCCTGCCGGCGCAATGCGCCGAGAACTCGCGCTCGGTCATGCCCTCCTGCTCCGCGGCGCGATGGTAGTAGTAGGGCGCCTCGGTGTGCCGGATGGTGTCGATGGGCAGGTCGAAGTGATCATGGAAGGCCTTCAGCCCGGTCAGCGAGCCCGAGGCGATGCCGGAACCGTGGTAGCCGCGCATCCGCGCGATGACCTTCTTCTTCTGCGGCCGCCCCAGCACGTTGTTGTAGTAGCGCACGATCTTGAGCTGGGTCTCGTTGGCATCGCTGCCGGACATGCCGTAGTAGACCTTGGACATGCCGGGGCCGGCGAGCTCGAGGATCTTCTCGGAGAGCGCGATCTGCGGTTCGTTGGAGTGGCCCACATAGGTATGGTAGTAGGCCATCTCCAGGGCCTGCTGGTAGATCGCCTCGGCGACCTCGGTGCGACCATAGCCGATGTTGACGCAATACAGCCCGGCGAAACCGTCGATGAACTCGCGGCCGTCCTTGTCGATGATATGGATTCCCTTGCCGCCGGTGATCACGCGCCCCGGTGCGTCGCCATGGGCGAAGTCACGCAGGTGGGTGGACGCGTGGAAAGTCACCTTGCGGTCGCGGTCGATCAGTTCCTGATGGGTGGTCATGCGCTTCTCCAGTATGACTCCCCGGCTCCGCCGGGGAGGGTGTTCGTCATTCTCGGGTTGTCTTTGGTCTGGTGATTCTTTTCGCCACTAGGCCAATGCAAGAAGGGGCTCCCCGGCGGCAGGCCTCCGTGAGGGCGCTGTAAACCCATCCCTGGGCGCTACTTTTGCCCTGCGGCGCTCTCGCGTCCTGCTCCGCTTGCAGGGCCTGGGATGGCCATCCGTGGCCAACCCGTTCGGCGGGAAGAACATTCACTGGATGTTCTTCTCCTTCCGCCTCACCCATGGCAAAAGACCCTCACTGCGACCTGCCCCCGACGCCCATCGAGTTCGGATGGCCGATTCCCTAAAGCCCCGGAGCCAGAGAGCTCCGCGAGCGGCGAGCCACGGGCAGCGAGCGGCTCGGGGGCATGGCCCGCAGCCGCAGCCCGCAGCCCGCAGCCCGCAGCCCGCAGCCCGCAGCCCGCAGCCCGCAGCCCAGATGCTAGCTCCCGGATACGGAGCCCAGGGCGCCCAGGCAGTAATACTTGGTCTCCAGGTACTCATCGATGCCGGTCACGCCGCCCTCGCGGCCCAGCCCCGACTGCTTGACGCCGCCGAAGGGGATGGGCGGGCCGGTCATCTTCACCGAGTTCACCGCCACCATGCCGTACTCCAGCGCCCGCAGGAGCTTCCAGATGCGGCGGATGTCGTGGGTATAGACATAGGCCGCCAGGCCGTACTCGGTGTCGTTGGCCATCTCGATGACCTGGTCGTCGTCGCCGTAGGCCGTGATGCCGGCCACCGGGGCGAAGTTCTCCTCGCGCCAGACCTTCATCTGCGGCGTCACGCCGGTCAGCAGGGTCGGCATGAAGAAGTTCGGGCCCGGGGCCTCGCGCTGGTCGCCGGCCACCAGGGTCGCTCCCTGGGAGAGGGCGTCATCGACGATGGACGCGGCCTTCTCCACGGCCTGGCGGTGGATCAGCGGGCCCAGGTCGACTTCCGCCTCGATGCCGTTGCCCACGGTGAGCGCCGCCATGCGCTCGGCGAACTGTTCGACGAAGGCATCATGGATCGATTCGTGCACCAGGATGCGGTTGGCCGCCAGGCAGTCCTGGCCGGCGGTCTGGAACTTGGCCGCCACCGCGGCATAGGCCGCCTCCTTGGGGTCCATGTCCGGGCCGACGATGAAGGGCGCGTTGCCGCCGAGCTCCAGCGAGACGCGTTTGACGGTGTTCGCACACTGCTCCAGCAGCAGCCGGCCGACCCGGGTGGAGCCGGTGAAGGACAGCGCCTTGACCCGGTCGTCGAAGCACAGGATCTTCGAAACCTCGGCCGCCTCGCCCAGCACCACATTGAAGACCCCGGCGGGGATACCGGCGCGCTCGGCCAGCTCGGCCAGGGCCAGCGCCGAGAAGGGGGTCTCGTGGGCGGGCTTGACGATCACCGGACAGCCGGCGGCCATGGCCGCGGCGGCCTTGCGGGTGATCATCGCCAGCGGGAAGTTCCAGGGCGTGATCAGCGCGGCGATGCCCACCGGCTCCTTGAGGGTGCCGAGGGCCGCATTGGGGATATGGCTGGGGATGGTCTCGCCGAAGGTGCGCTTGCCCTCCTCGGCGAACCAGCGCACGAAGCTGGCCCCGTACTCGACCTCGCCGCGAGCATCCGGCATCGGCTTGCCCTGCTCCAGGGTCATGATGGTGGCCAGGTCCTCGCGGTTGGCCTGCAGCAGGTCGTACCAGGCCAGCAGTCGCTCGCAGCGCTCGTCGGCGCGCAGCGCCCGCCACTGGGCGAAGGCGGCCTCGGCGGCGTCAATGGCCGTGCTGACCTGCTCGGTCTCGAGCAGCGGGATATGCCCCAGCGCCTCGCCGGTGGCGGGATTGAACACGGTATCCTCGCGGCCACCATCGCCGTGGGTCCACTTGCCGTCGACATAGGCATACTGACGGAACAGACGCGGATCGCTAAGCATGTTGGACAGAGTCATGGGCACCTCCCCTGACGCACCGGCGCCTCGAGTCATCACGCCGGCGATGAAATGTCATCCGCGGCCCGGGGCCGCGCGATGACGTCATGGTAAGGGAGGTGGAAGGTCAGGACTTTTCGAAGCATCGCCCCGGACGCGACAGGTTTTTCGTTCCGCGCCCGAGAAGTTGCGGTTTTTTTTGCGCCCCCGCCGGGGGCCGACATTCAGTGCTCCGGCGGGGCGGCCAGGGCGGCCTCGGCGAACACCAGCAGGCCGAGCTCGGGGCGGTAGCCGTGGATCTCGGTGACGTCGAGGGCCTGCAGGAAGTGCAGGATCGCCTCGCTGACCACCTGGCCCGGCACCAGCACCGGGAAGCCGGGCGGATAGGGGATCACGAAGCTGGCCGAGACCACGTCTCTCCCCTCGCGCATCTGGACCTGCAGCTCGCCGTTGTCGAAGCGCAGGTACTCGGTGTTCTCCTCGTCGTAGCTCAGGAAGTAGGCCCGACGGATGTCGCCCTCCGGGGTCTCGGCACGCTGGCGGAAGGCGTCGTGGAAGCGGCTGAAGTCCGGCAGCGGCGGCAGCTCCTGGGTCAGGGAGTGCACCCGGCGTTCGATGATCTTGCGCTCGGGCCGGCTGCTGTCCTCCCAGCGGTACTCGAACTCCTTGGCGATCTTCATCAGCACGTCGAGCAGGTAGGCGATGGCCCCCCGGGAGGTGCCGATGTTGGTCATGAACAGCACGGTGTTGCGCGAGGTCTTGTTGATCTGGATGCCGTACTTGTTCATCAGGTATTCGTTCTTGAAGGCATCGCCATCCACCCCGGTGTTGCCGATGGCGATGGTCACCCGGGTCGGGTCGACCACGAACTCGTCCCGGGCCCAGGCCTCCTCCATCTGGTTCCAGCCGGTCACCGGGTCGTAGTAGGACTCGACCCCGGACTCGCGGTAGGCCGCAGGGACCATGTCGCTGTTCTTGAGCACCCGGAAGTACTTCAGTAGCAGCGGATGGTTGTAGAGCTGCTCGCGCAGCGACAGCGCCGTCTCGACCTGGGCATGCACCAGCTCGAAGCCTTCCATCTCCGCCTGCATGCGGCCCACGTCCAGCGAGGCCAGGATCTGGTAGTTGGGCGAGGTCGACGTATGGGTCATGTAGGCCTCGTGGAACGGCGCCTCGACCTTCTGCCGGAAGTCCTGGTCGTAGACATGGATCATCGAGCCCTGACGCAGCGAGGTCAGGGTCTTGTGAGTGGAGTGGGTGGCATAGGTGCGGATGCGTACCTCGTCGGGGTCGGGCATCAGCCGGCGCTCGAGCCAGGTGGCGTCGTCGTCCGGGTCGAGCCGGTCGAACTCGGCCTTCCAGGCCGCATACTCCTCGCGATACGCCTCGCTGCGGTAACGGTCACGCAGGGTGCGCGCCGCGTGCATGGCGGTGCGCGGCCGGTAGGTGGGGTTGAAGGTGGCGAAGGCGAACCAGGCCTCGTCCCACAGGAACACCAGGTCGGGCTTGATCGCCAGGCACTCCTCCATCACCCGGCGCACGTTGTAGACCACCCCGTCGAAGGTGCAGTTGGTCAGCAGCAGCATCTTGACCTTGTGCAACTGGCCGGCGCGCTTGTAGGCCAGCAGCGTCTTCTTGATCTCGTGCAGCGGCACCGCCCCGTACATGGAGTAGTCGTTGAGCGGGTAGGAGTCCAGGTAGCTGACGTGGGCCCCTGCCAGCACCATGCCGTAGTGGTGCGACTTGTGGCAGTCGCGATCGACGAGCACGATGTCGCGGGGCTTGATCAGCGCCTGGACGACGATCTTGTTGGCCGTGGAGGTGCCGTTGGTGACGAAGAAGCTCTGGCGCGCCCCGAAGGCCCGGGCGGCGTATTCCTGGGCCTTCTTGATCGGCCCGTAGGGCTGCAGCAGCGAATCGAGCCCGCCGGAGGTGGCCGAGGTCTCGGCGAGGAAGATGTTGATGCCGTAGAAGTCGATCATGTGCCCCGCCCAGTGCGAGCGGGTGATCGACTTGCCCCGCGAGATGGGCATGGCGTGGAAGACCCCGGTGGGCTTGCGACTGTACTCGCGAAGGGCATCGAAGAAGGGCGTGCGATAGCGGCTGTCGATGGCCCGCAGGATGGTGTGGTGCTGCTCGATGTAGTCGGTCTCGCGGTAGAAGATGCGGTTGAAGTAGCGAATGTCGCGGCTCGCGGTGGCCTCGACGTCGCCGCTGGTCACCAGGAACTGGTCCACCTCGGGGCGCAGCTCGTGGATCATCGAGCTGAGCAGGATGCTGCGGTCGGCCTCCGACTGGTTCTCCAGGGCCTGCTCGGATAGCCCCTCCAGGTAGTTGCGCAGGGCGCTGAGGTTGTACTTCGACTTGTAGGGGAATTCGTAGCGGATCAGGCAGGCCTGGATGTTGGGGTTGACCAGCACCGCGATCAGGGCGTCCTCGAAGCTCCTCACCGTGACCACGTCATAGACGAACTTGTCCTCGGGGCGGCGCATGTTGCGGAAGGCCTCGCGGACCACCTCCTCCTCCTGGGCCGATAGGTTGTCGACGATCAACAGCTCGAAGTAGGGCTGGGCCGAGCTGTTGGAGGCCGGATGGCCACGCCGCAGCTGGGCCAGGGCATCGAGGGTCTCCAGGTCCTCGGCATCGGCGTCGGTCTCGCTGAGGTCGACGTGGCGGCGCCGGTAGGACTCGCTGATCAGCGCCCGGACCAGGCGCTTGACCACCTTCTCAAGCAACACGTACTCCTCGCGCTCGAACAGCGACCAGAGATGGCGGAAGTCCTCCTTGGAGGGAAAGGCGTGGTAGTCCTCGACGATCTCCAACCGGGTGAGCTTGACGTCGATGGCCTTGATCAGGTTCTTCGTCCGGCTCTCGTCCTTGAGTCGCACCAGCTGGCCCAGGTCCCGGGTCAGGGCATTCCAGGTGTCGGCACGCAGATGGGAGATCTTGTGGTAGAAGCCCAGGGCGGTGTAGGTGGTTTCGGTTTGCGTCGATTCTTGCATGGCGACACCCTTCTCGGTCGTGGTTCTGCGGGGAGGCGTTGCGGCTCAGCCCGAATAGAGGCCGCGCGTGCCATAGCGCACGGTGATGCGTTCCTCCGGGAAGTCGTCGAAGGCCAGGTCCAGGTGCAGGCCCGGCCAGTGGAACTGGGCCCGCCCCTCCCCGGGGCGGTAGATGGCGGTATAGACCGTGCCCAGGCCACGACCGTAGTCGTGACGGAACAGCGGCGGCGAGAAGAAGGCCGAGACCAGGCGTTCCTCGGTGGTGGCCGCGTCGTCGACCAGGATCGACAGCTGGCGCTCGCGGATCAGGGTCTCGGAGGCCAGCGCATGGGCATACCACTCGATCTTCTTCTGGTGGTTGGTGGCCACCGGCACGCGGCGGATGCTGGCCTTGTGGTCCGGCGCGATCATCGCCGTCACGTAGCGCCCCGCGCTGTCGGCGACGGTGATGTTGTAGGCCATGTGGGTCGGCACCCGAGCCAGCACCTCGGCGGCCTGGGGCACGCTGTCGCAGAACTCCAGGATGTAGCGCAGGATGATCGGCGCGCCGAAGCCGTCGCCGACCACCTTGCGCCCGCCGAAGGCCAGGGAGACGGCCAGGCCGGCGTCGTTCATGCCGTCGAGCACGCCCCACAGGCAATCGGACATGGCGATCACCCGGCGCTCGTTCCAGCGGCTGTAGAGGATGGTCCCCTCGCAGAGCTCCGGCGGATAGTCGTAGTTGCGCGCCAGCAGCGTGGAGCCGGGCCGGGCGAGCACCGCCTGGGAGCAGCCGGTGATGTAGGGGGGCGGCCGGTAGAGGCTGAGCAGTCGTGCGCTGAGGTCGCCACCGCCGGCCAGGTCGCAGAGGGCCCGGTAGGTCCCCAGCAACTCGGGCATATGGCGACGCAGGGCGTTGAAGCACGCCAGGTAGGCCGGCCGCTCGCGCTCGCCCTCGCTGAGGTACCAGCGCTCGTAGGCCGGCCAGTGGTAGTCGAACAGCGACTTCCACCGGGCACCGGGCGTGTCCTCGCGCACGGTCCGGAAGTCCAGCATCTTGTCCATCGCGCCCCGCGGCATCCGGCCCTGGGGGGCGGTGCCTTGCTCTCCGCTCATAGGATCTTGAAGTTGCCGCCGCCGACCGCATGGCTGACGGCGACCTCCTCCACCACCGGGTCCTGCAGCGACTGGCCGGCGTACTGGCCGCGGATGCCCTCGATCCAGGCGCGGGCCCGCTCGGTGAGCTGGAAGTCGTCATCCATCAGGCGCCCGCGGGTGATCAGGATGCCCAGGTCGGCGCCCTCGTAGCGGAAGTCGCCCTCGCCGCTGATGCGCAGGAAGAAGGCCTCCCGTTCGTTCTCGGCGGCATGCGGGTGGGAATCGTAGTGGTCGTAGGCGATGCTGCCGTCCTCGGCCATCTTCCAGACGCCGGACTGGGGGGCCTGGGTCAAGAGGTCGACCGACTCCTCGGTATGCTTGATGACCAGTTGGCTCCAGCTGTCGATGCTGTCGGGGTGCGCCCAGCGCTCGTTGATCTCGGCGATGTCGAGGTCGAAGTCCAGCTCCGAGAACTCCAGCAGGTGGAACAGGAACAGCGGGATGTCGGAGTGGGCGAAGGCCGCCACGTTGGTCAGCGAGCTGGCGCCGGTGACCCGCGGGTTGAGCTCGCCGAGATAGACCTCCTGGCTGTCCATGTCGATCAGGAAGTCGAGCTCGAAATAGCCGCGGTAGCCCTCCTCGCGCAGCGCCTCGCCGAACTTGAAGGTGTACTCGCGGGCCTTGTCGCGCACCTCCTGGCTGAAGGCCCCGGCAAACATCTCGTTGCCGCACCAGCCGCCCTTGTAGGGGGTCAGTGACTTGAAGCCGACCAGCTCGGTCATCAGCGGGCCGACCACGGTGCCGCAGCGGGTGGCACAGGCCTCGATGGCCGAGCCCCGGCAGTTGATGCGCTTCATGATCTTGACCTCGGGCTCGGCCTCGATCTCCTCGGCATGCTTGTAGTAGTCGTCCTCGCCGGCGATGAAGAAGGTCGTGTGGCCGGAATCGCCGAAGGCGGTCTGCACCACCAGGTCGTCGCCCAGCTCGCGGCTCACCTCGCAGAGCTCCCGGTAGCTGCCCACCCTGGCCAGGACGTTGGGCACGCTGGGCACCCCGGCCTTGTTGCCGATGCGCACCGTCTCGATCTTGTTGTCCATCCGCGAGCGCAGCGCGGCCGGCGGGAAGGCCACCTTGAGCCCCAGTTGCTTGCAGACGTCCTCGGTATGCTCGTCGAACATCAGGAAGGTCGCGATGCCGGCATTCTCGCCGTCGGCCCGGGACTGGAGGAAGTCGATGACCTCCTTGTGCTCGAGCAGGTAATTGTTGATGTCCTCGATGCTCTCGAAGTCGCGGGGGAACTTCTCCCTGGGCACGAAGACGTTGCGCTGGCGCCCCTCGAAGCAGTCGATGTAGTTGATATGGCGGAAATTCCCCACCCAGTCACCGATCCCGAGCAGGTTGAAGTTGGTCGCCGAGATGAAGTAGATCGGCTCCTTGTTGTTGAGGAAGTGGCGGCGGACATCGGCGATGCTTGTTATTTTGCTCATCGTGGTCGCTCCCTGGCTATCGGCGGATGACCCTGGTCCCGCCCCCTCGGCGGGGGCGGGCCGGTCGGGCGGGGACGCGCCGGCGGGGCCGGCGGCCCTGGACTGGTCGAACAGGCGACGCAGGACGTGCAGGATCCTGGTAAGCATGGAACCTCCTCTTCCGTTGGCGCCTGTCCCTGGCGAGTCAGTATTCCTCGATATCGGCGCGCTGTGGTTTGGCGAGTGGCCCCAGGGTATCGAGGAAAGGGCTGGAGCCGCCCTCGTTGCGATACAGCGAGAAATCGACGCGGCGATCGCGGAAGCTCTTGAGCGGCTGACCGAGGCCACGCAGGCCGGTCTCGCGCTCGCGGCGCACTCGGGTGAAGTCGACCTCGATGGGCATGACCTCCTCGCCATTGCCGGCCTGGTGGATGACGTCCCCGGAGGGCCCCACCACGATGGAGCGGCCGTTGCCGATGGCGCCGGCGCCGTTGATGTCGAAGAAGTAGCACTGGTTGACCGCGGCATTGGTCCGCGCGATGGACAGCTCGATGTCGCGGTCGATGGTATCGGTCATGGTCGGGTGCAGGATCACCTCGGCGCCCATGGCGGCGAGCGTGCGGGTGGTCTCGGGGAACCACATGTCGTAGCAGATCGACACCCCGAAACGGCCGACGTTGGGCACGTCGAAGGTGACGAACTCGCTGCCGCTCTCCACCCCGGCCTCGTAGGGGCGGAACGGGAACATCTTGCGATAGCGGGCCACCACCTGCCCATGGGGGTTGATCACCGACAGGGTGTTGTAGACGGCCCCCTCGGCCTGCTCGAACATCGAGCCGGGAATCAGCCAGATGCGGTGCTGCTCGGCGAGCTGGCAGAACATCGCCTCGGCATTGCTGGGCAGGGGCTGGGCGTGGTGCGGCGAGGCGCCCATGGGCATCAGCTCGCTGAACAGCACCATCTGCACCTGGGGGAAACGGCTCATCAGCACATCGATGCGATGGCGCATGGCCTCGGTGTTGTCGCCATGGTGCAGGGCATGCATCTGGACACCGGCAATCGTGAAATAGGACATGGCGGTCTCTCTGCGTCAGGCGATCTCGAATCATTCGGGCTAGGTCCAACACGCCGGCGCCGCAAGATTCGTCAACGCCGGTGGGATCGCCCGGCAGTCGTGGGTCTCCGACCCACCTGTCATCAGCTTATCCCATTTCCGTCACCCGAAATCAACGTTGTGGGTCCGCAGTCCCCGCTGCGCGCCGACTAGAGGGCCAGCTCGGCCGCCGAGATACCGGCCGCCGGGCGCTTGACGGTCTTGGTGACGATATAGGTGAAATAGCGTTCGATGCCCACGTCCGACATCAGCCAGGCATCGATCAGGCGCTGGTAGGCATCGATGGAGGGCGCCTCGAACTTCACCAGGTAATCCACGCCGCCGCCCACCGCCACGCACTCGGTGACCTCGGGGGTGTCATGCACCAGGGCCTCGAAGCGCGCGAAGCTCTCGGCATTGTGTGCCTTGAGCTCGATCTGCACCCAGACCGGCGTGCGCGGTACCAGCACCCGGGGGTTGAGCCGGGCCGCGTAGCCCTCGATGATGCCGGCCTTCTCCAGGCGCCTGACCCGCTCCCAGCAGGGGCTGACCGAGAGATTGATCGCCTCGGCCAGCTTCGACTTGGTGATGCGCCCATCCCGGGAGAGGATCTCGAGGATTTTCAGGTCGTAACGATCGAGCTTCATGGGGGTCTCTGGTCAGGGGTTCAGCCGAGCGAGTCGACGACCTCGGCGATCACCGCGATGGTATCACCCATGTTGACGTTGGCCGGGAAGCGGCGGGCGGCCAGCACGCCGTCGCGCCCGGCCCGGTACTCGATCGGCGCCGCGCCGCTGCGGGTCATGTCGTAGACCCGGGCGATGACCTGACCCGTCGCCACGCCCTCGCCCAGCGCCACGGTGAGCTCGAGCAGGCCGGTATGCTCGCTCTGCACGTAGCAGCTGGCATCCGGCATGTCGAGGAACACCTGGGGCGCCTCGGGCGTCTCCAGGGAGCCCTCGACGAGGCCGAAGTGGATCAGGAAATTGCGAACCCCCCGCTCGGTGATGGCCAGGCTCTGCGGTGTCGAGGTGCCGCCGCCGCCGAGTTCGGTGGCGACGAAGATCTTGCCCTGGCGTTCCACGGCGGTGTCGAACAGTGCCTCGGCGTCGAGCTCGAACATCATCATGGCATAGGGGGCACCGAAGGCCTTGGCGCCCTCCAGGGCGCGGCGCTGCTGGTCGGGGTCGTCGAGCACGTGGGAGGCGGCGAAGGGCAGGATGTCCAGGGTGCGCCCCCCGGAATGCAGGTCCAGCACCACGTCGCTCAGCGGTACCAGCGTGCGGGTGAAGTAGTCGGCGATCTTCTCGGTGACGCTGCCGTCGGGGTCCCCCGGGAAGCTGCGGTTGAGGTTGCCGCCATCCATCGGCGAAGTGCGCCGGCCGGCCTGGGCCGCCGGCGTGTTCATCATCGGCACGATGATCACCCGCCCCTGGACGTCCTCGGCCGACAGCGAGCTCGACAGCTTCTGCAGGGCGGTGATGCCCTCGTACTCGTCGCCGTGGTTGCCGCCGGTCAGCAGGGCCGTGGGTCCCTCGCCATGCTTGATCACGGTGACCGGGATCATCACCGCGCCCCAGGCGGACTCGTCGTTGGAGACCGGCAGCTTGAGGAAGCCGTGCTGGACGCCCTCGGCGTCGAAGTCGACGGTGGCGGAAATCGGACTGGGCCGCTTGGTCATGGTCGGTGACTCCTTGTTCTCTACAGGCTCGGGGCTGATCCGGCGACAGGTCTGTTCCCCCTACGACCTGTCCCCGGCGCCCCTCGCTTCAGGCGACTGCGACTTAGCCGGCTCAGCGCACGAACAGCTGGCGCGGGAAGTCGGCCAGGGTCTCGCAGCCGGTCTCGGTGATCAGGATGCTCTCGGTGATCTCCAGGCCCCACTCCTCCTCCCAGAGGCCGGGCATGAAGTGGAAGGTCATGCCCGGCTTGAGGATGGTCTCGTCGGAGGGGCGCAGGCTCATGGTGCGCTCGCCCCAGTCCGGTGGGTAGCTGATGCCGATGGGGTAACCGCAGCGGGCACCGCCGCGGTCGAAGCCGTACTTGTCCATGGCCGCGCCCAGGGCCATGGCGATGTCGGCGGTGCGATTGCCGGGCTTGGCCACCGCCAGGCCGTTGTCGATGCCCTCGAGCAACGCCGACTCGGCGCGAAGGAACTCCGCCGGGGGGCGGCCCAGGAAGACGGTGCGCGACATCGGGGCGTGGTAGCGCTTGAAGACCCCGGCGATCTCGAAGAAGGTCCCCTCCCCCTCACGGAAGGGGCTGTCGTCCCAGGTAAGGTGCGGCGCGGCGGCATCCTTGCCGGTGGGCAACATGGGCACGATGGCCGGGTAGTCTCCGCCGTAGACCTTGCCGCTGGCATCCTTCCAGCCCTCGATGCCGACCCGGTAGATCTCGGAGACCAGCTTGCTCTTGGGCAGCCCCGGCTCGATCACCTCGAGGATGCGCGAGTGCATGCCCTCGACGATCCTGGCGGCGATGCGCATGTACTCGATCTCCTGGGGCGACTTGATGGCACGACACCAGTTGACCAGGACATTGGCATCCATGAAGCGGGCATGGGGCAGCTCGCGCAGCAGGCTCTGGTAGGCCTTGGCCGAGAAGTAGTAGTTGTCCATCTCCATGCCCACCACGCCCTCGTGCCAGCCGCGATCGGGGAGAATCGTCTGGGCCAGGTAGTCCATCGGGTGCATGTCGGGGTTCTGGACGTAGTAGTCCGGGTAGTAGGTGATGTTCTCCGGGTCTATCCAGCAGGTGCGCAGGGCGCCGTTGGCATCCATCCGCCGGCCGTACCAGACCGGCTCGCCTTCCAGGCCGAGCAGCACGCACTGGTGCACATAGAAGGACCAGCCGTCATAGCCCGTCAGCCAGGCCATGTTGGAGGGGTCGCTGATGATCAGCACATCGATGCCTCGACTCGCCATCTCGGCGCGTACCTTCCAGAGGCGGCCGAGATATTCCTCGCGAGTGAACGGCAGGGAAACCTCAATCATGGAATCGCTCATCAAACGATCACATCACCGAATTCCGGCCACGTCCTCTCCTGGAGGCGGCCGGGGCGCAAGAGCGGACTCGCCGGCCACGCCTGGGGTCGTGTGAATTGTCATGACGTTTGCTAGCATGTGTCATGACAATTTCCGGTCAATGTCTCAACGCTGATACTAGCACCCCCGCTCGGCGACCGGTCAAAGGCTTTATTGCATCATGACAATTGATCTGACGCCCTACCTCACGGATACCGGCCCCAAGTACCTGGCCATCGCGCGCGCCCTCTCCGAGGCCATCCGTCAGGGCGACCTCACCCCGGGCACCCGGCTGCCGCCGCACCGCCAGCTGGCCGAGACCCTGAACGTCAGCGTGCAGACCGTCTCGCGCGCCTATGCCCAGGCCGAGAAGATGGGCCTGGTGCAGGCCCGGGTCGGCAGCGGCACCTGGATCAACGCCCTCGACGACGCCCGGGAGTCGGCCTACCTGCGCGGCCAGGAACCGCGCCATGAAAGCGCCCTGATCGACCTGTCCATCGCCCATCCGATCTGCCCCCCGGGACATCACCTGCGCTTCCGCGAGACCCTGGCGCGGCTCGCCGAACAGGCCAGCCCGGACGTGGTGACCGCCAATCGTCCCATCGCCGGCCTGCCCCACCATCGCGAGCGGGCCAGCGACTGGCTGAGCCAGCGGCTCGGCGTGCCCGGCGAGCCCGAGAGCCGGGTGCTGTGCAATGGCGCCGCCCATGGCCTGATGCTGGCCATCTCCACGGTGGTCCAGCACGGCGACCTGGTGCTGACCGAGGCCCTCACCGACCATGGCCTGATCGCCCTGTCCCGCACCCTGGGCTTCCAGCTGCGCGGCGTGACCATCGACGAACGTGGCGTGGTTCCCGAGGCTTTGGACCTCGCCTGTCGGCGCTTCAAACCGCGCGCCGTGTGCCTGACGCCGACCCAGCTCAATCCCACCGGCGCGACCATGGACACCGCGCGACGCGACGCCGTGGCCCGGGTCCTCGATCACCATGGCGTCTGGCTCATCGAGGACGATGTCCACGCCCTGCTGGAGCCGCCGGGTCTCACCCCGCTCACCGCCCGGGTGCCGCAGCTGGGCTTTCATGTCACCAGCCTGACCAAGGCCACCGTGCCCGGGGTCCGGGCCGGCTATCTCAGCGTGCCCCGGGGCCAGCTGCACCACACCCTGCCGCGCATGCGCGCGACCACCTGGATGGCCACCCCGCTGATCTTCGAGATCGCCGATGCCTGGATCGCCGACGATAGCCTGGAGGTCATGGCGGCGGAGCAGCGTCGGCTGCTCGCCGAACGCCAGCGGCTGGCCGCGAGACTGCTCGACGGCCATGAACGCAGCGCCCGCCCTTCCAGCCTGCATGTCTGGGTCTCGCTGCCCCCCGCCTGGCGGGCGGAGGAACTCCAGCAGCAGGCCGAGCAGGAGGGGGTGGCCATCACCACGGCGGCACCCTTCATGGTCGAACAGACCCCGGCCCCGCGGCGCATCCGGCTCAGCCTGGGCGCCGAGCCCGATATCGCACGCCTCGAGCAGGGCCTGGCCCGCCTCGGCGGGATGCTCGACGAGGCCCCACCCCCCATGATGCAGATCGTCTACTAGAAGGAGGTCCCATGCGCGTAATGGTCCACACCGATGCCGCCGAGGCCTGGCGCGAGGCCCTGGCCAGCCGCCTGCCCGAGGCCGAAGTCTTCACCAGCACAGCCCCCCTCACCGAGCGCCGGCGGGCGGACTACCTGGCGGCCTGGAAGCCCTCCGCCGAGCTGCTCGGCGAGCCGACGCACCTCAAGGGAATCGTCAACCTCGGCGCCGGCGTCGACGCCCTGTTGAACAACCCTGGGCTGCCCCGCGGCGTGCCCATCGTCAAGCTGCGCGACGCCGGCATGGCGGGGCCCATCGGCGACTATGTGCGCTACGGCCTGCTGCACTTCCAGCGTGATTTCGATCGCTACGCCCGCCAGCAGTCGCGGGCGACGTGGCACGAGCATCCGCTGATCGACAAGGCCGACTGGCCGGTGGGCGTGCTCGGCCTGGGGGCCATCGGCGCTAGGGTGGCCGCCATGGTCGCCGCCGACGGCTTCCCGGTGCATGGCTGGAGTCGCTCCTCCAAGCGGCTGCCCGAGGTGACCTGCCACCACGGCGAGGCGGGCCTGATGACGCTGCTCGGCCGGGTGAACACCCTGGTGCTGCTGCTGCCGGACACCCCGGCCACCCGCGGGATCATCGACGCCGACGCCCTGGCGGCACTGCCCGAGGGCGCCACCCTGATCAATCCCGGCCGTGGCTCGCTGGTCGACGAGACCGCCCTGCTCGAGGCTCTGGGTGACGGCGAGGCGGAGGGCCGGCTGCGCGGCGCCCTGCTGGATGCCTTCCCCGAGGAGCCGCTGCCCGAGACCAGCCCGCTGTGGCACCACCCTCGGGTGATCGTCACCCCACACATGGCCGGCCCCACCCCGCTGGCCGAGGCCGTGGACCAGGTCGCCGAGGCCCTGCGCGCCTTCGAGGCCGGTGAACCGGTGGAGACCATCGACCCCGAGGCCGGTTACTGAAGGGCCCACATGGCTCCCGGCCAGGCCTGTCGAGGGGCGCCGGGGACAGGTCGCAGAGGGGCCTACACGAAACCGGATGCAGGGCGTAGGCTGGAGGAAGACACACACCGACCTCGAAGGAGGTGCACGATGCGTCACGCTCAGGTGGACTACAGTCGCCGCGACGCGCTGCTGGTGGTGGACATGCAGAACGACTTCTGCGAGGGCGGCGCCCTGGCGGTGGCCGGCGGCAACGCCCTGGTCGCGGGCATCAACGCCGAGATCGCCGCGGCCCACCAGGCCGGCGCCCTGGTGGTGGCCACCCGGGACTGGCACCCGGTGGATCATGTCAGTTTCGCCCACCGCGGCGGCCCCTGGCCGGTGCACTGCGTCCAGGACACCGAGGGGGCCGCCTTCCATCCGGACCTCCGGCTCCCGGCGGAGACCATCCGCGTCAGCAAGGCCACGGCCTTCGACGCCGATGCCTATTCGGGATTCGACGGCACGGGCCTCGGGGACTACCTGCGCGACCGCGGCATCACCCGGGTCGTCGTCTGTGGCCTGGCCCTGGACGTCTGCGTCCGGGCCACGGTGCTGGACGCCCGCCGGGAAGGTTTCGACACGCTGCTGCTCGAGTCGTTGAGCGCGGCGGTGGATGCCGACAACGTGGCGACGTGCCGGCGCGAGTTCGCCGATGCCGGTGCCGAGGTGCGCCCATGAGCCGGCCGACGCCCCTCCAGGTGGACGACGACGAGCTGGCGCTGCTGACCGACCTCTACCAGCTGACCATGACCCAGGCCTACTGGAAGGAGGCCATGCACGAGGTCGCCACCTTCAGCCTGTTCTTTCGCCAGCTGCCACCCCAGCGACGCTTCATGCTCGCCTGCGGCCAGCAGCATGCCGCCGAAGTGGCCAGCCGGCTGCGCTTCACCGATGGGGCCCTGGCCCGGCTGGCCACCCTCGACCACTTCGAGAGCGACTTTCTCGACTGGCTGGCGAACTGGCGGTTCGAGGGCGATATCTGGACCCTCCCCGAGGGCACGCCGGTCTTCGCCAACGAGCCGCTGCTGGAGGTCGACGCCCCCATCGCCCAGGCTCAGCTGCTCGAGAGCCTGGTGATGAACCTGGTGCAGCTGGAGACGGTGCTCGCCTCCAAGGCGGTGCGCATCGTCATGGCGGCCCGGGGCCGGCCGGTGGTGGACTTCGGGATGCGCCGCATGCACGGCGTGGATGCCGCCGTCCGCGGGGTGCGGGCCTACCGCACCGCCGGGCTCTCCGGCACCAGTAACGTCCTCGGCGGCCTGCGCCACGACCTCGCCCTGAACGGCACCATGGCCCACAGCTACGTGCTCGCCCACGACAGCGAGCGGGCGGCCTTTCGTGCCTTCGCCCGCTACTACCCCGGCACCACGCTGCTGGTGGACACCCATGACACCCTCGCCGGGGTGCGCCAGGTCATCGACCTGATGCGCGACGCCCCCGAGGTGCGCGTCAGCGCCATCCGGCTGGACTCCGGGGACCTGGGCGAACTGGCCAGGGGCGCGCGCGCCCTGCTCGACGAGGCCGGCCATGAGGACATCAAGATCGTCGCCAGCAGCGGCCTCGACGAGCAGGCCATCGAGGCATTGCTCGAGGACGGGGCGCCCATCGACGCCTTCGGGGTCGGCACCCAGATGGGCGTGGCGGCAGACGCCCCGGTCATCGACCTCTCCTACAAGCTGGTGGAGTACGCCGGCACGCCGCGGGTCAAGCACTCCACGGGCAAGATCAACCTGCCCGGGCGCAAGCAGGTGTATCGTCGCCGGGACGCGATGGGACACTACAGCGGCGATGTCATCGCCGCGCGGGACGAGGCCATCGACGCGGCCACGCCCCTGCTGATTCCCTGCGTGGAGGGCGGCCGGCCCGTCCCGGAGGCGATGGCCCTGGCAGACACCGCCCGGGAACGGGTAGCACAGGCCCTGACCCAGCTGCCGGCGACGCTGCGACGCCTCGACCACGGCGAAACCGCCTATCCGGTCACGCTCTCTAAGGCACTGGAGCGCCAGGTCGCCCGGGACTGACCCCGGACACGTCCCTACCCCGTGCCACGGCGGGGCATGGAGGCCCCGCCGGCAGCGGGTCGGGGCTACAGCAACTCGTGGAAGCGGGCGAGCCAGGCCGGATGGGCCGGCCAGGCCGGGGCCGTGACCAGCTTGTCGCTGACGATCGCCTGATCGACCTCGAGCTCGGCAAAGTCGCCGCCGGCCAGGTGGACCTCGGGGGCGCAGGCCGGATAGGCCGAGACCCGGAGCCCCTCCAGGGAGACCGCCGCGGCCAGCAGCTGGGCCCCATGGCAGATGGCGGCCACCGGCTTCTCGTGGTCGAAGAAGTGACGCACCAGTTCCAGAACCCGCTCGTCCAGGCGCAGGTACTCGGGGGCGCGCCCCCCCGGAATCACCAGACCGTCGTAGTCGTCGGGGGCGACCTCGGCGAAGGTGGCGTTGAGGACGAAGTTGTGGCCCGGCTTCTCGGTATAGGTCTGGTCACCCTCGAAGTCGTGGATGGCGGTCCGGATGCGATCTCCCTCGCGCTTGTCGGGACACACCGCATCCACCTGGTGGCCCATGGCCTGGAGGGCCTGGAAGGGCACCATGATCTCGTAGTCCTCGACGAAGTCGCCGGCGATGAGCAGCAAGCTGGCCATGGGGATCTCCTTGTGCATGGGGAGGGAAAGCGGGGCCCTGCCAGGGCAGCCTAGCCCGCCATCGATGAATCGGCCATGACCGGCGGGAACCCGGGGCGACCCGCCGCGCTCTCAGGACAGTCACCCCATCGAGGCACCGCCATGCTCCCTTCCGCCCTGCGCCTCATCGGCTGGCTGGCGCTGCTGTCGCTGGCCCTGCCCGCCCTGGCGGCGCCCCAGCCGCAGGCCTTCAGCGCCCGCTATCACCTGCAGGTAGACGGCTGGCCGGATGCCGACATCCGCCATCGTCTCCGCCATGAGGGGGGCACCTGGCAGAGCGAGATGCGCACCGAGCTGCCCGGGGCCTGGGGGCGGGAGTGGGGACGCTTCCGGGTCGCCGAGGATGGAGTTCGCGCCCTGCACTATGCCGCCGGCTACTCGCTGCTGGGGATCCAGCGGGGCTACTCGCTGGACCGGCGGGACCTGGGGGCCCTGCCCGATCGCCAGAGCGCGCTGGTCGCCCTCGCCCGCCGGGTCATCGACAATGCCTGCGCCCGGGACTGCCCGCTGCGCTACCGTGACCACAAGGGCCGCGAGGAAGTGCTGCACTACCGGGTGCTGGGGCGGGATGCCCTGTCCCTGCCGCTGGGCCGCTTCGAGAGGGTGCGGGTCGCCCTCACCGACCCCGCCGAGGCCGACAGGCGGCTGGTGCTGGACCTGGATGCGCGGCGTCCCGGCCTGCTGCTGGCCATGGAGTACCACCGCGACGGCCAGCGCCGCAGCCGGCTGACCCTGACCGCGCTGGCCGAGCCCTGAGCCCCCTCCGCCACCAGGCAAAAATGCCTGGCAGCCGGTCGGATTTGACCGATCGTCACGAGAAAGACGGATTTCGAGACGAGTTTATCGATCTGATGAGGCGAATAGCCCGCTATTTAACGAATCAGATCGAATGACATCGGCCGAAAGCCCGGGTTTCGCAGTAGAGCAGCGTCGAGTCCGACAGGCTGCTAGAGTAGCCGGTTTTCGGGTCGCCGACGGCACCCCCAAGGAGAAGGGACTCTCGCATGCTGACCGGTCTGCTGATCGTCTTGTTGCCGCTGGTCCTGGGCTATCTGGTCCGAGTCCGGCAGGCGGGGCCGATGGCCCTGATCAACCGTGGCGTGAATGCCTCGATCTACGTGATCCTGCTGCTGATGGGGATCGGGCTGGCCGGCCTCGACGACCTCGGCGGCCAGCTCTCGCGGATGGGCGGGCAGGCCCTGACCCTGCTCGGCGTGACCTCGGCCTGCAACCTCGCGGCCCTGGGTTGGCTGTCCCGCCGGCTGCGCCTGGCGGTGGATCCCTCGCGGGTGGTGGCCGGCGCCCCCACCAGCAAGCTCGCCGCCATGGCCGGGTCGCTGTCGCTGGTCGGGGTGGTACTGCTGGGGGTCGTGCTCGGCGTGGTGGCCGGCGGCCCCCTGGGCGAGCGCCTGTTCCCCTGGGCGGAGCGGCTGGCGGAATGGGTGCTCTATGCCCTGCTCGCGCTGATCGGCTGCCAGCTGCGCAACTCCGGCATGCCGCTCCGGCAGATCCTGCTCAACCGGTTCGGCCTGGCCATCGCCATTACCCTGGCGGCGAGCTCGCTGGTCGGCGGCCTGCTCGCCGCCCCCTTGCTCGACCTGCCCTGGAACCAGGGCCTGGCCCTGGCCGCCGGCTTCGGCTGGTACTCGCTGTCCGGCATCCTGATCGGCGACCAGCTCGGCCCCCTGCTCGGCGGCGTGGCCTTCTTCAACGACCTCGGCCGCGAGCTGCTGGCCTTCGTGCTGATCCCGCTGGTGATCCGCCGCCAGGCGGCGCTGGCCATCGGCTATGGCGGCGCCACGGCCATGGACTTCACCCTGCCGGTCATCCAGCAGCACGGGGGCGTGGCCTGCGTGCCGGTGGCGGTGGTCAGCGGGTTCATCCTCTCGCTGCTCTCACCGCCGCTGATCCTGTTCCTGCTGACGCTGTAGGCCATGGGCACCCTGCCGCTCTCCAGGGGTCACCCAGCAGCACGGCGGCGTGGCCTGCGTGCCGGTGGCGGTGGTCAGCGGGTTCATCCTCTCGCTGCTTTCACCGCCGCTGATCCTGTTCCTGCTGACGCTGTGACCGGCCCAATGGGGCGACACCTGCACAATGCCTGCACACCGATCGGGGATGATAGGGTGTCGTCCCTTCGTCCCTGCTGGCCCGCGGAGTCCGTCCATGCGTTCCCGCTCTGTCTTCACCCCGGCCGTGTCCCGGCTCGGGATCAAGTTGTTCGTGATCATCCTGGTGGTCAACGTGGCCATCTCCGGACTGGTCTTCATCGCCGTGTCGCGCAGCCTCGACCAGGGCTTCATCGAGTACCTGGACCGCACCCAGACCCGGCGGGCAGAGACCCTGGCCAAGGGCCTGGCCGACGAATGGGCCTGGCGCGGCGACTGGCAGTGGCTGCGCCAGTCGCCGCGAACCTGGCACCACCTGGTGCGTCGCCAGCTGTGGCCGGGGGATGCCCCGCCGCCGGAGGGCATCGAGCGCCGCCTGGGGGATCCCAAGGACTTCGTGCTCCATGACGCCGAGGGCCTGCCGGTGATCGGACTGCCGCCGGACAACGACCTGGAGGCAGCGGAGCTGCGCTGGCTGCCGATCGTCAGCGACGGCACCCGGGTCGGCACCCTGGGCTACCGACCGCCCCAGCAGCTGATGGCGCGCATGGATCGGATCTTCCTCTCCCAGCAGCGCCGTAACCTGGCGATCATCGTCGCCGCCCTGGGGCTGGCCTCCCTGCTGCTGGCGGGGGGCCTGTCCTGGTGGCTCGGTCGCCGTACCCGGGGCATGACCCTGGCCACCCGGCGCCTCACCGAGGGCGACTACAGTACCCGCCTGGCCGAGCGCGGCCGCGACGAGCTCTCCAGCCTGGCACGCGACTTCAACGTCCTGGCGGCCACCCTGGAGGCCAGCCGCGAGGCGCGCAGCCGCTGGGTCTCGGACATCGCCCACGAGCTGCGCACGCCGCTCGCCGTGCTGCGCGGCGAGATCGAGGCCATGCAGGACGGCATCCGTCCCCTGGATCTGGACAACCTGGGCTCGCTGGCCCAGGAGGTCGACCAGCTCGAGCGCCTGGTGGCCGACCTCCGGCTGCTGTCCCAGAGCGACGCCGGTGCCCTGGAGGTCCAGCTGGCGCCCCTGGACCTCGCCGCCAGCCTCGCCGCCCGCCTCGACGAGGCCGCTCCCTGGCTGGCCGACAGCCGTCTCGCGCTCGACAGCGAGATCGCGGGTCCGGCCTGGATCCGCGGCGACACCCAGCGGCTGCGCCAGCTGTGGACCAACCTGCTGGACAACACCTGTGCCTACACCCGCCCCCCGGGCCGGCTGAGGGTGCGCCTCGCGGCCACCGGGGAGGGCTGGCAGGTGAGCTGGGAGGACAGCGCCCCGGGGGTGCCCGAGGCCGAGCTGCCGCGCCTCACCGAACGCCTCTACCGGGTCGAGGGATCGCGCAGCCGCGCCAGTGGCGGCAGCGGCCTGGGGCTGTCCATCGCCATGGCCCTGGCCCGGGCCCACGGTGCCGAGATGGTCGCCAGCCCGTCGTCGCTGGGCGGGCTATGCTGGACGCTGACCTTTCCGGCCATCGCCGAACATCAACTCAGGGAGGATGACGCATGATTGCCCCGGACCCCGCGACCGACCGAGTCCTGATCATCGAGGACGAACCCAAGATCGCCCGCCTGGTGGCGGACTACCTGGAGGGCAGCGGTTTCGACTGCCACCACATCGACCACGGCGACAAGGTCCTGCCCTGGCTCGAGGCCCAGGAGGCCCGCCCGGAGCTGGTCCTGCTCGACCTGATGCTGCCGGGCACCGACGGCCTGACACTGTGCCGGGAGATTCGCCAGCGCTGGCCGCGGGTCGCGATCATCATGCTCACCGCGCGGGTCGAGGAGGTCGACCGGCTGCTGGGCCTGGAGCTCGGCGCCGACGACTACATCTGCAAGCCGTTCAGCCCCCGGGAGGTGGTGGCCAGGGCCCGGGCCGTGCTGCGCCGCAGCCGTGCCGCCGAGGCCCCGGAGACCGCCGGCGACGCCAACACCCTGAGCCTGGACGAGGACGGCTGGCGGGCGCTGGCCGACGGTCGGGACCTGGGGCTGACCGCGGTGGAGTTCCAGCTGCTGCGGGTGATGATGCAGTCGCCCGGGCGCATCTTCTCCCGGGAACAGCTGATGGATCACATGTACCGCGATCACCGCATCGTCTCCGAGCGCACCGTGGACAGCCATATCAAGAAGCTGCGCAAGAAGATCGCCGAGGTCTGGCCCGAGCGCGAGATCATTCGCTCGGTCTACGGCGTGGGCTACAAGTACCAGCCGGAGGAGTGAAGTCCCGCGGACATGCACCACCTTTGCACCCTGGGTCCACGGCCCTTGCACGCCGCCGGGCGACACTGCAAGCGTCAACCCAAGGCCACAAGGAATGCCCGACATGAAGAAGACGAGCCTGACCCGCAAGCTGTTCGCCCCCGCCCTGCTGGCCGCCGCCATCGCCCCCCTGGCGCTCTCCGCCAGCGCCGCTCCCGACGAGGGGGGACATCACCGGGAGCATCGTGCCGAGCAGCGCGAGGCCCTCTTCGAACGCGCCGGCCTCGACGCCGAGACGCGCGACGCCCTGGCCGAGGCCCGCGCCGAGCATCACCAGGCGCTGCAGGAACTGCAAGCCGAGCACCGCGAGCGGCTCGAGGAGATCCTCGACGACGACCAGCGCGCGGCCCTCGAGCAGGCCAAGCGCGAGATGCGCCAGGAATGGCGCGCCGAGCAGCGCCAGGCCCGCGAGACCCGTCTGGAGGCCCTGTTCGACGAGTGGCAGCTCGACGAGGCGACCCGCGAGACGCTCCGCGAGCAGCGCGCCGCCTTCCATGCCGAGGCCCAGGCGCTGCACGACCAGACCTTCGACAGCCGCGAGGATCGCCGGGCGGCCTGGCAGGCACTCCGCGCCGACTATCGCGAGACCCTCGCCGAGCATCTCGACGAGGAACAGCTGAGCCGCCTGCGCGAGGCCATGCGGCCCGACCACAAGGGCCCCGGCTCGCACCACGGCGGCGAGCGCCCCCGGCACCCCGACGCCGGCTGACGCCGCCCTCCCCGCCTCCCAGGACGCCCGGCCTCGTGCCGGGCGTCTTCGTTTTCCTCTCACCGAACTTCGAGATTCCCGACCCGACCGGCAGGCCGACTTGCAGACCGCAGGGGATGTGAGTATTTTATTTGAACGTTCATTTAAAAAAGAGTCGCCCCAACAACGACAGGAGTCTCACTGAATGACGGATAACATCGCCCTTCCCGAGCGACGGGACCGGATCAACCGCACGGTCTTCCACGGCAGCGTGGCAGGCATCCTGGTGTTCCTGGTCCTGACCATGACGTTCACCCAGGAGGCCGGCGCCTTCTTCGACGCCGGCCTGGCCTGGGTGAATGACACCTTCGGTTGGTACTACATGCTGGCCGCCGTGATCTATCTCGCCTTCGTGGTGGTGATCGGCTGTTCGCGGGTCGGCTCGATCCGCCTCGGCCCGGACCACTCGCGCCCCGAGTTCTCGCTGGTGTCCTGGGCCTCGATGCTGTTCGCCGCCGGCATCGGCATCGACCTGCTGTTCTTCTGCGTGGCCGAGCCACTGTCCCACTACCTGACCCCGCCGGACCTGGCCCCGGAAAGTGCCGCGGCCATGCGTGCCGCCGTGCCCCAGACCTTCCTCCACTGGGGGCTCTCCGGCTGGGGCATGTACGTGCTGATGGGCATGGCGCTGGCCTACTTCAGCTATCGCCACCGCCTGCCACTGGCCATCCGCAGCGCCCTCTACCCGCTGCTGGGCACGCGCATCAACGGCCCCATCGGCAACGCCGTGGACATCACCGCGGTGATCTCCACCGTGTTCGGCATCGCCACCAGCCTCGGCATCGGCGTGATGCAGTTGAACTACGGCCTGACCTTCATGTTCGGCGTGCCCGAGAGCCTCGCCACCCAGGTGGTGCTGATCGTGCTGGTGGTGATCCTCGCGACCATCTCGGTGGTCACCGGCGTCGAGAAGGGCATCCGCCGCCTGTCCGAGTTCAACATGGGGCTGGCCGCCGCCCTGCTGCTGTTCGTGCTCTTCCAGGGAGATACCCTGCACCTGCTCGATGCCCTGGTGCTCAACGCCGGGGACTACCTGAGCGGCTTCGTCGGCAACAGCTTCGACACCTACGCCTTCGCCGGCGAGGATGCCCAGCAGTGGAAGGGCTGGTGGACCATCTTCTTCTGGGGCTGGTGGATCGCCTGGACGCCCTTCGTCGGCCTGTTCCTGGCGCGCATCTCCCGGGGTCGGACCATTCGCGAGTTCGTCATCGGCGCCCTGCTGATCCCGCTGGGCTTCATGATGGCCTGGATGTCGATCTTCGGTAACAGCGGCATCGAGATGGTCGCCAACCAGGGACTCGTCGAGCTGGGGGAGCAGGCGCTCAACGCCCCCCAGACCACCATCTACACCTTCCTCGAGCAGTACCCCTACATCGGTATCACCGCCTCGGTGGTCACCATCCTGGGTATCGTGTTCTTCGTCACCTCCGCCGACTCCGGCGCCCTGGTGCTGGCGAACTTCACCTCGATCCTGTCGGATGTGAACCACGACGCGCCGATCCGCCTGCGCATCTTCTGGTCCGTGGCCATCGGCCTGGTCACCGTGGCCCTGCTGATGGCCGGCGGCCTGTCGGCGCTGCAGAGCGCGGTGGTGATCACCGCCCTGCCCTTCTCGCTGGTGATCTTCGCGATCATGGCCGGCATGACCCGCGCGCTGAAGCTCGAGAGCAAGAAGGCCGAGGCCCGCCGCCAGGTCAGCGGCACCGCGCCGGGCGGCGACTGGCGAGAGCGCCTCGACCGGGCGCTGGACACCTCCACCCGGGCCGGCGCCGCCGCTACCGTCGAGCACGCCGTCCGGCCGGCCCTGCGCCAGTTCGCCGAGGAGCTCGAGAGCCGCGGCCAGCCGGCCACGGTGACCGAGGAGGCGGTCGAGGGCGAACCGCTGCCGCAGCTGACCCTGCAGGCGGACTTCGACGACGCCCACGGCTTCGTCTACCAGGTGCGCGCCCACCGCCTGCGCACCCCGAGCTTCCTGCCGGCGGACGACGACTACTATGTGCGCCTCGACGTCTACCTGACCGAGGGTGGCGCGGACAAGGACCTCAACGGCTATACCCGCGGCCAGGTGCTCGGCGACGTGCTTTCCGAATACGAGCGTCACCTGCACTTCCTGGCCCTGGCCGGCGAGGGCGGCGCCAGCGTCCAGGCGATGCCCGGGTCCGTGGGCGAGCCGCCCCAGGACCTCAGCCCGGCCTGAGGCACGCCCAGGACCGGTACGCGAGCGGCGACCCCACGGGGTCGCCGCTTTCGTGTGCGCAGCCCCGCCGGCGGCGACAAATCGCCGGATCGCGCCCATAGTGGAATAGAGGTGACCACCGCCGGCCTTGTGGGAGGAACCGACCATGTCCACCCGAGTCGCCATCATTCAGGCCCCGCCGCGCCTGCTCGACCGGGACGCCAGCCTGGAGTGGGCCGTTGCTCTGACCGATGAGTCGGCCGCCTCGGGGGCCGGCCTGCTGGTGTTTCCCGAGGCCTACCTGCCCGGCTACCCCACCTGGATCTGGCGCCTGCGGCCGGGGGGCGACATGGCCCTGACCGGCGAGATCCATGCCCGCCTGTGGGAGAACGCCATCGACCTGGACCGGGATCACCTTCGCCCCCTCCAGAAGGCCGCGGCCCGCAACGCCGTGACGCTGGTGATCGGCCTCCATGAGCGGGATGGCCGCTACAGCGGCACCACCCTGTACAACACCGTGGTGGTGATCGGACCGGACGGCACCCTGCTCAACCGTCATCGCAAGCTGATGCCGACCAACCCGGAGCGCATGGTCTGGGGCCAGGGCGACGCCAGCGGGCTGCGGGTCGTGGACACCCCGGCGGGCCGCCTCGGCGCCCTGATCTGCTGGGAGTGCTACATGCCGCTGGCCCGTTTCGCGCTCTACGCCCAGGGCCTTGAAGTGTTCATCAACCCGACCTGGGACGCCGGCGAGACCCGTCTGGCCACCCTTCGCCACATCGCCAGGGAGGGCGGCTGCTGGGTCCTCGCCACCGCGACGGCCCTGGAGGGAAGCGACGTTCCCGGGGACTTTCCCGAGCGCGACCGGCTGTTCTCGCCGGACGAGTGGATCAACCCCGGAGACGCCACCGTGGTCGCCCCGGGGGGTGAGGTGGTCGCCGGGCCCCTGCACCGCGAGAAGGGCATCCTCTATGCCGACATCGACGTCGCGGCGGCCCGGCGGGCGCGACGCACCCTGGACGTGGGCGGCCACTACGGCCGACCGGATCTCTTCTCGCTGAGCGTGGACCGCCAGCCCCGCGTGCCGGCACGCTTCGAGGACGGATCGGGCCCGGCGACCACGCCGCCACCCGACGGATGGTCTATAACTGTAGCCAGCCCATGACAGCCGGAGACAGCGTCATGCAACGCGCCAACGACCCCCCGAGCGGCGGACGTCTGGTCGAGGTACCGGTCAGCCTGCTCGAGAACGGCATGTATATCGCCGCCCTCGATCGTCCCTGGATGGTCCCGCCCCACCTGTTGAAACGCGGGCGCTCCGACCTCCGTCGACTACGCAGCTACTGCCGCTCGGTGTATGTCGACCCCCAGCGCTCCCACCCCCAGGTGCAGGCGATCCTGTCCGCCCTGCAGAGCCCTCCGGACCTCAGCGAGTTCACGCCCTTGCCCGCCGAGGAGCGACGCAGCCCCGCGGCCGCGCACCGCGATCCCCGCGAGGTACACCACGCCGAGCAGCTGTACACCAAGACCCAGCGCACGCTGCAGCGCCTGATGCGCGACGAGCATGACTGGTATCGTCGCCTGCCGACGCTGCAGCGGGAGATCGGCCGGCTCATCGCGTCGCTGGAGGTGGTCCCCGAGACCCTGGTCTGGCTGACGCGCCTCAAGCACCGGGTCGCCTACCGGATGGAACACGGCCTCAACGTCGCCATCCTCGCCATGGCCTTCGGCCAGCACCTGGGCCACGAGCGCTCACGGCTCGAGGAACTGGGGCTCGCCGGCCTGCTGCACGACGTGGGCAAGATGCGCCTCGACCAGGCGTTACTGGACAAGCCCGGCCCGCTCACCGAGGAGGAATTCCAGCACGTCCAGAGCCACGTACTGCGTGGTTACGCCATGCTCGAGCATGACCCGCATCTCCCCACGGCGGTCAAGATCGCCTGCCGGGACTATCACGAGCGTCTCGACGGCAGCGGCTACCCCCGCGGCAAGCCAGCCCGGGACATCGGCGAGGCCGCCCGGATCCTCGCCATCGTCGACACCTATGACGCCATCACCAGCGACCGCGTCTACAGTCCGGCCCGACCGGCGACCGAGGCCCTGGGCATCCTCCATCAGGGCCGTCGATGCCTCTTCGACGGCCGACTGGTCGACCGTTTCATCGACTGGATCGGCCTCTATCCCCTCGGCACCCTGGTCGAGCTCAACAACGGCATGGTCGGCATCGTGGTCGCGCAGGTGCCCGACCAGCCGCTCCGGCCACAGGTCCTGGTCAAGCTCGACGAACGCAAGGCGGCCATCCCCGGCAGGCTGGTCGACCTCGACGAACCGGCCCTCGGCGGGTTCCGGCTCTCGGTGGACAAGGCGCTGCCCCCGGGCGCCTACGGGGTCCAGCTGGCGAGCCTGCCGATACCCGGTAGCTGATGCCCCGGGGCCCGTGTCGGGGGAGCCCTCTCGCGGCGGCGCCGCACAACGGTTACCCTGAGGCCCCCCGCCAGGAGACCGCCATGAGCGACACCCCGCCCCTCACCGACCCGCGCCACATCACCCACTACCACGCCCACCTCTACTACGAGGATGCGGCGGGGCTGGCCGAGGCCCGCCGCGTGGCCGGGGAGGCCGCCGAGCGCTTCGCGATCCGGGTGGGACGCTTCCACGAGCGACCGGTGGGGCCCCATCCCCTGTGGAGCTGTCAGCTCTCCTTTGCCCCCGAGCTGTTCGGCGAGGTCGTGCCCTGGCTGGCCCTCAACCGGGGCTCGCTGGATGTCTTCGTCCACGTCGGCACCGGCGACGACCGCTTCGACCATACCCAGGGGGTGATGTGGCTGGGACACAGCCATCCACTCGACCTGAGCCTCTTCAGCGACGACCACTGACCAAGATTATTGCCCATGCGCTTCCCCTTTCCCGCCGTCCCCTGGGGTCGGCTGGCCCTGACCCTTTGCACCTTCCTGCTCGCCGGCTGCGACGGCGGCAACGAGGTCGGCGACGTCTCCCTGGGCCTGTTCACCACCAAGGACATCAAGATCGAGAGTCTCACCGACCCCAAGGTGCCCGGGGTGACCTGTCACCTCAGCAACATCGATGCCGACCTGGACCTGGCCGATCCGTCCGACACCAGCCTCGCCTGCCGGCAGACCGGCCCCATCACCACCGAGATGCTCGCCGACATCGACACCTCGGCGGACGGCGAGTTGCTCTACCGGCGTTCCCAGAGCGTCCTGTTCAAGAGCCTCAAGCTGCGGCGGATCTTCGATGCCGAGAGCCAGACCCTGTTGTATCTGGCCTACAGCACCAAGGAGACCAGCGGCAGCTTCAAGCACGCCCTGAGTAGCGTGCCACTGTGGGGCACCCAGGCCTGGCGGAGCTCGGAACCGCGGTAGGGCCTCGGCGACTGTGGCGCCGCCACGGTCCCGGCGGGGTCTCGACTACACTGATGGGCACATACCGCTGCCGAGCGAGGCGCCCATGAGTCACCGCTTCATCGAGGTCGTCAGCGACTACCCCTCCACCGAGGAGGAGTTCGTCCTCTTGCTGCATCTCGACCAGATCGCCCAGATCCGCCCCGAGTTCGAGGCGGAGAACGAGCCGCGCCACGAGCCGGTGGCCGTGGTCACCCTGGCCAATGGCGAGATGCTGGTTCTCAGGAACAGCTTCAAGAGCGTGGTCAAGCGGCTCACCGAGGCGAAGATGGTGATGCGCCCCTAGGTCGCGGCCAGACACGTGACCGGGGCACGCGTGCAGCGTGCCCCGGTCATGTCCTGGCCGGCCTCGATCAGCGCATGTCGAGCACGATGCGCCCTTCGATCCGGCCATCGAGCATGCGCTGGAAGATGTCGTTGATGTTCTCCAGCTGGTCGCTCGCCACCGTGGCCTTGACCTTGCCCTCGCCGGCGAAGTCGAGGGCCTCCTGCAGGTCCTGGCGGGTGCCGACGATGGAGCCGCGAACGGTGATGCCGTTGAGCACGGTGTCGAAGATCGGCAGCGGGAAGTCGCCGGGAGGCAGGCCGTTGAGCGAGATGGTCCCCCCGCGTCGCACCATGCCCTGCGCCTGCTCGAAGGCCTTGGGCGAGACCGCGGTGACCAGCACGCCATGGGCACCGCCGATCTCGCGCTTGAGGTAGGCGGCCGGATCGATGGTCAGGGCGTTGACCGTCACGCTGGCCCCCAGGCGCTTGGCCAGCGCCAGCTTGGTGTCGTCGATATCCACCGCGGCAACGTTGAGCCCCATGGCGCGGGCGTACTGCACCGCCATGTGGCCGAGGCCGCCGATGCCGGAGATGACGACCCATTGCCCGGGACGGGTGTCGGTCATCTTGAGCCCCTTGTAGACGGTGACCCCGGCACAGAGCACCGGCGCGATCTCCAGGAAATCGACGTTGTCGGGCAGCCGCCCCACGTAGCCGGCATCGGCCAGGGTATAGCCGGCGAAGCCGCCGTTCACCGAGTAGCCGGTGTTCTGCTGGGACTCGCACAGGGTCTCCCAGCCCCCCAGGCAGTGCTCGCAGTGCCCGCAGGCGGAATACAGCCAGGGCACCCCGACCCGGTCGCCTTCCTTGAGATGGCTGACGCCCTCGCCCACCGCCGCCACATGGCCGACGCCCTCGTGGCCGGGGATGAAGGGCGGCTCGGGCTTGATCGGCCAGTCGCCATGGGCCGCATGAAGATCGGTATGGCAGACGCCGGAGGCGGCCACCTTCACCAGTATCTCGCCGCGCCCCGGGCGGGGCACCGCCACCTCCTCGAGACTCAGCGGTTCACCGAAGGACCGCACCACGGCGGCCTGCATCGTCTTGTCCATGAATCCCACTCCTGATCGTTGCGTTGGTAGAACCCGGTACGACCGCGTGGCGGCACCGGTCTTCGACTCGTCAGGGAAGCCGCCCCGGGCAGGATGCCCGGGGCCAAGGGGCCTTAGAAGAAGCCCAGCGGGTTGGTGTCGTAGCTGACCAGCAGGTTCTTGGTCTGCTGATAGTGCTCGAGGGCCATCTTGTGGGTCTCGCGGCCCACGCCGGACTTCTTGTAGCCGCCGAAGGCGGCATGCGCCGGGTACTGGTGGTAGCAGTTGGTCCAGACCCGGCCGGCCTGGATCCCACGCCCCATGCGGAAGGCCACGTTCATGTCGCGGCTCCACACCCCGGCGCCGAGGCCGAACTCGGTGTCGTTGGCGATGGCCAGCGCCTCGGCCTCGTCCTTGAAGGTGGTCACCGCCACCACCGGGCCGAAGATCTCCTCCTGGAAGACGCGCATCCTGTTATGGCCCTTGAGCAGGGTCGGCTGGATATAGAAGCCGTTGTTGATCGACTCATCCAGGGTCTCGCGGTTGCCGCCGGTAAGGAACTCGGCACCTTCCTCACGGGCGACGTCCATGTAGGACATGATCTTGTCGAACTGCTCCCGGGAGGCCTGAGCCCCGACCTGGACCTCGGTGTCCAGCGGGTTGCCGCGCTTGATGGTGGTCACCCGCTCCATCACCCTGGCCATGAAGGCATCGTAGATATCCTCCTGGATCAGCGCCCGGGACGGACAGGTGCACACTTCTCCCTGGTTGAAGAAGGCCAGCACCAGGCCCTCGGCGGCCTTGTCGACGAACTCCGGCTCGGCATCCATGATGTCGGCGAAGTAGATGTTCGGCGACTTGCCGCCCAGCTCCACGGTGGAGGGGATGATGTTGTCGGCGGCGCACTTGAGGATGTGCGCGCCCACCGGGGTCGAGCCGGTGAAGGCGATCTTGGCGATGCGCTGGCTGGTGGCGAGTGCCTGGCCGGCCTCGGCGCCGTAGCCGTTGACCACGTTGACCACGCCGGGCGGCAGCAGATCCCCGACCAGCTCCATGACCTTGAGGATCGACACCGGGGTCTGCTCGGCGGGCTTGAGCACCACGCAGTTGCCGGCGGCCAGGGCCGGGGCGAGCTTCCAGGCGGCCATCAGGATGGGGAAGTTCCAGGGAATGATCTGGCCCACCACGCCCAGCGGCTCGTGGAAGTGATAGGACACGGTGTTGGCATCGATGTCCGCCGCGGTGCCTTCCTGGGCACGGATGCAGCCGGCGAAGTAGCGGAAGTGATCGACCGCCAGCGGAATATCGGCATTGAGCGTCTCGCGCACCGCCTTGCCGTTGTCCCATGTTTCGGCGACGGCGAGCATTTCCAGGTTCTGCTCGATGCGGTCGGCGATCTTGAGCAGCAGGTTGGCCCGCTCGGTGGCCGAGGTCCGGCCCCAGGCCGACGCGGCCGCGTGGGCGGCGTCCAGGGCACGCTCGATGTCCTCCGCCGTGGAGCGGGGAATCTCGCAGAACACCTCGCCGTTGACCGGGCTGACGTTGTCGAAGTACTGGCCCTTGACCGGCGCGACAAACTCGCCGCCGATGTAGTTGCCGTAGCGGGACGCAAAGGACACCGGGGCATCGGGACTGCCGGGGTTGGCGTAGATCATGGTGCGCACTCCTGACTGTTGGGAATCACGACGATCCGCTCGCGGCCGAGGACCTCAGCCGGACGCGTCGCATGCATTAGAGGGTAGTGACTCCTGCGCGTGCGCCCATCCTGCCTTGGGCGCAACGGATGGGGGTCTTTGGTCGTAGTTCCCCGGCCCCGCCCATCGGACGGTGGCCTCGTCACCAACGACCGTCTCCCCTGGCGGCCCCGAGAGGAGGCGGGACAGGCGGCATGTCCCCAGGCCGGGGGACGAGGGAAGAACTCAGGGGGCGGGTGCGAGCTCGCGGCGTACCTGGACCACCAGGCGCTGGACCGCATTGTTGGCGACCCCCTTGAGGTTCCACTGCGGTACCAGCGGCTGCACGTTGCCGGCCGCGTCCGTGGCCCGACAGAGCAGCTCGTGGCGGCCCTCGTCGGCCTCCCAGTCCAGTGACCATGCCTGCCAGACATGGGGCGCCGTTGGTGGCTCCAGCGCGGCCGCCTGCCAGTGCTGGCCCGCATCCGTGCTGACCTCGACGCGGTCGATGCTGCCCCAGCCCGACCAGGCCCGGCCCTGCAGGGGGTGGTGGCCGGGAGGGAGCAGGCGCTCGCGGGTCTCGAACACCGGCATGCCCGGCGGCACCATCAGCGCCCGGGGATACATGCGGCTCAGCTGGACCCCGGGGTCGTCCTCGTGCTGGGCGATACGATAGAAGACGTTCTGCTGGTAGCCCCAGAACGGCTCGTCGAGCACCGTGATGCGGTGCAGCCATTTCACCTGGGTCATGCCGTACCAGCCAGGCACGATCAGACGCAGCGGGAAACCATGCTGGGGTGGCAGGGGCTCGCCATTCATCTCGTAGGCCAGCAGCACCTCGGGACGCAGGCAGTCGGCGGCGGACAGGGCGCGCTGGTACCACTGGACGATCCCGCCCTGCTCGCCTCGGTCGAGTCCGGTGAAGAGCACCTCCTTGGCATCGTCGAGCAGGCCGGCATCCTGGAGCAGCGGCCCCAGCGGGGTCCCGATCCATTCGCCGGTACCGACGGCCTCGTCGAGCCATGGCTGGCTGTGCGGCCGGGGCTCGAGGCGCGCCCGACCGTTGCCGGCGCACTCCAGGGTCACCGGCTGGGTCACGCGGGGTCGCGCGCGAAGCTCCTCCAGCGACAACGACAGCGTCCGATCGACCCGGCCATCGACTTCGAGCCGCCAGGTCGCGGCATCGACACGGGGGATATCGAAGTGGGTGAGCACGTAGTGCATGCCCACGGGCGTGGTCGCGTAGGCCAGTCCCTCGAGCGGCATGCCGTGGTTGCGAGTCGCCGACTGCAGTTCTTCGAGGGTGAAGTCCGTGGTCATGCCGCCCTCCCGTCTGACGAGGAACGGCCGCAGTGGTCGTGGCTACGGTCGAGGTGGATTGCCTTCAGTATAGGCACCGCCACCCACGGCGTTGCGTCAACTCGAGCCCAGGGGACCCTCGGCAAGGGGGCGACTCGCGTCCGGCGAACGGCGTGCCTCGGGCCTCGCCCCGACGGAAGTCGTAGTTCCCCCCACGCCGTTTGGCGTCATCATGGGACGAAACACCCCACGCCCTCCCCCACGCTGGGCCACCGCCCGAGCAAGGACGTTCGAGGCCGCCGGGGGACGCCGCATGGACAGGATGGCGATGCCGATCGACGACAACGACAAGGCCTTAGCCATGTACAAGCTACTGATCGCCGACGATCACCCCCTGTTCCGCGAGGCCATCGGCCGGGTCATCCGCGACGGCTTCGATGCCGCCGAGGTGCTCGAGACCCAGGACCTCGAGGCCACCCTGGCGATGGCCAGCGAGCATGATGACCTGGACCTGATCCTGCTCGACCTCAACATGCCCGGCATGCATGGGCTGGGGGGACTGCTGCGGTTGCGCAACGAGGCCCCGACGATCCCGGTGGTGATCATCTCCGCCGAGGAAGACAAGCAGGTCATCCTGCAGGCCGTGACCTATGGCGCGGTAGGCTTCATCACCAAGTCGTCGCCCCGCGAGCAGATGACCAGGGCGATCGCCCAGATCCTCGAAGGCAACATCTACCTGCCCTCGGACATCATGCGCGCCACCGGCCCCCCGCCGGCCCGCGGCGCCGAGCCGGGGCTCAGCCCGCAGCAGCTCGAGACCCTGACCCGCAAGCAGCTGGAGGTGCTCGAGCGCCTGACCCGCGGCGAATCCAACAAGATGATCGCCTACCACCTGAACATCGCCGAGACCACGGTGAAGGCCCATGTCTCGGCGATCCTGCGCAAGCTCGGGGTGCACAACCGGGTGCAGGCAATCCTCTCGGCCGGCGATATCGACTTCAGCGCCTACCTCAGGCGCTGACCCTCAGCCTCGCCCCGACCGACGTCTCAGCGCGTCCCGCTCAGCAGCTGCGCCAGCAGCATGCGCAGCTTGAGCGGCTTCACCGGCTTGTGCAGCAGGCCATGGCCCCGCTCGCGCAGCTGCTGTCGGAGGTCATGACTATGGTTGGCGGTGATCACCACCACCGGCAGCGGGACCCGGCGCGCGGCATTGAGCCGTTCGGCCAGCGCCACACCGGTATCCCCCTCGTCCAGGTGATAGTCGACGACCAGCACATCCGCCGGTGCGGTGGCGGGGTCGAGCTGGGCGGCCAGCGCCGCCTCGCTCTCGGCGACCCACACGCGACATCCCCAGCGGCCGAGCAGCAGACGCATCGCCTCGCAGATATCGGTGTCGTTGTCGATCACCCAGACGCGCCGTCCCCGCAGGGCCAGGTTGTCGCCCGGGGTCGGCGACGGCGCCGGAGCACCGCGCGGGGCCGCCTGGCCGCGGGGCAGCAGGATGCTGAACCGCGAGCCGCGCCCGGCGATCGAGGCCACGCCCAGCGGGTGGTCGAGCATGCGGGCGATCTTGTCGGCGATGGCCAAGCCCAGCCCCAGGCCGCGATCCTGGCGCTTGCCGACGGCATGGGAGCGTCGAAACTCCTGGAAGATCGCCCCCAGTTCGGCGTCCTCGATGCCCATGCCGGTGTCGCCCACCTGGATCTCCAGCCCCTCGGGGCGATGTCGGCAACCGAGCAGGATGCGTCCCGTCCGGGTATAGCGGATGGCATTGGTCAGGAAGTTGCGCACCACCCGGGACAGCAGCTGGATATCGCTCAGCACCACGGCGTCGCTCGCCACATAGTGCAGCGCCAGGCCCTCGCTGGCGGCCACCTGGCGGTACTCCCGGGCCAGGCCGTCGAGGAGCTCGGCCACCGGGAAGGCGGCCACATCGGGGGTCACGACCCCGGCATCGAGCTTGGAGATATCGACCAGGGTGCCGAGCAGCGTCTCGACGTCCTTCAGCGAGCGACCGATCTGTTCGATCAGCTCCTGGCCGTCCGCCGTCACCGCCTGCTCGCCGAGGGCCCCCGTGAACAGGCGCGCGGCATTGAGCGGCTGCAACAGGTCGTGACTGACCGCCGCCAGGAACTTGGTCTTCGAGAGGTTGGCCGCCTCGGCCTCGGCCTTGGCCTCGCGCAGGCGCTGCTCGACGGCGGCGCGTTCGGCGATCTCGCCGCGCAGCCGGGTGTTCACCCGGGTCAGCTCGGTGGTCCGCTCGCGGACCCGCTGCTCGAGGTTCTGGTAGGCCTGGTGCAATGCCTCGGCGGAACGCCGCCGCTCGGTGATGTCGCGGATCAACACGAAGAGCCCGAGCACCTCGCCGTCCTCGCCGACGTGGGGCACGTAGGCCCGCAGCAGGACCCGCTCCTGGCCGCTGGCCCCGTGCTCGGGGAACTCGAAGGACACGCTCTCCCCGGCCAGTGCCCGCTCCAGGTAGGGCGCCAGGCGCGCGCAATGCTCGACGCCGTGCAGGGCCGTGAGCTCGCCGCCGAGCAGCAGGTCCCGGGGCCAGCCGTACCATTCCTCGTAGACGCGATTGGTGAACACGTAGCGCAGGTCGCGGTCGAGGTAGGCGATCATCGCCGGCAGTTCGTCGGTGATGGTACGGATCCACCGCTCGCGCTCACGCAGGACCTCGGCATGGCGGATGCGCTCGGTGACGTCGGTGTAGGTCAACACCTGGCCGCCGCCGGGCATGGCATGACCCCGCACCTCCACCACCCGGCCATCGGGCAGCTGGCGCTCGCAGGGGGCGGTGACGCCGCGGGCGTCGCCGGCGACGATCAAGGCGCTGCGCCCCTGCAGCGCCGCCAGGTCGTGGGGCACCGCGAGGGAGGCGAGCCCGGTCAGGGTCCGGAAGCGCTGGTTGCACATCTCCAGCTGGCCACCGGCACCGATCACCGCCACGCCCTGGGACAGGCTGTCCAGCGTGACCTGCTGCAGGCGACTCTTCTGGGCCAGGGCGTGCTCGCGGCGGGCATGCTCCTGGCGCTTGAGCGCGGTGATGTCGACGTAGAGCATCACCCGCCCCCCGCCGCGGGTGGGCCGCTGGTGCACCTGGACCCAACGGTCGTCATGGAGGCGATAGAGGGTGCGCCGGTCGCCATGGCCGAGCTGCTCGCTGAGCACCAGCCCCGAGGCCAACGCCAGGCGACGCAACTCCTCCATGTGCATGCCGCTCGCGATGCGGATTCCCGTCGGGCGCCAGAACTCGGCGAAGCGACTGTTGAAGCGCTGGATGCGCTGGTCGGCATCGAACAACACGAAGGCGTCGGTGATGCTCTCGATGGCGTCGACCAGGTGCTGGCCGGCGGTCTCGGCGCGTTCCCGGGCCTCGACCAGCAGGCGGTTGCTGGCCCGCAGCTCGTGCATGGCCTGGTTGAGCTCCTGAGTCCGCTCACGGACCTGCTCGGCGAGCAGCGCGGCATGCTCGAAGGCCGCATAGGGGGCACTGCGTGGCAGGTTGCTGGCCTCGACGCGCTCGATCAGGGCCGCATTGATGCGCTTGAGCTTGGCGACCTCGCGCTCCAGGGCCCGCTCGCGCTCGCCGGGCTCAGGAGCGACGGCGTCCATGGCCGATGACGACCCCGGTAAAGGTCTGGTTGAGGTGAAGGCCATTGCATTGCTCTCCGTAGGTATTGAACCCCACCACGTGATAACGGCTCAGCAGTCGGGAGGCGGCCTCGCTCAGACCGTCCAGGTCGATCTCCAGGCGACGCAGGAAACAGTCGCAACCGATGACAAGCCGCGGTGGCCCCAGGCGCGCGACGATATCGTCGAGCACGCGTTGCAGGTCGTCGAGCAGCGGCGCGGCGGCCATGGCGGTGAGCACGATGCCGTTCTCCACGGCGCAGTAGAAGCTCAGGCTGAGGTCGTCGTTGACGCGCTGGATCGAGCGCACATAGCTCTGGTCGTGCAGCCGCACGGCCAGCGGATGGCGGGCGAAGACCGCCTCGCCCAGTTCGTCCACCGCACAGCCCACCAGCCGGGCGTACTCCTCGGCGGCGGGCTCGGCGTTGAGCTCGATCACGCGACGTTGCTCACGGTCGGCGGCGGTCACCACCAGCTTGTCGTCCAGGGGACGCAGGTGATGGGTGGTGAACACCTCGAAGTCGAGCACGCTGTTGACCATCACCACCACCGCCGCCCCGCTGAGAAAGCGCCCCTCGCCGTAGACATGGGTGCCGGCGAGCCGGTTGTCGTCGCCGGCGCTGCCGCCGAAATGGGGAATACTGCCGAGCGCGGCATTGAGGGTCGCCAGCACCCGCTCCTCGCTGGCCGAGAGGCCATCGAGCAGGGTCAGGGCGAAGGTATGGGCCTTGATGGGGGCGATCGCCGCCTGACGACAGCGGTCGAGCAGCCGGTCGCTCAGGCGCTGGGCATCGAGCAGCGAGACACCGTCGAGATCCTCGATCAGCGCATGGTCGAAGGCGAAATAGCGTTGATCGAAGCCGATGGCGGTGATGCCGCCGCGGCCATAACCGCCCTCGCCGATCTCCCCGGCGGTGGTGCAACCGCACAACGAGACGCCGCCGAAGTGCTCCTCCAGGGCGCGTCCCAGGGCCTCGAGATCGTACTCCGCGGAACAGAAGAACAGCACCCCGCCGAGGCAGGGATGCAACAGGCGACGGGCCAGGTCCTGGGCGGCCATGTCCGGGTCCCGGGCCCGCGACTGGGCGACCAGCACGGGGGACTCCGCGGGCGCGTCGGCGACAGGCGGCAAGGCTGACGGCTCGATCTCCATGCGGGATCACTCATCGGCGGGACGGTCTCTCCAGTCTAGAGAGAAGCGCCGCGGCGGGATATGCGACTTGGGTGCCGTCTGCGACACCGGTAGTGCGACTTGAGTAGTAGTCGCCGGGGCGCTCACTGTCCCCTCAGGACCTGGCCGACAACCGCACCAGGGTGCCCACCTCGCGGTCAGGCGCCCCCAGCGCCTGACGCTCCTGGCTCACCAGCCAGGGCGGCGGCGCCTGGGGCTCGCCGGGCGACTCCCGGTCCAGCGACGGCAGGCGGGTCTGGGGCGTCAGCGCCAGGTCGGCGCCCAGGCGTTGCAGGGCATCGTGGGCCGGCGTGCTGGCCTTGACCAGCCGCCCGCGACGATCGAAGGCCAGCAGGCCCTCGCCCGGCCAGCGGCGGAAGGCATCGCGGCTCGCCTCGATCACCCGATCCCGACAGTGGAAGTAATCGGCCATCAGGTTGGCCTCGATCATGCGGGCGGCCGACATCGCGAAGTCGAGGGCATGGGGCCGATGGCTGCAGGTCCGACCCGAGAGATCGATCACCCCCAGCACCCGGCCGTCATGGGGGTCGCGGATCACATCGGCCGAGCAGGTATAGGGCTTGATGCCGGTGCAGAAATGCTCGGCCCCATAGAGCTGTACCGGCTCGGCGGCGGTCAGGGCGGTGCCGATGGCGTTGGTGCCCACGTCGCGTTCCGACCACAGCCCGCCCGCCATCAGGTTGACCTTCTCGGCCTGGGCACGGGTCCGACGGTCCCCGGCCACATCCAGGACGAGTCCTTCCGGATCGGCCAGCAGCACCAGGCTGTCTTCCTCGAACAGCAGCTCGCCGGCCCGCGCCAGGACCGGTTGCGCAGCCTCACGGAGAGCCGCCTGGCGATCGCGATGCCGATCGAGCGCCTGCGCGTCGGCCACCAGGGGCGCCTGACGCCGCTCCGGGTCGACCTGGCCGGCGTGACAGCGCTGCCAGGATGCCTCGACGACCGGACGGATCTCGTCGCCGCCCACCTCCCGGTTCTCGACGAAGCGCTCCCAAGCCGACAGCAGGCGGCGGTGATCCCGGGGATTGCTGAAGCGACCGGCAGGATTCTCGGGCGGCGCCGTGGCCATGGCCGCCTGCTGGCGGGTGAAGAACTGACCGTGGCGAACGAAGCCCGCCACGATGCCGGGCTTGACCGCCTCGACCCGGCCATTGGCCAGGCGCGAGACGACCAGGTCATCGGGCAGGCCATCCAGCAGGTGCATGGGAGCCTCCAGGCCGCTGGCGAACCGGGAGGGGTAGACGATGCCGGTATCCATGTCGTAGAAGGCGGGGCGGAATCCCTGTGAGCGGTTGCCCACGCTGACGCCTCCACTGCCGCGGAAGATCTGGTTCTGCCGCCGCAGCATCGCCAGCGTCAGCTCGTTGGGGCCGGCGGAAGACGAGGTAGTGGAAGGGAAGGCGGTTGTCATCGGCGGCTCCGGTCACCCAGCCTGGCGCGGCGTCTACCCTGAAAGCGCCAGGCTGGTGCTTGCAGGTCGCATGGACGGTCTTGTGTGCCATGGAATGGGGCCCGGTGCCTCTCGGGCAGCCACGGTCCCCTTGTCGCAGTACTACGCTTTGTCTACAAACTGCCTGCGCTCGCCCATCCGGCGTTAAAAATCGGCTTGTGCGCGAGCCCGGTCAAAGTACTCATTTACACCGCGTAAACTCGCACGCGAGCCCGGTCCGTCTTATCGCCAATTTTTGCCTTGTGACCCACATGGATGTGGGAAATGCGTTGGCCCGCCGGGAGCGGGCCTAGCCCTGGCCATCGCTCGCCGACTTTTCAGACAAAGCTTAGTCTAGACTCCCGCGGCCGGTATAGAAGGTGACTTCAACGCCAGGGCGTCCGCCCTTTGGGCCACATGGCCTACCTCCTGGGCAATCCATCGAGGGAGTCGGCGTCTACCGCCCCCAGTAAAGCACAGGGACCGAATCGATCCTCCAAGACTTTGGCAGGAGAGAGGGGGACATTTGGTCCTATGCCGGAAGGCGGCGGACGACGCAATCCGACTTGCGGCGCAGCCGGAAGGGAGATGGAGCGCACATCGAGTAGGAAGGGGAGTCGCCTCCCCCGTCCTCTCACACTACCGGGCATACGGTTCCGTACCACGGCGGTTCACGAAGAACGGCTAAGCCCTCTTACCGTATCGAGTACCGAGATCAGGCCCAGCCGATCGAACCACTTCCGTGGCAGGGCCTGATTCATGTGCGAAGCACCGGCATTCCACCAGGGGCCTCGCCCATTCCCGGCTGACTTCCACGCCCGATAGTCGTCCAGACCCAGTGCCAGAAGCTTACGGCGCCGGGTCCGCGGGCGTTTCCATTGCCGCCAGACCACGTCGCGTAACCGGCGGCGTATCCACCCATCCAGCGCTTCCAGCGGGCGCTTCACATCGACGAGACTGAAGTAACTGGCCCAGCCCCGCAGGACGGGGGCCAACTCCCTCGTGACGCGCCGAATATGGCGTCCCCTGCCACGCTTGAGGATCTCGCGGACACGCTGCATCAAGCGTGGCAGGCTGGCCTTGGCCAGCGTCAGCTTCGGCAGCTTGTGCCGGGTCAGCGTGTAGCCCAGATACCCCCGGTTCCAAGGCCGCTCCACCGCACTCTTGTCACGATTGACCGTCAGCCTGAGCGAGCTCTCGAGAAAATCACTCAGGCTGGCCATGACGCGCTCGCCCGCTCGCCGACTCCTGACATACACCTGCATATCGTCGGCGTAGCGGCAGAAGCGGTGACCGCGGCGCTCCAGTTCCTTGTCCACGTCATCCAGCAGGATGTTGGCCAGCAGCGGGCTGAGCGGTCCGCCCTGGGGCGTTCCCTGCCGGCGTGACGCGGCCTGGCAGTCCTGGAACAGACCGGCTTCCAGATAACGACGGATCAGGCGCAACACCCGCTTGTCGCGGACGCGGCGCGCGACCCGCGCCATCAGCAGGTCGTGGTTCACTCGGTCGAAGAAGGCTTCCAGGTCGAGGTCGACCACCCAGCGGTGGCCGGCCGTGACATGGGTCTTCATCGCCGCGACAGCCTGCTGGGCGCTGCGTTTGGGGCGGTAGCCGTAGCTCGATGCGGAGAAGCTCGGATCGAAGAGCGGCGTCAGCACCTGCAGCAGCGCCTGCTGGATCAGCCGGTCGGTGACCGTGGGGATGCCGAGCTGTCGTGTCCCGCCCTTGGACTTGGGGATCTCGACGGCTCGGACTGGGCTGGGGTGGTACTCACCGGCCAGCAGCCGCTCGCGCAGCGTCGGCCAGTGCTGTTTCAGGTGGTCAGCCAACTGCTCCACCGTCATGCCATCGGCACCCGGCGCGCCTTTGTTGGCGACCACCCTCCGGTAAGCCCGCGCCATGTTAGCCTTCTCTACCACGGCCTCCATGAGCGGGGCGGGCTCCGCTTTCGTCCACGATGACGACGCCGGGACCGTCTCGACGCCCACCGGCCGAGACTCGGGGTGCTGCCCCTGCCCCTCTGGGTGGGTGGCGGTATCAGCGCCGCTTTCTGTCTTCATGATCGATCCTCGAGACGTCATCGCCTACTCGCGGTTCTTCATGTTCGGCCCTTGGTGCCGCGGTGAACCGGCACTTACTATGGCCTCTGCTGACGTCTGGTGGCCCATCCCGCCGCCTCTCGACGCCGGTAGCACCGTGGCAGACCACCAGACCTCCCAGGGTAAGACGCGCGACCTTCCCGCTTATGCCTGTCGGATTTACGTCATGGCGTTCCGTGCAAGTACTGGGCTTTGATGATTGATGCCATCTCACCCCGCCATGACGCCTCATATCCGCTTCCTGTTCGTCAGGCCAGCGTTTTGCCTCGAGCTGCCTTCAGATTCCCCCTCGCGGGAGACACCCTTGCCGTCGGCTAGCACTTCCCCTTGCCGGGCGTGCAGGGGACTTTCACCCCCAAGTCATCCCGAGGCATCACCCTCGGGAACAGCGCCAGTCAGGCGCTGCGCGCCATGCCTGGCGCACATCAAAAAGCCCGTGGCATCTCTGCCACGGGCAAGCATCGAAACAGCCAGCGATCCGGCACAGAGGCCGCGTCGTCAGAACCAGATCTCGCTCTGCACGCCGAAGGCCCACTCGCTGCCGGCGAAGCCTTCACTGCCGAAGGCATCGTCATCGCTGAAGCCGTTGAGCTCCTCGTCCCAGTCGCTCCAGGAGGCGAACAGGCGAACCTCCGGACGCTTCCAGAAACCGCCCACCTCGGGCTTGAAGGTCGGGGCGATGGTCAGCTTGGTATAGCCACCTTCAGCCGCATTGCCGGCCGGGCCCTGGTCGAGATCCATCCACTGGTAGGTCGCCTCGTACTGCATCTCGAAGTTGTCGGTGATCTCGTTGGCCAGGCGGGTGTTGAAGGTCGCCCAGGCATACTCGTCACCCTCGGCCAAACGGTCCTCGCTGACCTCGGCGAGGATGGCCGGGGCGATGCGCCACTTGGGAGCCAGATAGGTGGTGCCATAGAGGCCGACGCGGGTCGCCGTCGCATCCTCGGTCAACTGGCCGTTGCCGCCGATCACCTTGACCTCGGCGCCCAGGCCCTGGCCGTGCATCACCGCCGCCTTGAAGTTGCCCTCGCTCAGCCCGAAGAAGCTGTCGCCATGGTAGGCCACCATGGTGTGGAAGCCATCATCGGCGGCGGTGGAACCGTTCAGGATGTCACGCTCATCGTTGTCGGCGGCGGACAGGCCGCTGACCATCCACTGCCAGTTACCGAAGTAGTTGTTGGCAGTCAGCGTCAGGTTGTCGGTGTCGTCGGTGATCTCCGACTCCTCGGTGGGGAAATCGCTGTAGCTGCGTCCATAGAGCGAGAAGTTGGCCTTCCAGTTGTCGGCCAGCTGGACATCGTAGATACCGGCACCGGTACCGGCCAGGAACACGAAGTCGGTGTCCATCCAGTGGATATCGAAGTTGTCGCGGTCGAAACGCTTGCCGGCCCAGATCGAGGCATCCTCGAATGCCCCGGTGAAGGTCGGCAGCTCGCTGAACTCGACATAGACGTTGCGCACGTTGAGGTTCGATTCCTCGGCGGTCCAGTCGTTGCTGGTCCGCACACCGTCGGCGAACATCATGCGGTAATCGGCGACGGCGCCATTATCGAAGCGCTGCCGGTAGTTCAGCTTCGCCTCGGCGTAGGTATCCGGCTCGTTCCCCAGGCGACCGACGTTACCGCCCAGGGGGCCTGCCGGCGTCACGCCCGGGCCACCGGGAATGCTCTTGTGATCGTCCCCGATCAGCAGCCCCGAGCGGGCATAGGCACCGAAACTGAAGCCCTCGTCACTGTCGGCCTTCTCCTCGACCCTGGCCAGGCGTTCCTCGATCTCGTCTTCCGACAGGCGATCCTCGGCCTGCCGTTCGGCCAGCTCGGCACGCTGCTCGGCGGCCTCGGCGCGCCGCTCGGCGGCGACGATGCGCTGTTCCAGCTCCGCGAGGCGCGCCTCGAGACTGTCCTGGCCCTGGGCACTGGCCAGGCCGCTGGCCCCGAGGCCGGCGGCGGCGATGGCGATGGCGAGCGGAGACTTGAGCTTGCGGATTTCGGGGAATGTCATGGTGATAATCGCCCTTTGTTGTTGTCGCGGGAGGTCATGTCGAACAACGTGTCATGCGCCAGGGATAAGGCGTCTCGCCGTCCTGCCTGTGGGGCCCTTGCCGCGGGAGCGGTCGACCGGGGCACGGGGGCATGAAACACGCCCCGAAACTTAATCGATTAAGCATCAGGGGACAAAAAAAAATTGTAATATTACGACTTATGTCTAATCGGGAAGCCGGAACCTCTCAAATATTAGTAAAATTACTCAATTAATTGGCTTGCTAGTAATGATCACGCTCTCATCCCCCGATATTTCTGTGACGAAAGTCTAGGTTGCAGTCCGGCGTCACCGCCGCTTAACTGGGCGGCACGCTCATCTTAATCGTTTAAGAGGCCTTCAGGCCCACCTACCATGAGCGACGGTAAGGGTGTCTCAATGGATCACGCCCGGTCCCGGACAACAACAAGCGACGAGGAAACGCCATGCACAACAAGACCCTGATCGCCTCCGCGCTCACCCTGGCCGGAGCCGCGAGCGCCGCCGGCCCGGCCCTGGCCGCGGAACTGACCATCTCCTGTGGCGCCGTGGGCGCCGAACTGACCCTGTGCCAGCAGGGCGTGGCGGCGTGGGAGGAGAAGACCGGCCACCAGGTCGACATCGTCTCCACCCCCAACTCCTCCACCGAGCGCCTGTCGCTGTACCAGCAGATCCTGTCCGCCCAGTCCAGCGACATCGACGTGATGCAGATCGACGTGGTGTGGCCGGGACTGCTGGCCAACCACCTGCTCGATCTCAACGAGACGCTCGGCGAGGACGCTGCCGCGGGCCACTTCGAGACCATCGTCGCCAACAACACCGTCGATGATCGCCTGGTGGCGATGCCCTGGTTCACCGACGCCGGTGTGCTGTACTACCGCAAGGACCTGCTCGAGAAGCACGGTTTCGAGGCCCCCGAGACCTGGGCCGAACTCACCGACATCGCCACGGAGATCCAGGCCGCCGAACGCGAGGCCGGCAACGACAGGATGTGGGGCTATGTCTTCCAGGGGCGCGCCTACGAGGGCCTGACCTGCAACGCCCTGGAATGGGTGGCGAGCCACGGCGGCGGCACCCTCGTCGATGCCGAGGGCGAGATCACCATCGACAACCCCCAGGCCGCCGCGGCCCTCGACCTGGCCGCCACCTGGCCCGGCGAGATCTCGCCTGCCGGCGTGCTCAACTACACCGAGGAGGAAGCCCGCGGCATCTTCCAGTCCGGCAATGCGGTGTTCATGCGCAACTGGCCCTATGCCTGGTCGCTGGCCCAGAGCGAGGACAGCGACGTGGCCGGCAAGGTCGGCGTGGTCAAGCTGCCCCACGGCCCCGACGGCGACAGTGCGGCGACGCTGGGCGGCTGGAACCTGGCGGTCTCCAAGTATACCGAGAATCGTGAAGCCGCCGCCGACCTGGTGGCCTTCCTGACCTCCGAGGCCGAGCAGAAGCGCCGCGCCATCGAGGGCGCCTACAACCCCACCCTCACCTCGCTCTACCAGGATGAAGAGGTCCTCGAGGCGGTGCCCTTCTTCGGCACCCTCTATGACACCTTCACCAATGCCGTGGCCCGCCCCTCCGCCGTCACCGGCGACCACTACGGCCGGGTCAGCAATGGCTTCTTCAACGCCGTGCATGACGTGATGTCCGGCAACCAGAGCGGTGCCGAGGCCGTGTCCCGGCTGGACAGCGAGCTGTCCCGCATCAAGCGTCGTCGTTGGTAACCCAGGAGGCCTCCATGTCAACTCCCGCAACCGATCCCACCCCCCAGGCGGTGCACTCTGCAGTGCCCTCGCCCAAGACGGGGTATCGTGGCACCAAGGTCCGCCGCCAGCGGGTCCGCGCCGCCTGGACCTTTCTCGCGCCGATGCTGGTCGCGCTGGTCCTGGTGGCCGGCTGGCCGCTGCTGCGCACCTTCTACCTGAGCCTCACCGATGCCTTGCTGTCGGATACCGCCGGCGCGGCCTTCATCGGCTTCGAGAACTACCTGGTCTACGACGACGGCGCCTGGTATGGCCTGCTCACCGACCCGGTATGGTGGAACTCGGTATGGAACACCGTCTACTTCAGCGTGGTATCGGTGTCGCTCGAGGTGGTCTTCGGCATCATCGTCGCCCTGCTGCTCAACGCCGAGTTCAAGGGCCGCATGCTGGTGCGCGCCGCGGTGCTGATTCCCTGGGCCATCCCCACCATCGTCTCGGCCAAGATGTGGGCCTGGATGCTCAATGACCAGTTCGGGATCATCAACCACATGCTCATGGGCCTGGGGCTGATCGATGCCCCCCTGGCCTGGACCGCCGATGCCGACCTCTCCATGTGGGCGGTGATCATGGTCGATGTGTGGAAGACAATTCCCTTCGTCGCCCTGCTGGTGCTGGCCGCCCTGCAGATGCTGCCCAAGGACTGCTACGAGGCCGCCGAGGTCGACGGCATCCATCCGGTCAAGGTGTTCTTCCGCGTCACCCTGCCGCTGATCACCCCGGCGCTGCTGGTGGCGGTGATCTTCCGCCTGCTCGATGCCCTGCGGGTGTTCGACGTCATCTACGTGCTGACCTCCAACTCCACCAGCACCATGACCATGTCGATCTATGCCCGTCAGCAACTGGTCGAGTTCCAGGACGTGGGCTATGGCAGCGCCGCCTCGACGATGTTGTTCCTGATCATCGCCCTGGCCGTGGTGATCTACCTCTACCTGGGCCGCCGTCAACTGGGAGTCGACCAATGAACCAGTATCAGCTGATCAAGCTCGCCAAACGGGTCGGGCTCTATGCCCTGATCGCCGTGGTGATGGTCTACGCCATCTTCCCCTTCTACTATGCCGTGATCACCTCGCTGAAGCCCTCCAGCGAGCTGTTTCGGGTCGATTTCTGGCTGTCGTCGCTGGACTTCGGCAACTACGTGCAGATCTTCACCCAGAAGAGCTTCGTGCGGGCCATCTTCAACTCCATCCTCATCTCGCTGTCGGTGGTGCTCATCGCCCTGCTGCTGGGCATCACCGCCTCCTACGCCCTGGGCCGGGTACGCTTCCGTGGCCGCACCACGGTGATGCTGACGATCCTCGGCGTGTCGATGTTCCCCCAGGTGGCGGTGCTCTCCGGGCTGTTCGAGGTCATCCGCGCGCTGAACCTCTACAACAACCCGGGTGGCCTGATACTGAGCTACACCATCTTCACCCTGCCCTTCACCGTCTGGGTGCTGACCACCTTCATGCGCCAGCTGCCCATGGAACTGGAAGAAGCCGCGATCATGGACGGCGCCACCCCCTGGGTGACCATCACCAAGGTGTTCCTGCCGCTGATGTGGCCGGCCATGGCCACCACCGGGCTGCTAGCCTTCATCGCCGCCTGGAACGAGTTCCTCTTCGCCCTGACCTTCACCCTCACCGACGACCAGCGCACCGTGCCGGTGGCGATCGCCCTGATCTCCGGCGGCAGCCAGCACGAGCTGCCCTGGGGCCCGATCATGGCCGCCTCGGTCACCGTCACCGTGCCCCTGGTCATCCTGGTGATGATCTTCCAGAAGCGCATCGTCTCCGGGCTGACCGCCGGTGCCGTCAAGGGATAAGCCTCATGTCATCGATGGACAAGACCATGCAAGACAACCTGACCTGGTGGCGCGGTGGCGTCATCTACCAGATCTACCCGCGCAGCTTCATGGACGCCAACGGCGACGGCATCGGCGACCTGCCGGGCATCACCGATAAGCTCGACTATGTGGCGAGCCTGGGCGTCGACGGCATCTGGCTGTCGCCGTTCTTCACCTCGCCGATGCTCGACTTCGGCTATGACGTCAGCGACTACCGCGACGTCGACCCGATGTTCGGCACCCTCGACGACTTCAAGGCGCTGCTGGCGCGGGCCCACGCGCTGGGCCTCAAGGTGATGATCGACCAGGTGATCAGCCACACCTCGGACCAGCATCCCTGGTTCCAGGAGAGTCGCGCCGACCGCTCCAACCCCAAGGCCGACTGGTTCGTGTGGGCCGACCCCAGGCCCGACGGCACGCCGCCCAACAACTGGCTGTCGATCTTCGGCGGTTCGGCCTGGACCTTCGACTCCCGGCGCCGCCAGTACTACCTGCACAACTTCCTGACCAGCCAGCCGGACCTCAACTTCCACAACCCCGAGGTTCGTCAGGCTCAGCTGGACAACTTGCGCTTCTGGCTGGAGCTCGGCGTCGACGGCTTCCGCCTGGACACCGTCAACTTCTACTTCCACGACGCCGAGCTGCGCGACAACCCGCCGGTACCAAAGGGCGAGGCCAAGACGCTCGGCGCCCCGGACGCCAACCCCTACACCTGGCAGCGTCACGTCTATGACCTGAGCCGCCCGGAGAACCTCGACTTCCTGCGCGAGCTGCGCGCCCTGATGGACGAGTTCCCCGGCACCACCACGGTGGGCGAGATCGGCGACGACGAGCCGCTAGCGCGCATGGCCGAATACACCGCCGGCGGCGACAAGCTGCACATGGCCTATGGCTTCGACCTGCTCAACGACCCGCACTCGCCGGCCTATATCCGCGAGGTGATCGAACGCTTCCAGCGCCTGGCCGGCGATGCCTGGCCCTGCTGGGCGCTGTCCAACCACGACGTGGTGAGAAGTGCCACCCGTTGGGGCGCGGGCGAGGATCCCGTGGCCTATCCCAAGGTGGCCCTGGCGATGGTGCTCTCGCTGCGCGGCAGCGTCTGCCTCTATCAGGGCGAGGAGCTGGGCCTGCCCGAGGCCGAGGTGCCCTTCGAACGCCTCCAGGACCCCTACGGCAAGGTGCTGTGGCCGGAGTTCAAGGGCCGCGACGGCTGCCGCACGCCGATGCCCTGGACCGACGCGCCCCAGGCTGGCTTCACCAACGAGGCAGTCGAGCCCTGGCTGCCGGTCGACGAGCGCCACCAGCCGCTGGCGGTCGACCGCCAGCAGGACGACCGCCACTCGGTGCTCAACGCCACCCGCCGCCTGCTGGCCTTCCGCCAGGCCCACCCGGCGCTGGTCGACGGCGAGCTGTCGCTGGTCGACGTCGGCGAGGACCTGCTCGGCTTCGTCCGCGAGGCGGATAGCAAGAATGGTGGCGAGGCATTGCTGTGCGTGTTTAACCTCGGCGGCGAGACCCGGAGCACGACGCTACCGCGGTCCGGCACCCCGCTCCAGGGACACGGCTTCGCATCGGCGCTCGACGGCGACACCCTGACCCTGCCGGCCTACCAGGCCGCCTACCTCAAGCTCGATCGCTAACACCGAATCACAACAATGCCGGTCCCGGTGGCCGGCGAGGAGTCGCAAGATGGCAAGCGTGACCCTGGAAAAACTCAACAAGGTCTTCGGCCACACCCATATCATCAAGGACGTCGACCTCAAGGTCGCCGATGGCGAGTTCGTGGTCTTCGTCGGGCCCTCGGGCTGCGGCAAGTCCACCCTGCTGCGCCTGATCGCCGGCCTGGAGTCGATCACCGACGGCGATCTCAAGATCGCCGACGGCGTGGTCAACGACCTGCCGCCCCGCGAGCGTGGCGTGGGCATGGTGTTCCAGTCCTACGCCCTCTACCCGCACATGTCGGTCTACGAGAACATGGCCTTCGGCCTCAAGCTGGCCAAGATGGCCAACGAGACCGTCGACGACCGGGTGATGGCCACCGCGCGCATCCTGCAACTCGAGGACCTGCTGCACCGCAAGCCCAAGGAGCTCTCCGGCGGCCAGCGCCAGCGCGTGGCCATGGGCCGCGCCATGGCCCGCGAGCCGCGCATCCTGCTGTTCGACGAGCCGCTGTCCAACCTCGACGCCTCGTTGCGCGTGCAGATGCGCAACGAGATCGCCCGCCTGCACCACCGCCTGGGTTCCACCATGATCTACGTCACCCACGACCAGGTCGAGGCCATGACGCTGGCCGACAAGATCGTGGTGCTGCGCGACGGCCGCATCGAGCAGGTCGGCAGCCCCCAGACACTCTATCAGCAACCAGCCACCAGGTTCGTCGCCGGCTTCATCGGCTCGCCGACCATGAACTTTATGCCTGCGACCCTAAAGGGATCGAGCGAGGAAGGCTGCCGGATCGAGGCCCCGGGCCTGGGTGAGCTGGCCCTGCCCCAGGACGCCAGCGGCGAGCGCAACGGCGCCGCCCTGACCCTGGGCGTGCGTCCCGAGCACCTGCGCCTGGCCGAGGCCCGCGGCGAGAACGCCTTCGAGATCGTCAACGTCGAGTATCTGGGCAACGAGGTCTATGTCTATCTCGAGCCCAAGGCCGGCGACACCCTCTTGATCCATCGCAGCGAGGCCCCCAGCCGCTGGGACATCGGCCAGCGGGTGGCGCTGGTCCCCGACCTCGAGCACGTCCATCTGTTCGACGTCGAGGATCGGGCCCTGAACATCGCCAAGCGACGCCAGGCGGCCTGAGCCCCCTACCCTACCCACCACCATCCGTACCGCCGACGGGAGCCCCGGCTCCCGTCGCCAGGAGGCCCAGATGGCGTTCTCTCGCCCCCCCCACGACGAGCAACACGACTGGTGGCGCGGCGCGGTGATCTACCAGGTCTACCCGCGCAGCTTCCAGGACACCGACGGCGACGGCATCGGCGACCTCCAGGGGGTGATCGACCGGCTCGACTACATCGCCTCGCTGAATGTCGACGCCATCTGGCTGTCGCCCTTCTTCACCTCGCCGATGAAGGACTTCGGCTACGACGTCAGCGACTACCGCGGCGTCGACCCGATGTTCGGCACCCTGGCGGACTTCGACCGCCTGGTGGAGGCCGCCCATGCCCGGGGGCTCAGGGTCACCATCGACCAGGTGCTCTCGCACTCATCCGATCAACACCCCTGGTTCGCGGAGAGCCGCTCGAGCCGCGACAACCCCAAGGCCGACTGGTACGTGTGGGCCGATCCCAGGCCCGACGGCGCCCCACCCACCAACTGGCAGGCGATCTTCGGCGGCTCCGCCTGGCAGTGGGACACCCGCCGCTGCCAGTACTACCTGCACAACTTCCTGGTCGAGCAGCCGGACCTCAACTTCCGCCACCCCGCGGTGGTCGAGGCCATCCTCGGCGAGGTGCGTTTCTGGCTGGAACGCGGCGTCGACGGCTTCCGCCTGGATGCGGTGAACTTCTGCACCCACGGCGAGCTCAAGGACAACCCGCCCCGCGAGGAAATCGTCGAGGGTTTCATCGGGGTGCGTCCCGACAACCCCTACGGCTATCAACGGCATATCCACGACAAGACCCAGCCCGAGAACCTGGCCTTCCTCGAACGGCTGCGCGCCCTGCTCGATGAATATCCCGGCACCACCAGCGTCGGCGAGGTCGGCGACGACGATTCCCTGGGGGTGATGGCCGAGTACACCCAGGGCGGCAAGCGGCTGCACATGACCTACTCCTTCAATCTGTTGACCGACAACGCCGACCCTCGGCACCTGCTCGAACCGCTGGAGGAGATGGAGACGCGCATTGGCGACGGCTGGCCGTGCTGGGCGCTCGGCAACCACGACATCACCCGCCTGGCCACCCGCTGGCAGGCGGAGGGCAACGCCGCGGCGCTGCGCCTCTACCTGGCCTTCCTGCTCACCCAGCGCGGCAGCGTCTGCCTCTACCAGGGCGAGGAGCTGGGCCTGAGCGAGGCCGAGCTCACTTTCGAGCAACTTGTCGACCCCGCCGGCATCACCTTCTGGCCGGCCTACAAGGGCCGCGACGGCTGCCGCACGCCCATGCCCTGGCAGGCCGACGCCCCCCACGGCGGCTTCTCCCGGGCCACGCCCTGGCTGCCGGTGCCCGATGACCACCTGGGCCTGGCCGTGGACCGGCAGGACGGCGACCCGGACTCGCTGCTCAACGCCTATCGGGCCTTCCTGGCCTTCCGCCGTCGGCATGCGGCGCTGGTCAAGGGCGAGATCCGCTATCACCCGCTGCGCGATGACGTCATGTGTCTCGAACGCACCCATCGGGGCGAACGCCTGCTGGTGGCGCTGAACTTCGCCGGCGAGCCCCGCGAGCTGGGCGCTCCCCGGGACGCCCACGCCCTCGACGACGCGCCGGCGATGGTCAACGGCACCTGGCGGGACGGCACGCTGCGACTTCCGGCCTATGGCATCGCCATCGCCGGCTGTCCGGACGCCCCCTCGGGGCAAGCGAGCTGGCATCCCTGAGCCCGGCCCGGGCAGGCACGACAAGCGGGAGATCACCGCGCCCGGCCTCCCGCGCGGCACAACAGCAATACCCACAACGGCAACGCTCACAACGACAACACTAACGACAACGCTCACAACAACACCAGGAGCCCACTCCATGATCCTCGACAACGCCAAGCAGCAGCGCCGCGCCCTGATCGGCGCCCTGGTCCTCGGTGGCTCGGCACTGGCCACCCAGAACGCCCTCGCGGCCGAGATCGCCATCGCCTGCGGCGCCGGCGACGCCTCCGACTACTGTCCGATCGCCGCCCAGGAGTGGGCCGAGAAGACCGGCCATAGCGTGCAGGTCGTCTCCACCCCCAATAGCGCCACCGAGAAACTGTCGCTCTACCAGCAGCTGCTCGGCAGCGGCTCCGGCGACATCGACGTGCTGATGGTCGATATCGTCTGGCCGGGCATGCTCGACGATCACCTGGTGGATCTTTCCGAGTACCTGCCCGAGGATGCCACCGAGGGCTTCTTCCCGGCGCTGGTCGACAACAACACCGTCGACGGCCGCCTGGTGGCCATGCCCTGGTTCACCGATGCCGGCCTGCTCTACTACCGCAAGGACCTGCTGGAACAATACGGCCATGAGGTCCCCGAGACCTGGCAGCAGCTGACCGACATCGCCACAGACATCCAGGCCGCCGAGCGCGAGGCCGGCAACGACGACTTCTGGGGCTTCAGCTTCCAGGGCCGCGCCTACGAGGGCCTGACCTGCAACGCCCTGGAGTGGGTGGCGAGCCACGGTGGCGGCACCCTCGTCGATGACGAGGGCGAGGTGACCATCGACAATCCCCGCGCCGCCGCCGCGCTGGACCTGGCCGCCTCCTGGGTCGGCAGCATTTCGCCGGAAGGCGCGCTGAACCACACCGAGGAGGAGACCCGCGGCATCTTCCAGTCCGGCAACGCCCTGTTCCTGCGCAACTGGCCCTATGTGTGGTCGCTGGCCAACGGCGAGGGCAGCGAGGTGGCCGGCAAGGTCGGCATGGCGCCGCTGCCCCACGGCCCCGAAGGCGAGGCCAAGGCCACCCTGGGCGGCTGGAACTTCGCCGTGTCGCGCTATTCCGAGCATCCCGAGCTTGCCGCCGATCTGGTCGCCTTCATCACCTCCCGGGAGCAGCAGAAGGCCCATGCCATCCAGATGGGCATGAATCCCACCATCGAGGCGCTCTACCAGGACGAGGAGGTGCTGGCCAGTAACCCCTCCATGAGCGAGCTCTACGAGACCCTGACCAATGGCGTGCCGCGTCCCGCCACGGTGACCGGCGATGCCTACGCGCGGGTCTCCAACGCCTTCTTCAACCGCACCCACCAGGTGCTTTCCGGCGAGCTGGACGGCGCCAGCGCGGTCCAGCAGCTGGGCCGCGAACTCGAGCGTCTCGGACGCCGCGGCTGGTAAGGCCATGTCTCTCGCCCGGCCGGAGCGCATCCGGCCGGGCCCTGTTTCGCACCCACCGACAGGAATTCACGAATGACACTGTCACAACTGCGCCAAGACACCCGGCATGACTGGTGGCGGGGCGCGACGATCTACCAGATCTATCCGCGCAGCTTCCTGGATGCCAATGGCGACGGTATCGGTGACCTGCCCGGCATCACCTCACGTCTCGAGCATGTGGCGAGCCTCAATGTCGATGCCATCTGGCTGTCGCCCTTCTTCACCTCGCCGATGGACGATTTCGGTTATGACATCGCCGACTATCGTGACGTCGATCCCATGTTCGGCACCCTCGACGACTTCCGCGCGCTGGTCGACCGCGCCCATGAGCTCGGGCTGCGGGTGATCATCGACCAGGTGCTGTCGCACAGCTCCGACCGGCATGCCTGGTTCCAGGAAAGCCGCCAGGACCGCACCAACCCCAAGGCCGACTGGTATGTCTGGGCCGATCCCAGGCCCGACGGCACGCCGCCCAACAACTGGATGGCGGCCTTCAGCGGTCGTGCCTGGACCTTCGACGCCCGGCGCCGGCAGTACTACCTGCACAACTTCCTGCCCAGCCAGCCGGACCTCAACTTCCACCACCCCGAGGTGCGCCAGGCCCATCTCGACAACCTGCGCTTCTGGCTGGAGCTCGGCGTCGACGGCTTCCGCTTCGACGTGGTCAACTACTACTTCCACGACCCGGCCCTCACCGACAACCCGCCGATGCCCCGCGAACGGGTCCAGCTCGGCAATCCCCAGAGCTATCAGTTCCAGCGCCACAACATCGAGCAGCCCGAGAACCTCGCCTACCTCGAGCGCATCCGCGCGCTGCTCGACGAATACCCCGGCGCCACCACGGTGGGCGAGATCGCCGGCAACGACCAGTTGCCGACCATGGCCGCCTATACCGCCGGCGACAGCCGCCTGCACATGGCCTACACCTTCGACCTGCTGGACAGCACCGGGGATGCCACCGAACTCTACGGCGTGCTGGCGCGCTTTGGCGAGCTGGGTGAGGACCCCTGGCCGTGCTGGGCGCTGTCCAATCATGACGTGGTGCGCAGTGCCACCAGCTGGGGCGAGGAGCGCGCCCTGCTGGCGCTGACCGTGCTCTGCTCGCTGCGCGGCAGCCTGTGCCTCTATCAGGGGGAGGAGTTGGGCCTGCCCGAGGCCGAGCTGGCCTATGAGGACCTGCAGGACCCCTTCGGCATCAACCTGTGGCCGGAGGTCAAGGGCCGCGACGGTTGCCGCACGCCGATGGTCTGGGACACGACCGCCAACGGCGGCTTCTGTCCCGAGGGCGTCGCGCCCTGGCTGCCGGTCGACGCGCGGCATCTGCCGCTGGCGGTGACACGCCAGGAGGCCGACCCCGACAGCCTGCTGGCCCGGGTGCGCGAGTTGCTCCGGCTGCGGGGGGCGAGCGAGGTGCTGCGCCAGGGCGACCAGCAATTGATCGCCCCCGGCGAGCTGCCCGAGGACGTCTTCGGCGTGATCCGCAGCCTCGGCGAACGGCGTCTGCTGTGCCTGGCCCACCTGGGCCGCGGCGAGGCGCCGGCGGCGATCGCCCCCGATGCCCTGGTGAGCGGTATCCAGGGCTGGCACAGCCTTGCGCTGCCGGGCATGCCGGCACCGAGCATGGAAGGCCGTGGCCTGACCCTGGCGCCGGGCACCGCCACCTGGCTGGAGCTGCGCTGAGCCTTGTTCACCTGGGAGGACACTGATCCCACCCCAATCGGCGTCCTCCTCTCCGAGACCACAACCATAACCCTGGAGCCCCCTGGAATGCCTCGTACCGTCCATCCCTCGCCTAGTCCCGCCGCTCGCGTGCTGAAGGGGGGCGCCGGCGCCCTGCTGCTCGGCGGCGCGGCCCTGGCCACTCCCCAGGCACTGGCTACCGAGATATCGATCGCCTGCGGCGCCGGCGATTCCTCCGACTACTGTCCGGCGCTCGCCGAGCAGTGGGCCGAGAAGACCGGCAATACGGTCAAGGTCATCTCCACGCCCAACGACGCCACCGAGAAGCTATCGCTCTACCAGCAGCTACTGGGCAGCCAGTCGAGCGACATCGACGTGATGCTGATCGATATCGTCTGGCCGGGTCTGCTCGACGACCACCTGGTGGACCTCGCCGAGCACCTGCCCGAGGACGCCACCGAGGGCTTCTTCCCGGCGCTGGTCGACAACAACACCATCGACGGTCGCCTGGTGGCCATGCCCTGGTACACCGATGCCGGCGTGCTCTACTACCGCAAGGACCTGCTCGAGAAATACGGCCATGAGGTGCCCGCGACCTGGCAGCAGCTGACCGAGATCGCCGAGGACATCCAGGACGCCGAGCGCGAGGCCGGCAACGACGACTTCTGGGGCTTCAGCTTCCAGGGCCGCGCCTACGAGGGGCTGACCTGCAACGCCCTGGAGTGGGTGGCCAGCCATGGCGGCGGCACCCTCGTCGATGATCAAGGCGAGGTGACCATCGACAATCCCCGCGCCGCCGACGCGCTGGATCTGGCCGCCTCCTGGATCGGCACCATCTCGCCGGAAGGCGCGCTGAACCACACCGAGGAAGAGACCCGCGGAATCTTCCAGTCCGGCAACGCGCTGTTCCTGCGCAACTGGCCCTATGTGTGGTCGCTGGCCAACGGCGAGGGCAGCGAAGTCGCCGGCAAAGTCGGCATGGCGCCGCTGCCTCATGGTCCGGAGGGCGAGTCCAAGGCCACCCTGGGCGGCTGGAACGTCGCCGTGTCGCGCTACTCCGAACATCCCGAGCTGGCCGCCGACCTGGCCGCCTACATCACCGCCAAGCCGCAACAGAAGGCCCACGCCGTCAAGATGGGACGCAACCCGACCATCGAATCGCTCTACCAGGACGAGGAAGTGCTGGCCAGCAATCCGTCGATGAACGATCTCTACGAGACCCTGACCAATGGCGTGCCGCGTCCCGCCTCGGTGACCGGCGATGCCTATGCACGGGTCTCCAACGCCTTCTTCAACCACACCCACCAGGTGCTCTCCGGCGATCTCGACGGGGCCAGTGCCGTCCAGCAGCTGGGCCGCGAACTCGAGCGACTCGGCCGTCGCGGCTGGTAAGCCACCGCCTGTCCACCATGATGGTTCAACGAGGGGGGCCGCCCGGCCCCTCTGTCAAGGAGCGAGCATGACCCCGTCTTCCCCGCGCCACGACGACCGCCACGACTGGTGGCGTGGCGCCACCCTCTACCAGATCTACCCGCGCAGCTTCATGGACGCGAGCGGCGACGGCATCGGTGATCTGGTTGGCATCACCGAGAAGCTCGACCACGTGGCAAGCCTGGGTGTCGATGCCGTGTGGCTGTCACCGATCTGCACCTCGCCGATGGACGACTTCGGTTACGACGTCAGTGACTATCGCGACGTCGATCCCATGTTCGGCACCCTCGACGACTTCCGTGCCCTGATCGAGCGCGCCCACGAACTGGGCCTCAGGGTGATCATCGACCAGGTACTGTCGCACAGCTCCGACCGCCATCCCTGGTTCGCCGAGAGCCGCCGCGGCCGGTCCAATGCCAAGGCCGACTGGTACGTGTGGGCCGACCCCAGGCCCGACGGCTCGGCCCCCAACAACTGGCTGGCGGCCTTCGGCGGGCCGGCCTGGACCTTCGATTCGCGGCGCTGCCAGTACTACCTGCATAACTTCCTGCCCAGCCAGCCGGATCTCAACTTCCACCACCCCGAGGTGCGCGAGGCGCAGCTCGACAACCTGCGCTTCTGGCTGGAGCTCGGCGTCGACGGCTTCCGCTTCGACACCGCCAACTTCTACTTCCACGACCGGTCGCTCGCCGACAATCCGCCCTCGCCTGACTGGTATCGGCGGCGCGGTCACCCGCGCAGCTACCAGCTGCTCACCCACAATACCGACCAGCCCGAGAACCTGGCCTATCTCGAGCGCATCCGTGCCCTGCTCGACGAGTACCCGGGGTCCACCAGCGTAGGCGAGATCGGTGGCAGCAATCCCCTGCCGACCATGGCCGCCTACACACAAGGTGAGTCGCGATTGCATATGGCCTACACCTTCGACCTGCTGGACTCAACCGGAGAAGCCGCCGCGCTGTACCGGGTCCTGTCTCGCTTCGCCGAGTTCGGTGACGACGCCTGGCCGTGCTGGGCGCTGTCCAACCACGATGTGGTGCGCAGTGCCACCAGCTGGGGCGAGGAGCGCGCCCTGCTGGCGCTGACCGTGCTCTGCTCGCTGCGTGGCAGCCTGTGCCTCTACCAGGGCGAGGAGCTCGGCCTGCCCGAGGCCGAACTGGCCTATGCGGACCTGCAGGACCCGTTCGGCATCAACCTGTGGCCGGAGGTCAAGGGCCGCGACGGCTGTCGCACGCCGATGGTCTGGAATGAGACCACCAACGGCGGCTTCTGTCCCGCGGACGTCACGCCCTGGCTGCCGGTCGACGCGCGGCATCTGCCGCTGGCGGTGGAACGCCAGGAGGCCGACCCCGACAGCCTGCTGAATCGGGTCCGCCGACTGCTGAAGCTGCGCGCAATTAACGACACCCTGCGCCAAGGCGAACAGCAAGTGATCGCCCCCAGCGAACTGCCCGAGGACGTCTTCGGCGTGATCCGCCGCCGCGGCGAGCGGCGCCTGCTGTGCCTGGCCCACCTCGGCCGGGGCGAGACGCCGGCCGGGATCGCCCCCGATGCCCTGGCGACCGGCATCGAGGGATGGCATAGCCTGGAACTGCCGGGCATGCCGACCCCCGATATGGAGGGCCGCGGCCTGACGCTGGTGCCGGGCAGTGCCGCCTGGCTGGAACTGCGCTGAGTCCAGGGGGCAAGGATAGCGTCCTCGACCACTCGAGGCGTCCTTGCCCCAGGGCAATCGCAGTTGAGTGGCGAGGGGCGCAGGGGACAGGTCGTAGAGGGGGTCCTGCGCCAAGGATGGCGTCGGTAGCGCCCAGGGAGGGGGTCACAGCGCCCCCTCGTAGACCTGTCGACCGATCAGCCCCGAGCGGCAACGCTCTAACTGCGATAGCCCTGGTCCTTGCCCAGGCCGGCTAGGCACTGCGGCCATTCACGGCTATGATAGAAGGCTAACTAAATCGATACAGAGTCGTCCCCCATCCCCGAGAGCCGAGTCATCACGTGTCTTCGCCACGCCGCATCACCCTGAAGGATCTGGCCCAGCACCTCGGTGTCTCCACGGCCAGCGTCTCCAACGCCTTCAACCGGCCCAACCAGCTGTCACCGAAACTGCGCGAGCACATCCTCAGCGAGGCCAGGCGGCTCGGCTATCGCGGCCCCGACGCCAAGGCCCGCAGCCTGAGGACCGGCCGCTCGCGTATCATCGCCGTGGTGCTCGCCGAGAGCCTGACCTACAGCATCAACGACGCCGTGGCCAGCGAACTGCTCTCCGGCATCGCCGAGGTGCTCGATAGCCATGGCCATACCCTGCTGCTGCTCTCCGGCCGCCAGCATGCCTCCCAAGTACCTGGCTCGGCGAGCATCGCCGACGGCTTCATCGCCTACGGCCTGATGCCGCCGAGCCTGATGGTTTCGGCCGACCTGCCCGCCCAGCGCCCGCTGGTGGCCGTCGACTTCAGCCCCGAGGGCTACCCGGCGGTACATATCGACAACGAACCGGCCAGCCATATGATCGCCCGATATGCCCTGCGCACCCCGCCGCGCCGGCCGGCGATCGTCAGCCTGCGGCTCACCGCCGAGCCCTGCAACGGCCGCGTCACCCAGGCGCATACCCAGCTTCCCCCCGAGCAGACCATCACCCGCTCGCGGCTGGCCGGCTTCCATCGGGCCCTCGAGGAGCAGGGTTTCACTCCCGCGGACGTGCCCGTGTGGAACATCGAGGAGAACACCCATGAGGTCTGCGCCCCGGTGATCGAGGAGATCCTCGACCTGCCCGACGAGGAACGCCCCGACCTGCTGCTGTGCATGTCGGATCGCATCGCCCTGACCGCGGTGACCCTGGCCGAGCAGCGTGGCCTGCGCGTGCCTGAGGACCTGCGTATCACCGGCTTCGACGGCATCGCCGAGGGCCAGTACCGGGCCCCACGGTTGACCACCGTGCGCCAGGACAGCGTCGAGAAGGGCCGGATCGCCGCGCGCATGGTCCTCGGGCTGGACCCCGCCGAACCCAGGCTGCTGCAGACTGCACTGATGATCGGCGACTCCTGTCCCTGAGGCCGGCATCCGTCCTGGGTTGACGATGCCCCTGAGCGGCCTTGTCAACCGATGACGGGAACCGGCCCCTGGACCGACAGACTGCTCATGGTGTCATGGGTGTGTCCTGCGCCAGGGCCGCCAAGGTGGTCTGCAGCGTTGTCCTCAGGGCCGCCAGGGTCTCCTCGGCACCGCCCAGCCGCCCGGCCCGGGCCGCCTGCTCGAGGCGCGTCGCCAGCCCGGCGACCTTGACGGCACCGAGACTGGCGGACTCCCCCTTGAGCTGGTGGGCCAGGCGCGCGCCTCCCGCCGCATCGCCCTCGCCCACGGCAGCCTCCAGCGCCGCGAGGTGCTCCTCCGCCTGATCGCGGTAGCGCTGCACCAGGGCATCGACCCCGGCACGCCCCAGGCTGTCGTGGAGGTCCGCCATGACCTCGGGGTCCACCAGCTGGTCGGCCCCGACCATGGCCCCGCGTCGCGCCAGTGCAGTCCGTGCCTGACTCGGCTGACGCTGCCGAAGATGGCGCTGCAACACGTTCAGCAGGGCATCCTGCATCAGTGGCTTGACCAGGTAGCCGTTCATCCCCGAGGCCAGGCAGCGGGCCTGGTCGCCCCCCGGACCGCCCGCGGTCATGGCGACCACCGGCACCTCCGCCAGCCAGCCGCCCCGTGCACGCAGCCGGCGCGTCACTTCGAGGCCATCCATGTCGGGCATCTGTACATCCATGAAGATCAGCTCGAAACGCTCCCGAGTGGCCGCGGCCAGGGCCTCGGTCCCGGAGCTCGCCAGGCTGACCCGGCACCCCAGCTTGGCGAGCATGGCCTGCGCCACCTGCTGATTCACGGGATTGTCCTCGACCACCAGCAACCTGGCCCCGGCCAGCGGCTGGGCGGGACCCTCGCCATGCGCCCAGAGAGCCACTTCCGACGCCGGTGCGGCCTCGACCAGGGGGAGGCGGAACCAGCAACGGCTGCCCTCGCCCGGCCGGCTCTCGACGCCGATTTCCCCCCCCAGCGCCTCCACCAACCGCTTGCTGATGGCCAGCCCCAGGCCGGTGCCACCGAAGCGCCGCGCCGTCGAGGGGTCGCCCTGATGGAAGGGCTCGAAGAGCAGCGCCTGCTGCTCGGCCGGAATGCCGCAGCCCGTATCGACGACCGCAATGCACAGCGCCTCCTGCCCCACCCGATCGACCTCGACGTGCACCGCGCCATGTTCGGTGAACTTGATGGCATTGGACAGCAGGTTGAGCAGCACCTGGCGCAGGCGCCCGGGATCGCTGACCACGCGCTCGGGCAGTGACGGGGACAGCTGCGCCGTCAACGACAGGCCACGGGCCTCGGCATGGGGCGTGAACAGCGATACCGCGCCGTTCACCAGCTCGCGGAGCGACAGCGGCCGGTGTTCCAGGTCGAGACGGCCGGCCTCGATCTTGGAGAAGTCCAGGATGTCGTTGATCAGCTCGAGCAGGCGCTGGGCACTCTCGTGAATGGTATCGGCGTAGTGGCGGGCCCGATCCGGCAGGGACTGATCCACCAGCAGATCGCTCATGCCGATCACGCCGTTGAGCGGCGTGCGGATCTCGTGGCTGACGGTGGCCAGGAACTCCGACTTGGCCTGGCTCGCCGACTCGGCGCGCCGCGCCGCGACCTCGAGCTCCCCGCTGAGCGTCTCCAGGGTGCGCCTCGCGGCGGCGTTGTCCCGGGCTTCCCGGAACAGGAAGGTCACCACCATCATCGCCGCCACGCTCATGGCCAGGATCAGCACCAGCAACAGGCCATAGAGCCACTGCAGTCGCTCGCGCTCGCGGGTCGAGGCCTCGGCCATGTGCCCGTTGACGCTGATGATGAGCCGCTCGGAGGGAGTGCTGAGCTGGCCCAGTCGCTCGATCAGGGCCTGCCGTGCCCCGGCCTCCAGGCTGTCGAGGCGCTTGATCCTGGTATCCAGCGCCTGGAGATGGGTCTCGATCTGGTCGATCAGGTCCGCGGTGCGGGGAATCGCCTCGACCAGCTCGGCGACCTCGCCGCCGCGCAGCAGTGCCAGCCGGCTGTAGAGCAGCTCGAAGCGCAGGCGGACCTCCTCCAGCGTCGCCGGGTCATCCTCGCTCAGGGCCAGGAAGCTGCGCAGCTCCACGGTGTCCCGATCGAGCTTGTAGGCGTGCCAGACGGTATCCTCCCCGACACGCCAGATCAGGCTGTCCTGCCGCCAGGCCACCAGCCCCACCACCAGCAGGGCGCCGGCGAACAACAGCAGGGCGGCGATGGCACCGAACTTCAGGCGCAGGGGGTATTGCAGCACCGAGCTCCTCCTTGATGATCGGCCGAGCCGGCGTCAGTAGACCTCGATGCGGTTGACCTGCCAGACCGAACGGAAGCGAATGGCTTCCGTCACCAGTTCGGGGTGGGCGTCGAAGGGATACAGCACGAACAGCGGGCCGAAGTCCCGGATGGGCATGGGCGTGCCGTTGCGCTGCATCGCCAGGATGACGTCATAGCGCTCGAAGTCGCTGACCGGGATCATCGCCTCGAACCCGTTCAGGGCAATCACGCGCACCCGACGCCCCTCGGCTCCCGCCGCATGGAGAACCGCCTCGGCCAGCGGCCCCTCGAAGCGGTTGCTCTCCGGGTGCCAGGGCGTGCTGGTGACGATGGTACGGGCGGGCAGCGCCTCGAGCATGGTCCGATCGAAGCGTGCCTCGTCACCGACATTGGTACGGCTGATATCCCCGCCCACGGTCAGCATGACCGGGCCGTCGGGCTCCGGCAGAGCGGCGGCTTCGTCGGCCGCCTGAGCAGACGGCATCGCCAGGCTGGTCAGCAGCAGCCCGCCGACGAGGTTGAGGAGGATGTGGGGACGCATGGCAGGGCTCCCGGTGGCCGGTCGTGTCGGCGCCTAAGGGTACGCGATTCGTGTCATGAGGTCAGGTCGGTCTGGCCCGAAAATGCAACGGGGACGCAGCGCGCCCCCGCAACCTCGACAGCGGCATCGCTCGGCTCAGCCGGTGACTTCCTCGACCGGCTCGATGCGTACCAGGTCCTCGTAGGCATGCCAGCTGGCATGACCGAGGACCGGCAGGATCAGGGCCAGGCCAATATAGAAGGTCGCCACCCCGACCAGCACACAGCCCGTGAGAATGGCGGCCCACAGCAGCATGGGGCGGAAGTTCTTGGCCACCGACCGGATACTCGCCTCGATCCCCTCCATGAAGGTCAGGTCCTGATCCATCAGGGTCGGAATCGCCACCACGCTGATGGTGAAGGCGCCGAAGGCCAGCACCGCCCCGATGGCCGTGCCCACCAGCAACATGCCCAGTCCCTGGGGCGTGGTCAGCAGCGTCAGGTAGAGAGACTCCGGATCGGGCGCACCGAGCCCGAAGAACAGGGCGAACAGCAGGGTCGCCAGGCGGATCCAGGCGAGGAAGAAGATCATCATCATCACGCCCATCATCGCCAGCTGGCCGGCATGGCCCTTCCAGCCACCGAAGGCATCGCCCAGGGTGGGATCGCGTCCGGCCTCCAGGGCCCGGCTGATGCCATAGGAGCCCACCGCCACCAGGGGGCCGATGAACATGAAGCCGGCGATCAGCGGCAGCAACCAGTGCCACAGGCCCAGGGTGAAGGCACCGGCCGTGATGGCGATGCTCAACCCGACCCAGAACATGCCGTAGGCCAGGCTGACCGCCGTGGCGCGGCGAAAGTCCTCGAAGCCGGCCGCCAGCCAGGCTCGTGGCTTGTCCATGCCCACGGGGCGGATGGTGATCTTGACGTTGTGTGGCGCCTTGTCACGGCTTTTCGTGGCTGCTGCACTCATGGAGTCACCCCAGTTGCCGCCGATGGAGTCCCGGTGCTGCCGGGTCAGTCAGAGGTCGTATTCGGCCATCGGGCCCAATACGCGTTTCGTCCCTTAACACCTGGTTAATGTAGACGACGCCCTGCCATTCCGCCGATGTCGACACCGCCGTCCCCTCAACGCTGCACGGACCTAAACGCGAACGCCCCCGACGGGGCGGGGGCGTTCGCGTCGGCCGGGACCGCGAGACGCTCAGCGCACGATCATCACCGATATCTTGCTGTGGTGCACCACGTGCTCGGCATTGGGGCCCAGCACGTAGTCGGCGAACTTGCGCTTGTTGTGGGACGCCATGACGATCAGGTCGACCTCGAGCTTCTTGGCCGCCTTGATGATCGCCTCCCAGGGCGAACCGTCGACGATCACGCTCTGGACGGTGATGTCCTCCGGGACATTCTTCTGGATGAACTCGTGCTGGGCCTTCGTCACCGCCTCATGGGCCTTGGCGGCGAAATCCTCGGGGAAGTAGGCCCCCACCAGCGGCATCTGGTAATCGGGCAACACCGTCACCACATGCAGCGAGGCGCCGAAGCTGCGACACAGCGTCAGCGCCGTGGGCAGGGCCTTGCTCCAGGAGGCCTCCTCGTTGAGATCCACCGGTAGCAGTATCTTGCTGTACATGAGCATTACCTCCTTCAGGCCGAAACCGGCTCAGCGCTGCGCTCCCGACGCCGGCGCTGCAGCAGCACCACCAGGCCGAACACCAGGAAGGCGGGAATCCACATCAGTTCCTTGGTCCAGCGATCCACCGGGGCCTGGACCTGGATGATCTCCTGATCGAAGTCGAAGCCCATGTTCGCCGCCTGGCTACCATAGGCGACCATGTCGACCACGGCCCGGTCGTCCTCGATGAGCAGTTCGAGGCCCAGGTTCTCGAGGCGCTCCTGACCGTCCGCCCCGTCCGGCACCGGCAGGATCATGTAGGTCGTCAGGGGATCCCCGTAGGCATCCAGCCCGCTGACCTGCAACCGCAGGGTGGAGTCGGGCTCGGCCTGGCCGAGTGCCTCGACGAACTGCGCCGGCGGGATGTCCTGGTAGGGATCGTGGATCATGTCCATCCAGAACGCGGGGCGGAACAGGGTGAAGGCCACCAGCAGCAGCAGGATCGACTCATACCAGCGACTGCGCGTGATCATGAAGCCCTGGGTCGCGGCGGCGAAGATGAGCATCGCCACCGTGGCCACCACGAAGATCAGGATCCCCTGCAGGAAGGACACGTCGATCAGCAGCAGGTCGGTGTTGAAGATGAACAGGAAGGGCAGCGCCGCGGTGCGCAGGCTGTAGTAGAACGCCTGGAAGCCGGTGCGGATGGGGTCGCCGCCGGAGACCGCGGCGGCGGCGAAGGACGCCAGGCCCACCGGCGGTGTCACGTCGGCCATGATGCCGAAGTAGAAGACGAACAGGTGGACCGCGATCAGCGGCACCAGCAGGCCGTTCTGCTCGCCGAGCTGGACGATCACCGGCGCCAGCAGCGCGGACACCACGATGTAGTTGGCCGTGGTGGGCAGGCCCATGCCGAGGATCAGGCTGAGCACCGCGGTGAACAGCAGGATCAGCATCAGGTTGCCCATGGAGAGGATCTCGACCACGTCGGCGAGTACCAGGCCCACGCCAGTCTGAGAGACCGCCCCCACGATGATGCCGGCGGTGGCCGTGGCGATGCCGATGCCGATCATGTTGCGGGCACCGGTCACCAGGCCCTCCCAGAGATCGAACAGGCCTTCGCGGATGTCCTCGGCGACGCTGCTGCGATGGCGAAAGAGGGCGGTGATCGGCCGCTGGGTGACCATGATGAAGATCATGAAGACGGTGGCCCAGAAGGCCGACAGTCCCGGCGAGAGGCGCTCCACCATCAAACACCAGATCAGCACGATGACGGGCAGGATGTACTGCAGGCCGACCATCACCGTGGGCTTGGTCTGGGGCAGCTTGTAGACCGGCTCGTTGGGATCGTCGAGTTCGAGCTCCGGGTAGCCGGCGGCCACCTTGAGCAGCCCCACGTAGACCGCCGCCAGGGCCACCGCCACCACCCAGGGCGTGGCACCGCCCAGCAGCGGCTTGAGCCAGCCCAGCCCGTAGTAGACCACCAGGGCCGTGATCATCATCAGCAGCAGGCCGGCGAGGAAGCCGATCACCTTGCGTATCAGCGGCTTGGGCGGGTTGGTGCTTTCCAGGCCCTGCATGTTGGCCTTGAGCGCCTCCAGGTGGACGATGTAGATCAGCGCGATATAGGAGATCAGCGCCGGCAGGAAGGCGTGCTTGATCACCTCCACATAGGAAATGCCGACGTACTCGACCATCAGGAAGGCCGCGGCCCCCATCACCGGCGGCATGATCTGGCCGTTGACCGAGGACGCCACCTCCACGGCGCCGGCCTTCTCGGCGGAGAAGCCGACCCGCTTCATCATCGGCACGGTGAAGGTGCCGGTGGTGACCACGTTGGCGATCGAGGAGCCGGAGATCAGGCCGGTCATGCCGGAGGCCACCACGGCGGCCTTGGCCGGCCCGCCACGGTAGTGGCCGAGCAGCGAGAAGGCGACCTTGATGAAATAGTTGCCGGCGCCGGCCTTGTCGAGCAGGGCGCCGAACAGCACGAACAGGAACACGAAGCTGGTCGACACGCCCAGCGCGATGCCGAACACCCCCTGGGTGGTCAGCCACTGGTGGTTGATCAGCCCGTAGAGGCTGACGCCGCCGTGGGCCAGGATACCGGGCATGTAAGGGCCCGCCAGGCTATAGACCAGGAAGACCGTCGCCACGATCATCAGGGGCGGCCCCAGGGCACGCCGCGTGGCCTCGAGCAGCAGCAGGATGCCGATCACGCCGACGATCACGTCCTGGGTGATCGGCGCGCCGGGCCGCTGGGCGAGCTGCTCGTAGAACATGAACATGTAGGCGCCGCAGAAGGCCGCCGCGATGGCCAGTACCCAGTCCTGAATCGGGATGCGATCCCGGGGGGAGCGCTTGAGCGCCGGATAGGCCATGTAGGCCAGGAACAGCGCAAAGGCCAGGTGGATGGAACGCGCCTCGGTGGCGTTGAAGACACCGAACCCCAGCACGAAGGGAATCGGCGAGGCGATCCAAAGCTGGAAGAGCGACCACACCGCGGCGATGCTGACCAGCAGCTTGCCCGGCGTTCCGGCCGGCTTGCGGGCCCCGGAGTCGCTGGAGGCGACCATGTCCTCCAGATCGACTTCGGATCCCGGAGCCCTCTTGTTGTCCTCAGTCATAAGCATGCCCTGCTCTGCGTCGGTTGCCACAAGGTTGCGCCTGCGGTGCTGCCGGCAGCGCAAACGCAATGCGCGGCCCTCGGCGAGGGCCGCGCATCATTCAGCGAATATGCGGTGATCTCAGGCGTCGACGATCACTCGATCCAACCCTGTTCGCGATAGTAGCGCGCGGCCCCCTCGTGAAGCGGGGCGGACAGCCCGGTGGTCACCATCTCCTGCGGATCGAGGTTCTCGAAGGCCGGGTGCAGGCGCTTGAAGCGATCGAAGTTGTCGAAGATCGCCTTGACGGTCTGGTAGACCACCTCCTCGTCGGTATCGGCATCGGTGACGAAGGTCGCGGCGACACCGAAGGTCTCGACGTCATCCGGGTTGCCCTTGTAGAGGCCGCCGGGGATGACCGACTTGGAATAGTAGGAATGCTCCTCGACGATGCCGTCGATGGCCTCGCCAGTCAGGGGGATCAACCGGGCCTCGACGGTGGTGGTGGCCTCCTGGATGGAGCCGTTGGGGTGGCCCACCACGTAGACCATGGCATCGACGTTGTTGTCGGCGAGCGCCGCGGCCTGCTCGGCGGCATCCAGCTGGGAGGCCAGCGAGAAGGTGTCCTCGGTCCAGCCCTTGGCGTCCATGACCACTTCCATGGTGTTGCGCTGGCCGGAGCCGGGGTTGCCGATATTGACGCGCTTGCCCTCCAGGTCGTCGAGGGTCTCGATACCGGAATCGGCACGGGCCAGCAGGGTCAGCGGCTCGCCGTGCACGCGGAAGACGGCGCGCAGTTCCTCGTAGGCGTCACCCTCGAAGTTGCCGGTGCCGTTGTAGGCCTGGTACTGCACGTCGGACTGCACCACGCCCATGTCCAGCTCGCCGGACTTGATGCCGTTGATGTTGGCCACGGAACCGCCGGTGGACGGTGCGTTGCACTTGATGTCGGCATCCTCGAGGCGGTTGACCAGGCGGCAGACCGACTGGCCGACCACGTAGTAGACCCCGGTCTGCCCACCGGTACCGATGGTGATGAACTGTTCCTGGGCCACGGCCGGGGTGGAGAACATCGCGGCGCCGAGCAGTGCCCCGGAGAAGGCGGCGGCGGAGAAAGCATGACGTTTCATTGACACACCTCTTGACATGTTGGGCATAGCGTTCGGTCGACGGTCCATCGTCAGCGACCGCCTGGGGCCGAACCGTACTCTTCTACTTTAGCGAAGAAACAGCTGTCTGATGAGGAATTTTTCTTTCCGTGTCAGTCTAGTTGCCGCCAACGTTTAGGGCTCGTTAATTTCCCCGCCGTCCAGACGGCCCGGGCCCGGCATATCAGCCGGGCCCGGGCGCGTTGGTCATCGTGGCAGCCTCAGGAGGCCTTGGTGATCAGCGCCTGCTTGGCCTGCTTCATGGCGGCGAACTCGGCTTCAAAGAAGAACGCGTCCTCGCCCAGCGCCGGTTCCAGGTGATGGAGCCAGGTGGCCTCTTCGTCGTACCTGGCGAAGAACGGCCGCTGCACCCAGTCCGCGTCGCGGCCCTGGATGAAGCGCAGCACGAACACCTTCTCCCCGTGGATCTCCGTCACTCCCTGGATCTCCACCTTGCCCGGATCGGCCGACATGGACGGCCCGCGGGCGGTCCGCGCCAGGCCCGGCACCTGCTTCATCGCCTCGCGATAGATCTCCCAGGCGCGCACCAGCGGCACCTCGAAGTAGTGGCGGGCGCCGGTATCGCGCTCCACGAACATGTAGTAGGGGATCATCCCCAGGCGCACCTGGGTGGTCCACATCCTCGTCCACTGCTCGGCATCGTCGTTGATGTGCTTGAGCAGCGGCGCCTGGGTGCGGATCTCGGCGCCGGTGGCGCGGATGCGACGGATCGCCTCGCGGCAGATCGGCGTGTCCATCTCGCGCCAGTGGTTGAAGTGCGCCATGAAGGCGACATGCTTGCCCGCCTCGGTCAGCTCACGGAACAGCTCGAGAATGTCCTCGGCGTCCGGGTCGGTGACGAAGCGATAGGGCCAGAAGGTCAGGCTCTTGGTGCCGATGCGGATGTCCTGCACATGGTCCAGCGCCGGGGTCATCAGGCCTTCCAGGTACTGGCGCAGGTGCTTGGCCTTCATCACCATGGGATCGCCGCCGGTCATCAAGAGGTCGGTGACCTCGGTGTGCTCGGCGAGGTAGCGATGCAGCGAAGTCGCTTCGCTGGAGGCGAACTTGAGGTCCTTGTCGCCGACGAACTGCGCCCAGCGGAAGCAGAAGGTGCAGTAGCTGTGGCAGACCTGTCCCTGGCTGGGAAAGAACAGCACCGTCTCGCGGTACTTGTGCTGCATGCCCGGCAGGGGCTCGCCGTCGAGCATCGGCAGGTTGAGATCCATCTGGCCGGCCGGGTGGGGGTTGAGCTCCTCGCGGATCCGCTCGATCACCGGCTTGAGCTCGGCCGGCGAGGCCTCCCGGGCCATCAGCGCGGCGACCTCGTCGAAATGCGCCGGCTTGAGCATGCCGCGCTGGGGAAAGGTGAGCTGGAAGACCGGGTCGTCGGGCACCCGCGCCCAGTCGATCAGCTCGTCGATCACGTATTCGTTGACGCGAAACGGCAGCACCTGGCTGACCACCCGCATGTCGAAGCGCAGCGCCTCGGGCAGCTGCTTGAGCGCCTCGATCTTGTCGAGCTGGCGATGGGTATAGACCTTGAACTGCCGGGCCTCGAAGGCTTCGGCACGGGGATCGCCGAGTTCCAGGGTCACACGCTGATTCATGCCATCTCCTCCATTGTTCTGTCACGGCCGGCGTGGGACGCATCCCATCGGTGCCCCATCACGCGGGGCATGCCGTGGCCTGGGCAAGGGGGCTGGTAGTGGTACAGCGCAAGAGGAGGGGTTGCAAGTATTGGCGTACAATTGCAACGAATGTCTCGAAAACATCGCCATTTTGCAACCAATCGTTCATGAGCAGCGCAACCGGGCGCCGGGGCGAGCCGCGCCCGGGGTCGGCGGCCAAGGGGGCGAGGGGCCCGCGCCGGCGCAAACCGCGATACGCTGGAAGGACACCCCGTCGGGCCCCGTGTCGCCGGAGGAGCCGCATGAACCTGCTCGCCTGCCAGATCGCCATTCCCCGCACCCGCTGTCGCGGTGATCAGCTCAGCCATCTGCGCACCCTGTGCCGCCGCCTGCGGGCCGCCTGTCGGGAGCGGGTGCCGGACCTGATCGTGCTGCCGGAGCTTGCCGCCCAGGAATACGGCAACGGCGCCTTCGCCTGCCTGCGCGACCTCGACGATGACGGACGGGGACCGGTGACGGGGACCTTCGCCGAGCTGGCCCGCGAGCTCGGCTGCCATATCGCCGTGGGCGTGGCGCGTCGGGACGGTGAGCGTCACCATATCAGCCAGCTGCTGCTGGGCCCCGACGGGGAACTCGCCGGTGTCTACGACAAGCTGCATTGTGCCCAATTCGGCGCCTCGGCGGAGGCCGCCCACTTCGCTCCGGGCAAGCACCTGCTGGTCACCGAGATCGCCGGCTGGCGCCTGGGGGTGATGATCTGCTATGACCTGCGCTTCCCCGAGCTCGCCCGGCGGATGGCCGAGCTCGGGGTCGAACTGATGCTGCACCCCGTGGCCTTCACCCGGGACTTTTCCTTCGTCAGCTGGCACGCCTTCGTCATCGCCCGGGCCATGGAGAACCAGTGCTACTGGCTGAGCCTGAACCGGGCCGGCGAGGCGTGGGGACATTCCCTCTTCTGCCCGCCGCTGGTCGACGAGGATCACCCGGTCATGACGTTTGGCCCCGAGGAAACGCTGCGTTGGCTGTACCTGGACCGCACGGCCCTGATCGATGCCCGCGCGCGGCTGCCCCTGGCCCAGGATCGCCGTGACGACCTTGCCTCCCTGCAGGCCTGGACACCAGACTAATGGATGCCCCATGAGCGAATCCTCGAGGAGAGCGAGATGAACGCGTCCGCGTCCCGCATCGAGTGCTGCCAGGGCGATATCGCCCGCCAGGATGACATGGTCGCCGTGGTCAACGCGGCCAATGCCCAGCTACGCCCCGGCGGCGGCGTGGCCGGCGCCCTGCACCGGGCCGCCGGTCCCGAGCTGGCCGAGGCCGGCCGCCCCCTGGCCCCCCTCCACCCGGGCCAGGCCGTGCTCACCGAAGCCTTCGGCCTGCCCAACCGCCATGTGATCCACTGCCTGGGCCCGGTCTACGGCGTCGACGAGCCCTCCGACGAGCTGCTCGCCGCCTGCTATCGCCATGCCCTGCAACTGGCGGAGCAGCACGGCATCGAGAGCCTCGCCTTTCCGGCCCTGTCCACCGGCGCCTTCGGCTACCCGGCCGCGGAGGCCGCCCGCATCGCGCTGGCCACGGTGATGGACACCCTGCCCGATTGCCCCTCGGTGCGCCGGGTACGCTTCGTGCTGTTCGATGCCGAGAGCGCCGAGCTGCACCGCCGCACTCTGGCCAGTCTGGAGCACGGCGCCGGCTAGCAGCGAGCCGCCGGCCCACCTCGTCGGTGCGGGCGGCGCTCGAAAGGCGCGACGCCCTCCCCCACGGCTAGACGTTGTAGCCCAGCACGCCGGGGAGCCACAGGGCGATGGCCGGGAAGGCCACCACCAGGGCCAGGGCCGCGGCCATGGCGACCACGAACACCAGCGCCCAGCCCAGGGTCTGCTCCAGGCGGACCCGGGCCACCTCGGTGGTGACCATCAGATTGACCGCCACCGGCGGCGTGAACTGGCCGATGGCGATGTTCATCGCCATCAGGATGCCGAACCAGACGGGATTCCAGCCGAAGTGCTGCATCACCGGCACCAGGATCGGCATCATGATCAGGTAGATGGAGATGGCATCGAGCAGCATCCCGGCCACCAGCACCGCCAGCATGATCAGCAGCAGCAACAGGGTGCCGTCGTCGGACAGGCCGATCACTCCCTCTGCCAGATGGCGGAAGGTGCCCAGCATGGTGCCGGCCCAGGCGAAGATGCCGGCCAGCGCGATGATCAGCATCACCACGCCGGAAATCACCGCCGCCTCGCCGAGCAGCCGCCAGAGGTCGCGCCAGCCGAGCTCGCGGGTCAGCCACAGGCCCACGACCACGCCATAGGCCACCGCCACCACCGCCGCCTCGGTGGGCGTGAAGAGCCCGCTGCGCAGTCCCCCCAGGATCAGCACCGGGGCAAACAGCGCCGGGATGGCCTGGCGAAAGCTGGCGCCGAGTGGCGGGCGGGCGACGTCCTCCGGTGCCTCCCAGCGATGGTGTCGCGACAGCCACCAGGCCGGTACCAGCAGCGCCGCTCCGGCCAGCATTCCCGGGAACAGGCCGGCGGCGAACAGTGCCCGCAGGTCCACCCCCGGCACCACGATGGAATACAGGATCAGCGCCACCGACGGCGGGATCAGGATCGCCGTGGAGGCGGAGGCCGCGATCAGGGTCGCCGAGAAGGGCCGCGGGTAGCCGGCCCGGGTCATGCTGGGCAGCATCACCATGGCCACGGCTGCCGCGTCGGCGGGGCCGGAGCCGCTCATGCCGCCCATGAGCATGCACACCAGCACCGCCACCAGCGCCAGGCCACCGTGGCGCGGGCCGATCAGCGCCTGGGCGAAACGCACCAGGCGTGCCGCCACCCCGGCGCGCTCGAAGATCAGCCCGGTGAGGATGAACAACGGGATGGCGATCAGCGGGTACTTGGCAACGCTGTTGTAGGTGTTGGTGCCCAGCGTCGCCAGCATCGCCGGCGACAGCCCGGCGACGATGCCCACCGCGCCGGAAAGCCCCAGCGAGAAGGCCACCGGCACCCCGGCGATGAGCAGGCCGGCGAAGGACAGCAGCATCCACAGGTCAGGACTCATCGTCGAGCCTCCCCCGCAGCCGATCGAGGGTCTGCTGGCACTGACGCCACAGCATCAGCCCGGCGAGCAGCGGCAGCCACACCAGGTACCACCACTGGGGCAGCCCCAGGCCCGGCGACAGCGTCTCCCACTGGTATTCCTGCCAGGCCAGCCTGGCGCCGAACCAGGCGATCAGCCCCAGCACGACCAGGCCACACAGGCCCTGGAAGAGGATCAGCACACGCCGCGGCCCGGGTGGCAGGGCCCGCTCCAGCAGGCCGATGCGGATATGGCGATGGCCACGCAGGGCCACCGAGGCGCCGGCGAAGGTCAGCAACACCAGCAGGAACACCGAGAATTCCTCGGTGAAGGCGAAGGAGGCGTCGGTGATATAGCGCACCACCACGTTGGCCAGGCTGATCAGGCCGATGACCAGGATCGCCAGGGTCGCGAGCACGCGCTCGCATCGTGCATCCGGACGTTTCATGACGAGGCAACAGGACCGAAGAGGGTAAATCGACGGCGCCCGGGCTAGCCGGGCGCGTTCGAGGGGGCTCGCTCAGGGCGCGTCGATATCGTGCCGGGCCGCCTCCACGATGTCCTCGCCGATGCGCGGCACCCAGTCGTCGTGGACGCTCTCAGTGGCCTCGACGAAGGCCCGGTGCTGGGCCTCGTCCAGCTCGGTGACGGTCACGCCGCGCTCGCGGATCGCCGCCAGGCGATCGGCCTCCTCCTCACGCGTCTTGGCGATCTCCCAGGCGCCGGCCTCGACGGCCGTCTCGCGCAGCATCTCGCGCTGCGCCTCGGAGAGCGAGCCCCACACCTGGCGGTTGGCGGCGAACACCAGCGGGTCGTTCATGTAGTTCCACAGGGTCAGGTGGGTCTGCCCCACCTGATCGATGCGCGCCACGTCGAACACCGACAGCGGGTTCTCCTGGCCGTCCACGGCGCCGGTGGTCAACGCCGGCTTGGCATCGGCCCAGCTCATCTGGGTGGGATTGGCGCCCAGGGCGGTGAAGGTGTCCTGGAAGAGCGGCGAGCCCACCACCCGGATCTTCAGCCCGTCGAGGTCGGCCGGCTCGTCGATGGCGCCGCGGGAGTTGGACAGCTGGCGGAAGCCGTTCTCGCCCCAGGCCAGCGGCACTACCCCCTTGTCCTCGATGGCGGAGAAGATCATCTCGCCGGCCTCGCCGCCGGTGACGGCGTCGACGGCCGCCTCGTCGGGCAGGAAGAAGGGCAGCGAGAAGAGGTTCAACGCCGGCACCTGGGGCGACCAGTTGATGGTCGAGCCCACCGCGAGATCGATCAGCCCGGAACGCATGGCCGAGAACTCCCGTGTCTGGTCGCCGCTGACCAGTTGGGCATTGGGGTAGACGCGCAACGTCAGCTCACCGTCGGAGCGCTCTTCCACCAGATCGGCCCACTTCTGGGCGGCCTGGCCCCAGGGGAAGGCATCGGGGAGCACGGTGGAAACGGACAGCTCGCGGGCCTGGGCCGTCAGGGCCGAGGTCAGGAGGGCGGCACCGGCCAGGGTGGCGGCGAGTCGGGGCAGGGAGCGCATCATCGGCATGGCGTGTCCTTGGTGGCCGCGTGGACGCGGCATTCGGGTTATCGGTTATTCGTAACACTCGAATATGCATGCAAGGCAACGGCCTCCACAAGGGGAACGGCGCTCCGTCCCGGCTGGTGCCATTAACCCATCAAAAATGTATACAAATACTCATTGAAAGAGCGCACAACAAATTCTATAAATGTGTACGTCCGATGCAAGTGGGAACATTCGACAATACCTGTTGTGTACAAACCTGCTGCACCACCGCCCGGTCCCGCGCCGCGACCGGGTGAGCCTCAGGGCATCGGCGCCTCCAACGACAACAACACCGGAGAACATGATGCGCACCAAGACCACGCTCCTCCTCGCCACCACCGCCACGTCCCTGCTCCTCGCCCAGGGCGCCAGTGCCGCCCTCTACAGCACCACCAAGGTCGAGGCGCTCTACGGCTGGGACTACGAGGCCCAGGCCGGCGCCGGCTTCCCCATCGACACCGAGGAGCACGCCATTCTCACCGTCGCCAATGCCACGGGCTGGACCTATGGCGACAGCTTCTTCTTCGCCGACTTCACCAACCTGGATCAGGGCCACGAGGACGAGCAGGACTTCGGCAGCACCCATGCCGAATGGAACCTTCGGGGCAATATCGGCCAGGCCACCGGCCTCGATCTCGGCTTCGGTCCGGTGACCGACCTCTACGTGACCGGCCAGCTGGATCTGGACCGCAACTCGGCGACCCGCAAGACCACCCACCTGGCGGGCCTCTCCGCCGACCTGGCGGTACCCGGCTTCCGCTTCTTCAAGGTCTACGCGATGTATCGCAACGACGAGAGCGAGGCCGCCGACGGCAGCTCGGCGCAGTACACCGCGGCCTGGAACCTGCCCTTCCAGCTCGGCGGGGCGGACTTCTCATTCGAGGGCTTCGTCGACTACATCACCGAGGAAGGCGAGCTGGAGGCCCAGTTGCTGACCCAGCCCCAGTTGGTCTGGCACGCCGGCCCGCACCTCGGCGTCGGCCTGGAGTACCAGCACTGGGAGAACAAGTTCGGCCTCGAGGACACCGACGAGTCCTTTCCCCAGGCCATGGTGCGCTGGACCTTCTGACCGGCATGCGACGGGGGCGACCGAGGCCGCCCCTGTCGATCTCCCCGCCGTGCTGCGACGGCCGGCCCCGGCTCCGCGGCCCTGCCGTCAGGCGTCGACCAGGGCGCGGTAGCGTGCCACGATGCTCGCGGGGGTATAGGGCTCGACGATCGTCGCCGGGATGGCCGGGGGATCAGCCAGCAGGTCGCTCATCGCGGCGCCGAAGGCCTCGACATCGTCAAGGGGCACCAGTCCGCGCCTGAGTTCGCCCTGCAGGATGTCCGACGGCCCCGAGAGACAGTCGGTGCTGACCACGGGGGTCCCGCAGGCCAGGGCCTCCAGCAGCACGTTGGGCAGGCCCTCGTAGTCGGAGGACAGCATCAGCAGGCTCGCCCGGCGCATGTAGGGGTAGGGATTGTCACGGGCGCCCAGCAGGGTGACCCGATCCTCGAGCCCCAGGGCGCGGATCTCGCGTTCGACACTCGCCCGGTCGCCACCGCCGATGAGCACCAGTGGCAGGGCGGTACCGCTGGCCAGGTAGCCGCTCAGCAGCCGGTCGAGGCGTTTCTGCGTCATGGCCAGCCGCCCCACGTAGAGGCAGAAGTCCCGCTCCGCCCATTCCGGCTCGGCGATGGGCTGCCGCATCATGGCCTGCAGGCGATCCAGTTCCATGACATTGGGTATCACCTGGACCTCCCGCGGGCGGCAGCCGATCGAGGCCAGGGAATGCCGGTTGGTTTCCGAGAGCACGATCAGGCGCCTGTCCCCGTACAGCCGGCACACCTTGCGTCGCTTGATCCGGCGCCGCCAGCCCTGCTTGTTGGAAAGCAGTTCCTGGCGGGGATCGGAGCGAATGCACAACCAGGCCCGATCCGCCAGGCTGGAACGGCTGACGACCTGATGGGCCTGGTGCAGGTTGGCCACCACCAGATCGAAGGACGCCTCGTACTCGGCGAGGAAGGCATCCAGCCGGCGCGCGTGCAGCCGGTAGCGGTGCAGCTTCTCGCGCCGCCCGCGTGGCGTGAAGGGCACCACCCTGACCTCGGCGCCCTCGGGCACGTCCAGGCCCAGGCGCTCGGACAGGGCGATCAGGGTGACCGACACGCCCTCGGCCAGCATGGCCCGGGTCAGCTTGAGCACGGAGCGAGGCGCCCCGCCACTGGCCAGCTGATCGATCACGAAAAGCACGCTTTGCATGCCACACCACTCCTTTAGTTCATGCCACAGCCCCCATGGTAACCCACCACGCGGGCCGGCCCGACGGTGATCTGGCCGCGGCGGCCGCCCCGCAGCCAGAGGCGGGCCTCTTTTGCTATGCTGGCGCCCTCTTCTCGCGATCGATCAAGGATGAGTCGTGCCATTACGGGACCTGGCCCTGGGCCTCGGCGTCGTCGCCATCTGGGCGCTGAACATCATCGTCATCAAGCTCGGTGTGGCGGAACTGCCGCCACTGCTGTTGACCACCCTGCGCTTTATGCTGGTGGCCGTGCTGCTGGTGCCCTTCCATCCGGTGGCCCGCCACCAGCTGCCCTTCCTCGCGCTGCTGTCGTTGACCTTCGGCACCCTGCACTTCGCCATGCTGTTCATCGGCCTGGAGCAGGCCGAGGCCGGCACGGGGGCGCTGCTGGTCCAGATGGGTACGCCCTTCGCCACCCTGCTGGCGGTGCTGTTCCTCAAGGAGCGGCTGGGCCCGCGTCGGCTGGCCGGCCTGATCCTGTCCTTCGCCGGCATCGTCGTGCTGGCCGGCGGCCCGACGCTGCCGGCGCCCCTGCCCACCGCGCTGCTGCTGGTGAGCGCCCTGGGCTGGGCCATCTCCCAACTGTTGATCAAGCAGGGCCCCAATGTCCCGCCCATGGCGCTGGCGGGCTGGGTGGCGCTGTTCGCCACGCCCCAGGTGGCGCTGGGCTCCTGGTGGTTCGAGCAAGGGCAGCTCGACGCCCTGGCCGACGCGGGCTGGGCCGCCTGGGGCGCGGTCTTCTACACGGCGGTGATGTCGTCGATCCTCGCCTACGGTGTCTGGTACGGCCTGCTGCGCCGCCACCCGGTCAACCGGGTGGTGCCCATGGTGCTGCTGGTGCCGGTGCTGGCGGTGGGACTCGGGGTCGTGCTGCTCGGGGATGGCCTGGGACCGCACAAGCTGATCGGCGGCGGGCTGGTGGTGGCCGGCATCGCCCTGATCGTGCTGCGCCTGGGCGCCCGCAAGAGGCCCGCCGAGGCGTCCTCCTGATCCCTCAGCCATCCGCCGCCATGCTCGCCTCGCGACACTCCCCGCCATCGCCGGGCCAGCTGACACAGTCGCCCGGCTTGACCCCCTTCTCCTCGAAGTAGCCGGCATTGACCTCCAGGGCGGCCCGATAGGCGGTCGCCGGCCGGGTCACCGGACAGTCCCGGGCCGCGGCGGCCGTACAGGGCTCCATGCGGTGGATCTCGAGAATCCGCCCGGTCTCGTCGATGAAGGCGATATCCAGCGGGATGCGCGTGCGATGCATCCAGAAGCCATTGCGCGAGGGTTGAGTCCGCTCATAGAGGAACAGCATGCCGGCGTCGGGGGGCAGGTGCTCGCGCTCCATGAGGCCTCGGCCGCGCTCGGCGAGGCTGCGCGCGACCTCCGCCTTCAGGCGAAGCGGGCCCGCCTCCCCATGCAGGGTCACCGGCACCCGGGGCAGGCGCGCTTCCTGGGCCAGGGCCGACGCCCCCCACAGCGGCGCGGTAGGCAACACCAACAGCGCCTGCAGCAGGCGGCGGCGGGTCGAGTCAGGCATCTCGGACATGGGCGGGCTCCTCTCTGGGCGGGGCGAGCTGCGGCATCAGGTGGATACCGGCGGCCAGCAGCGAAACGGTCACGGTCTCGCCCCGGGCCAGGCCGTTGCGGCGGGCGGCATGGGTGGCGATCTCGAAACGCAGGGTATCGTCGCAGTGCTCGAAGGCCAGTGCCACGGACGCCATGCCTCCCAGGATCGCCATCTCGCTGACCCGGCCGGTGACCGGGTTCTCCCGCTCCCCACGGGACGGACGGCCACGGCGATGCAGGACGATATCGGAATTCGGCAGGTACCAGGCCAGGCGTTGCCCCGGGGACAGCCCCTCCAGCCCCTCGGCCACCTCGAGCCGCCAGGGCCCCCACTGCAGCCGTCGCCGGCCCCCCTCGTCCTCGATCACGGTACCGGTGAAGACGTTGTGGCGGTCCAGCAGGCGCGCCACCTCCGGCGAATCGGGCCGGCGGAACAGCGTCTCGGCCGGCCCCTGCTGCAGAGTGCGTCCCCCGTGCAGCACACAGAGGCGATCGGCCAGGGCGGCGGCCTCGTCCAGGTCGTGGGTGACCAGCACGATGGGAATGCGGATCTCCTCGCGCAGCAGCGCCAGTTCTCGCTGCAGGCGCCGCCGCGTGACCTGGTCCACCGCCGAGAAGGGCTCGTCGAGCAACAGGACCCGCGGCTGGCGGGCCAGCGCCCGGGCCAGGGCGACACGCTGACGCTGGCCGCCGGACAGCTCGCCGGGCAGTCGGCCACCCAGCCCCTCCAGGCGCACCCGCGCCAGCCAGGCCTCCGCGAGCGGGCGACGCTCGGCAACGGGCAGTTGCCCGAGCGCCACCATGATGTTGGCCCGGGCATCGAGATGGGGAAAGAGCGCATAGTCCTGGAACACCATCCCCACCCGGCGCTGCTGCGGTCGCGTCCAGCGCTGGCGGGCCGAGGCGAACCAGGTCTCGCCGGCACAACGGATATTGCCCTCGGCCGGCCGGTAGAGCCCGGCGATGGCCCGCAGCAGCGTCGTCTTGCCGCTGCCCGAGGGTCCCACCAGGGCCAGCAACTCGCCGGGGGCACAACGGAAGGCGGCGTCGAGCGGGATCGGTCCCGGCTGGGCGACCCGCACCGTCAGTTCGCCGGTCTCAGCGTCCATGCCGCCTCCTGCTGCGCCCGCTCAGCCCGTAGACCACGCCGATGGTCACGAAGGACACCATCAGCAGCATGGCCGACATCAGTGCCGCCCCCTGCTCGTCGAAGGCCTGGACGCGGTCGTAGATGGCGATGGCGAGCGTCCGGGTCTCGCCGTCGATGGCGCCCCCGACCATCAGGATCACCCCGAACTCCCCCAGGGTATGGGCGAAGGTCAGCGCCAGTGCCGAGACCAGCCCCGGCCACACCAGCGGCAGCTCGATGCGCCACAGGGTCTGCCAGGGCGAGAGACCGCAGCACCAGGCGGCCTCGCGCAGGTTGGCGGGAATGCCCTCGAAGGCCCGCTGGATGGGCTGCACGGCGAAGGGCAGGTTGGCCACCAGGGAAGCGAGCAGGATGCCACTGAAGGTGAAGTTGAGGGTCGTGCCGGTGAGCGAGGTCCACACGGCCCCGAAGGGGGCCTCGCGGCCGAAGCTCTGCATCAGGTAGAAGCCCAGCACCGTGGGCGGCATCACCAGCGGCAGCGCCACCAGGGCCTCGCAGAGGGGACGGGCGCGGAATCGGGCCAGCGCCAAGGTGCGCCCCAGCCACAGGCCCAGGGGGATCAACAGCAGGCTGGTCAACGCCGCCAGGCGCAGCGATACCCCCAGCGCCGGCCAATCCATCAGGAGGCGTCATCCCGCGGGGGCGGCTGGAAGCCACGCCGCTCGAGGATCGACCGCGCCTGCTCCCCCTGGAGCCAGGCATGGAAGGCCCGAGCCCCCTCCCCGGCCCCGTCGATCAGGGCCATGCGCTGCACCAGCGGAGCGTGCCAGTCGGCGGGAATCAGCACATGTTCGGCCTGCTCGACCACCGTCGGGGCCAGCGCCAGGGAGTAGGCCACCAGCCCGCCCCGAGCCTCGTCGGCCAGGGCGAAGCGGGCCGCCTGGGAGACGTTCTCGCCCAGCACCCGCAGCCTCGCCGTCGACGCCCAGAGGCCGGCGTGGCTCAGCGCCTGGCGGGCCGCCACGCCATAGGGCGCGTGCTCGGGGTTGGCCAGGGCCAGCCGCGGCCGTCCCTCGCCGTCCTCGAAGACGGCGAGCGCCTGCCGCACCGCCGCCAACGGCTCATCGCTCGGGGGCAGCGCGCCACGCCCCCTGGCCTGCAGCCAGACCAGCCGTCCCACGGCATAGACCCGGCCCGCCCCCTCGGTGAGGCCCGCCTCCTCGAGCACGCGCACGTTCGCCTCGTCTGCCGAGAGGAACAGCTCGTAGGGGGCATGCTGCAGGATCTGGCGACTCAGGTTGCCCGAGGCGCCGAAGTTGACCCGGACATCGTTGCCGGTCTCGTCGCGGTAGGCCGCGACGAGCTCGGGGAACACGAATTGCAGCGACGAGGCCGCCGCCACGCTGGACACCTCCATGGCCTGCACCGGGGGTGCCAACCATGGCAGCAGGAGCAGGGCCAGGCGGACCGCCCAGCGTCGGGGATGATGCATCATGGTTCGCGCCTCTCGAATGACGTGTCGCCCAATCCTGACCAGGCGGTCAGCCTTGTCAAGGCGGCCGACACGGCCTGCCCATTGCCGGATGACCTCCCCGACCCGACGCTCCGGTCACGCGACGGACGAGGGGCCAAGGCATGCCGGGCAGGCGTCCGACCGGACGATTCGGCAGCATTGTCATCCAGACGCGATGGAGGGTAAAGGCACCGACCGGGGAACCCGCCAGCGGAGTGATCCGAATCAGGCCTGTTCGGGAGCGCGACCGAGGATCGACTTGAGGTCGATGCGGGCCTCCCGGGGACTCAGGTCGAGCAGCGCCTCGAGGCCATCGAGATGGTCGTGGATATCGGTACGGGCCGCCTCGGCGTCCCCCGCCTCCAGATGGGCCAACAGGCGGGTGTGATCCCCCGCCAGGTAGCAGGAAGCCAGCCCGGCGCGCTTGTAGAGGGCGATGACGATGGACGTGCGCAGCACCAGATCGGTGAGCATCGCACCCAGCACGCGGTTGGGCGAATGCTCGGCCAGCAGGTGGTGCAGGGTCAGGGAATGTTCGATACGCGCCGGCTCATCCCCCCGCTCGAAGGCCGCCACCTCGCCGCGCGCCTGTTCGGCCAACGCGGCCATGGGCTCGGTCGGAAGCCGGCCGGCCAGCAGGGCGACCACCTCGCCCTCGACCAGGCGCCGGGCATCGAAGGTCTCGCGGGTCTCCTCGATGCTCGGGGCGCGGACCCGAGCCACCTGGTTGGGGCGCTGGTCGATGACGTGCTCGGACGCCAGGCGGGTCAAGGCCTTGCGCACCACCGAGCGGCTGACACCGAAGACCTCCCCCAGGGTCACCTCGGGCAGCTTGGTGCCCGGGGGCAGGCGCTGCATCAGCACCGCTCGGCGCACCTTGTCGACGATGTCCCGGTCGCCGATGCGACGGTCGCTGACGCGTCCCTCGGCCAGCATCTCCGTGTGCCAGGCATTGTTCATGGCATGTCTCTCCGCGTGGTCCTGAGGGAACCATCGCATGTTTCACGCCATCTGACCACACCATGGCGACCTTTTGTATACAACAAGACTGCCATTGCCTCAACGTTGCTGGTGCTCGGCCGTCACATCCAGGATCTTCAGGGTGTTGGTGCCGCCATGGGCGTTCATGTGGTCGCCGCGGGTCAGGATCACATGATCCCCCGGTTCGGCGATGCCCCGGGCCACCAGCCGCTCCAGGGCGCGGTCGTTGAGCTCGGCGGCGGCCATCTCGCTGGTGTCGAAGGGCAGCGAGATGACGCCACGGTACAACGCCATGCGCCGCTGGGCGACGGGGTTGTGGGCCAGCCCGACGATCGGCAGCCCCGAGCGGATCCGCGAGGCGATCAGCGGCGTGTAGCCGGTGGCGGTCATGCAGGCGATGGCGGCCACCCCTGCCAGGTGATTGGCGGCGTACATCGCCGACAGGGCGATGGTCTCGTCGATCCGCGAGAAGCCCTCGTGGATGCGGTGGCCGGATTCCTGGGCACTGCGCTCGCGCTCGGCGCCCAGGCAGACCCGGTCCATGGCCTCCACGGTCTCCACCGGGAAGTCGCCGGCGGCGGTCTCGGCGGAGAGCATCACCGCGTCGGTGGCGTCGAGCACGGCGTTGGCCACGTCGAACACCTCGGCCCGGGTCGGCAGCGGCGCCTCGATCATCGACTCCATCATCTGGGTGGCGGTGATCACCGCGCGGTTCAGGGTCCGGGCGTGCTTGATGATGCGCTTCTGGGTGCCGATCAGCGCCGCGTCGCCGATCTCCACGCCGAGATCGCCGCGGGCCACCATCACCGCCTCGCTGGCCTCGATGATGCCGTCGAGGGTGGCGTCGTCGGCCACCGCCTCGGCGCGCTCGAGCTTGGCCACCAGGCCGATCTCGCGGCCGGCCTCGCCGAGCAGCGCGCGGGCCTCGCGCATGTCGGCGGCATGGCGCGGGAAGGACACCGCCAGGTAGTCCACGCCGATGGCGATGGCGGTCTCGAGGTCGGCCTTGTCCTTGTCGGTCAGCGCCGGCGCCGAGAGGCCGCCGCCCTGCTTGTTGATGCCCTTGTTGTTGGACAGGGCGCCGCCCACCACCACGCGGGTGTGGATGGCGCTGCCGTCGACCCGGGCGACGTCGAGGACCACGCGGCCGTCGTCGAGCAGCAGGCGGTCGCCGGCCGTGACGTCGTCGGCCAGGGCCTTGTAGTCGCAGCCGACCCGGCCGGCGTCGCCGGCCTCGCCGTCGAGGGCCACGTCGATCACGAAGGACGCGCCCTCGGCGAGCTCGACGGCGCCGTCGCGGAAGCGGGCGATGCGGATCTTGGGTCCCTGGAGGTCACCGAGGGCGGCGACGCTCTTGCCCAGCCGGGCGGCGATCTCGCGCACCGCGGCGAGCCGGTGGCGGTGGTCGTCCGCCGAGCCGTGGGAGAAGTTGAGGCGCACCACGTCGACGCCGGCGGCGATCATCCGCTCGAGCACGCCCTCCCGGTCGCTGGCGGGACCCAGGGTGGCGACGATCTTGGTGCGACGAATCGGCTCGTGGATCGGAGCATGGGGGGGCAGCGTCATGAGGGCCTCGGCAGTACCAGGATGGCACGAAAGTCGTTGACGTTGGTGCGTGTCGGACCGGTCACGATCAGGTCGTCCAGCGCCTCGAAGAAAGTATAGGCATCGTTGCGAGACAGATAGTCGTCGGGCTCGAGGCCGAGCGAGCGCATGCGCGTCCAGCAGTCCGGACCGAAGATGGCCCCGGCGTTGTCCTCGGAGCCGTCGATGCCATCGGTGTCGATGGCCAGGGCATGGATCCCCTCGGCGCCCTCGAGGGCCGTGAACAGACCGAGCAGGAACTCGACGTTGCGCCCGCCGCGGCCGTCACCGGTGACCGTTACGCTGGTCTCGCCGCCGGACAGGATCACCAGCGGTCGGGTCAGGCCATCCTGGGCGGCCAGGGCCATGCGCCCCTGGGCGCGGCCGAGCTCGCGGGCCTCGCCCTCGAGGTCGTCGCCAAGCAGGCGAACCTCGAGGCCGTCGCGCTCGGCGGCGGCCTGCCCGGCCGCCAGGGCATCCCGGGCGCGGGCGAGGATCTCGCATTCGTCCCGGGCGAAGGGCGGATCGTCGGGCTGCGGGGCCTCGGCATGGTCTTCCAGGCAGCGGCGCACGCCCGCCGAGATCTCGATCCCGTAGCGTTCGAGGATCGCCAGGGCCTCGGCCGGGGTGCTGGCATCCGGCAGGGTCGGCCCGGAGGCGATCAACGAGGCCTCGTCGCCGGGCACGTCGGAGATCAGCCAGGTCAGCACCCGGGCCGGATGGGCGGCGGCCGCCAGCCGGCCGCCCTTGATGGCGGACAGGTGCCGGCGCACGGTGTTGATCTCGCGAATCGGCGCGCCGCAGCGCAGCAGTGCCTTGTTGATGGCCTGCTTCTCGGAAAGCGAGACGCCGGGCGCCGGCAGGGTCATCAGCGCCGAGCCGCCGCCGGAGATCAGGGCGATCACCAGGTCATCCTCGCCGAGCCCCTCGACGGCCTCGAGCATCCGGCGGGCGGCCTGCTCGCTCAGGTCATCGGGCATGGGATGCGAGGCTTCGAGGACCTCGATATGGCGACACTCGGCGCCATGGCCGTAGCGGGTCACCACCAGGCCGGACAGCGGCGCCTCGGGATGGCGCGCCTGCCAGGCGCGCTCCAGGGCGGCCGCCATGGCGGCCGCCGCCTTGCCGGCCCCCACCACCAGGGTGCGACCGGCGGGCGGCGACGGCAGCCGGTCGGGCAGCAGCGTGTCGGGGTGCACCGCCTCGACGGCGGTCTCGCCCAGGCGCATCAGCCAGGCGCGGGCGGCCTCGGGCCGGTCACGGGACAGCAGGGGGGAATGGGCATTCATTCGGGGGTCTCCTTCGAAAAAGGGCCCGATGACGAGCCAGGGAGCTACAGGGGAAGACTCGACACCGGGCAAGGGGCCGTCAAGCGACGACCCAGGCAGGCGACGACCCGACGCCTGCCATCAGGGAGCAGTCACCTCCCCTGTCCTCCGCCGGCCATCCGTGATGGCCGGCGGCAACGGACTCAGCGGTTGCCGATCTCGTGGTCGGCGAGCTGCTCCAGGGCGCGGGCGATGCCGGAGTGATCCCAGTCACCACCGCCGTGGGCGACGCAGGCCTGGAACAGCTGCTGGGCATTGGCGGTGCCGGGCAGCGCGAGGTTGAGGCTACGCGCGCCCTCCAATGCCAGGTTGAGGTCCTTCTGGTGCAGGCGAATCTTGAAGCCCGGATCGAAGGTGCGGTTGATCATGCGCTCGCCGTGCACGTCGAGGATCTTCGACTGGGCCAGGCCACCGAGCAGGGACTCGCGGACCTTGGCCACGTCGGCGCCGGCCTTGGAGGCGAACAGCAGGCCCTCGGAGACGGCCTCGATGGTCAGCGCGACGACGATCTGGTTGGCCACCTTGCAGGTCTGGCCGGCACCCTGGTCGCCGATGTGGGTAATGGTCTTGCCCATGATCTCGAGCAGCGGCTTGGCACGATCGAAGCCTTCCGGGGTGGCGCCGACCATGATGGTCAGGGCGGCATTGATGGCACCGCCCTCGCCGCCGGAGACCGGGGCGTCGACGTACTCGCCACCGGCGTCCTGGATGCGCTTGGCGAACTCCTGGGTCGCCAGCGGGGCGATGGAGCTCATGTCGATCACCAGGGTCCCGGGCTTGAGCCCCTCGATGACGCCGCCCTCGCCGAACAGCACCTCCTCGACGTCCGGGGTGTCCGGGACGATGGTGATGATCACCTCGGAGGCCTCGGCGACGGCCTTGGGATTGTCGAGCTCCTGCATGCCCTTGGAGGCCAGGGTCTCGTCCAGGGTGCCGCGCTTGACGGTGGTCAGCTCGTGGCCGGCGTCCAGCAGGTGGCCCGCCATGGGACGGCCCATGATGCCCAGTCCGATAAAACCGATCTTGCTCATGATGATTCTCCTGTCACGTTACTTGCTGACGTTGGGTCGTGATCGTCGTGCGGAAAACGTCGCTCAGGGCTCCAAGGGATGAGCGCCGGGGGCAAGACGAAGCGAGGGTCCTACGCCATGGATGGCGTCGGTAGCGCCCAGGGAGGGGTTCACAGCGCCCTCGCGGCGTCTTGACGCCGGAAAAGCTCATCCCGACCAGGGGCCTGCCCCGGTGCCCCATTCTATCTTCAATGTTCAGCCACGCACGGCATCCAGCCAGCCCAGCCCTTCCTTGGTCCCCGCCCGGGGCTTGTACTCGCAGCCGATCCAGCCGTCGTAACCCAGGCGATCGAGATGGGCGAACAGGAAGGGATAGTTGATCTCGCCGGTGCCCGGCTCGTGGCGCCCCGGATTGTCGGCCAGCTGGACGTGGGCGATGCGATCGATGTGCTTCTCGATGGTCGGCGCCAGATCCCCTTCCATGATCTGCATATGATAGATGTCGTACTGCAGCTTCAGGTTGCCGCTGCCCACCTCGTCGAAGATCGCCAGCGCCTGCTCGGTGCGGTTGAGGAAGAAGCCCGGGATGTCGCGGGTGTTGATCGGCTCGGCGATCAGCAGGATGCCGGCGGCCTCGAGCTTCTCGGCGGCGAAGCGCAGGTTCCCGACCAGGGTCTGGCGAGCCTGGTCGTCGCTCACGCCGGAGGGCTTGATGCCGGCCAGGCAGTTGACCTGGGTGTTGCCCAGGACCCCGGCGTACTCGATGGCGCGGTCGACCCCGGCGCGGAACTCCTCGACGCGATCCGGGTGGCAGGCGATGCCGCGCTCGCCGGCACCCCAGTCGCCGGCCGGCAGGTTGAACAGCACCTGGGTCAGGCCGTTGTCGTCGAGGCGCTGCTTGATCTCGGCTGCCTCGAAATCGTACGGGAAGAGGTACTCCACGCCCTTGAAGCCGGCCTCGGCGGCGGCCTGGAAGCGGTCGAGGAAGTCGACCTCGGTGAACAGCATGCTGAGATTGGCGGCAAACTTGGCCATGTGAATCTCCCTGTGTCTTCTCGTGTGTGTCAGCGTACCTCTCGGGCCGCCCGGCCGCCGGTCCCCACCGGCGGTCGGGCGGTCGCCGTCCTCAGCGCAGGGCGGCGATGGAGGTCGGGGCGTCGGTGACGTTCTCGGCCAGCGCCTCGAACTCGTTGACGCCGCCCAGGTCGGTGCCCATGGAGATGTTGGTCACCCGCTCGAGGATGACCTCGACCACCACCGGCACGCGGTGCTGCTTCATCAGCACGCGGGCCTGTTCGAAGGCCGGGGCGATCTGGTCGGGCTCGGTGACGCGGATCGCCTTGCAGCCCAGCCCTTCGACCACGGAGACGTGATCCACGCCGTAGCCGTTGATCTCCGGGCAGTTGATGTTCTCGAACGACAGTTGCACCTGGTAGTCCATGTCGAAGCCGCGCTGGGCCTGGCGGATCAGCCCCAGGTAGGAGTTGTTCACCAGCACGTGGATGTAGGGCAGGTTGAACTGCGCGCCCACGGCCAGCTCCTCGACCATGAACTGGAAATCATAGTCGCCGGACAGGGCGACGATCTCGGCGTCCGGGTCGGCGCGACGCACGCCCAGCGCGGCCGGGATGGTCCAGCCCAGCGGGCCCGCCTGGCCGCAGTTGATCCAGTGGCGCGGCTTGTAGACGTGCAGGAACTGGGCGCCGGCGATCTGCGACAGGCCGATGGTGCTGATGTAGCGGGTGTTCTTGCCGAACGCCTTGTTCATCTCCTCGTACACGCGCTGCGGCTTGACCGGCACGTTGTCGAAGTGGGTCTTGCGCAGCAGGGTGCGCTTGCGTTCCTGGCATTCCTCGGCCCAGGCGCTGCGGTCCTTGAGCTTGCCCTCGGCCTGCCACTCCTTGGCCACCTCGATGAACAGCTCGAGCGCCGCCTTGGCGTCGGAGACGATGCCGTAGTCCGGACCGAAGATGCGCCCGATCTGGGTCGGCTCGATGTCCACGTGGACGAACGTGCGGCCTGCGGTGTAGGTGTCCAGCGTCCCGGTATGACGGTTGGCCCAGCGGTTGCCGATCCCCATCACGAAGTCGGACTCCAGCAGGGTGGCGTTGCCGTAGCGATGCGAGGTCTGCAGGCCGACCATGCCCGCCATCAGACGGTGGTCGTCGGGGATGGTGCCCCAGCCCATCAGGGTCGGGATGACCGGCACGCCGGTCAGCTCGGCGAACTCGGTGAGCAGGTCGCTGGCGTCGGCGTTGATGATGCCGCCCCCGGCCACCAGCAGCGGCTTGTCGGCCTCGTTGAGCATGCCCAGCGCCTTCTCGATCTGGGCTCGGCTGGCGGCCGGCTTGTAGGCCGGCAGCGGCTCGTAGGTGTCCGGATCGAACTCGATCTCGGTCATCTGCACGTCGATGGGCAGGTCGAGCAGCACCGGCCCCGGGCGCGAGCTGCGCATGATCTGGAAGGCCTGCTGGAAGGCGCGCGGCACCTGGGCCGGCTCCAGCACGGTGATGGCCCACTTGGTGACCGGCCCGGCGATGGCCTTGATGTCCACCGCCTGGAAGTCCTCCTTGTGCAGCTTGTTGGCCGGCGCCTGGCCGGTGATGCACAGGATCGGGATGGAATCGGCGGAGGCCGAGTACAGCCCGGTGATCATGTCGGTGCCGGCCGGGCCGGAGGTGCCGATGCACACCCCGATGTTGCCCGGCTGGGTGCGGGTGTAGCCCTCGGCCATGTGCGAGGCGCCCTCGACGTGGCGCGCCAGCACGTGATCCACGCCGCCGACCTTGCGCATGGCGGCGTAGAAGGGGTTGATGGCGGCACCGGGCAGCCCGAAGGCGACGTCGATGCCCTCCTTGCGCAGCACGTGAACGGCGGCTTCCGCAGCGGTCATGCGAGCCATGGCGATTCCTCCAGTGGTGGCTTTTATTCTTTGGAAAATATTTCTGTATACAGAGACTAGACCCGCCCCGGGAATGCCGTCAAGATTTTTTGGAAAACATTTCCAACCGATAGCATGCAAAAAAATACCCAAGCCATAACAGTGGCTTGGGTAAATGGAAAAATTTATCATGAATTCAATCATCAAGGGCCGATGCAATCCCCCGAATGGGGTAGGCGGCGGCCCAGGCATGAAACGAGCGCATGCAAGCTCAGGGGGCGAGGTGCAGGACCGCCTCGCCGATGCCTGCAAAGACCAGCCGGGCCTGCTGCCCGGCGAGCATCTCCACCACCCCGTCGAAGGTGCCGGTGGTGATCACCTCTCCCGCGGCGAAGCCCTCCCCGTCCCGGGCGATGCGGGCGTTGACCATCTCCACCAGCAGCGCGGCCGGGTCGCCGCCGGGATGACCGCCCCGCCCGGCCAGGGCCACCTGGCCGTCGAGGGTCAGCCGGTATTCGGCATCGACCAGCCGATCCAGCGACCCGGGCGCGACGCCGCTGCCCAGTACGAAACCGCCGTGGCTGAGGCCATCGGCCAGCTGCCACAGCGGGGGCACCTCGGGCCAGTCGGCAAAGCGGCTGTCGACCACCTCGATGGCGGCATGCAGACCGCTGACCCGCGGGGCGATCTCGGCCCGGGTGTAGGGCGCCTCGCGGGCCGGGATCGCCGCACCCAGCACCACGGCGAGCTCCGGTTCGAGGAACACCACCTGATGGTCCCGGCGGCGGCAGACGCCGGGCGAGGCCTGGTTGTGCTCGGCAAACAGCCGCGAGTAGCGCGGCGCCTCGCCGGGCACGATGCCACCGAGCTTCCAGCCGGCGGGAGTGCCAAGCGTCATGGACACCCGTTCCTGGATGGCATAGGCATCGGCCTCCTCGGCCAGTGGAATATCAAGGGGGACCGGAATCGGTCGACCCTGGCGGTGCGCCTGGATCAGGCGCTCGGCACCGGCGGCGATGATCGCGTCTCGTGTCATGCTCAGAACCCCTTGGCCGCGCCCCGCGGCCGGGCCGGCCGGGGCTTGTCGCACTTCAGGAACTGGCCATATCCCGGCTCGGCGCTGGGCCGGCCGTCCCTGGAGACCACCCGGCCCCGACACAGGGTCAGCACCGGCTTGCCGGTGAGCTCGAGCCCCTCGTAGGGGGTGTAGTCCACGGCATGGTGTAGCTCGGCGTTGCGCACCGTGGTGCGGGTGGCGGGATCCCACAGGGTGAGGTCGGCGTCGCTGCCGATGGCGATGGTGCCCTTGCGCGGATAGAGGCCGTAGATCTTGGCCGGTTGGGTGGCGGTCAGCGACACGAAGCGGGTGGCGTCGATGCGCTCCTTGATCACCCCCTCGGAGAACAGGATCGGCAGGCGCGTCTCCAGCCCCGGGATGCCGTTGGGGATGTGCGCGAAGCTCGCCGATTCGCCATGCAGCTTCTTGCCCTGGGGATCCTCGTAGCGGAAGGGCGCATGATCCGAGGAGAACACCTGGAAGACGCCGTTCTCCAGGGCCTCCCAGACCGCCTCCTGGGCGGCGGGGTCTCGCGGCGGCGGGCTGCACACGCACTTGGCGCCCTCGAAGCCCTCCCGGTCCAGGTCAGAGGCGGTCAGCATCAGGTACTGGGGGCAGGTCTCGCCGTAGACCCGCAGGCCGCGGCCCTGAGCCCAGCGGATCTGCTCGATGGCCTCGGGGCCCGAGACGTGCACGATCAACAGCGGCACGTCGACCAGCTCGGCCAGCGAGATGGCCCGATGGGTGGCCTCGCGCTCGGCGATCGTCGAGTGGGCCACCCCGTGGTAGTAGGGCGCGGTCCTGCCCTGCTCCTCGAGCAGCTCGGTGAGGTAGGCGATGCAGTCGGCGTTCTCGGCGTGCACCATGACCATGCCGCCCTCGCGGCGGGCCATGGCCAGCACCTCCAGCACCTCGCGATCATTGAGCTTGAGGTCGTCGTAGGTCAGGTAGATCTTGAAGGAGCTGTAGCCCTCCTCGATCAGCGCCGGCAGCTCCTCCTTGAGCACCGTCTCGGTGGGATCGGTGACGATCATGTGGAAGGCATAGTCGACGAAGGCCTTGCCCTCGCTGCGCCGGTGGTAGTCCTCCACCGCGGCGCGCAGGCCCTGGCCCTTCTGCTGGGCGGCGAAGGGAATCACCGTGGTGGTGCCGCCGCAGGCCGCCGAGCGGGTGCCGCTCTCGAAGTCGTCGGCCATCACCGCGCCGTCGCCGAGCGGCTGGTCCAGGTGGCAGTGGGCATCGACGCCGCCGGGCATCACCCACAGGCCCTGGGCGTCGATGACCTCCTCGGCCTCGCCCAGGTCCTGGCCCAGGGCGACGATGCGCCCGTCCTTGAGGCCGATATCGGCGGTGTAACGGTCGATGGCGGTGATGATCAGGCCGTTGGTGATCAGGGTATCGAAGCGTGACATGTCGTGTGCCTCGTCGGGAGTGTCAGGGGAGTTGGAAAGGAGTTCTAAACGGGCGTCAGGCATGGCCTAGCCCATGGCGTTGGGGAGCCACAGCACCAGCCCGGGCCAGATCGTGATGAGCAGCACGAAGAGCAGCATGATGGCGAGGAACGGCAGGCTGCCGAGCATGACATCGCCGATGGAGCCGCGGCCGCGTACGCCCTGGACCACGTAGAGGTTCATGCCGATGGGCGGGGTGATCAGCGAGATCTCCATCATGACCACCAGGAAGATGCCGAACCACACCGGGTCGAAGCCGAACTGCACCACCATCGGCACCACGATGGGCACGGTGGCGATCATCATCGACAGGGTCTCGAGGAAGCAGCCCAGCACCAGGTAGAAGATCACCAGGGCCAGGATCAGGCCCAGCGGCGACAGTCCCAGGTCGGCGACCCACTGGGTCAGGGTGTGGGGAATGCCGAGGATGCCCACGATGTAGTTGAGGAAGAAGGCCGCCACGATGATCAGCATGATCATCGCCGTGGTACGGGCCATCGACAGGAAGCACTCGTGGAGCATGGACAGGGTGAGCTTGCGATTCATCGCGGCCAGCACCAGGGCCGCGACCACCCCCAGGGCGGCGGCCTCGGTGGGCGTCGCCCAGCCGCTGTAGATGCTGCCGATGACGATGGCGAAGACGAAGGCCGGCGGCAGCAGGTCCACCAGCGATGCCAGTCGCTCGCGCAGCGAGGCCCGCGGCTCGGCCTCGCCGGCCACGCCCGGGCGCAGCAGGCTGAAGGCCATGATCGCCAGCATGAAGGCCCCGGCCAGGGCCAAGCCCGGGAGGATCCCGGCGATGAACAGCTTGCCGATGGAGGTGTTGGTGATGGCCCCGTAGATGATCATGTTGATGCTGGGGGGGATCAGGATGCCCAGCGTCGCCCCGGCGGCCAGGGTGCCCAGCGCCAGGCGCTCGCTGTAGCCGCGCTCGGCGAAGGCCGGCAGTGCCACGGTGCCGATGGTCGCGGCGGTGGCCACCGAGGAGCCGGACATGGCGGCGAACACCGAGGAGGCGCCGATGTTGGTGTGCAGCAGTCCGCCGGGCATGCGATTCAGCCACACCGACAGGGCGCTGTACATCCGCTCGGTGATGCCACTGCGCAGCAGCAGTTCCCCCAGCAGGATGAACAGCGGGATGGCGGTGAGGATGAAGTCGTTGAGGGTACCCCAGAGGGCATCGCCGAAGGAGAACAGCAGCGGCGTGCCCAGGTACATCAGGGTGCCCAGGGCGGCCACCGAGAAGATGGCCACCGCCACGTGGATGCCGGCCGCCATCATGCCCAGCATGATGACAAAGCCGACCAGGACCTCGATTGCGGTGATCATGACGGATTCCCCTGCGGCGTGGTGGTCATGTCCTCGGCCTGATCCTGCCGAGCGTAGTCATGCCGGGCCTCGTCCAGCTCGTCCCGGGCGCTGCGCGGGCCGTAATCCCGGTTGAGCGCACGGAAACGACCGGTGACCAGCTGTCCCGTGGCATGCAGGGCAAGCAGGCTGGTCAACACGGCGAAGACCCCCAGCCCCAGGACCCACAGGCTCTGCGGGATCCACAGCGGGGTCTGCAGCGGGGTGCTGGCGAGGCTGCCGAACTCCAGTGTCTCGTGCAGCGTCTCGACGGCCCGCCACAGCATGAACAGCGAGAAGCCGGCCAGCAGCAGCATGGCCGCAGCGTTGAGGGGGGCCTGGACGGGGCCAGGCAGGCGTGACATCAGCACATCGACCCGGGTGTGGGCGCGATGCAGCAGGGCGTAGGCGAAGCTGAACGAGACACCGATCGCCAGCACGTAGCCACCGATCTCGTCGACGCCCTGCAGGGAGAAGTTGAAGAGCTTGCGGGCGATCACCTCGAAGGTGATCAGCAGCGACAGGCCCAGCGCACCGTAGCCGGCGGCGACGGCGGCGCCGTGGGCCAGTCGGCGGGCGAGCCAGTAGGGACTCCGGGATACCATCGGGCACCTCCACGGGCGCCCCGGCCGCGGCCGGGGCGCGGGTTGACGACGCTTACTGGATGGTCAGGCCGGCGGCCTCGCCGACGGTGGCGTTCCAGTCCTCGACACAGGCGTCATACTGCCGGCTGCAGGTCTCGGCCCACACCGGCAGCACCGCCTCGCTGGTGATCGTCTCGACCAGTTGACGGGAGTCCGGGTCGATCTCCACCAGGTCCATGTCGTAGGCCTCGTGGCCGGAGCAGCTGTCCTGGCCGGTGTTGCAGGCGATGGCGTCGTCGTTGACGTCGTAGGCCAGCTCCCACATCTGGTCCTCCAGGCGGGCGAAGGCCTCGGTCAGTGCCTGTTGCTGGGCCTCGCTGAAGCTGTTCCAGGTATCGAGGTTCATGAAGTGCCCCTGCACCGAGTAGGCCAGCGGCAGCGGCACGAAGGTGTCGGTGACCTCGGGCCACTTGCCGTTGTTGCCGGCGGAAGGCGCCGTCACGCCGCAGTCGGCCACGCCGCGCTGCAGGGCCAGGTAGACCTCGCTGAACTGCAGGGTCACCGGGGTCGCCCCGAGCCCTTCCACCAGGCGCGACATGGAGGGCGTGAAGACGCGCACCTTCTTGCCCTCCAGGTCCGCGACGTCGTCGATGTCGCCGTTGCAGAACATCATCTGCGGCCCGAAGGGCCAGAGCGTCATCAGCTTGGCGTTGAAGCGTTCCTGCAGACGCGCATCGAACGTCTCACGCACGGCGTCGACCGCCTCGCGCTGCGCATCGAGACCGGAGGCCACGCCCGCCAGGTCGATACCCTCGAAGAAGGGCTCGTCTCGCGAGGCCATGCCGATCTGCACCGACATCACGTCGAAGGCGCCGGAGCGGATCAGCCGCAGGGCGTCGGCCGCCTCGACGCCGATGGCGTCCATGGGGTTGTAGACGACCGCCAGGTCGTCGCGGGCGTCGAGCTCGCTGAAGAAGGGCCGCTCGACCTCTTCCACGTGAAGCTTGTTGCCGGAGAAGTTGCCGACCGTACGCAGCATGGTCTCGGCCTGGGCCAGCCCGCCGAGCAGCATGCCGGCGGCAAGCGTTCCGCCCATTGCGATTGCCTTGGGAGTCATGGTTGGCATCGGGTCACCTCTTGATTGGGATTGTTGGTGGTGGTCTTGCCGTTGCGTCTTGCCTGTCTAAGAGCCTTTATCAAAATCGCATCTACGAGATACGCGTTAGCTCCTCCCGGGCCTGCGCCGACAGGCGCGGGTCCTGGAACAGTTGCCCCCAGCCCGCGATCCGGGCGGGATCGACGCCGGCCAGGGCCAGCGTCTTCCACACCGTGACGCTGACCGAGTCGTAGATGGGGATACCGAGTTCCTGCTCCAGCTCGGGGACGATGCCCGCGCCGCGCAGGTTGGTGCACAGGATGGTGATGGCCTGGGGCCTGGCCTTTGCCACCTCGCGCACCATCCGCGCCAGGGTGGCCTCGTCGTATTCGGAGAAGGAGAAGTTGCCGCGATCGTTCAGGTGGCGCTCGGCGACCACCTCGATGCCCGCCCTTGCATAGTTGGCGACGATCGCCGCCTGGATGTCGTCGAGGTAGGGCGTCACCAGTCCCAGCCGGGTCACCCCGCTGCGTTCGAGCACCTCGTTGAGCGCCAGTACGCTGGTGGTGGCCGGCACCCCGGTGGTCTCGGTGATGGCGGCGCACAGCTTGCGATCGGTCTCGAAGCCCAGCCAGCTGGCCGAGGTGCCGTTCCAGGCGATGACGTCCATACGCGCGTCGTTGAGCCGCCGGGCGGCCTCCAGCAGCGGGGCGGGATCGAACTGCGCGAGCGCCGCTTCGCTCAACGAGATCTCCCTGACTGTGAAGCGCTGGAAGTGGGCGGTCACCTCGGGCATCAGCTCGTGCAGCAGGGCCGCGGTAAGGGGCTCCAACACGGTATTGGAGGACGGCGTCAGCATGCCGATGAGGGTTCGGTTCATGGGCGAAATCCTTGTTTTTATCGTATTCTGCATTTTGAATTCAAAATACACGAACCCAAGCGTTGCACAAGTCCGAGATTTTGCAAGTACACTTTTCATCCCACGGCCCGCTCCCCACCTCGGCCGCGACACCCGCAGGAGATTCCATGGACGACACCACCGACCTCGCCACCCGCCAGGACACCCCGCCGCAGCCGCGACTACGGCGCCTGTCGCTCTACGAGGTGGTCGCCGAGCGCCTGCGCGAGATGGTGCTGGAGGGCGAGCTGCCGCCGGGTAGCCGAATCTCGGAGAAACGGCTCTGCGAGACCTTCGAGGTCTCCCGCACGCCGCTGCGCGAGGCGCTCAAGGTGCTGGCCAACGAAGGGCTCGTCGAACTGCTGCCCAACCGCGGCGCCAAGGTGACCGAGGTGGAGCCCGGGGAAGTCGCCGACCTGTTCGAGGTCATGGTGGAACTGGAGGGGCTGTCCGGACGGCTGCTGGCCAGCCGCGCCGGCGAGGCCGAGGTCGCGGAGATCCGCGAGCTGCACCAGAGGATGATGTCCCACTACCGCCGCCAGGAGCGGCCGGAGTACTTCGCGCTCAACCAGCAGCTGCACCGGCGACTGACCGAGATCGCCGGCAACGCCGTGCTGCTCGAGCTGGAGACATCGCTGACGGTGAAGGTCACCCGGGCCCGCTATGCGGCGAACCTCCAGCTGGGACGCTGGGAGGAGTCGGCCCGGGAGCACGGCGAGATACTGGCCGCCCTGGAGGCTCGCGACGGCGAGGCCCTGTCATGCGCCATGCGCAAGCACATGCGCCGGACCGGCGATGCGGTGATCCAGGGGCTGGGCGGCGGCTGAGGGCGTGGTTCGGCACAACGAGACGGACAATGCCGATAAATACAAAGATTCAACACCTTGATTTTTATGTATTAATAAAAAAATAGTATTCTGTATTTTGTATTTATCCATATCCTGACCTATGGTTTTCCTTGACCGCGCCCCAGGCGCATCCACCGCCACCCACCGCGAAGGAAAACCACATGACAACAACAACGCGCATCACCCGGATCTCCACCAGCCTGCTGCTCGCCCTCGGTCTCGGCTCGCCGCTGATGGCCAGCGCCGACACCCTGCGCTTCGGCGGCAACTTCACCGATGACCACTCCAGCAGCCGCGCCATGGAGATCTTCCAGGAGAAACTGGCCGAGCGCACCGACGGCGAGCTGACCGCCCAGCTGTTCCCCAACATGCAGCTCGGTGGCGCCGGCGAGAACGTCGACCAGGTCGCCTCCGGCGCCATCATGGGCACCTGGATCGGGGTCTCCTATCTGTCGCGCACGGTACCGGAGCTCGAGGCCCTGAGCCTGCCCTTCGCCTTCGACAATCGCGAGGACGCCTTCGCGCTGATCGACGGCGAGATCGGCGAGCTGCTCGACGAGAAGCTCGCCGAGGCCGGCTTCACCGCCCTGGGCTACATGGAGCTGGGCTTCCGCCACGTCACCAACGACGTGCGCCCCCTCGAGTCGTTGGAAGACTTCCAGGACCTCAAGATCCGCCTGCAACCCAACCAGACCCACCTGGATACCTTCCGCGCCATCGGCGCCAACCCGGTCTCCATGGACATCAACGAGGTCTACGGGGCCCTGCAGCAGGGCGTGCTGGACGGCCAGGAGAACCCCTACAGCATCATCAGCACCAAGCGGCTCGACGAGGTCCAGCAGCACCTCTCCGACACCGGGCACTTCTACGACTACATCGTGGTGGCCGCCAACCGCGACAAGTTCGAGTCGCTGAGCGAGCAAGAGCGGCAGGCCGTGCAGGCCGCCATGGACGAGGCCGTGGCCTGGCAGCGTCAGACCGCCGCCGAGGAGGACGAGGCCGCCCGCGAGACGCTGATCGAGCGGGGCATGGAGTTCACCCCGATCAGCGACGAGACCCGCAGCGCCCTGCGTGAGGCCAGCCAGGGCGTGGTCGATGACCTGCGCGACAAGATCGGCGCGGACATCGTCGACCGGGTGCTCGAGGAGCTCGCGTCATGACACCCGTCTGGCACCGGCTGGAGGCGTATGCCTCCAGCCCCTTCAAGCGCCATTTCCTGCATGGCCTGGCGTTGCTCGATCGCACCTCCTACTTCGCCATCCTGGTGGCCATGGCGGTGATGACCGTGTTGGTCTCGGCCCAGGTGTTCGCCCGCTACGTGCTCGGCACCTCCATCGACTCCGCCGACGAGCTGTCGCGCCTGTTCTTCGTGTGGGCGATCTTCCTGGCCATCCCCCATGGCATCAAGGTGGGCATCCATGTGGGCATCGACGCCCTGGTCGGCCTGCTGCCCAAGGCCCTCCAGGACCGGCTGGCGCAGCTGATGGCGCTGATTGCCGCCGTGTTCATGGCGGCGCTGTTCTGGATCAGCCTCGGCGCCGTGGCCGACAAGTGGCAGGAGCTGATGCCGACCCTGCCGATCACCGCCGCCGTCTTCTACATCGCCGTGCTGATCTGTGCCGGCCACGGTTGCCTGCATCTGATCGCCCAGGCCTGTCGGCTGGAACCGCTGCCCAGCGCGCCCCCCGGCCGTCAAGGAGGGAACGACTCATGACCCCGGCCATCATCTTCACCTTCCTGGGCTTCGCCCTGCTGCGCATGCCGCTGGCCTTCGCCCTGGGCCTGGCCTCGCTGGTCGGCCTCTACATCGGCGGCATGGACTTCGCCGTGCTGCCCCAGCGCATGATGCACTCGGTCAACAGCTTCCCGCTGATGGCCATCCCGCTGTTCATGCTGGCCGGCGAGCTGATGGTCGCCGCCGGCATCCTGCAGCGCCTGGTGGACTTCGCCAACTCGCTGATCGGCCGCGTCCATGGCGGCCTGGCCCACGTCGCCATCGTCGCCGGCATGGTGCTGGCCGCGGTCAGCGGCGCCGCCGTGGCCAGCGCCAGCGCCCTGGGCAGCTCGCTGGTGCCCTCCATGCGCCAGCAGTACGACACCGGCTACAGCAGCGCCGTGGTCGCCTCGGCCGCCAACCTGGGCGCCATCATCCCGCCCAGCAACGCCATGATCGTCTACGCCCTGATGGCCGGTTCCTCGGTCTCGGTGGGCGGGCTCTTCATGGCCGGCGTGGTGCCCGGCGTCATCCTGGCGGTGGGCTTCATGGGCCTGGCCAGCTTCATCGCCATGCGCCGGGGCTATCCGCTGGCCGGCGGCGAGATCGGGCTCAAGCACGTCCTGGTCCAGACCTGGCGCGCCCTGCCGATCCTGCTGATGCCCATCGTGGTGGTCGGCGGCATCGTCGCCGGCGCCTTCACCCCCACCGAGGGGGCCGCCATCGCCGTGGTCTACGCCCTGCTGATCGGCTTCTTCGTGACCCGCCAGCTGCGCCTGTCGGACCTGCCCAAGGCGATGTTCAACGCGGCGGTGACCGCCGCCATGGTCGGTGCCCTGATCGCCTTCGCCTCGACCATGACCTTCGCCTTCACCATCGACCTGATTCCGATGCAGCTCACCAGCTGGATCCAGGGCGTCACCTCCGATCCGCTGATGTTCCTGCTGCTGGTCATGGCCCTGCTGATCGGAGTGGGCATGTTCATCGAGTCCAACGCCGCCTACATCATGCTGGTGCCGCTGCTGGCGCCCATCGCCCTGGCCTACGGCATCGATCCGCTGCTGTTCGGCTTCCTGTTCGTGATGAACCTGGTGGTGGGCATGATGACGCCGCCGGTGGGCGTACTGCTGTTCGTGATGTGCGGCATCTCCAACCTCAGCCTCAACGAGCTGATGAAGAGCGCCTGGCCGTTCATCGCCTTCCAGTACGTGGTGCTGATCGCCTGCATCGCCTTCCCCGGCATCGTCACCTGGCTGCCCCGCGCCCTGGGCTACTGACCACCCCGAGAAACGAAATAACGACGACGCGCGTCCTCGCCCCAAGGGGCGGGGCCGGGCCCCTGCGCCCGGAACACCGACGCCAACCAGGAACGACAAGAGAACACGCCATGAAACTTCTGGTCATCAACCCCAACATCTCCACGGACGTGACCCGCCTGATCGAGGCCGAGGCACGGCGCAGCACCCGGCCCGGCACCGAGCTGACCATGGCCACCGCGCCGTTCGGCGTGGCCTACATCGAGACCCGGGCCGAGGCCCAGATCGGCGGCTATGCCGCCATGCAGGTCGCCGCCGAGGCGCATGCAGAGCACGACGCGGTGGTGGTCGCCGCCTTCGGCGACCCCGGCCTCACCGCGCTGCGCGAGATCCTGCCCATCCCGGTGGTGGGCATGACCGAGGCCGCCCTGGTCAGCGCCTGCCAGCAGGGCAGCCGCTTCTCGGTGATCGCCATCTCCCAGCGCATCCAGGCCTGGTACCGGGAGACCATCGCCGCCCACGGCTTCGCCGACCGCCTGGCCAGCATCCGCGCGCTGGACGAGCCGCTGGCCCATATCGGCCGCGTCCAGGAGGACCAGGGCGAGCGCCTGGTGGCACTGGCCGAGCGCGCCGTGGCCGACGACGGCGCCGACGTGCTGATCCTGGCCGGCGCGCCCCTGGCCGGCCTGGCCCGGAGCGTGTCCGAACGCCTCCCGGTGCCGGCATTGGACGGGGTGACCTGCGCCCTCCACCAGGCCCAGGCCATGGTCGACCTGGCCCCCGCCGCGCCCAGCGGCGGCAGCTTCGCCGCGCCTCCCACCAAGGACTGCCGCGGCCTGACCGAGGCCCTGTCGCGCCTGGTCGGCCGCCAGCCACTCGCCACGCAGGGCGCCTGATAACCCGGGCCGCCGCTTTTTCGCCCCGCCACAGAGGAGACGCTCCCGCGGCACCCGCAAGTGCCCCGTAAAGCACCTATTCGCATAGCTGATGAGATGAGCGCCGGGGACACGGCGGAGCGAGGGTCTTTTGACCAGGGGCGAGGCGGAAAGAGTGGAACATCCGGTGGATGTTCTTCCCGCCGAGCGTCTACAGCGCCCTCGCGATGGTCCGGCACTCCGGGGCTTGGCGCCGGAAAAGCCCATCGCTTCCGTCGGGCCATGAAAGGGGTTCCTGGAACCACTGGACGATCCCCAGAGCTGACCAAACCGGCCGCCGCGGCCTACCCGGCGGCCTTTCCGCCCCACAGCGGTGCACCGTATACTGAAAGCATATCGGGCCCGAGGGGATTCCATCCGTCGACCCAAGGAGACCATGCCCATGACCACGGACACCGAGGCGCCCGTCGCCGACGATACCGCCAACCGGCGACGCATCCAGACCACCTCGCTCGCCCAGGAGGCCTATCACATCCTGCAGCGAATGATCGTGCACGGCGAGCTGGCACCGGGTGAGCGGATCGTCGAGCCGGCGCTGTGCGAGCAGCTGGGTATCTCGCGGACCCCGCTGCGCGAGGCCCTGCGCATGCTGGCCAGCGAGGGACTGATCGCGACCCGCCGCAACCGCAACGCCGTGGTCACCCGCATCGATCCCCGGGAGCTCGAGCACCTGTTCGAGGTGGAAGCCGGCATCGAGAGCCTGGCCGTGGGCCTGGCTGCCGAGCGCATGACCAACACCGAACTCAAGCAGCTCGAGGCCCTCCAGGAGCGTCTCGAGAAGCTCCACGAGAAGGGCGACCGGGACGCCTACTTCGAACTCAACCAGCGCATCCACGCCCAGCTGGTGGCGGGCGCCAAGAACCCGGTCCTCGAGGAGACCCATCGCCGCCTGCTCGGCCGCCTGGAGCGGGCCCGATACCTGGCGCTGGACCGCATCGGCCGCTGGCAGGAATCCACCGACGAGCACCGCGCCATCCTCGAGGCGCTCAAGGCCCGGGACGGCGAACGCGCCCGGCGCCTGCTGGCCGACCACGTCCAGCACACCGGCGAATCCATCACCGATATCAATCGCGGCTGACATCGAGCTCTCTAAGAGTCCATTTCTAGACGCTCGACGAGATGAGCGCCGGGGACAAACCGAAGCGAGGGTCTTTTGACCAGGGATGGCAAAAGTAGCGCCCATGGAGGGGTTTACAGCGCCCTCGCGAAGGCTTGTCGCCGGGAAAGCTCATCGATTGCCGATGTGTGAGATGCCCTTCTTTTCCGAACACGACGACACCCGCCGAAGGGCGGGTGTCGTCGTTTCCATTGCCGTGCGCAGGCCGATCAGCGGCGCTTGCTGTAAGGCAGCGCCATGTGCCGGTTGACGTCCTTGTAGAGCAGGTAACGGAAGGGGCCCGGCCCGCCTGCATAGCAGGCCTGCGGGCAGAAGGCGCGCAGCCACATGTAGTCGCCGGCCTCGACCTCGACCCACTGCTGGTTGAGGTGGTAGACCGCCTTGCCCTCGAGCACGTAGAGGCCGTGCTCCATGACGTGGGTCTCGTCGAAGGGGATCACGCCGCCGGGCTGGAAGGTGACGATGGTCACGTGCATGTCGTGACGCAGGTCCTCCTGGTCGACGAAGCGGGTGGTGGCCCACACCTCGTTGCAGTCCGGCATCACCGTCGGCGCGATGTCGTTCTCGTTGACCACGAAGGCCTCGGGCACCTCGATGCCGTCGACGTATTCGTAGGCCTTGCGGATCCAGTGGAAACGCACCGGGGCGTCGGATTCGTTGCGCAGCTGCCAGTCGCTGCTCGGCGGGATGAAGGCGTAGCCGCCGGGCTCCATACGATGCTTCTCGCCGGCCAGGGTCAGCACCATCTCGCCCTCCACCACGAACAGCACGCCCTCGGCGCCCGGGTCGGTCTCGGGCCGCTCGCTGCCGCCGCCGGGAGAGACCTCCATGATGTACTGGGAGAAGGTCTCGGCGAAGCCGGACAGCGGACGCGACAGCACCCACAGGCGCGTGTTCTCCCAGTGAGGCAGCTTGCTGGTGACGATGTCACGATAGACGCCCTTGGGAATGACCGCGAAGGCCTCGGTGAACATGGCACGGTCGGTGGTCATCACCTTCTGGCCGGGGTGGCCGCCCTGGGGGGCATAGTACTGACGCTGACTCATGGGGTTTCCTCTTGTTCGCGGGTAGACGCGACGGCCTCGCCTTCCGGCAGGGTCACGCGGATGTCGATGGGGTACTCGTCGCAGTTGTTGCCCTCGCCGCCACGATCCACCACCAGGAACTCGCCCTCGCGCCCCAGCACCGACTGGATGGCGTGCCAGGTACCGGCCCGGTAGTTGACCCCCTGGCGGCCGTCGGTGACGAAGGCACGTACCTCGCTGGGGTCGATGGCATCGCCAGGGGGCGCCACCACCACCAGGAAGCGCTCCTCGTGCATCGGCACGAAGGCCTGGCTGCCCTGCGGATGGCGTTCCAGGAACGACAGCTCGAGCGGCACCTCGACCGGCTGGCTGACGAAGATGCTGATCAGCGCCCGGGCCTGGTCACCCAGGATCTCCACCCTGGCCAGGTCGTGGTAGCGCCGGGTGCGGCCGGCATTGATGTGGAAGTAGTCGGACGCACGGGTGTCGATCACGTCGCCGAAGGGCGCGAAGGCCTCAGGCGTCAGGGGACGGGCCTCGAGTTCCAGCATACAACCTCCTCTCTGTGAGATGACCACCCCTCCCGGGCATGGCAGACGATCTGGACGGACTGCCAATGGCGACGGGGGCCGAGCTCGAGGCGGGACCTCTCCAGAAACGGCCATTGACCTTCGGGTCAGCCCGTACGACCATCTTAGCCGCCGAAACATAAATTTCAACATCGACAGATTGATGAAAAAATAATTGTGGAAATTCCTTCCACATTGAGCTTCAATCCGGCAATGACCCGACAGCCGAGGAGGAGGACGCACGACAGAGCACGCGACCCACAGTGTCGGTCGCGACTAATCAAGTGACCACTTCATTCGTGAGGACCGGCACCCCCCTCAGCGACCGGTACCCACGCGATGCCCCGAGCCCATCCGCCCGGCAAGGGCGATGATGCGGCTCCCCCGAGATTCAACAACAACCCGAGGTCCCGCATGTCTCAACAACCTCAAGCCTGTGCAGCCGAAGTCGCCGACAACAAGCCCAAGAAAGCGCTTCGGATACCCCATATCTATGTGATCCTGTTCGTCTTCATCGCCCTGGCCTCGATCGCCACCTACTTCGTGCCGGCCGGCGTGTACGAGCGCATCCCCGGTCCCAATGGGCGTATCACCATCGACGCCGCCTCCTTCCAGTTCGTCGAGTCGACACCGGTCGGCCTGGTCGACTTCATGCTGGCGATTCCCAACGGCCTGATGAGCGCCGGCCAGGTGGTGTTCTTCACCTTCATGATCGGCGGCATGTTCATGGTGCTGCACCGCACCGGCATCATCGAGATCGGCGTCGACAAGTTGAGCCGCAAGTTCGCCAACCAGAGCCTGCTGCTGATCCCCGTGCTGATGACCGTGTTCGCCGTCATCGCCACGATCATCGGCACCCAGGAACTGGCCCTGGTCTATGTGCCGGTCATCCTGCCGCTGATGATCGCGCTGCGCTTCGACTCGGTGACCGCCGCCGCCGTGGCGCTGTGCGCCACCACCGCGGGCTTCACCACCGGCATCCTCAACCCCATCAACACGGGGCTCGGCCAGCAGCTGTCCAACCTGCCGCTGTACTCCGGCTTCGGTCTGCGCGCCCTGGCCTTCGCCGCCGTGCTGGGCGCCGGCATCTTCTTCGTCATGCGCTATGCACGCAGGGTACGCCGCAACCCCGAACTCAGCCTGATGGCCGATGACGCCACCGAGGCCGAGAAGCGCATCCACTTCCAGCATGCCACCGACGAGGGGGCCCTGGTCGCCAACACCCGTCAGAAATGGGCGGCCCTGGCCACCTTCGGCTTCCTCGGCCTGCTGGTCTACGGGGTGCTGGCGCAGGGCTGGTTCATGATGGAGATGGCCGGCCTGTTCATCGTCATGGGCATCGTCGTCGGCCTGATCGCCGGCCTGTCCACCGAGGATATCTGCGAAGGCTTCAACAAGGGCTTCCGCGACGTGCTGGTGGGGGCCATGATCGCCGGCATCGCGCGTGGCGTCGCCGTGGTACTCGAGGATGGCCAGATCATGGACACCCTGGTCTACGGCCTGGGCAACCTGGTCGGTGAGCTGCCCACCCTGCTGTCGGCCATCGGCATGTATTTCGCCCAGCTCGGTTTCAACTTCGTGGTGCCGTCCGGCAGCGGTCAAGCCCTGGTCACCATGCCGATCATGAGCCCGCTGGCCGACCTGATCGGCGTGACCCGCCAGACCGCGGTGCTGGCCTATCAGCTCGGCGACGGCATCGGCAACATCCTCTACCCGACCTCCGGCTACTTCATGGCCACGCTGGCCATCGCCGGGGTGCCCTGGCAGAAGTGGGTCAAGTTCTTCTTCCCGCTGTTCTGCACCTGGGTGCTGATTTCCCTGAGCTTCCTGATGTTCGCCCAGGCCACCCAGTGGGTCGGCTGAGCCTCCCCGCCACCGGCTGACAGCCCCCACCAGGCGCCGTGCCCGATGCCCGACTCCCGCTCGGGAACCGGGCACGGCGCCTGTCGTTGTGCGAGCCACCAGGACTGCCATCCGGGCTCGCCTCAGCCCCGGGGAGCCGGGTGGTGCTCGGCCCAGTGACGGGCGATGTCCACCCGCCGCGTGACCCAGACGCGATCGTGGGCCTCGATATGGTCGAGGAAGCGCTGCAGCGCGCGGAAGCGCCCGGGGCGCCCGAGCAACCGGCAGTGCATGCCCACCGAGAGCATCTTCGGCGTGTCCTCGCCTTCCGCGTAGAGGACATCGAAGGCATCGCGCAGGTAGGTGAAGAAGTGATCCGCGGTGTTGAAGCCCTGGGGCGCGGCGAAGCGCATGTCATTGGTATCCAGGGTGTAGGGCACCACCAGGTGCGACCGTGTCTGGCCCTGGCTGTCCACCTCGCGGGTCCAGAACGGCAGGTCGTCACCGTAATAGTCGCTGTCGTAGAGGAAGCTGCCCTCGTCGAGCACCAGGCGACGGGTATTGGGGCTGTCACGACCCGTATACCAGCCCAGCGGCTTCTCGCCATAGAGCGACTCGAAGATCTCGATGGCCCGCTGCATGTGCTCGCGCTCGATGTGCTCGGGCACCTGCTGGTAGTGGATCCAGCGATAGCCGTGGCAGGCGATCTCGTGACCCAGCTCCTTGAAGGCCTGGGCGACCTCGGGGTTACGCTCCAGGGCCATGGCCACGCCGAACACGGTCAGCGGCAGGCCACGACGCTCGAACTCGCGCAGGATCCGCCACACCCCCGCCCGGGAGCCATACTCGTAGATGGACTCCATGCTCAGGTGGCGATCGGGATAGGCCTCGGCACCGATGATCTCGGACAGGAACTGCTCGGAACCACTGTCGCCATGGAGCACGCAGTTCTCGCCGCCCTCCTCGTAATTGAGCACGAACTGGACGGCGATCCTCGCCTTGCCGGGCCAGTTGGCCTGGGGGGGAGTGGCCCCGTAGCCGATCAGGTCGCGGGGATAATCGCGTCGTGTCGTCGAAGTCATGGCAGGCTTCCTTCTTGTTCTCTATCGCCCGGCGACACGTCAACGTCAGCTTGGACGACATTCAGTGTATACAAAGTAAGAATAGGGTGTACCCACTCTACTTGCAAGTGGCTTGAGCCCTGGTCAGGTACATCAGCGCCAGGCTCTGGGCCAGGGCGGCATCCAGGGAGTCGACGAGCCGTACCTCGGACGGCACTTCCAGCTCATCCGTCAGCCCGGCGAAGGCGGCACCGCCGACGATGATCGCGTCCGGGGCGAGCCGGGCCTGCTGATCCGCCACCGCCGCCTGAACCCGCGCCCGTGCCTGGCCACGCTGCTCGGGCAGGGCCAGGTCGTCGATCACCACGGGAGTGATGCCCAGACAGTGGCGGGTCGCGCCCAGCTGATGCAGGGCATCCTCGATCATGCGCGGCCAGCGCATCCCCGGCGTGATGATCGAGAAACGCGCCCCCAGCTGCATCGCCGACAACACCGAGGCCTCGAGCATGCCGGTGACCGGTACCGGACTGACCTCGCGGACCGCCGCCAGCCCCGGCTCGCCGAAGCAGGCCAGCAGCACGGCGTCGTGATCCGCCGCGGATCGCCCCTCGAGGCTCGCCACCAGGCCGGCCCCGGCCAGGGCGCAGTCCCGTCGCGAGGCGATATAGGGTACGCCCTGCCCCACCGTCTCGGCGCGGATCGCGACCGCACTCCCGAGAAAGGCCCTGGCCCGGGAGGCCATGGCGTCGGTCATGGCGGTGTTGGTATTGCCGTTGAGCATCAGCAGGCGCATCTCGTGTCCTCCGGCCGGGAAGGGGGCCTGCTCCACAGACTCCATTTTTGTATACAAAAAATCAACCCTCATGGCCAGTGATCGGTACCGCCGCCAATCCGGTTCCCGCCGAGGCGTGGCGACGGTGCTCGCAGCGGCGCCCGGCGGGGCCATCGAGCCGATCGCTGACCCCGCATGCGGCCTGGGGTTATGGCCGGCATGCGGAACCGCCCGAAATGTACTCACTTTTAATTTTTAATGTATCCATTTTAACCGGAAGAAAATCTTACAACTAATGTACACAATTAATGGGGCGCAGAACTTTTCCCTAATAATACTTTATGTTGCTGTTTTTCAGTGAGATTTTGGAAGCACCGCGAAGCATGCCGGGCTTGATTTGCGCGCCAGCCCGGCCTACTTTGTGTACAAGAAGCATTTTCCTTGTTCACAATAATAACGCGACAACGGGAGACCTCGATGCAGATCCGCGTCATCAACCCCAATACCACTCAAGGCATGACCGATACCATCGGCACCGCCGCCCAGGGGATCGCCGCCCCGGGCACCGTCATCACCGCCACCCAGCCGGCCCACGGCCCGGTCTCCATCGAGAGCCACTTCGACGAAGCCATCAGCGCCGTGGGTGTGCTGGAGGAGGTGATGGCCGGCGAGCGCGACGGGGTGGATGCCTACATCATCGCCTGCTTCGGCGACCCCGGCCTGCTGGCGGCGCGAGAGCTGACCCGGGCCCCGGTGATCGGCATCGCCGAGGCCGCCTTCCACATGGCTGCCCTGATCAGCACCCGCTTCTCGGTGGTCACCACCCTCGGGCGCACCGGCATCATCGCCGAGCACCTGCTCGAGCAATACGGCTTCCGTCATCACTGTCGTCGGGTGCGGGCCGCCGAGATCCCGGTGCTCGACCTCGAGGACGACGCCGATGCCGCTCTCTCCCGGATCATCGACGAGGGCCGCCGGGCCCGCGATGAGGACGGCATCGGCGCGATCGTGCTGGGTTGCGGCGGCATGGCCGACCTGACCGACGAGATCGGCGAGGCTGTGGGACTGCCAGTGGTCGAGGGCGTCACCGCCGCGGTCAAGCTGACCGAGGCGCTGGTCGGCCTGGGACTAGGCACTAGCAAGCACGGCGATCTGGCCTTCCCCCGGCCCAAGTCCTTTACCGGCGAGTTCAAGCGTTTCTCGAATCTGCAGCCCGTCCGTTGACCGGCACGTTTTCTACGTAGTTCTTCCTGAAACCCATAACCACAAGACGCCACAGGCGCACGCCAAGCCGCAAGCGACCTCCAGGGCCAGGCCCCGGAGATAACCACAAGTCAAGCAGACACTTGCGAGGACACGACGATGAGCAACTCCACTCCCCACAACCCGGCCACCCAGGCCGGCACGGCTCCCCCGGAGGCCATCTCGGGCCACAAGGCTCCCGGCCAGGAGTCCCTGGCGCCCCAGCAGACCCGTATCATGGGGCGGGCCTCCTACTTCCTGGCCTGGTTCGGCGGCTGCGTCTCCATTGGCACCTTCGCCATGGGCTCCAGCGTGGTCGGCACCCTGAACCTGGTCCAGGCCACCCTGGCCATCGCCATCGGCTGCTTCGTGATCGGTATCGCCCTGGCCCTGAACGGCGCCGCCGGCTACAAGTATGGCATCCCCTTCATGGTCCAGGCGCGCAGCGCCTTCGGCTTCTCCGGCACCCGACTGCCGGGGCTGGTGCGCGCCGTACCCGCCATCGTCTGGTATGGCTTCCAGAGCTGGATCGGTGCCGGCGCCCTGAACATGGTCTCGGCGACCCTGTTCGGCTTCGATAACCTGATCTTCTACTTCATCACCTTCCAGTTCCTGCAGATCGGCCTGTCGGTGATGGGCTTCCAGGGCATCAAATGGCTCGAGAACATCGGCAGTGCCTTCATCCTCGCCTCGCTGGTCTACATGTTCTACGCCACAGTGCAGCGTTACGGTGACGAACTCTCCGCCAGCGTGCTGACCATGGAAGGCTCCTGGGGCCTGCCGTTCTGGGGTGCCACCATGCTGTTCCTGGGCATCTACAGCACCATGATGCTCAACGTCAGCGATTATGCCCGCGAGCACAAGAAGGGCACCGGCCCGGGGCTGCTGACCACCATCTACGCCATGTCGATCCTGCCCTGCACCCTGTTCATGGGCCTGATCGGTTTCATGGTCTCCGAGGCCACCGGCACCGCCGACCCCATCCAGGTGTTTGCCAATGCCGTGGACAACACCCCGCTGCTGATGACCACCCTGCTGTTCATCGCCTTCGCCCAGGTCACCACCAACGTGCTCAACAACGTGGTGCCGCCGACCTATGTGCTGATGGACGTGTTCAAGATGAAGTTCCAGGTGGCCACCGTGATCGTCGGCCTGCTGGCCTTCGCCACCTTCCCCTGGAAACTGGTGCAGCCGGACTCCGCTGCCGGCCTGCAACTGTTCGTGCAGACCTACTCCGCCTTCCTGGGCCCGATCTTCGCCATCCTGGTGGTCGACTACTACCTGATCCGCCGCCGCACCCTGGATCTCGGCAAGCTCTATGACGAGAACGGTCCCTATCGCGGGGTGAACCACGCGGCCCTGATCGCCACCGCCGTGGGCGCCGTGGTCGCCCTGAGCTTCTCGTCCGTGTCCTGGTACGCCAGCCTGATTCCGGCCGGCCTCACCTACTACCTGCTGATGAAGCACTGGGCCCCCTGCCAGCGCTTCTGCCAATGACCCCACCGTCCCCGTCCGGCATACGCCGGGCGGGGGCGATCACCTCCCACGACAAGCGATAACGCCCCTTGCACTTCCTGCATGGATCACTCCAAGAAGGAGACTCCCGCATGCTCGCATTTCCCTCACCCACCTCCCGTGTCGGTCTCATCACCGGTGGCTTCCTGGCCCTCTGCCTGCTGTCGCCCCTCACCCAGGCCGAGGGAGATAACGCCATGGAGAGCGCCGCCGAGGCCAGAGTCATTACCCTGATCAACCCCAACTCGAACGATGCCGCCACCGAATCGATGGTCGAACTGGCCCGGCTAGAGACCCAGGGGGTGGCGACCGTGGTCGGTAGAAGCAATCGTGACGCCCCGCCACTGCTGACCACCCCCCAGGACATGATCGATGCCGTGCCAGGCGTGGTCGAGATTGGCGTCGAGGCGGCCGAAGACGAACGGGTCGCGGCCATCATCGTTTCTGCCTTCAGTGACCCCGGGCTCGAGGAGCTGCGCGCCGCCGTCGACACCCCGGTCTTCGGCATCGGCGAGGAGGTGTTCCATGAGGCCGCGCGTGGCGACCGGGCGTTCGGCATCGTCACCGTCACCCCGGACGAGGCGCTCATCGAGTCGTTCCGCCAGAAGGCCGCGTCCCTCGGCTACGAGCACCTCTACCGTGGCGTCAGGGTCACCCCCGGCGATCCCACCGAGCTGGTGCAATCGCCCGAGGCTCTCGATGCAGCCCTGGCGGAAGCGGTGCAGGCCTCCATCGACGAGGACGGAGCCCAGGCCGTGATCATGGGCGGTGGTCCGCTGTCGGCCTCTGCCCTCCGGCTTCAGCCCCGCTTCGAGGTCCCGCTGGTCGTCGCCGTCAATGCCGCGGCCCGTGCGGCCGTCGCGACCCTTCAGGGCGAGTGACCGGCGCCCTGCCGGCGCGCTCCCCCTACAATGAGGGTGATGGCATCACCCACTCCGTGGCCTTCCCCACCGGGAGGGCCTTTCCCGACAATAAGAAGGCAAGGCCACTCTCATGACGGACATGACGGACCAAGAGCTGGAAATCCGGCACATCGACCGCAGCCTCTACAACGACGACCTGGCACCGATCAAGAAAGCCAACCGCTCCTGGGGCTGGTTCGAGATCTTCAACGTCTGGTCGAACGATATCCAGAGCCTGTTCGGCTACACCCTGGCGGCCTCGCTGTTCATCTCCTACGGCCTCAACGGCTGGGCGGTGATGGCGGCGATCATCCTCGCCGGCTTCGTGGTAATGGTGCTGGTCAACCTGACCGGCAAGCCGAGCGTCAAGTACGGCGTGCCCTTCCCGGTGATGATCCGATCCAGCATGGGGGTGCGCGGGGCCAACTTCCCGGCCATGCTGCGTGCCATCATCGGCATCTTCTGGTACGGGGTACAGACCTATTTCGCCTCCACGGCGGTGGCGCTGCTGATCACCGCGCTCATCGGCGATCCCGGTGGATCCTGGCTGGGCATGTCCGCCGTGGGCTGGGTGTCCTTCGTGATCGTCTGGTTCTTCCAGATGGCGCTGTTCTGGCAAGGCATCGACAAGATCAAGCACTTCCTCAACTGGGCCGGCCCCATGGTCTATGTGGTGATGGTGGCGCTGATGATCATCGTCTGGTTCCAGGCCGGCAGCGAGCTGTTGCCTGCGGTGAGCACCATCTTCAGCGGCAGCAGCGAGTATGAAGGCAACGCCGTGACCGCCTTCCTGGCGATCACCGGCACCATGATCGCCTACTTCGCCGCCGTGGTGATCAACTTCGGTGACTTCTCGCGCTTCGTGAAGAGCGAGAAGCAGATGAAGCTCGGCAACCTGCTGGGGCTGCCGCTCAACGTGGCCTTCTTCTCCTTCATCGCGCTGATCATCACCGCCGGCACCCTGGCGCTGTTCGGCGAGACCCTGACCAATCCCTCGGACATCATCGAGCGGGTCGATTCCCTGCCGCTGACGATCATCGCCGCGATCACCTTCTTCGCCGCCACCGTGGGCATCAACCTGGTCGCCAACTTCATCCCGCCGGCCTATGACCTGGCCAACCTCTTCCCGCGCAGGATCAGCTTCCGTATCGGCGGGCTGATCACCGCGGTGGTGGCCTTCTTCGTCGGGGCGCTGTGGGTCTCGGTGATCAGCCAGATCGGCATCGCCGGCTTCGTCAATGCCCTGGGAGCCATCGTGGCCCCCTTCTACGGCATCATCGTGGTGGACTACTACCTGGTGAAGCGCCAGCGCCTGAACATCCAGGACATGTTCTCCGCCGACCCCGACGGGGCCTACTACTACGTCAAGGGCTGGAACAAGCGGGCCATCGGCGCCTTCGCCCTGGCCGCCCTGTTCTCGATCTCCTCGGTGTGGGTCCCGGCGCTCGAGGCGCTCGGCGGCTATGCCTGGCTGATCGGCGCCGCCCTGGGCGGGCTCTTCTACTATCTGCTGATGCGTGGCCACGGCGCCGCGACGCAGGGCGCTCGCTTAGCGGAATGAGGCCGGCCCGTTCCCGCAAGGTGGACGACGAACCCGGGCCAATCAGACGGCCACTTTAGTCGCCGGCCCTGAAATTGAAATTTCAGGGCCGGCGCTTCTGTGTTAGGTTGAGGAAACGATGGGCGTGATGTCGTCTCCCACTGTAATCGCATGACACGCCACAACGCCTCGCTGCCAAGAGGACCGATGATGAACGGCAAGGCCCCGACCAGCCCGGAAAGACCCCGATCCCTGGAAGCCAGGATCCAGGCACACCTCTCCGAGTTACCCTCCAGCGAGCGCAAGCTCGCCGAGCTGATCCTCGATTTCCCGGGCGAGCTATCGGCCTATAACGCCACCGAACTGGCCAGGCTAGCAGGCGTTTCCAAGGCCGCCGCATCGCGGCTCTTCAAGCGGCTAGGCTTTACCAACTTCGAGGAGGCTCGCCGCCTGGTCCGCGACATCAAGCAGTGGGGTTCACCGATCTATCTGCATGAACGTCAGCAGGACTCGTCGCCGCTGCCCTCGGAGAGCCAGTCGTTCCTGAGCGATCATGTCGCGGCCCTGACGCGCACCTTCGAGCAACTGAATGAGGCGGACATCGAGGCCGCCCTGCACCGCATCGTCGAGGCGCGCCGCATCTGGCTAATCGGCTTTCGAAACAGCTATTTCATGGCCGCCTATGCACGCTGGCAGTTCATTCAGTTCCGGCAGCAGGTCCACCTGCTGCCCCATCCCGGGGAAACGTTCGGCGAGCATGTCACGGAGTTCGGAGAAGACGATCTCCTGATCGCGGTGGGCATGCGTCGCCGTGTCCCGGAGCTCGAGCGCGTCATGCACGCCGCCCATGAGCGAGGGGTGCCCGTGCTCTATCTGACGGACTCGCTGTCCAGCGACAAGAAACCCCTCGCCACCTGGACGCTCAGCTGCGACATCTCGAGCAGCTTCCTCTTCCATACCTATGTCGGCCCCATGGGGCTCATCCACTACCTCAGCGTCCAGGCGGTGCGACTGGCCGGCAAGTCGGGCCGCGTTCGCCTGGAGGACATCGAGATCGCCCACGAACAGGTCCGTGACTTCGACTGACCGGCGTCCTCGCGGCGACTAGCGCCTTCCATCGCGGACCGCGAGCACGATGCCCAGGACCACCAGGGGGGCGGCGACCAGTGTCCAGGGGCCCGGCAGTTCACCGAGAAAGACGACCGAGAGGGCCGCACTCAGAAACGGCACCAGGTAATAGACGTATCCGGCCTGAGCGGCACCGATCAGCGCCACGGCCCGGTTCCAGCAGACGAACGCCACCAACGACGCCGCGATGCCCGCATACCCGATGAGAAAGAGGTTCTGGCCACTCCATTCCGGCATGCCCACGACGGCGACTCGCCAGGCGAATAGCGGGAGCAGCAGCAAGGTTCCCATCAGGAAGGAACTCCCGACCAACACCATGAAGGGCAGCCTCCCGAGTAACCGCCGAAACATCACCGTGTAGATCGCGAAACAACTGGCCGCCAGGGTCATCCAAGCCAGCCCACGCCCCATGTCCACGGTCAGATCGGCGGAGCCTCCATCCCGCGCAGACAACAGGATGCCGCCGGCCGCCAGCAGCATGCCCAGAATCCCTACCCAGGACACCCGCTCTCCGAGGAGACTCACCGACAGCAAGAGGATGAGGATCGGTGCGGCGGCGTTCACCAGGGACATATGGGTGGCACCGATATGGTTCCCGGCGATGTAGACACTGGTATTGAAGGCGGTGATGCCGAAGAAGGAGGCCACCACGATCCCTTTCCAGCTCACTGCCAGAGCCCGCCGGGCCGCAAGCAACCGGTTCGCCACGAATGGCAACAGCAATGCCGAGGCCAGGCTCCAACGCAGGAAGGCGAGAGCGATGGGATCGATGCTGGCCGAAGCGGCCCGAGCGGCGACGAAGTTGCCTGCCCAGATCGTGGTGGCCAGCAGCGCCAGCAGTCCTCCCTGCCAGATCCGGGCGCGTTGATTCGACTCATCCTGCATTCTTTCCTCCCTTGGTGACCAGCCCAGTCAGATCGCCCGCCGCCGACAACAGGAGGATTCCCTGGTGACGGTGTCATCATCCCTCTGATACCGAATCGACGGGACGGCAAGGGTCGCCATCCCTGACAGTACGATATTTTCAATGATACCAAGCAAAGAAATTATTGTTTCATTAAATATCGTATACCAACCGCCTGTCACTGCAAGGCATATCCGTCAATATCTTCGTATACAAGCACTCGTTCCTATTCAAACATCTTATATATCATGAAGTTAACAAACCTCCTGCTCGACTCGCCGGCCAACGACACTGCCGGCAAGGGAGCTGGGTCGACACTGAAACAACAAGACCAAATAAATTGACAACCCGAAATCCATGTTTTAAACCTGAAGCTACAATGACAACCAAAAGGTCCGGCGAACCCTCGTCGTGTCCGAGGAGGAGAAAGGTGGAAAAGGTCAGCCTCAAGGCGCTGGCAATGAGCCGGTCCCTCAACCGCTGGGTCGAGCGGTTGTGCGTGGTCTTGGTGATCGTGCTGGTTCTCGATGTATGGCTGGGGATCCTGGCCCGTTACGTCCTGCCCTGGAATCTCACCTTCACGGAGGAACTGGCCCGCTACCTGATGATCTGGGTCGCGCTCCTCGCCATCTCGACCGGCATCTGCTATCGGCAGCACGTCGGCGTGCTGATCCTGTTCGACCGTTTCCCGCGCCCGATGCGTAAACTCCTGGCCCTGAGCTTCGACGTGATCGGCTTCGCCTTCTTCGCCTTCATGTTCATCTATGGCCTGGGCTACGTGGAACGCGGTTTCTCGCAGTTGACGATGATCTTCGGCATGCCTCGGGGCTATCCCTACATCATCATTCCGGTGGCTTCGGGCCTGGCCTGCCTGCAATTCGTGATGGTCGCCATCTACGACTTCTTCGCCCCTGACCCGCACCCCGCGGCGGAACGCGCCTGAGGTAACGTCATGATCATCGTAGCCATCGTCTTCTTCGGACTCCTGATACTCGGCATGCCGGTAGGCATCGTGCTCGGCGTGGCCGGCCTGATCGGCATCATCGACATGGGCGGCGGCCATTTCCTGGCCATGGTGCCGGACCGCTTCTTCTCCGGGCTCAATCTCTTCCCGTTTCTCGCCATGCCCTTCTTCATCCTGGCCGGCGAGATCATGAACCGTTCGGGCCTGACCATGAACCTGGTCAACTTCGCCCAGGCCCTGGTGGGCTGGCTGCGCGGTGGGATGGCCCACTCCAACATGCTGGCCTCGGTACTGTTCGCGGGTCTCACCGGCTCGGCTACGGCGGACGCGGCGGCCTTCGGCAACACCCTGGTCCCGGCGATGAAAAAGGCCGGATACACCGGTCCCTATGCCTGCGCCGTCACCGCGGCGGGTTCGATCATCGGTCCGATCATCCCCCCCTCCACCCTGGCCATCATCTATGGCTCGCTGATGGGTGTCTCGATCGCGGGGCTGTTCGCCGCCGGCATCATTCCTGGCCTGTTGCTTTGCCTGGTGTGCATGTGCCTGATCGCCGCCACCGGGCGTCGCCTGGGGCTGCCCAAGTCCGATCAGCGGCCGAGCCTCACCCTGATCCTCAAGGAGTTCCGCGGCAGCCTGCTGGCCTTGATCCTGCCGGTCTTCATCCTCGGCGCCATCCTGACGGGGATCACCACGCCCACCGAGGCCGCGGCACTGGCGGTGCTCTATGCCCTGGTGGTGGGTGGCGTGATCTATCGCAACATCACCTGGAAGGACATGTACGAGATGCTGGCGCGCACGGCGTTGATCACCGGCGTGATCTTCCTGATCATCGCCTCGGCCACCATCCTCGGCTGGTGGATGACCTTCAACCAGATCCCCCAGTTGATCGCCGCCGGCTTCCTGTCCGTCTCCGAGAATCCGGCCGTGGTGGTGACCATGATCGTCGCCCTGCTGCTGATCATCGGGCTGTTCATGGACATCAATGCCGCCCTGATCATCCTCGCCCCGGTGCTCGGCCCGCTGACCCTGACCATCGGCCTGGACCCGGTGCATGCCGGCATGATCATCATCCTCGCCCTCACCATCTCGCTGATGACGCCACCGGTCGGCGCCTGCCTGTTCGTCCTGGCCTCGGTCACCGGCGAGCGCATCGAGGCGATCACCAAGTCCCTGTGGCCCTTCATCGTGGTCGAGGTCGCGGTGCTGATGGCCGTGGCCTATTGGGAGCCGATCGCGCTCACCATCCCTCGCCTGCTGGGGCTGGCGAGCTAGGCGTCACCTTCCCGCCCCGGCCCGACCACGGGCGGGGCTCCTCCACCCACCCGCGACAGCAACAACAACACCGCAGGAGAGAGACCATGAAGACCCGCATCACCACGACACTGGCCGGCCTTGGGTTGGCCCTGGGCATCGCCGGCGCTGCCTCGGCCGCCGAGACCACCATGCGTATCGCCCACGTCAATCCACCGGAGGCCATGGCCAGCAACGCCGGCGCCATGTCGGCGGTGTTCAAGCAGCTCGCCGAGACGGCCAGCAACGGCGAGATCGAGGTCACCATCTATCCCGCCGGACAGCTCGGCAAGGATGCCGAGGCCATCGCCCAGGTCCGCCAGGGCATCATCGAATCCTCGATCTCGACCGCCGGCGGCGTGGCCGAGCACTATCCGAAGATCGGCGTGTTCGATATCCCCTTCGCCTTCCCGAACATCGGCGTGGCCAACGAGGTCATTTCGCTGGAGAGTGACTTCGGCCAGATGCTGGCCCAGGACATCCATGAGGAGACCGGGCTCAAGGTGCTCGGCCTGCTGGACAGCGGCGGCTTCTTCCAGTTCACCAACTCTCAGAAACCCATCTCCTCCCCCGAGGACATGGAGGGACTGCGGATCCGCACCATGACGCTGCCCACCCACGAGGCCATGATCAACTCGATGGGCTCCCAGGCCACGCCACTCGCCTGGGCGGAAGTGTATACCGCCCTTCAGACCGGGGTCGCCGATGGTCAGATGAACCCCATCCAGCAGACCGCCTTCGCCAAGTTCGACGAGGTCCAGGACTACCTGACGATCAGCAATCACCTGATCACGCCCTATGTCTGGTTCGTCAATCAGGACTTCTACAACGGCCTGCCGGAGGAGCATCGGCGCATCATCGACTGGGCCTCCAAGGTCGCCGTCGAATCCGGCCGCGCCATGTCGCGGATCATCGAGGCCTCCGAGCAGGGCCTGCCCAAGCTCGCCGACTCCATGGAGGTGAACACCATCACGCCGGAACAGCGTGAGGCCTTCGCCACCAAGGCTCAGCCGGCCGTTCGCCAGGTCATCGAGGACAAGTATGGCGAGGAGGGTATCGCCCTGCTCGAGGCCATGCTGGCCTCCATCGAGGAGGCTCGCGCCGCGCAACAGCAGTAACTCCGACGCCCGGCACCATCCGGCGCGCTCATGCCAACCAGCAAGCCAGTCGGCCAGGGCCGACTGGCTTGTTCCGTGTAGGGCGTATGAGGCCCAGCTCAGCTCGAGAGAATCCGATCGAGGTCCGGCTCTCGGGGTTCTCCACATGGCGGGACTAGGGGGGCCACGACGGCTTGGCGGCGGCAGAACCAGCCAGGCCAGCCGCCGGCGAGATGGAACAGCTCGCCCTGCTCGCCGAGGTCCCGATTGAGCACCCGCTCGAGCTCACGCAGCCGCGACAAGTGGAAGAAGATCGACTGCTTGAGCAGGTCATAGAACATCACCAGGACGATGACCAGCAGCAGCACCAGGAAGCCGACGGGAGTCACCGGCTGGTGGAGACGGACCTCCAGTTCGAGGAGCCGCGCCAGCGGATCCCAGACCAGCAGGGCCCCGATCGCGACGATCAGGCGGATATCGCCCAGGGCATTCCTGATGTAGTCGTGGCAGATCCCACTGAGCCGGACGTATTCCGCATAGACCCGCTCCAGCGCGATGTCGTAGGGCAACTCATCGGACGGCATGGGGCAATCCACCCGCAGGACGGAGGTATGGCCCTCAGTATGGTGCGCCTCATCGGCCTTGCAACGCCGACGGGGACCAGGTCACCCCGAGAAGATCTCGAACAGGTCCGGGGCCTCGTCCTCTTCGGCATGGATGGACAGCGAGGCCTCGATGGCCTTGAGGTGGCGGCTCATGAAGGCCTGGGCGCGCTCGCCGTTGCCGCTCACCAGGTAGCCCACCAGGTCGTCGTGGTCGTGGGATTCACAGCCCAGGTGGCCGGCGTTGCCGTACACCGCGAGGATCAGCGAGGAGCGCGAGCACAGGCGCTCGACGAAGGCCGCCAGGGTGGCGTTGCCGGAGATCCGTGCCAGGCGGCCATGAAAGGCCGCGGACAGCTTGATGGCGGCACTCTGCTCGCCGGCCCGGAGCGCCTCGCGCTCCCGGGCCGCCATCTCGCGCAGCGACTGGGCATCCTCGGCGGTGATGCGCCGGGCGACCTCGGGCATCAGGCCGCACTCGACCATCTGCCGGGCATCGAAGACATCCTTGGCCTCGTCGGCGGTGGGCCGCGTCACGCTGGCGCCGCGGCGGGGGGTCAGGGTCACCAGCTGCTCCAGGGCCAGGCGCTGCAGGATCTTGCGGATGCCGGTACGGCTGATGCCGAAGACCTCGGCCAGGGCATCCTCCCGCAGCCGCGCACCGGGCTTGAGGCGATGCTCGATGATGGCATCGCTGATCGACTGGTAGATCGCCTCGTGACGCTCGGCGCCGTCGCCGTTCTTGCCGGGGCGACCGCCGCCGTCGCTGGACTTGCCCCCGTCAACGACCTGACGCTGGTTCATGGACTGCTCGCCTCCGTGAAAACCCGATATGCCGGTCATTGTATACGCTTTCCGCTCCCCGACACGACCACCGCCCGCCAAATAGGCGGGCGGTGGTCACCGGGCGAGACGGTCCGCCGTCACCTCACGGGGTCCAGGCGGCGATCTTCGCACGCTCCTCGTCGGTCATCTGGGTGATGTTGCCGAGCGGCATGTAGCCGCTGGCGACCACCTGCTTGATCTGGTCGACCTGGCGCAGCATCTGCTCGGGGGTGTCCAGGATCACCCCCGCCGGTGCCGCCGAGAAGCCGGCATGCTCGGGGTTCTGGGCATGGCAGGACACGCAGCGTTCGGTGATGATGGCGTGCACCTCCTCGAGTGCCTCGCCCTGGGCCACCATTTCGGTGTCGGCCGGCGCCTCCTCGCCCCCGGCGGCCTCGGTGCTGGCCGTGGCGGCGGCGGTGGCATTGCCCGCGGTGGGTGCCCCGACCCACACCGCCACCAGGATCAAGGCGACCCCCGCCGCCGGGTAGGCGGGCTTGAGATGGCCGGCGTGCATCAGCACGAAGAACTGGCGGATCAGGGCCCCGGCGAAGATGAACAGCGACATGATCACCCAGGAAAGCTCATGGGTATAAGTGAAGGAGTAGTGGTTGCTGAGCATCAGCAGCACCACCGGCAGCGTGAAGTAGGTGTTGTGCACCGAGCGCTGCTTGCCACGCTTGCCGTCGATGGGGTTGGGGGTCTCGCCGGCCTTCATGGCCTTCACCATGCGGCGCTGGCCCGGGATGATCCAGAAGAAGACGTTCGCCGACATGGCGGTGGCCATCACCGCGCCGGTGAGCAGGAAGGCGGCGCGGCCCGCGAATATCTGGGTGCTCAGGTAGGCCACCACCACCATCATCACCGCCACGGCCAGGCTCAGCAGGCCATCGCGCTCCATGTTGGGGCTGATGCGCTTGCACATCTCGTTATAGACCACCCAACCCGAGAGCAGGAACAGCAGGGCCACCACGTTGGCCTGCCAGCCGCTCAGGTTGGCGGCCCATGCCCAGTCGCTGCCCGGATTGACCAGGTAGAAGCCGGGATTGGCCATGTAGAGCAGCACGAACAGGCCAAAGCCGGACAGCCAGGTCGTGTAGGCCTTCCAGAACGACCAGTGCAGGTCCTCGGGGAGCTTCTCCGGGGCGCTGGCGTACTTCTGGTTGTGGTAGAAGCCACCACCATGCACCGCCCACATCTCGCCGAACACGCCCTTGCGCTGGTCCTCGGCGGCCTTGGGCGGTCGCAGGCCGTTGTCCAGCATGACGAAGTAGATCGACTCGCCGATCCAGGCCACGGCGGCGATCACGTGCAGCCACCTCAGCAGGAGGTTGGCGAAGTCCAGAAAGTAGGCTTCCATCGGTCAGGCCTCGTTGGAATTATGCGATTGTTGTCTGGAGTCAGGGCCAGGGCTCAGCTGCCGCGGTAGGTGGAATAGCTGTACGGCGACAGCAACAGGGGCACGTGATAGTGCTGGGAGGCATCGGCGACGCCGAAGCGCAGCGGAATCACGTCGAGGAAGCGCGGCGCCTCGCCGGCCACGCCCTGGCGGTCGAGGTAGTCCCCGGCATGGAAGACCAGCTCGTATTCGCCCGCGGCGAAGGCCTCTCCCTCCAGGATCGGCGCATCGCAGCGCCCGTCGTCATTGGTGACGACCTCGGTGATACGAGTGCGGTCAGCGCCCTCGAGGCGATAGACCTCGATGCGGATGCCCTCTCCCGGGCGGCCCAGTGACGTATCCAGCACGTGGGTGGTCAGGCGTCCCATGCGTCCCTCCTGTGGTGCGTTGCGGCCGGCCAGTGCGACGGACCGGCGGGTTGATGTGCCCTTGCCCCCTCGGGAGCAGACCCTATGCCAACAGTATTAGCCACAAAAGGGGTACATTTCAAAGCATTTTTTGTATACAGTTTATTCCTGTCATGACCCAAACACCGCAAGGAGGTCACATCATGAGCGGCAAGATCCTTTCCCCGCGGCCCAGCGAGCTGGGCCAGGCCGACTTCGTCGCGCAGTACGGCGACATCTACGAGCACTCGCCCTGGGTGGCCGAGCTCGCCTGGGAGCGGGGCCTCGACAGCACCCAGGACAGCCCCCAGGGCCTGGCCGAGGCCATGGGCCGGGTCCTGCGGGAGGCGAGCGCCGAGCGCCAGCTCGAGGTCATCCGCGCCCACCCCGACCTGGCCGGCAAGGCGGCCATCGCCGGCGAGCTCACCGATGATTCCACCCGGGAGCAGGCCGGTGCCGGCCTCAACCAGTGCACCCCCGAGGAGATGGCACGCTTCGAGCGCCTCAACGCCGACTACAAGGCCAAGTTCGACTTTCCCTTCGTGATGGCCGTCAAGGGCAGCGATCGACATGCCATCCTCGCGGCCTTCGAGACGCGCCTGGAGAACGACCCCGCCGAGGAGCGTCGCACCGCCATCGAGCAGATCAATCGCATCGCCGGCTTCCGGCTGGAGGACCGGGCGGCCTGACCCTGCTGGTCACGCCGGCTGTCCGCCCCGCGCGTGGGCAGCCGTCCTGCGGCCGGGACGGCCCCCGTCACGACTACACTAGTAAAGAGATGGTCTGCACGAGGGGATTCCACGATGTTCCGCGATCGACTGGAGGCTGCCGAGGGACTGGTGCAACGGCTTGAGCACCTGCGAGGGCGCGACCCCCTGATCCTGGCGATTCCCCGAGGGGGGGTGCCCATGGGCCGGCTGATCGCCGACGAGCTGGAGGGGGAACTGGACGTGGTGCTGGTGAGGAAGATCGGCGCCCCGGGCAACCCGGAATACGCCATCGGCGCGGTCGGCGAACAGGACCGCGTCCAGCTCGAGCCGGCGGCCGGTCACTACCCGGAGTCGGCCATCACCCGGGAAATCGAGACCCAGCAGGCGCTGATCGAGGAGCGTCGCCGCCGCTACACGCCGGTGCGCGCCCCCATCGACCCCGCCGGGCGCATCGTGGTGGTGGTCGACGACGGCAGTGCCACCGGCGCCACCATGGCCACGGCACTGGGCAGCCTGCGCCCGCGCCATCCGGCCCGGCTGATCGCCGCCGTGGGGGCGGCGCCCCCGGAGACCGTGGCACGCCTGGAACGGCTCGCCGACGAGGTGGTGTGCCTGCTCGCCCCGGCCAACTTCGGCGCCGTCGGCCAGTTCTTCGCCAACTTCGGGCAGGTGAGCGACGACGAGGTGATCCGGCTACTGGGCACCGAGCACGGCTGACCCCGACGGGGCCTGACCGCGTCCGCCAGACGAAAAAAACGGGCCACCGCCGTCAGGCGATGACCCGCAAGGCCCGGCAAGGGCCCCTTGCTTGCAGTGCCTCGGGAGGTCAGCGGGTGCTGGCGGCCTTGACCTGCTCCTCGACCAGCTTCTGCCCCTTCTGGACATACTCCTGGCCGAGGCTCATCAGCGCCTCGGAGTCGCTCTTGACGCGCTCGCCGAGGTCCTGGAGCACCTTCTGCTGGCCTTCCATGGCCTTCTGGACGCCGTCGGCATCCTTGACCTCGAGCCAGCCGCGCGCCTGGGCCAGGCCCAGGTCGGTCAGGGCGCGAGCCGAGTCGAACTGGGTGGACACCAGCTTCTCGGCATATTCCAGGTTCAGCGCGGCATAGGACCGCATGGGTTGCACAAAGAGGGACTCGAACTGTTCGGTGGTCTTGTCGGTCGTTGCCTTGCTCATCGCACACCTCCGTGATGGTGGGGATACCGGGCCAAGCGCCGGTGTTGCATTGCAACATAGCAGGCTGTTTTGTGCATCGCAACATCCTGCGGACCACTTTCTTGCCTCATTCCCCCACACGACGATGCCCGGCCGGGGCCGGGCATCGTCGCGAGAACCGCCAGCGTGTGGACTCAGCGGTAGGCGCCCTCGATATCGGTCACGCGCGTGGCCCGACGACCGAGGCCGTCGTGCCGGTCGAGCATGCGCTCGACCCAGGCATGGACCGGGTCGGCATTGGAGACCAGGTCGGCGCTGGAGACGCAGCGCGCCCACATGAAGAAGCCGAACACCAGATAGTCGGCACCGGCGGGGGCCTCGCCATCCAGGAAATCGGCCTCCTCGAAGCGTCCACGCAACGGGGCGAGGGCCGCGTCGAGCTGGGCCAGGCCCTTGGCCGGGGAGTGGAACTCCTCCAGGGTGCGACCGAAACGCGTCTCGCGGGACTCGCGAAAGTAGGCGCGGTCGTCGGGATGCACGGCATTGAACAGGTCCATGATGATGGTGCGCATCATCGCCGGCGCCAGCGCGCGCTCGGCATAGTGCTTGAAGAAGCGCCCCCGGGCATCGGCCAGGGGCTCGCCGAGCAGCGGTGCCTCGGGATAGGCGCGATCCAGGTAGCGCAGGATCGCATAGCTGTCGGTGACCACCTCGTCGCCGTCGACGAGGACCGGCACCTTGTCGTGGTCGGCGAAGGCCAGCGCCTGCTTGTCGGTGAAGCGCCAGGGGCGTGTCTCGACGTCCAGCCCCTTGTGGGCCAGGGCATAACGGACCCGCCAACAGTACGGCGAGAACCGCAGCGACTCGTCCATCCCGCAGAGTTCGTAGAGCACCCGTGTCATACCGACTCCTTGCATCCGGTGAGGGGAGTTCCCCGATAGTGCCAGGCTTTGCCGGCCGCCGCCATCGACCCGCCGGCCCCCTGCCCCTTGTCCATTGGTATAACCGCCGCCCCCGCTGCGGAACCGACCCGTCTCGGCCATCTCCCTTCAACTCATTGAATCACAATGCCTCTCAGAGCGTTCAGGAAAAAGCATCGCCATGGACTCTTTGGTCATACCAATTTACCCGACATGGTCAAGCCCGGTGTCTGGCCGTAAGGTTCGCCCATGCCGCCCCGGCGGCGGCCAACGACATCATCATCGATGAGGGACCTCCACCGATGCCCGACACTCTCCTGGCGCTTCTGGCCTTCACCCCCCTGCTGCGGCTGAGCTGAGCCACGGCCCCGCCGACCGGCGGGGCCACGTCGCCCCGTCGACGGCCGCGGCGCCGCGGCAAGATGACCGGCGTCCCTTCCATATATTTATGGAAGACATTTCCATACCATTGACCCCATACTGGATTCATTCCCGTTTCTCGGAGCCGTCATGAATATCCACTTCGACGCGCGACTCGATGGTGAGCTGCCTCGCCGGGACAAGGCGGAGGTGCTCGCCAGCCTCCAGCAGGCCGCTCCCGGCCTGACCCTGCTCCATCGCGAGGAAGACCTGCATCCCTTCGAGTGCGATGGCCTGGCCGCCTATCGCGTGCTGCCCATGCTGGTGGCCCTGCCGGAGAGCCTCGACCAGGTAGAGGCCCTGCTCGAGGGCTGCCGGGAACTGGGCGTGCCGGTGGTCACCCGCGGCGCCGGTACCGGCCTCTCCGGGGGCGCCCTGCCCCTGGAGCAGGGTGTGCTGCTGGTGATGTCGCGCTTCAACCGGATCCTCGTCGTGGACCCCGACGCCCGCACCGCCCGGGTCCAGCCCGGCGTGCGCAACCTGGCCATCTCCGAGGCCGCCGCCCCCCATGGGCTCTACTATGCGCCGGATCCCTCCTCGCAGATCGCCTGCTCGATCGGCGGCAACGTGGCGGAGAACGCCGGCGGCGTGCACTGCCTGAAGTACGGCCTGACCGTGCACAACGTGATGCAGGTCGAGATCATCACCATCGAGGGCGAACGCCTGACCCTCGGCAGCGAGGCCCTGGATGCCCCGGGCTTCGACCTGCTGGCCCTGATCAACGGCTCCGAGGGCATGCTCGGGGTGGTCACCGAGATCACCGTCAAGCTGCTGCCCAAGCCGGAGACCGCCAAGGTGCTGATGGCCAGCTTCGACGACGTGGGCAAGGCCGGCCGCGCCGTGGGCGACATCATCGCCGCCGGCATCGTCCCCGGCGGCCTGGAGATGATGGACAACCTGGCGATCCGCGCCGCCGAGGACTTCATCCATGCCGGCTACCCCGTCGAGGCGGAGGCCATCCTGCTGTGCGAGCTGGACGGCGTGGAGGCCGACGTCGACGACGACTGCGCCCGGGTGCGCGAGGTGCTCGAGGCGGCCGGCGCCACCGACATCCAGCAGGCCCACGACGAGGCCGAGCGCGCCCTGTTCTGGGCCGGGCGCAAGAACGCCTTCCCCGCGGTGGGCCGGATGTCGCCGGACTACTACTGCATGGACGGCACCATCCCGCGCCGCGAGTTGCCCCGCGTGCTGCAGGGCATCAGTGAGCTGTCCGAGCAGTTCGGCCTGCGGGTCGCCAACGTCTTCCATGCCGGCGACGGCAACATGCACCCGCTGATCCTGTTCGATGCCAACCGCCCCGGCGAGCTGGAGCAGGCCGAGGACCTCGGCGGCAAGATCCTCGAGCTGTGCGTCGAGGCCGGGGGCTCGATCACCGGCGAGCACGGCGTGGGCCGCGAGAAGATCAACCAGATGTGCGCCCAGTTCAGCAGTCGCGAGCTGACCACCTTCCACGCGGTGAAGGCGGCCTTCGACCCCGAGCGCCTGCTCAACCCGGGCAAGAACATCCCGACCCTGGCCCGCTGCGCCGAGTTCGGTGCCATGCACGTGCACGGCGGTGAACTGCCGCACCCCGAGCTGCCGCGTTTCTGAGGAGTCACCATGGCCAACACCACGAACCCGACCCGGGACCGGGATATCAGCGAGGGCCTGGGAGAGCGCATCCGGCAGGCCGGCGTGGACGGCACGCCGCTGCGCATCGTCGGCGGCGACACCAAGGCCTTCTATGGCCGCCCGGTGGAGGGCGAGGCCCTCTCCACCCGCGAACACCGCGGCATCACCCGCTATGACCCGGTGGAACTGATCGTCTCGGTGCGTGCCGGCACACCGCTGGCCGAGCTCGAGGCGGCGCTGGCCGAGCACGGCCAGATGCTGCCCTTCGAGCCGCCCCACTTCGGCGACGCCGCCACCGTCGGCGGCATGGCCGCCACCGGCCTGTCCGGCCCGCGACGCCCCTGGGCCGGCGCCGTGCGCGACTTCGTGCTGGGCGCCCGGGTGATCACCCATGCCGGGGACGAGCAGCGCTTCGGTGGCGAGGTGATGAAGAACGTCGCCGGCTACGACCTCTCCCGGCTGATGGTCGGCGCCCAGGGCAGCCTGGGCCTGCTCACCGAAGTCACCCTCAAGGTGCTGCCCAGGCCGTCGGCCAGCCACAGCCTGCGCCTCGAGATGCCCCTGGACCAGGCCCGCCAGCGCCTGGCCGAGTGGGGGCGCCAGCCCTTGCCGCTGACCGCCGCCGCCTGGCAGGCCGGCGCCCTGCACCTGCGACTGGAGGGCGGCCCCGGCTCGGTGGCCGCCACCCGCGAGCGTCTCGGCGGCGAGGCGCTCGCGGCCGACTTCTGGGACGCACTGCGCGAGCAGCGCCTGGCCTTCTTTTCCGGTGACGACGCTCGCCCGCTGTGGAGGCTCTCGCTCCCCCAGCGGGCGCGGCTGGAGGCCGAGGGCCTCGACGAGGAGGTCATGCTCCACGACTGGGCCGGCGCCCAGCGCTGGCTGCGCAGCGAGCTGCCCGCCGAGACCCTGCGCGAGGTCTGCGCCAGCGTCGGCGGGCATGCCACCTGCCTGACCCCGGGCGCCGCCGCCCCCTTCTCCCCGCTGGCCCCGGGGATGGCGAAGTACCATCGCCGCCTCAAGGCCGAGCTGGACCCGAAGGGCATCTTCAACCCGGGCCGACTCTACGCGGAGCTATGAGATGCAGACGCACTTCACCGAACAGGATCTCCAGCAGCCACATATCCGCGAGGCCGACCGCGTGCTGCGCACCTGTGTGCACTGCGGCTTCTGCAATGCCACCTGCCCCACCTACCAGCTGCTGGGCGACGAGCGTGACGGCCCGCGCGGGCGCATCTACCTGATGAAGCAGATGCTGGAGAATCCCGACGACGACAACGTCACCGAGGAAACCCGGCTGCACCTGGATCGCTGCCTCACCTGCCGCAACTGCGAGACCACCTGTCCGTCCGGGGTGGAATACCACAAGCTGCTCGACATCGGCCGCGCCGAGATCGAGCGGCGGGTGCCGCGCTCCGTCCCCGACCGCGCGCTGCGCCTCGGGCTGCGCAAGGCGTTGGTGGACCCCGCTCGCTTCAAGGCGCTGCTCAGGATGGGCCAGGTGTTCCGCCCCCTGGTGCCGGGCACCCTCCGCAGCAAGATGCCGCCGGTCCCGGTGGACGCCGGCACGCGTCCCGAGGGCGGCCGCCATACACGGCAGATGCTGATCCTCGAGGGCTGCGTGCAGCCGGGCCTGTCGCCCAACACCAATGCCGCCACCGCCCGGGTCCTCGACCGCCTCGGCATCGGCCTGACCCCGGCCCCGGAGGCCGGCTGCTGCGGGGCCATCGACTACCACCTCAACGCCCAGGAGGCCGGGCGGGCCCGCATGCGCGCCAACATCGACGCCTGGTGGCCACATATCGAGGCCGGCTGCGAAGCCATCGTGCAGACCGCCAGCGGCTGCGGGGCGATGGTCAAGGAGTACGGCGAGGTGCTGGCCGACGATCCCGACTACGTCGAGAAGGCCGAGCGCATCAGTGCCCTGGCCAAGGACCTGGTGGAGATCCTGCGCGAGGAGAACCTGGAGCGCCTGACCCTGCGCGAGCACAAGCGCCTGGCCTTCCATTGCCCCTGTACCCTGCAGCACGCCCAGAAGCTCGGCGGCAGCGTCGACGCCCTGCTGGCCCGACTCGGCTTCCCGCTGACGCCGGTGCAGGACGCCCACCTCTGCTGCGGCTCGGCGGGCACCTACTCCGTGACCCAGCCGGAACTCGCCACCCAGCTGCGCGACAACAAGCTCGATGCCCTGGAAGCGGGCAGTCCAGAGGTGATCGTGACAGCGAATATCGGCTGCCAGACCCACCTGGCCGGCGCGGGTCGCACCCCGGTGCGCCACTGGATCGAGATCGTCGACGAGGCGATCGCATGATCGCGACAGCGCTTATACATTCAGCTGCCAGACCCACCTGGCCGGCGCGGGTCGCACCCCGGTGCGCCACTGGATCGAGATCGTCGACGAGGCGATCACATGATCGCGACAGCGCTTATACATTCAACTGCCAGACCCACCTGGCCGGCGCGGGTCGCACCCCGGTGCGCCACTGGATCGAGATCGTCGACGAGGCGATCACATGATCGCGACAGCGCTTATACATTCAGCTGCCAGACCCACCTGGCCGGCGCGGGTCGCACCCCGGTGCGCCACTGGATCGAGATCGTCGACGAGGCGATCACATGATCGCGACAGCGCTTATACATTCAGCTGCCAGACCCACCTGGCCGGCGCGGGTCGCACCCCGGTGCGCCACTGGATCGAGATCGTCGATGAGGTGCTGGAGCGCACCTCGTCCCCCGAGCACTCGAGTGCCACGTCTGAAACCCAAGAACTAGACCCTGAAGGAGAGTGACATGAAGACCAAGTGCATCCTGGGCCTCAACGAGGTCAACGCCATTCTGGACGCCGCTCAACGAGAGGCGGAGCGGAACCACTGGAACATCACCGTCTCGATCGTCGACGACAGCGGCGAGCTGCTCGGCCTGCGCCGTCTGGATGGAGCCTCGCCGATGACGGCCAAGATCAGCGCCCAGAAGGCCCGCACCGCCGCGTTCAGCCACAAGGAGACCCAGTTCTTCGAGGAGATGATCAATAACGGTCGCACCGCCTTCCTCTCCGCCCCCTTGGAGGGGCTCCTGGAGGGCGGCGTACCGGTGGTTATCGATGGCCAGGTGATCGGCGCCGTAGGCGTTTCCGGCGTCAAGGCCGACCAGGACGCCCAGGTAGCGAAGGCCGCGGTGGCAACCCTGGCCTGATCCCTGTCCCCGGCATGTCCTCGAACCCCGGCGCCGCCGGGGTTTTCGTTGGCGCACACCGGCGGCCCGGCCTCTCGCCTCAATTGGACAGCACCCAGTCCTGGAAGGCCTGCTTGGCGGGGCTGCGGTCCTCCGGGTGGACATCGATCATGCCGTAGCCGTTGGGGGTCCTCAGGTTCAGCCCCTCCAGTCCCACCAGCATGCCACGCTCGAGCAGGTCATCGACCAGCCCCCGCCAGCCGAGCGCGACCCCCTGCCCGGCGATCGCCGCCTGCACCAGCAGCGTATAGTTGTTGAAGATCAGCTCCGACGGGGCCTGATGGACTTGTCCTCCCAGCCGCTCGAAGTAGCCCGGCCAATCCAGCCAGCTCTGGCCCTGGTCGGCGGTCAACGTCAGCAGCGGCACCTCGCTCAGGCGTGCCAGGTCGTCGATCGGGCCGAACTCCTCCAGGAAGCCGGGGCTGCACACCGGAAACACCTCCTCGTCGAGCAACCGAGGCACCCCTTCCAGGCCCCGCCGGTCGCCGAACACGATGGCGATATCGACTTCCTGCCCCCGCCAGTCGAAGACGCCCTGGTTGGTCATGATCCGCACGTCGATATGCGGGTGCCGTTCACGGAAGGCCGGCAGGCGAGGCAACAGCCAGTACGAGGCCAGCGAGAAATCGGTGAGTATGGTCAGCCGCGGGTTGCGATGGCGCTGCTGCAGACGATCGATCGTCTTCTCGATGGTCGCGAACCCCTCCTGGACGGCTCCGAACAGGGCCTGTCCCGGCTCGGTCAGCCGCACGCCGCGATAGACGCGATCGAACAGCCGCAGGCCGAGCTGCTCCTCGAGCCCCCGCACCTGCTGGCTGACGGCCGACTGGGTGGAACGCAGCTCCTCCGCCGCCGCGGTAAAGCTCAGATGGCGGGCCGCCGACTCGAAGACCCGCAGGCCGTTGGGCGACACTCGCCTACTCGTCAATGACATTAGTACAAATAATCCCAATCATAAAAAATCACCGTGTTTACAGGGCACAAGATTAGCAGAGAGACTGGGGCAAGCTTCGCCACCCACCCCTGACAACGCATGGGAGCCCCCCGATGACCGATAAGCAGCCGAATATCCTGTTCCTCATGGCGGATCAGATGGCCGCTCCGTCGCTGCCCTTCTATGGCCACAAGGTCACCAAGACCCCGAATCTCTCCCGCCTGGCCGAAGAAGGCGTGGTCTTCGACTCGGCCTACTGCAACAGCCCGCTATGCGCGCCATCGCGCTTCGTCCTGATGGCCGGCCAGTTGCCCTCGCGGATCGGCGCTTTCGACAACGCTTCCGAGCTGGCCGCCGAAACGCCCACCTTCGCCCACTACCTGCGTGACGCCGGCTACCTGACAGCACTATCCGGCAAGATGCACTTCTGCGGCCCGGACCAGCTCCACGGTTTCGAACAACGCCTGACCAGCGACATCTACCCGGCCGACTTCGGCTGGTACGTCGACTGGGAGAACTTCGAGAAGCGCCCGAGCTATTACCACAACATGTCCTCGGTCACCCAGGCCGGGCCCTGCGTGCGCTCCAACCAGCTCGACTTCGATGACGAGGTGACCTTCCGCGCCCAGCGCTTCCTCTACGACTATGCGCGCAGTGACAAGGACCGCCCCTTCTGCCTGACGGTCTCGCTGACCCACCCCCACGACCCCTACACCATTCCGCAGGAGTACTGGGACCGCTACGAGCATGACGAGATCGACATGCCCGAGGTGCCCTACTCGCGCGAGCTGATGGACCCGCACTCCAAGCGTCTGCGTCACGTCTACCAGTGCGACGAGGACACCATCAACGACGAGCAGATCCGTAATGCGCGCCGGGCCTATTACGGGGCCATCAGCTACGTCGACGACCAGCTCGGCAAGGTGCTTCAGGCCCTTGAGGACAGCGGCCTTGCCGAGGACACCATCATCGTCTTCTCCGGCGACCACGGCGACATGCTCGGCGAGCGGGGCCTGTGGTACAAGATGAGCTGGTTCGAAGGCTCCGCCCGGGTGCCGATGATCGTGCATGCGCCGGGTCGCTTCACCGCCGGCCGGGTCAAGCAGTCCGTCTCCACCATGGACCTGCTGCCGACCTTCAGCGAGTGGGCCAATGACGGCCAGGCCCCGCAGTATGCGGTGCCCATCGATGGCCGCAGCCTGAACCCGCACCTGACCGGTACGGGCGGCCATGACGAGGTGATCGGCCAATACTGCGGCGAAGGCGCCATCGCCCCGCTGCTGATGATCCGCCGGGGACGCTACAAGTTCGTCCATTCCGCGCCGGACCCCGACCAGCTGTTCGACCTCGAGGCCGACCCGCAGGAACTGACCAACCTGGCAGAAAACCCGGAGCATCAGGACCTGCGCAAGCAGTTCCGCGACGAGGTGGCAAGCCGCTGGGACATCGAGAAGCTGCACCAGGAGGTGCTCGACAGCCAGCGGCGCCGCAAGCTGGTCGCCCGCGCCAACATGAAGGGCAAGGTGACTCCCTGGGATCACCAGCCGTTCTTCGATGCCAGCGTCCAGTACATGCGCAACACCATCGACCTGGATGACCTCGAGGCGCGTTCCCGCTTCCCGCATGTGACCGACGATCGGTAATGCCGATGCCGTCGCTCGCTCGCGAATCGCCGACGAGCCAGCGCAGCCAGCAGCGCTGGCTGCCCTTCCTTGGCTGGATGCGGCACCAGCCCCCGGTGCACCGCGACGCCATGGCTGGCCTGACCGGTACCGTGCTGATGATCCTTCAGGGGGGGACCGATGACCTGCTCGCCTGGCTCAAGCCCGATGTCGCGGCCCGTCTGACACGCGCGACTCTGCTCCACAATGATCAGATACATGACAACGTGATAACAATGTAAGAGGCGATCCCCATGGCACAACGTCACACGCAACCCGAGCGGGCGCATGGACCGCCCCCACCGCCGTCTTACCCGGATCGGCCCGGATCGATACCCGGACCGTCATCGACCACCCCATGGCCCCCTTCCATGCCGACTGGACCGGACCGCCGTATCCAGGGCCATGCAAGCATAAGGAAAACCCTGAACTTTCATAAATTTATAATAAGGAGAGGCATATCATGAGTAGCCCAAGCAAATCGGCATCGCCCCCGGTGTCCAGCGACATGCAAACGGATTACACCGTCGGCCAGGACAATATCGAAGGCCAACTGGGGCCCTTCGACTTCGATATCCACAACCGGGTCTTCGTCGTCTCGGCGCTCGCCTCGGTGCTGTTCATTGTGCTCACCCTGGTGTTTCCGGAGCGGGCGGGGAGCATCTTCCAGTCCATCGTCGCCTTCTCCACCGGGACGCTGGACTGGTACTTCATGATCGTGGTGGATTTCTTCATCCTGTTCTGCCTGGCGCTCGTCGTCCTGCCCTATGGGAAGGTCCGGTTGGGCGGCCCCGATGCCCGACCGGAGCACGGTTATCTGTCCTGGTTCGCCATGCTGTTCGCCGCCGGCATCGGCATCGGCCTGCTGTTCTTCGGTGTGCTGGAGCCGGTCTATCATGCCAACGTCTCCCTGCCATTGGGCATTGCCTCGCCGTTCGGGGCCGATGGCGAACTGAACCCGGAGGCCATTCCCGAAGCCACCGCCCTGGGCATTGCCGGCACCTATCTTCATTGGGGCATCCATGGCTGGGCCGTCTATGTGGTGATGGCCCTGGCCCTGAGCATCTTTACCTATAACAAGGGCCTGCCCTTCTCCATCCGCTCGGCGTTCTTCCCGATCCTCGGCGATCGCGTCTGGGGTTGGCCGGGACATCTGATCGACATCCTGGCGGTGTTTTCCACCCTGTTCGGTCTGGCCACGTCGCTCGGGCTCGGCGCCCAGCAGGCCAATGCGGGGATGAATTTCGTCTTCGGCCTGGACGTCAACACCACCACCCAGGTCATCGTCATCGTGCTGGTGACGGCGGTGGCCCTGGTGTCGGTCTGGCGCGGGCTCGAGGGCGGTGTGAAGAAGCTCTCCGAGATCAACATGATCATGGCCGTCTTGTTCTTCTTCTTCGTGCTGTTCGCCGGCCCGACCCTGGTGGCCCTGAACGGCTTCTGGACGGGGCTTTCGACCTATGTGACGGACTTCATCCCCTTGTCGGCGCCCTTCGGTCGTGACGATGATGCCTATCGCCAGGCCTGGACGATCTTCTACTGGGCCTGGTGGGTCAGTTGGGCACCGTTCGTCGGCATGTTCATCGCCCGGGTGTCGCGGGGTCGCACGGTTCGGGAATTCGTGGTCTGCGTGCTGTTGATTCCCAGCCTGTTCATCTTCATCTGGATGGGCGTCTTCGGCGCCACCGCGCTCGATCAGCTCTATGCCGACCCCGCCAACAGCCTGGTCAAGGACTATGTGATCGACAATTACAGCCCCGAGCTGTCGCTGTTCGGCATGCTGAATGAACTGCCGCTGTCGGGCCTGATGTCCACCCTCGGCATCATTCTGGCGTTGATCTTCTTCGTCACCTCGTCCGATTCCGGCTCGCTGGTGATCGATACCATCACCGCCGGCGGCAAGGTCGACGCACCCCGGCCCCAGCGCATGTTCTGGGCCACGGTGGAGGGCCTGATCGCCATCGTGCTGCTGATCGGCGGCGGCCTGTCGGCGCTGCAGGCGGGGGTGACGGCGACGGCGATTCCGTTCTCCGTCGTGATGCTGCTGATGTGCTACACCATCATCAAGGCGCTGAATGGCGAGCTGCGCTTGCGGCGCAGCTGAAGAAGCAACGTCCAACGTGACTGGCGGGATCGGCCCCATGGCGCCGATCCCGCCGATTTGGCAAGCTAGGTTGCCTATCACGGTGCCTTTGCGGAGAGACCATCATGGCCGGTGGCTGGTCGAAAGACGGCGATGTGCAGCAGCAGATCGACGACAGCGTGCGCGACGAGCTCGAGCGGGCGAGGCGTGCCTTGCCCCGCGGCGAGAGTGCCCGTCACTGCGACGAGTGCGGGGAACCGATCCCCGAGGCGCGCCGACAGGCCGTTCCCGGGGTGCGACTCTGCCTCGACTGCCAGGCGGAGCGGGACAAGCGGCGGGGCCCGGGCGCCGGACACAATCGGCGCGGCAGCAAGGACAGCCAGCTGCGCTGATGGGCCACCCGGAGGACAGCCCCATGATCAGCCAGCGCGATGACGTCACCCGGATGAACCCCGCCGCCAAGGTCAGGCGGGCCGCCCGGCCCCGGCGTGTCGCGGCCGATTCCCCGGGCGCATGGTAGACTCGGCGGGACATTCTCGATCAGGAACCCAAGCGCCATGTCCCTCGATGAGCTTCACCTGAACCTGCGCAACCTGACGCCGGACGACTACCCGCAGCTCAAGGCGCTGATGGACGCCGTCTACCACGACATCGGCGGCGCCTGGCCGGAACACACCATCGAGAAGCTGATCCAGGAATTCCCCGACGGCCAGATCGCCATCGAGGACGACGGCCAGCTGGTCGGCGTGGCCCTGACCGTGCGGGTCGACTATGACGACTTCTCCAACCCCCACCAGTACGACGACCTGATCGACCAGCGCGAGATCATCCTCAACGATCCGCAGGGCGACGCCATGTACGGCCTGGACGTGCTGATCCACCCGGACTACCGTGGCTACCGCCTGGGTCGCCGCCTCTACGAGGCCCGCAAGGAGCTGTGTCGCTCGATGAACCTGCGCGCGATCCTCGCCGGCGGGCGCATCCCGCAGTACCACCAGCATGCCGAGGAGCTCTCGCCCACCGAGTACATCGACAAGGTGGCCCGCAAGGAGCTCCACGACCCCATCCTCTCCTTCCAGCTGGCCAACGACTTCCAGGTCAAGCGCCTGCTGCGCAAGTACCTGCCCGAGGACGAGAAGTCCCAGGGCTACGCGACCCTGCTGGAGTGGAACAACATCCTCTTCGAGCCGGCCGAGCGGGTGCTGGAGACCCGCCCCACCCAGGTCCGGGTCGGCAGCGTCCAATGGCAGATGCGCGAGTTCGCCACGGTGGAGGCGGTGCTGCAGCAGGTGGAGTACTTCGTCGACGCCCTGGCCGACTACCAGAGCGACTTCGCCGTCTTCCCGGAGCTGTTCAACGCCCCCCTGATGGGCCTGCAGGACCGCGCCGCCCAGCAGGACCAGATCGCCGCCATCCGCTTCCTGGCGGGGTTCACCGAGGGCTTCAAGACCGAGCTGTCGCGCATGGCGGTGGCCTACAACATCAACATCGTGGCCGGCTCGATGATCGAGGAACAGGCCGACGGCCGTCTCTACAACGTCGCCTACCTGTGCCATCGGGACGGCACCCTGGAGTGCCAGACCAAGCTGCACATCACCCCCCAGGAACGGCGCGACTGGGTGATCGAGGGCGGCGACGAGCTGCAGGTGTTCGAGACCGATGCCGGCCGGGTGGGCATCCTGATCTGCTACGACGTGGAGTTTCCGGAGCTCTCGCGGCTGCTCGCCGACCAGGACATGGACATCCTCTTCGTGCCCTTCTGGACCGACACCAAGAACGGCTACCTGCGGGTGCGCCACTGCGCCCAGGCGCGGGCCATCGAGAACGAGTGTTACGTGGTGCTGTGCGGCAGCGTCGGCAACGTCCCCTCCATCGAGAACATGGAGATCCAGTACGCCCAGTCCTCGGTGTTCTCGCCCTCGGACTTCGCCTTCCCCCACGACGCCGTGCTGGCCGAGACCACACCCAACACCGAGATGATCATGTTCTCGGACCTGGACCTGACCCGCCTGACGGTGGTGCGCAACGAGGGCTCGGTGACCAACCTCAAGGACCGCCGCCAGGATCTCTTCGACCTGCGCCTGCGGGACTGGTCCTGGAAGTCCGGAGGCCGCACCGGCCTGGAGGAGAGCTGAGGGCGTGATCGGCAGGCTGAGACGCTGGCGCAATGCCTGGTTCGAGACGCGCCATCCCTTTCCCGAGGCCGACTGGCGGGAGGCCCGGACGCGGCTGCCGCTGCTCGCGGCCGTGCCGGAGCCGGCGGCCACCCGCCTCGGCCATCGGGCCTGGCGCTTCGCCCACGCCAAGCGCCTGAGCCGGCACCCCTCGCTGGCCGAGGCGCTGAGCCTCGACGTCGCGGACCGGCTGGCCATCGCCGCCCAGGCCTGCCTGCTGACGCTGGGTTGGTCCGAGGGGGAACATCGCGATGCCTTCGCCAATGTCCACGAGATCCTGATCCTGCCCGATGCCTTCCAGCGTCGCGTGGAGGAGATGGACGCATTCGGGGTGATGCACGAGTACGACGACCAGCGCGTCGGCGAGACCTCCCATCAGGGCCCGGTGGTGGTCGCCTATCCCGACCTGATGGCCAGCGGCGGTCTGGATGGCTTCAATGTGCTGATCCATGAGCTGGCCCACAAGCTGGACATGGCCAACTCCCTGGACGCCGACGGCTTTCCGCCGCTGCCCGGCGACATCTCGCCCCAGGACTGGCACCGAGAATTCACCGCGGTCTGGGACGATCTCCAGGCCCGGCTCGCCCGCGGCGAGGCCACCCCCATCGACGACTATGCCGCCAGTCACCCGGGCGAATGCTTCGCGGTGGCCTGCGAATACTTCTTCACGGCCCCCGGCATCCTGCACGCCGCCTATCCGGCACTCTACGCGCTGCTGACGCGCTATTTCCGCCAGGATCCGCCCTGGCGACACGACGCATTCCCCCCTTCGCACTACCCGGCATAACGACTGGCTCACGCGCGTCTCGTCGCGGATCGCCAACGGCGTGCGCGCCCGCCTGGGGGTCCTGGCCGGCGGTGAAGGCGAGCCTCTGAGCCGGTATTCCCGGCGGCCGCTTTGGCCGCCGGGCGCGCTGCCGTATGCTGTGGCGACGCCCACCAGGAAGCCCCTCGCCCCATGCCCCGTTCCCTCGGAATCCTCTTCATCGCCCTGCTCGTCCTCGTCGGCCTGGGCCTGCTGTGGCAATGGCTCGCCATGCAGGACCTGCTCACCCTCGACAGCCTGATGGCCCTGGCCAGGGGCTCGGTGGCCTGGCGCGATACCCCCTGGGCCGTGCTGGTGGTGATGGCGGTCTATGCCGGCGCCTCGCTGGTGATGTTTCCGCTGAGCCTGCTGGTGGCACTGACCGGCCTGCTGTTCGGTCCCTGGTGGGGCTTCGGCTATGCCCTGGCCGGCACCCTGGCGGCCTCGGTGCTGACCTGGTGGGTGGGCCGCCGGCTGGGCCGCGACGCCCTGCTGCGCCACGGCGGCAAGCACCTCAAGGGCCTGTCCCGCTACCTGTCCGGTCGCGGCATCCGCACCATGACGCTGGTCAACCTGCTACCGCTGGCGCCCTTCACCCTCACCAACATGATGGCCGGGGCCTTCCACCTGCGCTTTCGCGACTACATGATCGGCTCGACGCTGGGCATCATTCCGGGGCTCGCCGGGGTCACGCTACTGGGCAGTCAACTCGGGGAGCTCGCCACGGCAGACAGTCGCCAGGAGGTGTTCTTCTCGCTGGTCGGCCTGCTCGCCGGGGTGGCCCTGCTGTATGGGCTCAAGCGCTGGGCCGAGCGGCGCCGGCGGCGCTGAGGCGGGGACTCACTTGGGCGGCAGCTCCGGCTCGTCGTGGCGCCCGCCCGGCCACCAGGACGGGCGATCCTGCTCCCATTCTTCCTGGACCAGGTGACGCAGCAGCCGTCCCCGATAGCGCAGCATCTGCCATTCGGCGCCGAGCCGCCCGCGCACCCGGTCCCAGCCGCCATCGTCGGCATGGGTGAAGGGCCCGCCCCGGGCGATGACGTCGCGATAGACCGCCAGGCAACGCTCGGCACACAGCCGCTCGTCGAAATCCGCCGCGGTGGCCAGCGCCCCCTCGCGAAGCGACAGGCGCCGCGCCGGCGCGGCGAGTTCGACCAGTGCCGCCGCCATGGTCGCGGCATCGTCCCCGGCCAGCAGTCGGCCGTTCTCGCCGTCCTTGACCACCTCGACGACGCCCGGGGCGCGGACCGCCACCACCGGCAGGCCCGCGGCCATGGCCTCGGCCACCACCATGCCCTGGGTCTCGCTGTGGGAGGCGAAGGCGAAGACGTCCATGGCATGGTAGGCATCGATCAGCCCCTGGCCCTCGAGGCGCCCCGTGAAGTGCAGGCGCCCGGCCACCCCCGCGGCCTCGGCGATCGCCTGCATGCGTGTGGCGGCATCGCCGTCGCCGACCACCAGGAAATGCGCCGCCGGCAGCGCGACCAGGGCCCGGGTCACGGCCTCGGCCAGGAAGATCAGGTTCTTCTCCCGGGCCAGCCGCCCCAGGTGACCGATCACGTAGGCCCCGGCGGGAATGCCCAGGCGGCGCCGGCAATCCTCGCCGTTGCCCAGGGCGAAGCGCGTGGTGTCCACGCCGCTCGGCACCACGCGGATCGCCGGATTGGCGTCGCGTTCGACCAGCAGGCCGCGGATGCTCTCGCTGGGCGCGATGACCTCGTCGCACAGCCAGGTGTACTGGGTGGCCAGGGCGATGGCGAAGCGCTGCATGCGCGGCGAGTCGCCGGGCACGTAGTGGGTGTAGTGCTCGTAGAGGGTGTGATGGGTGAAGACCAGGGGCAGGCCATAGGTCTCGGCCGCCCGGGCGGCGGTGTCCCCCAGCAGGAAGGGATGGTGGGCGTGCACCAGGTCCGGCTCGAAGGCCTCGATGGCATCGAACAGCTGGCCCGGGATCGGCACCGGCAGGGAGAAGTCGCTGCCATTGAAGTGCTGGACCGCCGCCACCCGCACCACGTCGGCCTCGTCGGCGGGCTGGCCCGCCAGGCGCGGGGCCACCACCAGCACGCGGTGCCCCGCGGCCTGGAGCTGGCGCTTGAGGCGCTGGACGGACTCGCTGACCCCACCCACGATCGGCAGATAGGTGTTGGTGAACATCAGCACATTCACGTTGACGACTCTCCTGTCGTGGTCGGCCGGGCGACGGGGGGCACGCGACCGGCCATCTCCTGCTCAAGATAGGCGATGAAGGCACGGATCCGCAGCGGGATGTGGCGGCGCTGATCATACACGGCATGGAAGTCGGCACGCACGCCCCGCCAGCCCGGCAATACCTCCACCAGGCGCCCCGCGGCCAGGTCCTCGTGCACGTCCCACCAGGAGCGCAGCGCCACGCCATGGCCGTCCCGTGCCAGTCGACGGATGACCTCGCCATCGTTGCTGGCCAGCGGTCCGGACACCTTCACCGCCCGCTCCTCCCGCGGGCCGTCGCGACGCTCGAAGCGCCACAGGGCATAGTCGCTGGCATTCTCGCGCAGCACCAGGCAGGGGTGCGCCGCCAGGTCGGCGGGCGAGTCGAGGGGCGGCATGGCCGCCACATAGGCCGGGGAGGCACAGAGGACACGACGACTGGCCAGGATGCGCCGCGCCACCAGCCGCGAATCCGGCGGCTCGCCGACACGGATGCCGATATCGAAGCCCTGGTCGGCGAGGCTCACCGGGAAGTTGGTCAGCTCCAGGGCGGCCTCGAGGCGCGGGTGCCGCCGACAGAAGGCCGACAGCAGCGGCGCCACATGGCGCCGCCCGAAGCCGAAGGTGGCGTTGATGCGCAGCGGGCCGGAGAGTTCGGCCCGGTGGTCGGCCAGGGTCTCCTCCAGCTCGACAAGCTCCTCGAGGATCGCTCCCCCCCGGGCCAGGTAGAGCTCGCCCTCGGCGGTCAGCGTCAGGCGTCGAGTGGTGCGGGTCGCCAGGGCGACGCCGAGGCGCGCCTCGAGCTGCTTGAGCCGCTTGCTGACCGCCGACAGCGACAGGCCCAGCTCCCGCGCGGTGGCGGTCAGGCTGCCGGCCCGAGCCAGCTGCTGGAAGAAGGCCAGGTCGTCCAGGGGGGGCACCGCACTCTCCACTCATGCTCAACAATGGATTTCATTTTACCCCGATTATCTCCGGAATGTGCAGGGTTAGACTGGACGCCCAGGGCAATCGCAGTTGGGTGGCGAGGGGCGACGGGGACAGGTCGAAGAGGGGGTCCTACGCCATGGGTGAGGCGGACCCCGCCGAACGGGCTGGCCATGGATGGCCAGCACCGGTCCTGCAAGCGGAGCAGGATGCGAGAGCGCCGCAGGGCGTCGGTAGCGCCCAGGGAGGGGTTCACAGCGCCCCCTCGCAGACCTGTCGACGGAGCAGCTTCGAGCGCCAAGGCTAACTGCAATAGCCCTGACTGGACGCCCCGACCCAGCCCCTGGAGGAACTCCCATGACCCATCGCATCGCCGTGCTCGCCGGTGACGGCATCGGCACCGAAGTCATGCCCGAGGGCGTGCGCGCCCTCGAGGCCGCCGCCGGACGGTTCGGCATCGACCTGGACCTGACCGCCTTCGATTTTGCCAGCTGTGACTACTACCTGGAACATGGCCAGATGCTGCCCGACGACTGGCACGCGACCCTGGTCACGTTCGACGCCATCTTCTACGGTGCCATCGGCTGGCCGGACAAGGTGCCGGATCACATCTCGCTGTGGGGCTCGCTGCTCAAGTTCCGCCGCGAGTTCGACCAGTACGTCAACCTGCGTCCCTGCCGCCTGCTGCCCGGCATCGAGAGCCCGCTGGCGGGCCGTGTCCCGGGTGACATCGACTTCTACGTGGTGCGCGAGAACACCGAAGGCGAGTATTCCAGCGTCGGCGGCACCATGTTCGAAGGCACCGAGCGCGAGGTGGTGATCCAGGAAACGGTGATGACCCGCACCGGCGTCGATCGCGTGCTGAAGTACGCCTTCGACCTGGCGGCCACCCGCCCTCGGAAAAAGCTCACCTCGGCCACCAAGTCCAACGGCATCGCCATCACCATGCCCTGGTGGGACACGCGCGTGGCGGCCATGGCCGAGCGCTACCCGGAGGTCGATGTGGACAAGTTCCACATCGACATCCTCACCGCCAACTTCGTGCTGCATCCCGACTGGTTCGACGTGGTGGTGGCCAGCAACCTGTTCGGCGATATCCTCTCCGACCTGGGGCCCGCCTGCACCGGCACCATCGGCGTGGCCCCCTCGGCCAACATCAACCCCGAGGGGCACTTCCCGAGCCTGTTCGAGCCGGTCCACGGCAGCGCCCCGGATATCGCCGGGCGCGGCATCGCCAACCCCATCGGCCAGATCTGGTCCGGCGCGATGATGCTCGAGCACCTCGGTCACGCCGAGGCCGGCGCGGCCATCCTCGCCGCCATCGAGGCCGTGCTCGCCGAGGGCGACCCCGCGGTGCTGACCCCGGACCTCGGCGGCCGGGGCACCACCGCCGGCCTGGGTCAGGCCATCGCGGCGCGCATCGTCGCCGGGGACTGAGAGGACGACGCCCCGCGTCGCGCCCGGGCGGGTGACGCGGCGTCCGACTCAACCGGCCAGCTTCGCAGCGATGCCGGCCACGTGCTCGCCCTGAAAGCGGGCCAGGTCGAGTTCCGTGTCGCTCGGCTGTCGCGAGCCGTCGCCGCCGGCGATGGTCGCGGCGCCATAGGGCGAGCCGCCCTTGACCTCGGAGATATCGAACTGGGCCTCGAGCCCGTAGCCGATCGGCACGATCACCATGCCGTGGTGGGCCAGGGTCGTCCAGGCGGTGAGGATGGTGGACTCGTTGCCGCCGCCGGTGCCGGTGGAGGTGAAGACGCTGGCCACCTTGCCGCGCAGCGCGCCCTTGGCCCAGAGGCCGCCGGTCTGATCGAGGAAGGTGCGCATCTGGCCGGACATGTTGCCGAAACGGGTCGGGGTGCCGAACAGCACGGCATCGTAGTCGGCGAGCTCGGCCGGCGACGCCTCGGCGGTGTCGAAGGTCCGCCCGCCGGCCTTGGCGAAGGCTTCCGGGTCCATGGTCTCGGGCACGCGCTTGACGTCGACCCCGACACCGGCGACCCGACCGGCCCCCTCGGCCACCGCCCGGGCCAGGGTATCGATATGGCCGTACATGGAGTAGTAGAGCACCAGTACCTTGGTCATGGTCCTGCCTCCTGTCGATGGATGGATACCGCCTCTTGCTCGCGTGGTCGAGCTCGAGGAGCCGCGCCCGGGAGGCGCGTTGCGATGGCATTCCGCCACCAGTCTAGTCGCAGCCATCGAGCGGCAAGACGAAGCCTTTCGACGCCGGGATTCGACGCCGACGAACGGTCAGTCCCGCCCCCATGCTCCGGCGAGGATCCGCACCCGGCCATCTGCCAGGGTGTCGTGCAGGTTGTACCCCCTGGCGTCGAGCGCCCTGAGCCGGAGTGCCCGCGGGGCGAGTTACAGGATCGCACCCGCCTTTTTCATCCTGCCGACAGGGCCTCTTGAGCCCGAGCCACGCAGGGCAGAAGGTGGCCCACAGCCCAAGAATAGCGACAAGACAAGGACCGACATGATTGCCTCGCCCCATGCCGTCCGACGCGACACCCTGCCCCGCGTCTCGACCGCCGCCACCGGAGGCCCGCGTCATGCTGGCTGAGTGGCTGGACAGGAGCCTCGCCGGCGAGCCCGGCGCCGCGGTGGAGGGAGAGCTTCCCGGAGGACGCTACCGGATCCCGGCGCCTGGCCTGCTGGAACTGATCCCGTCGGCGCCGGCCGCGGACGCCCCGGCCCTGGTGCTCTCGGTGGGGATCCACGGCAACGAGACCGCCCCCATCGAACTGCTGGGTGAGCTCCTGGCTCACCTGGAGGCCGGCCAGCTGACCCTGGCCACGCCGGTGCTGGTGATCCTCGGCAACCCGGCGGCCATCCGGGCCGGCGAGCGCTTCGTGGCGACCAACCTCAACCGGCTATTCCGGCGCGGCCTCGACGCGGCCGGTGACGAGCCCGACCGCGCCCGGACGCTGATGGGCGCGGTGGACGCCTTCTTCGCCGAGCACGGCGACCGCCCCCGCCTCCACTACGACCTGCACACGGCGATCCGTGACAGCCAGTATCCGCGCTTCGCCGTCGAACCGCATGCCGAGGCGATCACGACGCCCGAGCAGTGGCAGTGGCTGGCCGGCGCCGGCATCCAGGCCGTGCTGCACCAGCACTGCCACAGCTGGACCTTCTCCCACTATTCGAAGCACTACCACGGTGCCCAGGCCTTCACCCTGGAGCTGGGTCGGGCCCGGCCCTTCGGCGAGAACGACCTCGCGCCCCTGGCGCCCATGGGACGGCTGCTGGCGGCGCTGCTGGAGGGGCGCTCCCCCGCCACCCGGCCGGCCGCGGCGATGGCCTTCTTCCGCGTCGAGCACGAGCTCGAGCGCGCCTCCCGGGACTTCCGGCTGTGCTTTGCCGACGATACGCCCAACTTCACCGAGTTCGCCCCCGGCACCCTGCTGGCCGAGGATGCCGAGGCCGGCCCCTGCCGCGTGGGCGAGACACCACTGCGGGTGGTCTTCCCCAACGCCAGGGTGGAGATCGGCGCCCGGGCCGCGCTGCTGGTGACGGCGGTGCCGGCGCCAGGGACAAGCTGACCGAGCCCGCTCGGCCGGGCGAACGATCGCCACGACAATCGCCTTCCAGCAACAAGAAATGCCAAAGAACAACAATAACCTGGAGACATTTCATGACAACAAGCCATTACAACCTAGACGAAGGTCGCATGACCAAACGGACAACACCGCCTGCCGTCGCGCCCCGGGCCTGTTAGAATCGCCCCCCTTTTTTCGCACCAGCCGCGTTGTCCTGTGCCCGCTAGGCGACCCCCTGAACTGGAGCCCGTTTCATGGCCGATACCCCGATCCCGCTGGAAGTGCAGAACATCAAGAAGCGCTTCGGCGACACCGAAGTCCTCAAGGGACTCTCCCTGCAGGCCCACAAGGGTGACGTCATCACCCTGATCGGCGCCTCCGGGTCCGGCAAGAGCACCTTCCTGCGCTGCATGAACCTGCTGGAGCAGCCCAACGAGGGCGAGCTGTTCGTCCATGGCGAGCAGATCCGCTTCAAGGAGACCCGCCACGGTCGCGAGCCGGCGGACTGGAAGCAGGTCGTCAACATGCGCGCCAAGCTCTCCATGGTCTTCCAGAGCTTCAACCTCTGGGCCCACATGACGCTGCTGGAGAACGTCATCGAGGCACCGATACACGTGCTCGGCAAGTCCAGGCAGGAGGCCACCGAACACGCCCGCGCGCTGCTCGAGCGGGTCGGCCTGGCCGAGCGCGCCGACTACTACCCGGCCCAGCTCTCCGGCGGCCAGCAGCAGCGCGGCGCCATCGCCCGGGCGCTGGCCATGGACCCGGAGGTGATGCTGTTCGACGAGCCCACCTCGGCGCTGGACCCGGAGCTGGTCGGCGACGTGCTCAAGGTCATGCGCGACCTCGCGGAGGAAGGCCGCACCATGATCGTGGTCACCCACGAGATGGCCTTCGCCCGGGATGTCTCCACCCAGGTCATCTACCTGCACCAGGGCCAGGTCGAGGAGGCCGGGCCACCCGCCGAGGTCCTCGGCAATCCCAAGTCCGAGCGCCTCAAGCAGTTCCTGGCGCCCAAGCACTGATGGGCCGGCCCGGGAGAAGGAGAGACACATGATCGACCTGCATGGCTACGGCCCCCGCCTCGCGGAAGGCGCCCTGATCACCATCGAGCTGGGGATCCTGTCGCTGATCCTGGCGGTGATCCTCGGCCTGCTCACCGCCAGCGCGAAGATGTCGCGCCACTGGTGGCTGCACCGCCTCGGCACCCTCTACACCACCATCATCCGCGGCGTGCCCGACCTGGTGCTGATGATGCTGCTGTTCTTCGGCGGCCAGATCGGCATCAACATGTTCACCGACTGGCTCTACACCCAGTTCGAGATCGATATCTTCATCAACGTCAACGAGTTCGTCGCCGGGGTGATCACCATCGGCCTGATCTTCGGCGCCTACATGGGCGAGACCTTCCGCGGCGCCTTCATGGCCGTGGACAGCGGCCAGATCGAGGCCGGCCGGGCCTACGGCATGAGCCACTGGCTGGTGTTCCGGCGCATCCGCTTCCCGCAGATGATGCGCCACGCCCTGCCCGGGCTCTCCAACAACTGGATGGTGCTGCTCAAGACCACCGCGCTGGTCTCGGTGATCGGGCTCTCCGACATGGTTCGCGTCGCGGCCGAGGCGTCCAAGGCCACCCGCGAGCCCTTCACCTTCATGATCATCGTCGCCGCCATCTACCTGCTGATCGCCAGCGTCTCCGAATGGGGCTTCGCGCGGCTGCAGAAGCGCTATGACATCGGCTACGGGGAGGCAGACTGATGGACGCCCTGATGAACTGGCTCGAGGCCCAGTTGGCCGACAACAGCATCTTCACCCTGCAGACGCTGTCGTACTACGGCGAGGGCCTGACCACCACCGTCCAGCTGGTGTTCCTGTCGCTGCTCATCGGCCTGGTGCTGGCGGTGCCCCTGGCCATCGGCCGCGGGTCCCGGAAGGCCTGGCTGCGCCTGCCGATCTTCCTCTACTGCTACGTGTTCCGCGGCACCCCGCTGCTGGTGCAGCTCTACCTGATCTACTACGGCGTGGTGTTCGTCGAGGGAATCCAGGAGACCTGGCTGTGGGTGATCCTCGAGAAGCCCTTCGTCCCGGCGCTGATCGCCTTCACCCTCAACACCGCCGCCTACACCACCGAGATCTTCCGCGGCGCCATCAAGGCCACGCCCAGGGGCGAGATCGAGGCCGCCCGGGCCTATGGCATGTCCTGGTCCCTGATGATGCGGCGCATCGTGCTGCCCAGCGCCTTCCGCCGCGCCCTGCCCGCCTACGGCAACGAGGTGATCTTCATGCTCCACGCCAGCGCCATCGCCAGCGTGGTGACCATCATGGACCTGACCGGGGCGGCACGCTTCGTCTATGCCCGCTTCTATGCGCCCTTCGACGCCTTCCTGTTCGTCGCGGCGATCTACCTGTGCCTGACCTTCGCCATCCTTTACCTGTTCCGCTACCTGGAGAAGCGCCTGCTGGCCCATCTCAAGCCGGCGAGCGGCTGAGACAGCGTAAAACAAGCGTTGGGAACTACCGTTCGACCCGGCCCTTTCGACCCGCCCCGGCATCGGCTATCGTGGGCGGGTCATCACCCATAAGGTGAAACCATCAACAACAAGGGGAAACACCCATGAAGTTCCAGAAGATCCTGAGCCTCGGCGTGCTCGGCGCCGCCATGATCGCCGGCAGCGCCAACGCCGAGGTCCGCGACATCCGCATCGGCGTCGACGTGCCCTACGAGCCCATGGAATACCGGACCCCCGATGGCGAGCTGACCGGCTTCGACATCGAACTGGGCAATGCCCTGTGTGCCGAGATCGGCATCCAGTGCGAGTGGGTCGTCCAGGGCTGGGACGGCATCATCCCCGGCCTGCGGGCGCGCAAGTACGACGCCATCATGTCGTCGATGACCATCAACGAGCAGCGTCGCGAGCAGGTGCTGTTCTCCGACCCCTACATCACCCCGCCGTCGGCCTGGTTCGCGCCGAAGGATGTCGAGATCGGCACCCCGTCCGACGAGACCCTCGAGGGCATGACCATCGGCGTACAGCGCGGCACCCTGCAGGACAACTACGTGACCGACATGTACGGCGACGTGGCCGATGTGAACCGCTACGCCACCGCCGACGACATGGTGCTGGACATGGATTCCGGCCGTCTCGACGCCGTCTTCCTCGACTTCCCGATCGGCAAGTCCACCCTGCTCGACAGCGAGGCCGGCAACTACAAGGTGGTGGGCGAGATGATCACCGAGCCCAAGGAGTACTTCGGCGAAGGCTTCGGCATCGCCTTCCGCCAGCGTGACGAGGAGCTGGCCCAGGCCTTCAACGAGGCGCTGGCCACCCTCAAGGAGAACGGCACCTACGAGGAGATCTACGCCGAGTATTTCGGCGAGTAAGGCTCCTCACGCTACCGCCACGCTTCGCGGCCCCTGGAGACAGGGGCCGCCACCTGTCTAGCCGGAAAGACGGCCTCTGTCGCGATCTCCTCTCGACAGTCCACAGCCCTCCCAGAACGCACCCCGCATAGTCCGCGGCCCGCAGCTTGCCCCCGAGCGAGGGAGACGACGGCAGCTCGAGGCGATACCCGCCACACAGCATGAGGCCGTCGAGCTCATCCTCCTGGAGGTCGTCCAAAGACCCATCGACGGCGACCTCGATTCCCAGATCGCTCATCGCCCGGCGACCGTCGACGCTGACAACCGTGACCTCGTACTCCACCGACGCCTTGACCAGATTGGCCGTCACCAAGGCATCCAGCCCACCGGTGAAGGCCATCAGGGAGAAATGCTCGAACAGTACGAAGGCGACCCGCCTGCTTTCGACGGCCGGTTTCTCGCCGGCCGCCGAGAGTGTCTGCCTATAGCAGATTGGGTAGCCAGAGAATCAGATTCGGGAACGCCGTGAAGATGCCCACGGCGCCCAGCAGGATCATCCAGTAGGGCAACGAGGCCCAGGCGGCATCGGGCAACGCCACTTCGTTGTGGGTGATCGAGCAGAGCACGAACAGATTAAGCCCCACCGGCGGCGTGATCATGCCGATCTCCATCAGCAGCGTCACGATGACGCCGAACCAGACGGGATCGAAGCCCAGGCTGGTCACCATCGGGAAGGTGATGGGCAGGGTCATCAGCAGCAGGGAGATCCCGTCGAAGAAGCAGCCGAGCAGCAGGTAGACGAGCACGATCATCAACAGGATGCCATAGCGATCCAGCCCCAGGCCGGCGATGGCATCGACCGCGGCCCTGGGCAAGCCGAGCAGGCTCACCGCCTGGGACAGGATCACGGTGCCGATCAGGATCATCGCAATGGCCCCGAACATCATCGACGCATGCTTGAAGGCTCCCCACAGCTTCTTCAGGTCGAGATCCCCCCAGGTCAAGCCGAGCACGATGCTGGCCGTCACCCCCAGGGCCGCCGCCTCGGTGGGCGTCGCGATGCCCATGTAGATGGTGCCGAGCACGAAGAAGATCAAAATCGGCAGGGGCCAGACTTCCAGCAGGCCACGGCCCACGGCTCCCCAGTCCATCTTCTCCTCTCGCGGCGGCGAGACCGAAGAGCCGAGGCTCGAGCGCACCATGATCCAGCAGAAGAACGCCAGGGCGATCATCAGGCCGGGCAACATGCCCGCCAGGAACAGCTTGCCGATCGACACGTTCTGGGTCGCCCCGTAGATCAGCAGCGCCAGGCTGGGAGGAATCAGCAGCCCGAGCGTGCCGCCCGCCGCCAGCGAGCCCACGATCATGCTCGGCGAATAGCCGCGCCGACTCAGCTCGGGGTAGCCGACCGAACCGATCGCCGCCGCGGTGGAGGTACTGGAACCGCTCACCGCGCCGAACAGCGTGCAGACCGCGATATTGGTATGCAGCAGCTGGCCCGGAATCCGCCGGAAGAGCGGCGTCAGGCCGTTGTAGACCCGGGTGGAAACGCCGCTGGCCAGCAGGATGTCGCCGAGAAAGATGAACAGCGGTACGGCGCTGAGCGTGAACTCGGTCAGCAGGTTCCACGCCGAGTTGATCGCCAGGGCCGACGCGCCGCCGGCCTGAAAATGCAGCAGGATGAACCCGGTCAGCCCAAGGGCCGCCCCCAGCACGGCGCCGCTGCCCAGAAAGACCAGCAGGCCGGCGCTTAGAATCGCCCAACTCATGACAGGCCCTCCTCGGATGGTTCATCGTCGCTGCGGGCAAGGCCTCGCAACCCGTTTCTTGCGACGATCAGGATACACAGCAGCATCGACAGCGGCATCAGCGCCATCCAGGGCCACAGCAGGACACCGCTGATTTCGGAACGCGCCCCGATTTGCAGGGAAAATGCCATGAAGTCCCAGGCCTGGTAGGCAAAGATTCCGGCGAAGGCGACGAAGATCGCATTGGCGAAGATATCGGCTGCCACGGCCAGTGGGGGGGAAAGGGTACGCACCAGAAGATCGATGCGAATGTGCTGACTGGTATTCAGCACATGGGGCAGCGACAGGAACGAGAGGGAAAGAAACAGCAGGCCGGAAAGCTCATCGGAAAACCCGATGGGACTCCCGGCGAGATATCTCATCAGGGTGCTGACCAGCACGAGGCCGGTCATGAACACCCCTCCACACACGCCTATCAGGAATACCCCATATACCAGTCTGTCTAACCATGCAGACAAGACTTTCATCAAATGCCTCTCTCGATGAGGACCTACTGGGAATCGCTCTGAAGCTCGCTGGTCACGGTCTCGTAGTAGCGAATGCCGTCGTCGCCGGCTTCGCTGGCCATCTCATGCCAGGCCTCCCAGGCCGCATCCACGAAGGTCTGCACATCCTCGTCCGAGAACGCCGACAGGACCGTGATGCCCATGGCCTCGCGCTCCTCGCGTGCCTCGGCCTCGCGCTCCGGATCCACCGCCTTGTCGCGGGTCTCCTGCCAGATCTCCTCGCCGGCACGGGTCAGGATCTGCTGCTGCTGCTCGTCCAGGCTGTTCCAGGTGCGATCGCTGACCCCGAACATCCAGGGAGAGGCTGCCCAGGGATGGAGGTAGGCTTCGTAGTCGGTCACTTCCTGCAGCGAGACCGTCTTGGCCACGGTCGACAGGTAGTAGGCACAGTCCACGACCCCGGTCTGCAGAGCCAGATACATGTCGTTCTGGGGAATCACCTGGGCCGAGATGCCGAGGCGATCGAAGGTCTCGACGAGGTGACCCGACCAGACCCGCACCTTCTTGTCGCTCAGGTCCTCGAGGGTATTGACCGGCTCCTTGCAGTGCAGGCCCACATCGAACACGGGAGCGACGACGCCACCGACCGTGTGGACGCCCCAGTCGGCATAGCCTTCACGATACAGCTCGCGCAGGGTGGGCAGGATATCGAGATGCTGTTCCGCTTCGGTGATGGCCCCCTGGGCATAGACCGAGGCCATTGCCGGAGCATCGCGGTTGTAGTACTCCCCGTACATCAGTGCCATATCGACCATGCCGCGCTGCATGATGCGCAGCATGTCGGCTTCCTTCAGGCCGAGCGAGCCCGCGTGGTAGACATCGACCTGCAACTGCCCATCGGAATACTCCTCGACCAGGCCGGAGAAGCGCTCCAGATACGCCGCCTCGGGGCGCGATTCTGCCAGCCCGCTGTGAAACTTCAGTGTCCGGACGTCCGACCAGGCCTGCGAAGCGGTCGCCATCAGCGCCAGGGAGACGCTCGTCGCCAGCATTGTTTTTTTCATTTCAGATTCCCTTGGTTAGCAAGCTCTTTAAGAACCTCTCACAAAGCCGGGTCAGCACTGGCACTAAATACGAACAAAACAAGCCCATATGCGACAAGCTGCGCACTTTCATCTCCCGTTGATGTCCGAATCCTTTCGCCTCATCGAACTACCGGCGTGGCGAAACGAAGCCATCGGCGCGTGGATCGTCACGACCGCCTCAAACGCCAACGGCCCCGACGATGTCGGGGCCGTTGGCGTTGGGGCCATCGTTTCCAGGGGGGCGCCTCGCCGAGCACTCAGACGCGGGGATGCACGCCCGGCACATGGGCCTCGCTGTCACCGGAGACGCCATCAATCGTCTCCGTCGAGGGATGCGCCAGGGCATTGAGGATCCCGCACTCGCCGGCGGATCGCTGTCCCCGACAGCGGGCGCGCAGCGCCAGGAGAGAGCGCTCCAGAGCCTGGAGCTGGGCGATGCGTGCCGCCACGTGGTCGAGGTGGGCATCGATCAGGTCGTTGACGTCCTGGCAGGGCCGCTCGGGATGATCGTGGCAGTCCAGCAGGGCGCGGATCTCGCCCAGCGTCATGTCCAGCGCCCGGCAGTGGCGGATGAAGGCCAGCCGTTCGGCATGGGCCTCGCCGTAGAGGCGGTAGTTGGCCTGGCTGCGCACGGGCTCGGGCAATAACCCCTCACGCTCATAGTAGCGGATGGTGACGACGCGACAGCCGGTGCGTCGGGCCAGTTCGCCGATTTTCATGCTGGGCTCCGCTGAGGACTTGACCCTATAGTGCCTACAGGGTGTGTCATCGCACAAGACACCCCAGACGGAGCCCGAGATGTCCGACGCCCATTCCCACCATGCCGGTTGCTGCGGTGAAGCGGCCGAGGCGCCTCGCCGGGCCGCCGCCGCCCCGCCGGGCACGACCACCCTGCGCCTGCGCATCGCGGAGATGGACTGCCCCACCGAGGAGGCCCTGCTGCGCAAGGCGCTGGCCGAGGCGCCCGGGGTCGCCGGCCTGGACTTCGACCTGATGAACCGAGTGCTGAGCGTCCACCATCGCGGCGCCGACCCGGCGGATCTCGACCGGCGCATCCGCGAGCTGGGGATGACCCCGCGCCCCGAGCACGAAGCGGCCGAGCCGCCCGCGACCCGTGCCGAGCCCTGGGGCCGGATGGCGCTCGCCATCGGCCTGGCGCTGGCGGCCGAGCTGATCGGCTGGACCGGCTGGCCGGGTAGCGCCTGGCTCTCGCCCACACTGGCCCTCGGCGCCATTGCCCTGGTCGGCCTGCCCACCTGGCGCAAGGGCTGGGTGGCGCTGCGCCACCGCAGCCTCAACATCAATGCGCTGATGAGCCTGGCGGTGACCGGCGCCCTGCTCATCGGCCACTGGGCCGAGGCCGCCATGGTGATGGTGCTCTTCACCCTGGCCGAACGCCTCGAGGCGCGGTCACTGGATCGCGCCCGGGGCGCCATCCGGTCGTTGCTGGACAGCGCCCCCGACCAGGCACGCCGCCAGACCCCGGATGGGGGCTGGGAGGACGTCGCCGCCGCGGCGGTCGCCGTGGGCGAGCTGGTGCGGGTCCTGCCTGGCGAGCGCCTGCCCCTGGACGGCGAGATCGTCCGCGGCGAGCCCACCCTGGACGAGTCGCCGATCACCGGCGAGAGCATGCCCCGGGACAAGGGCCCGGGCGAGGCCGTCTATGCCGGCACCATCAACCGCCACGGCGACTTCGACTACCGCACCACCCGCCCGGCCGACGACACCACCCTGGCGCGGATCATCCATGCCGTGGAGGCCGCCCAGTCGAGCCGGGCCCCCACCCAGCGCTTCATCGACCGCTTCTCCGCGATCTACACCCCGGCGGTGCTGGGCCTCGCCGTCCTCACCGCCGTCGCCTGGCCGCTGCTCTTCCCTGGTGCCTGGCTCGATGGCGTCTACCGCGCCCTGGTGCTGCTGGTGATCGCCTGCCCCTGCGCGCTGGTGATCTCCACCCCGGTGACCATCGTCAGCGCCCTCTCGGCCGCCGCCCGGGGCGGCATCCTGATCAAGGGCGGGCGCTTCCTCGAACAGGGCCACAGGCTCGCCTGGCTGGCCCTGGACAAGACCGGCACCCTGACCCGCGGCGAGCCGCGGCTGGCCGACTGGTACCCGGTCGATACCGCCGAACGGGCTCCGCTGGCCCGGCAGGCGGCCAGCCTGGCCGGGCGCTCCACCCACCCCGTGTCCCGGGCGTTGCATCAGGCGCTGGCCACCGACAGCGGCGAGGCGGAGGTGGAGACCTTGCGGGAGCGCCCTGGCCTGGGCGTGGAGGGCGAGGTCGACGGCGAGGCCCTGTGGCTGGGCAACCGCCGACTGATGGCCGAACGCGGCCTGGCCAGCGCGGTGCTCGAGACTCGCCTGGAGGCCCTGCAGCGCGAAGGCGACAGCGTGGTGCTACTGGGCGATGGCCGGCGAGTGCGGGCCTTGTTCACCCTGCGCGATACCCTCAAGCCCGGCAGCAAAGCTGCCATCGAGGCCCTGCACGACCTGGGCGTGAAGACGCTGGTGCTCTCCGGCGACGCCGCCCCGGCGGTGGCCGCCATCGCCGCCGAGGCGGGGATCGACGAGGCCCGGGGCGGGCTGCTGCCCGAGGACAAGCTGGCCGCCATCGAGGCCCTCGGCAGCCGCGGGGTGACCGGCATGGTCGGCGACGGCATCAACGATGCCCCGGCGCTGGCCCGGGCCGACATCGGCTTCGCCATGGGCGCCGCCGGCAGCGACGCCGCCATCGAGACCGCCGACGTGGCGCTGATGGACGACGACCCGGGCAAGCTGCCGACCTTCCTGCGCCTATCCCGGGCCACGCGCCGGGTGCTGATCCAGAACATCGTCGTCGCCCTGGGCCTCAAGGCGGTGTTCCTGGTGCTGGCCTTCACCGGCCAGGCCACCCTGTGGATGGCGGTGTTCGCCGACATGGGCGCGAGCCTGCTGGTGGTGGCCAACGGCATGCGGCTGTTGCGCCTTCCCCACCGCTGAGGACTCAACGCAGGACGCGACGCACCAGCACCGGGCCCAGGATCTCGAAGACCACCGTCGCGCCCACCACCGTCGAGAGCAGGACGGCGCCATGCTCGGGGAAACGCTCGGCGGCCAGCAGGGCCATGCCCATGGCCACCCCGGCCTGCGGTGTCAGCGCCAGGCCGATATTGCGCGGCAGGTCGGCCTGGCGTTCCCGGGCCAGGCGCACGCCCAGCAGGCCGCCGAGCAGCCGCCCCACCAGGCGCAGCAGGATATAGGCCAGGGTCAGACCGAGGGCCTCGTCGAGGCGCTGGAGATCCACGCTGGCCCCGGACAGCACGAAGAAGAACACCAGGAAGGGCCACTCGATATGCTCGATCTCGTTGAACGAGCGGGTGTGATGGCGCGACAGGTTGGCCACCAGCACGCCGGTGACCATGGCGGCGAGCAGCGACGAGACGCCGAGCCAGGATGACACGCCGGCCAGCAGCAGGATCAGGGCAATGGCCTCGACCTGGGTCGGCTCCCCCGGGGCCAGGCGGCCGGTCAACCAGGCGGCGGGCAGGCCGATCAGGGTGCCGAGCAGCACGGCACCGCCCAGTTCCCAGGCCGCCTCGAGCAGCGCCCGCTCGCCTCCGCCGGCACCGCTCAGCATCCAGCCCAGCGCCGCCATGGCCAGGCCGAAGACGACGATGCCCCAGCCATCGTCGATGGCCACGATGCCCAGCAGCAGCCGCGCCCGCAGGCGGGTGTCGCCGCTGGCATGCACCGTCTCCTGGACCGCGGCGGGGTCGGTGGCCACCGAGATGGCGGCCAGCGAGACCGCCACCACCAGGGGAAAGCCCATCGCCAGCAGGCCAAGGCCTACGGCGAGCGCGCCCACCACGATGACCGACAGCGAGACGATCAGGATCAGCGGCCCGGTCAACCGCAGCCGCTCCCGGGTCAGCTCGCCGCCCAGCAGGAAGGCCACCATCACCAGGGCCACCTGCACCAGGGGCTCGCCGAGCCCGTCCAGGGGACGGGCGTCCGGCGCCTCCAGCCACAGCTGCTGGACGATCGCCACGCCCACGCCCACCATCACCAGCAGCGAGATCCTCGGCAACCGGGTCCGGCTCGCCACGGCATCGGCGAAGATGCTCGAGGACAGCAGTACCCCCAACAGGATCAGGGCCGCCGAGGTCGGCGGCAGGTCGCTGAGCACCCGGGTCATGGTCGATTCAATCACTCGTCCTGGTGCGCCGATGGCGGTCGATAGGAGGGTGGCGTCGTGCCGTGCTCCGGCGTGGCACGCATCCCACATCTCAGGGCGAAGCTAGCATGAGAGCCGACACGGCGTATTGTCCTGCCTCGAGGGGCGCGCGGCAGCCTGCTCGAGATAGGGCAAGGCCGCCGTCGAGTGGTGAATATTGTAGAGACGCATGCCTTCCTCCTTGGCGGCCTGAACCTCGGGCTCGAGGGCGGCGGCCGACAGAGGACATACCAGCCATGCCACGATCAGCAAGGCCGCGGGCCATGATCGCTGCACTCTAGAAGCCAAAAGGGGGGAAGTTAGATAGAGGAGGCTGCTTATTTAGCCATTCATCGGCTAGGCTTTGTCCGAAAACTCGAATTTGCTAATGTCACCTATGCCTCAGCAGCATAGGTGACCCATGGCAGGACGCTACGAGATCTCCGACAACGGCTGGGCCCTCATCGAAGACATCGTCTCGCCGCCGCAGAGGACGGGCCGTCCCCGTCGCGATGACCGCCAGGTGTTGAACGGCATCTTCTGGATCCTCTGCTCGGGCGCCAAGTGGCGAGACCTGCCAGAGCGCTACGGCCCCTGGAAGACCGTCTATGACCGTTTCCGTCAGTGGCGCGATGATGGCACCTTCGAGGCAATTCTGGCGCGCCTCCAACTTCGCCTGCGAGAGGATGGCCTGATGGATCTGGACACCTGGATGATCGATTCGACATCGATCCGCGCCACCCGGGCCGCCTCTGGGGGCGGCAAAAAGGGGGACAGCACGAACCCGTAGACCATGCCCTGGGACGGAGTAGAGGCGGCCTGACGACCAAGATCCACATGCTCTGTGACCGGCATGGTTGGCCGCTGACCTTCACGCTGTCGCCGGGACAGGACTCGGATACGCGGCACTTCATTCCCACCATGGAGAACGTTCATCTGCCTGGGGCCAAGGGCAGGCCTCGCAAGCGTTGCCGCTTCATCGTGGCGGACAAGGGCTACGATAGCGACCCGCTTCGCCGCTACTGCGACCGGCATCGCATGAAGCCGATCATTGCCCGGCGCAAGATGAAGCGAAAACCGCGCCCTGGTGCTCCGAGGGGCTTTGACAAGCCCCGGTATCGGGAGCGAAACATCATTGAGCGCTGCTTCGGTTGGATCAAAGAACTACGCCGGGTCTGCACCCGTTACGACAAGTTGGCCAGCAGCTTCCGGGCCATGGTATGCCTGGCGTGCATAGACCGCTGCCTACGTGCCGACTTTCCAGACAGAACCTAGAGCTTCCGCTTCATGCTTCTGTCGGTCATTAAGTTCGTCCTCATTCCATTCGAGGACTCTCTCTGCAGCCCGCAATCCAGTTTCCTGCTCCATCGCCGTCAGTATGGCCCAGCCTTTAATCTTATCCTGTTCTACTCGGCACTTTTCATCGCGATCAGGCTCAAGGTAGCACCATCCCTCACCTAAGCGCTTATCAACGTGTCCTCCACGAGAAGCCTCGATCATCCATTTCCATGCTTGATCGTATTCTTCCAACCTGACAGAAACGTTGGATAACTGCGCCATCGCCGGCACATACCTCTGCTCAGCCGCCTTGCGAAACCACGCTTCGGCGGCCTCCAGGCGGCGAGACTCCAGGAAGTACCAGCCCTGGCCATCGAGGATATACTTGCCGAGGCGAGTCTGGGCTGCCGGGTTGCCCTCTTCGGCGGCCTGTTGCAGCCAGTCCCGGGCCTCGCCGTCCTCGTCCAGGGCGCGATAGACGTAGTTGAGCGCGTACATGGCCTGGGTATTGCCATCCTCGGCCTTCGGCAGGGTTTCGGCCAGGGCCTTCTCTCGCCAGCCCTCGGCGTCCTCCGCGCACTCGTCCCCGGCGATGCAGGCGCCGCCCTGAAATAACCGTAACATGGCATAGGGATCCCCCCGTTCGGCGGCCTTCAGATACCAGTCCATGGCCTCTTCAGTCAGGCCCATATGACGTAGCCGATGCACCTCTCCCAAGTAGTACATGGCCTCCACATCGCCGGCCTCGGCGGCGGGCTCTAGATAGGGAATTGTCTCTGCCGAGATGCCAAGACCATAGAGACGCATGCCTTCCTCCTTGGCGGCCTGAACCTCGGGCTCGAGGGCAGAGGCCGACAGAGGACATACCAGCCATGCCGTGATTAGCAGCGCAGTGGGCCATGAGCGCTGCACTCTAGAAGCCAAAACGGGGGGGGAAGTTAGATAGAGGAGGCTGCTTATTTAGCCATTCATCGGCTAGAGCTTCCGCTTCATTCCTCTGTCGGTCATTAAGTTTGTCCTCATTCCACTCAAGGACCCTTTCAGCAACCCGAAGCCCTATTTCTCTTTTCATGGCCGTCAATATGGCCCAGCCTTTCACTATATCTCTCTTGTTGCTGCAAACATCAACACTTGTTTCTCCGTTCAACTCTTCAGGATTGAGATAGCACCAACCTAACGTCAAACGATCATCCACATGACCGTTATCAGAAGCTCTAACCTTCCAGCTCCAAGCCTGATCATGATCATCCAACTTTTCTAAGACGTCAGATAAATTGCTCATCGCTGGCACATAATCCTGCTCAGCGGCCTTAAGAAACCATTCCTCAGCAGCCTCTAGTCGGCGAGACTCCAGGAAGTACCAGCCCTGGCCATCGAGGATATACTTGCCCAGCCGGGTCTGGGCCGCCGGATTGCCCTGCTCAGCAGCCCGTTGCAGCCAGTCCTGTGCCTCGCCGTCCTCGTCCAGGGCGCGATAGACGTAGTTGAGAGCGTACATCGCATCGGTATCGCCTGCCTCGGCCTTGGGCAGGGTCTCGGCCAGGGCCTTCTCCCGCCAGCCCTCGGCATCCTCAGGACACTCGTCACCGGCGATGCAGGCGCCGCCCCGGAACAGGCGCAGCATGGCATAGGGATCCCCCCGTTCGGCGGCCTTCAGATACCAGTCCATGGCCTCTTCAGTCAGGCCCATGTGACGTAGCCGATGCACCTCTCCCAAGTAGTACATGGCCTCCACATCGCCGGCCTCGGCGGCGGGCTCTAGATAGGGAATTGTCTCTGCCGAGATGCCAAGACCATAGAGACGCATGCCTTCCTCCTTGGCGGCCTGCACATCGGGCTCGAGGGCGGCGGCGATGCCGGGCAGGATCAACAATATGATGGCGAAAAAACAGTGGGCAAGGCGCATCCTTACGACTCCCGGTAGGTCACGTGTGTGCCGCCTGGTGTCGTCACCAGCTGGCAATAGGCATCAATATTGTGGCCAAGATCGTTAGCGATACTACGGTATAGTTTGCGTGCCGCTGCAGCTTGGCCATCGTTGGTTAAGGATTGCGACATAAATTGATCCAGTCGATGGCGGTTCTCGCAATAGGCCCGCCCACGGGCAGCACTATTATTGCTGTCATTATCGCTGCCCTCGGCACCGGCATATTCACCATCGGCCGACATCCTAGCCACGGCCTTCTCGAACAATCGCTGGGCGGCGCTGCGACGATACCGCCCATCGAGATGGCCTTGCTCGATCCACTCCAGGCATTGGGCGATGGCGATCTGCTGCAGGTCGATGGCGGCGTCACGGCTGAAGTCCTCGTCTCCCACCGTATAGCCCCAGAACCCCGGCCGGGTGGCCAGCACGTTCAGCAACGGCCCCAGCGCTTCGGGGGGAAGATGCTGCACCCAGGCAGCTAATTGCTCCCGGTCGCTTCCCATACGCCTGACGATCACATAAGCCACCATCCCCGCACGATCGCTCTGGGTCAGCTGGTTATAGAGCCGCCGAATGCCGTCCCTGCCTCGTGCGGCCAGCAGCCCCACGTCCAACAGCGTGGTAGTGGCCAGATAGGTCAGCTGGCTGATGCTCTCGAAGGCGTCCTCATCGACCCAGTCGATGAAGCCATAGTCATTGTCGCGCAGGGCCTGGCCGATCATCATCAGCCAGAGATCCAGTTGCTGAAGGTCCAGTTCGACGGCGACCTTCCCACCGACCGTGACGCCGGCGAATACCTTGGCCTTGGCATAGGCCACGAACCTGCCATTGCGAAGCCCCAGCCGGAATCCCAGCTCGGCCCCGATGCCCACGCCGACCTCCCCACCCAGCAGGGCCTGCCCGAAGGTACGCCACTGGTCCAGGTCACGGTGCTGTGTCTTGAGGCTGAGCCAGTCCTGGTCGGCCAGCTGCGGAAGCTGCCGGGTGATATCCTCGGGCGGCTGCCAGCGCATTGCACACTGGGTCTGCAACCCCAGCGTGGCGCCGGCGAAGGCCTTGAGGGTCGCCCCTTCGGCCTCACGCTGCGCCCACTCGACGCCAGTCAACTGCAGTCCCTTCTCGTTGAACGCCAGACCGGTCTCGGCGCCAAGGGCCACGCTGGCCCCGGCGAAGCCCTTGGCCACCAACTCCATGCGGATGGAGTAGCAGCCCATGCTGCGCCTTTCCCCATTGCGGTTGGCCAGGATCGCGTCGAAGGGAGCGGCCTCATCTTCCCCCGGAAGATGCAGGGTGCCCAGGCTGATTTCGCCCCGAGCGAGGCTCCAGGTGCCCTTGAGTTCCCACTGGAAGCCGGCCTTCACACCGGCGCCATGATCCTGCCCGGCCTGCCAGCCGTCGTTCTGCCTTTCCAGGGTTCCCTGCCGCTTCTGCTCGGCGCCCAACTGTCCGCCGACGCTGTTTTCCAGCTTGGTGTCGAACAGCTCCAGGCTGGCGTCCCGCTCGAACAGCGTCAGTGACTCCTCGAACTCGTGGGACAGCGCCTGATTCAGCTCACCATGAGGCATGCCGACCAAGCGCAGCATCTGCGCCTGGGCACTGGCGTCGAAGAGACGCAGCGTCTCGCGGGCCGGGCCGGTAAACAGCATGCGCTGCAGAGCCTCGCCCCATTGCGACCTGGCGCTGTCGTCCCGCAGTGATGCCACCTCATGCGCCTGGTCGTCGAGATACTGGAAGAACGCCTCCGGCCGGAAGAACCCGAGGCCTTCATCGAACCACTCGGCCCGCCGCTCGATCTTCTCGCAGCCCTGACGTTGCAGCCACTGCGACAAGGCGGTTTCCGGGGCCTCCCAGAGCGTGGCAGGCAGTGCCCCATCGGCCGTGAGCTGGCGCTTCAATGCCTGTCGCTCGTCCTCGCTCATGTCTCGCTGGAGCTGATGCAGGCTGAGATGGCTCAGCGCACGCGCCCCCTGGGGCGAGCTGAACTCGCGCAGCGGGAAATCCTTGCGCACCAGCACGTCGATGCTCTGCTTCTCGTACCCCAGGGCATGGCGTTGATCTTCGATATCGGCCTGCCAGAACAGCACACGCTGGGGCTGCATGGCCGCCACCGCCTGGGTGGCCGTGTCGTAGAGTGCATCAAGCTGCGAGGTCAAGCGTTCGAAACGTCGCCGCTCCTGCGCGAAGAGGTGCATCGGCAGGGCAGCGTTGCCGGCGGTGGCCGTCGTCCACTCTTCCAGCCTGGCATCGACGGCATCATAGATCGCCACCGCCTCCTTGAGCAGGCGGTTGTAGTGATTGAAGGCATCGATGCCGGGGTCGAGGCCCGCTCGCGAGGTCTTGAGTGCCGGGTCCGCCAGGGCCCACTCGGGAGTGGCGATGCCCAGCGTCGCGAGCGCCACGATGCTGTCTCGATAGGCCTTGAGGTCATCGCTCATCTGCTCGACGCGATCGGAAAAATAGTCTGCGATGGCGGTGCAGCGGGAGGAATCCTTGGGCGACATGCTTTCGCAGTCGGCGAGGAAGGCCTGGTACTCCTTGAGGGCTTCCTGAAGCGGGAGCAGCTCGCCAGGCTGAGTCACGGAGATGGCGTCGCCCACGACCCGCCCTCGACAGCGGCGGTAGGTCTCCAGGGCCTCGGTGATATCGTCTTCCCAGGGCCCGTAATAGCGACTCCCCTCGATGACATAGCCTTGCGCCTCTGCCCGCTCGCGTCCCTTGCGATAGAGCGCGTTGAGTTCCTCGACGAGCCGCGTTTCCTCGGGGTATTGAGCCCGCTCCTGAAAATAGGCCGCCGACACGATCAACGGTGACACCCAGAACCAGGGGTTCTCGGTCAGGCGCTCGTGCTCTGCCGCGCGGCGGGCGGCATCCCCCTCCGACTCTCCGGTCAGTTCGGCCAGGCGACTTAACACATCACGGCACTGTTGCCGCTCGGCCTCGTCGAGGAAGTTTTCCGGGCGCGCCGGCAGAAAGCATTCCATCAGGCCGGCATCTTCGTTCAAGTGAACCTGCCGCGCCTCCGGATCTTCCACCTCGATCCAGGCGGCCAGCTCATCTGCCGCCTCATGCAGCGACTCGGCTGCGCTCTGGGTCAATAGCCAGAAGGTGCCGGTACCGGTCAGGTAGAGGACATCGGCCCAGACGTCGTCTTGGCAGGGATGCGAGGCGGCGCACTGAATCTCGCCACCTGCCGGGGGCGGCGGTTCGAAGTGAGGTAATTGACGCACCATGGGCGCCGGTGCAGTGGGTTCGGCAGGAGCCTCCTCCGCGACCCAGTCGCCCGGCTTGGACCCTGCCGCCGCGGCCGCCGCATCGGGCAGTTTCAGGGTCCCGTCGCGCAGGATCAGGTCCGGATCGCCGATGTCCGGGTTCAGGGTCAGCAACTCCTCGACCGACACATCGCGTGCCTCGGCCAGCTCACTCAGGGTATCGCCATCCTTGATCACATAGTCCATTCGAGCGTGTCCCTGTCCTGTGCCTGAAGCGTCTCCATCCGTTCGCGAAGGGCCTTGACCTTCCGCCAGGCCGGCTGCGCCGACTCGAGGGCCTCGCGAATGTCGCGATGCTCGCGCCATCCCGCCTGCCGCAAGAGCGGCAGGAGGCTGTCCAGATGCCGAGCCCGCGTGATGCCGTGCCGGTTGAGCACGGCCAGCCCCTCCAGCCAGGCGGCGTCGACCTCATCGAGGCGAAGTCCGAGCCGCTCGGCCAGGAACCAGGCCTGGGGCGCCGCCTTCAGCGCCGCTTCCATGTCGAGCGTCAAGCGTGGCGAGGCGTCCGAAGCCTCCCCTGGTTCGATGTCCCGCCAGGCTTGCCAGCGCCCTTGGGGCGTGGGTGTGGCGAGCTCGCCGAGCGGCGCGAGGATTCGCGCCAGCATCACGGGCTCGGCGCTGCCCAGCAGGGCGGTCAGGGCCGCCGGGTCCTGCAGGTTGACCAGCGACTGCCCGCCCTGGGGATCCGCCCAGACGAACAGGCGCTGCAAGTGAGCGATCAGGTCGGCAAAGGCGACATTCAAAGGCGGCTGACAGCACCAGCCCAGGCGACGCTCCCGGCACAGGGCCTCACCGCCGCGCCAGGCCTCGCTGTCGGCCTCGAGGCGCAGGCACCAGGGGCCGGCCTCCAGCAGCGGGGCCAGCGGCGTGGCGGCGAAGAGCGGCACGTGCTCGTGGACGCCCTCGCGCCCCAGTAGCTCACGGCTCGCCTCGGAGGCACGGCGCTGGTCGAGCACCATCACGAGGGGGCGTTCGGTCGACAGCCAGGCCTCGGGCTCGCCACTGATGCGAGCCCGCTCGGGCAGTCGCGCTAGCCATTCAGGCATGGGCAATCCTCCCGGCTGCACTGGGTCTCGCTGATCTTGCCGCATAGCGGCATCAACGCCGCTTCCGAGAGCCGGTACTCGAGCAGTTGGGGCAGGGCGGTGGGCGCAATCGCCTCATGCACCTCCGGCTCGGCGTGCCCCGGCCGCAGCGGCGCCTGGGCGCCCTGCCCCGTGCCGCTGCCGGGGCTGCCACCGGCGTTCACCTTCACGCTGGGGCCACTGATGGTGATGCCGCCGCCGTCGACCTTGAGGAAGCTGCCGCCAGCGGCCAGGGTCAGCTCGCTGCCGGCCTCCAGCACCACCTTCTGGCCGGCCTGGATGTGCAGCTCGCGGCCGCTCTCGGTGAGCCAGGCCTGGCCGGCGCTGAGGTGCAGGCTGCCGTCGATGGTCAGGTGCTGGGCACCATCGCTCTTCTCGCGGCGCTCGCCGTGCACGGTGTGGTGGTCGTCGCGGTCGAGCTCGCTGATGCGGTCGCGCTTGACCATGAGGTGGCTGTCGCGACGGATCTCCTCGGTGCGGTCGTTCTCGGTCAGCAGCTCCAGGTCCTTCTGGGCATGCCACCAGATCTGTTCCTGGTCGTGCTGGTCCTCGAAGCGCAGCTCGTTGAAGCCCTCGCCCTGGTGGGTCTGGGTGCGCAGCACGGTGCGGGTCTTGTGCTCGGGCAGCGGGTACGGCGGCGTATTCACCGCGTGGTAGGTGCGCCCGGTGATCAGCGGTTGGTCCGGGTCACCTTCCAGGAAGGAGACGATCACCTCGTGGCCGATCCGCGGGATCGCCATCATGCCGTAGCCACCGCCGGCCCAGCCCTGGCTGACGCGCAACCAGGCGCTGGCCGTCTCGTTGGGTTCGGCGTAGCGGTCCCAGGGGAACTGGCAGCGCACCCGCCCGTGCGCGTCGCAGTGGATCTCCTCGCCCTCGGGGCCCACCACGAAGGCCACCTGGGGGCCGTCGACCCGCGGCCTGGGCCGCGGCGCCGGGCGCCAGGCGGCGTCGTCCGGGGTGAGCATGAGCCGATTGTGGTAGCGAGTCATGGCTTCCGAGCCTGCCCGCCCGCGCTGGCCATCGCGATCCCCGGCGGTCACGCCGACGGCATCTTCCTGCAGGGCCTGGGGCTGCTCGCCCTCGTGGATCACCTTGATGACCTGCCAGCCGCGGTTGAGCTCATCCACGTCGTGGTCGGCCAGGGTGAAGCGCGTGCCCGGGGCCAGCTCGGGCAGGTCGCTCTCGCCGTCGAGCGTCAGGGCGTCGTGGCGCAGGTGCTCCAGGCGGTGGCGGGTGAAGGCCTGGCCCGAGGCGTCGGCCTTGTAGCGACCCGGGTAGTCGTAGTGCTCGTACCCTCTATCAACGACGCCACGCTGGGCGTGGGCCTCGAGGGCTTCCCCCTGGTGATCGTGGAGCTGGCCGTAGGCCGGCTGCTTGAAGCTGTAGTCCTTGAGCTGGGCGCGGGCCGGGCGCACCCGGGCGGTCTGGGTCAGCCGCCGCAGGTGGCGCCGGGGCGCGGTGCCCCCGGCGCGATGATGGTAGGTCCGCTCGCCGAGCCCGGTGAGCACCTGGGGATCGTCGGCGAACACCAGCCGGTGGGCGCCGAGGTCGGCATCCTCGAATTCATGGAAGTAGAAGAGCCCCTCCTCGGCGGCCAGGCGTTCGACGAACTCGAGGTCGGTCTCGCGATACTGCACGCAGTATTCGCGCTCGGCGGGCTCGCGGGTCACCGCGAAGGCCACGTCCGTCAGGCCGCGCTCCTCGCACAGGGTGTTGAGGATGGTCAGCGGCGAGACGCGCTGGAAGATCCGCGCGTTCTGGCGCAGCGAGAGGCGCCACAGCGAGGGGCGGATCACCACCACGTAATGGCTGCGGCGATGGCCGCGGTCGCCGCGGCCGAACTCGCTGACGATGCCGTGGACCCGGCGCTGGGCGACGCCGTCCTGCCACACGGTGAGGCTCGCCGGGCGGTCGAGGAGCGCCTCCGGCGAGAGATCGGCGGCGCGGCTGGCGAAGCGCACCCGCAGGTGGAAGGGCGCCGAGAGCGCCTCCTCAAGGGTGAAGTCGATCACCGCCGGCTCGGCCTCGCCCGCTTCACGAGCGACGCCGGCGAGGCTCAGGGTGAAGTGCAGTCCCTTGGGCTGGGGCATGGCGTCCCTCCTGGAGGCCGTATCCGTTCCGTGGTCCGCCGGCGTCGGATGGCCAACGGCAGGGGTAGGTTACGCGAGCGCGTCGCCGAGACAAGGCATCGGCGGCATGCGTAAGCGATCGCTGACAAGGGCTATGGGCAAACGCTGACGCCTGCCGCCGCCAGGGCCGGGGCCCTGGCGGCGACAACGGTGCCCGCCGGCGCGAGCATTGGTGTGGGCACCGTCGCTGACGCGAGGCCTCAGGCCTCGATGGGCGCGCGCCAGTCGTCGGAACCGGAGGTGCCGGCGACGGTGTGCTCCCAGTCGATCTTGCGGTAGGCCAGGGAGACATCCATCAGCTGGGTGAACTCGGACTTGTTGATGTCCTGGGCATGGGGCATGCGCAGGTTGATGTCGACGATGGTGGCGTCGGTCAGGGTGGTGGTGAAGAAGTGCTCCTGCTTGCCCTCCACGGAGGTGCGGTACCACTTCAGCTCGACGTTGGGCAGCATCTCGCCGGAGGCCAGGGCGTTGTACATCAGCGGCACGGCCTTGTTCAGGGCCACGGTGAAGATGAACGGCTTGTGGGCACGCTGACCGGAGGGCTGACCGGACTGCGGGTCGGTGGGGACGGTGACGATGTGCTTGAATTCCTGCACCAGCATCTGGTCCTCGTGACCCTCGACGTAGATGTTGCCGACGGACTCGGGGGTGAAGGCACCGGCGGTGATGTTGCCCTGGGTCTGGCCTTCGATGCTGATATAACACGGCGTGGGCATGGGTCTGCTCCTTGACGATGAATGACGATGTCCGATGGACACCCTTCAGGGAGCAGGCCCTATGCCACTCCTCCTACTTGCCAACCATATCAATTAGTTAGAAAAGCCAGGCCGCCAAGAGCTCAATGAGATTAGGCAACATCCTGCCCGGATCGAGCAAGATGTTGCCCAGCGGGCAACTTTTTTCCTGATCATCCTGGGAGTCTTGACCAAGACCCGTCGATAGGCTGCCATCACACTGTCGCTGATACCGCATGGTGCAATCTGGTTGCGTGATGAGCCTATACCCCCGGTGCCAGGCCGGTAAGGCATCGAGTAGGAAGGGGAGTCGCCTCCCCCGTCCTCTCACACCACCGGGCATACGGTTCCGTACCACGGCGGTTCACGAAGAACGGCTAAGCCCTCTTACCGTATCGAGTACCGAGATCAGGCCCAGCCGATCGAACCACTTCCGTGGCAGGGCCTGATTCATGTGCGAAGCACCGGCATTCCACCAGGGGCCTCGCCCATTCCCGGCTGACTTCCACGCCCGATAGTCGTCCAGACCCAGTGCCAGAAGCTTACGGCGCCGGGTCCGCGGGCGTTTCCATTGCCGCCAGACCACGTCGCGTAACCGGCGGCGTATCCACCCATCCAGCGCTTCCAGCGGGCGCTTCACATCGACGAGACTGAAGTAACTGGCCCAGCCCCGCAGGACGGGGGCCAACTCCCTCGTGACGCGCCGAATATGGCGTCCCCTGCCACGCTTGAGGATCTCGCGGACACGCTGCATCAAGCGTGGCAGGCTGGCCTTGGCCAGCGTCAGCTTCGGCAGCTTGTGCCGGGTCAGCGTGTAGCCCAGATACCCCCGGTTCCAAGGCCGCTCCACCGCACTCTTGTCACGATTGACCGTCAGCCTGAGCGAGCTCTCGAGAAAATCACTCAGGCTGGCCATGACGCGCTCGCCCGCTCGCCGACTCCTGACATACACCTGCATATCGTCGGCGTAGCGGCAGAAGCGGTGACCGCGGCGCTCCAGTTCCTTGTCCACGTCATCCAGCAGGATGTTGGCCAGCAGCGGGCTGAGCGGTCCGCCCTGGGGCGTTCCCTGCCGGCGTGACGCGGCCTGGCAGTCCTGGAACAGACCGGCTTCCAGATAACGACGGATCAGGCGCAACACCCGCTTGTCGCGGACGCGGCGCGCGACCCGCGCCATCAGCAGGTCGTGGTTCACTCGGTCGAAGAAGGCTTCCAGGTCGAGGTCGACCACCCAGCGGTGGCCGGCCGTGACATGGGTCTTCATCGCCGCGACAGCCTGCTGGGCGCTGCGTTTGGGGCGGTAGCCGTAGCTCGATGCGGAGAAGCTCGGATCGAAGAGCGGCGTCAGCACCTGCAGCAGCGCCTGCTGGATCAGCCGGTCGGTGACCGTGGGGATGCCGAGCTGTCGTGTCCCGCCCTTGGACTTGGGGATCTCGACGGCTCGGACTGGGCTGGGGTGGTACTCACCGGCCAGCAGCCGCTCGCGCAGCGTCGGCCAGTGCTGTTTCAGGTGGTCAGCCAACTGCTCCACCGTCATGCCATCGGCACCCGGCGCGCCTTTGTTGGCGACCACCCTCCGGTAAGCCCGCGCCATGTTAGCCTTCTCTACCACGGCCTCCATGAGCGGGGCGGGCTCCGCTTTCGTCCACGATGACGACGCCGGGACCGTCTCGACGCCCACCGGCCGAGACTCGGGGTGCTGCCCCTGCCCCTCTGGGTGGGTGGCGGTATCAGCGCCGCTTTCTGTCTTCATGATCGATCCTCGAGACGTCATCGCCTACTCGCGGTTCTTCATGTTCGGCCCTTGGTGCCGCGGTGAACCGGCACTTACTATGGCCTCTGCTGACGTCTGGTGGCCCATCCCGCCGCCTCTCGACGCCGGTAGCACCGTGGCAGACCACCAGACCTCCCAGGGTAAGACGCGCGACCTTCCCGCTTATGCCTGTCGGATTTACGTCATGGCGTTCCGTGCAAGTACTGGGCTTTGATGATTGATGCCATCTCACCCCGCCATGACGCCTCATATCCGCTTCCTGTTCGTCAGGCCAGCGTTTTGCCTCGAGCTGCCTTCAGATTCCCCCTCGCGGGAGACACCCTTGCCGTCGGCTAGCACTTCCCCTTGCCGGGCGTGCAGGGGACTTTCACCCCCAAGTCATCCCGAGGCACCACCCTCGGGAACAGCGCCAGTCAGGCGCTGCGCGCCATGCCTGGCGCACATCAAAAGCCAGCGCTCCAAGACCGCCCTGGATCAAGAACGGACCCTGGCGTCCTGAGCCTGACGCATGAACTCGAGGATCCAGCGCGCCATCAGCGCATCGTCCACCGGGGCATGCAGCGAGGCCAGGCCCTCCCGGACCCGCTGGCTGCCGACCTGGTCGCGACGCAGGGCCATCAGGTCCGCCGAGTAGGGCTTGGCGAACTCCGGGTGGCCCTGGACGCCGAGGAAGTGGCCGCCCACCTGCATCAGGTAGATCGGGCAGAAGTCGCTGCCGGCCAGCACCCGGGCGTCGGGGGGCGGCGCCACCACCTGGTCCTGGTGGCTGACCACCAGGTCCAGGCCCTCCTGCCAGGGCTCCATCCACGCGGCGCGGCCGCTCACCCGGTTGAAGGACATGCCCACGCCCCAGCCCCGCTCGCTCTTCACGACCCGGCCGCCCAGGGCCTTGGTGATCAGCTGGTGGCCGAAGCAGATGCCCACCAGTGGCTGGTCGGCCGCCCAGCGCCGGCGCACGAAGCCGCACAGGTCCTCGACCCAGGCCAGGCCGTCGTTGACCCCGAACCTGGAGCCGGTGGTCAGCCAGGCATCCACGGCGTCCGGGTCATCGGGGAGCTCGCCATCCAGGCAGCGCCAGACGCGGAACTCGACGGTCGGGTCCACCGCAGTGAACAACCGCTCGAACATGGCCGGGTAATTGCCATGCCGGTCGCGCAACTCTGGCGCCACGTCATCGCATTGCAGCAGTCCGATGCGCATCGGCCTGTCTCCCTGTCTGTCTTAGCCGCCCGAAGCCGCGGCCTAGAGGCGGCCCTCGACGGCCCGCACGAAGATGTCCCGGTACTCGCCGGCCCCGAAGGCGATCGGATTGGAGCCCGAGGACGGGTCGGCGAGGGCCATCTCCCCCACCCGCTCGGCCTGGGCGGCGTCGATGTCCAGGGCGGCGAGGGTATGCGGGATGCCCAGCCGCTCGCGTAGCTCGAGCACCCAGTCGATGACCGCTACCGTGCCCGGCTGGCGAAGATCGAGATAGCGCCCCAGGCGCACCATGGGCTCGCCGATGGCTCGCTCGTTGGCCCGCAGCACATAGGGCATCAGCACCGCGTTGAGGGTGCCGTGGTGGGCGTCGTAGAGGGCGCCCAGGGGGTGCGCGAGGGCATGCATGCCGCCGAGGCCGCGCTGGAAGGCCGTGGCCCCCATCATCGAGGCCACCAGCATGTTCATGCGCGCCTGGAGGTCGCCGCCGTCCCGATAGGCCTGGGGCAGGTGATCGCGGATGCGCCGCATGCCCTCCACGGCGATCCCCTCGGCCATGGGATGGTAGTTGGGCGAGCACCAGGCCTCCATGCAGTGCGACAGCGCGTCCATGCCGGTCGCCGCGGTGATGGCCGGCGGCAGGCCGGTGGTCAGCTCGGGGTCGAGGATCACCGTCGCCGGCACCATGGCCGGATGGAAGATGATGCGCTTGACGTGGGCCTCCTCGTCGGTGATCACCGAGGCGCGGCCTACCTCCGAGCCGGTGCCGGCGGTGGTGGGCACCGCCACCACCGGGGCCACGGCGTCGCCGTCGGCATGGCGCCAGTTGTCGCCGACGTCCTCCAGGGACCACAGCGAGAGGTCGTCGCGCTGGCGGGCCATCAACGCCACCGCCTTGGCGGCGTCCAGCCCCGAGCCGCCGCCGAGGGCGATCACCCCGTCGTGGTCGCCCTCGCGGAAGGCCGATACCCCGTCGGCGACGTTGCGCCCGGTGGGGTTGCCCTTGATCCCGCTGAACACGGCGATCGCCAGGCCGGCCTCGGCGCAGGCGTCCACCAGAGCCTGGACCATCGGCAGGCCGGCCAGGCCCGGGTCGGTGATCAGCAGCGGCGCGCGCATGCCCAGCGCCCGGCAGGCCGCCGGCAGCTCCCGAGCGCGGCCCACGCCGGTGAGAATCTGGGCCGGATAGTTCCAGCCCGTGGTGAATCGACTCATATCGTCTTGGCTCATGATGACCTCGTTTCATCCGAGCTGGAAGCTTGCCACCAACCCCTGCGTCAAGGTTTTTCTTCCAGCTTCAAGCTTAAGGCTTACAGCTCCCGGCGGAGCCGGGTCGGGTTTTCTTCCAGCTTCCAGCCGCGAAGCGGCGCTCTTCCAGCTTCAAGCGATTTATGCATGCTTCAGATGGAAGGACTTGGGCCGGGTCAGGGTCTCGTAGCCCAGCCGCGACAGCGAGCAGCCGCGCCCGGACTGCTTGACGCCGGTCCAGGCCAGCTCGGGGTCCAGGTAGTCGCAGCGGTTGGTGAAGACGGTGCCCGCCTCGAGACGCCGCGCCAGCGCCTCGCCGGTGGCGATGTCGCGGGTGAAGACCGCCGCGGTCAGGCCGAAGTCGCTGTCGTTCATCAGGGTCACGGCCTCGTCGTCGGAGTCCACCGGCATGATGCCCACCACCGGGCCGAAGCTCTCCTCGCGCATCACCCGCATGGAGTGATCCACTCCGGTCAGCAGCTGGGGCGCCAGGTAGGCGCTGCCCGGCCGCGACAGCGGGAAGTCGCCGGGGTCGATCCAGGCCCTGGCGCCGGCGGCCACGGCCTCCTCGACCTGGCCGCGCACGAAGTCCGCGGCGGCCGGCTTGACCACCGGGCCCAGGGTCGTCGCCGGGTCGGTGGGGTTGCCCAGGCGCAGCTGGCGAACCCAGGCCACCGCGCGTTCGATGAAGTCGTCGAAGATCTCGCGATGCACGTAGATCCGCTCGATCCCGCAGCAGCTCTGCCCCGAGTTGAAGAAGGCCCCGTCCATGACCCCGGGCACGGCGGCGTCCAGGTCGACGTCGGCACGCACATAGGCCGGATCCTTGCCGCCCAGTTCCAGGCCGGTGGCGATGAAGCGCCCGGCGGCGTTGCGCTCGACCATGGCGCCGCCGCCCACCGAGCCGGTGAAGGAGACGTGGTCGATGCGCGGGTCGCGGATCAGCGCCTCGGTGGCCGCATGGGACAGGTGCAGGTGCTGGAACACGCCCGCGGGCAGGCCGGCCGCATCGAAGGCCTCCTGGAGGCGCTCCGCGCACAGCGGGGTCTGGGCCGAGTGCTTGAGGATCACCGCATTGCCGGCCATCAGCGCCGGCACGATGGCGTTCACGGCGGTCATGAAGGGGAAGTTCCAGGGCGCGACGATGAAGGACACGCCCAGGGGCTCGCGGGTGATGTAGCGGGTGAAACCGGGCTTGTCGGGCAGCGCGACGGGGGCCAGGGCGCCCTCGGCCAGGCCGATCATGCCGCGGGCGCGTTCCTCGAAGCCGCCGATCTCGCCGCCGCCGGCGGCGATCGGCCGGCCCATCTGCCAGGTCAGCTCCTCGGCCAGGGCGTCGCGCCGGGCGACGATGGCATCGACCATCGCCGAGCAGTAACGGCCGCGCTCACTCAGCGGCGTCTCGCGCCAGGCGCGCTGGGCGGCCACCGCCCGCTCCAGGGTCGCCTCCACCCGAGCCGGGTCGGCCAGCTCGCGCTCGACATAGACCGAGCCGTCCACCGGGGAAATCGTCTGTTGTATTGCCATACCTTGTCGGTCCTCTTGTGTCACTGCCAAGAATCGTGGGTCGCACGGGTGAGTCACCGCGGCTGACCCGGCGACAGGTCTCCGCGGGGGCGCTGTGAATCCCTCCTTGGACGCTACTTCTTCCCTGCGGCGCTCTCGCCTCCTGCTCCGCTTGCAGGGCCGGGGTTGGCCATCCATGGCCAATCCGTTCGGCGGGAAGAACATTCACAGAATGTTCTTCTCCTTCCGCCTCACCCCTGGAAGAAGCCCCCCGCTACGACCTATCCCCGGCGCCGCTCGGCGCTCAGATAATTTCGAAGTAGCGATCCAGCTCCCAGTCCGTGATGTGCTTGCGGAACTGCCGCTCCTCCCATTCGCGGGTGGCGGCGAAGTGCTCGACGAAGGCATCCCCGAACAGTGCCCTGGCCGCCTCGGAGGCCTTGAGCCGCTGGGCGGCCTCCCAGAGGGTGGCGGGTAGCGCCTGGTGGTCGGGATGGTCCAGTTCGTAGGCATTGCCCTTGACCGGCTCGTCGGGCTCCAGGCGGTGCTCGATGCCGTACAGGCCGGCGCCGATGGCCGCGGCCAGCGCCAGGTAGGGGTTGGCGTCGGCGCTGCCCAGGCGGTACTCGACCCGCTGGGACGCGTCGCCGCCGGGGATCACCCGCAGCGCCGTGGTGCGATTCTCCACGCCCCAGGTGGCCTCGGTGGGCGCCCAGAAGCCGGGGATCAGCCGCGTGTAGCTGTTGATGGTGGGCGCGAACAGGGCGAGGAACTCCGGCATCAGCTGCTGCTGGCCGGCCACGAAGTGGCGCTGGATGTCGCTCATCCGGTAGGGCTTGTCGGCATCGAAGAAGGCCGAGCGGCCCGAGTCGCGCTCGCGCAGCGAGAGGTGGATATGGCCGCTCTGGCCCGGGTAGTCCGGCGACCACTTGGCCATGAAGGTGGCCATCAGGCCGCGGCGCTGGGCCCAGACCTTGGTGAAGGTCTTGAACAGCGCGCCCTTGTCGCCGGCGGCCAGGGCGTCGTCCACGGCGATGGCCGCCTCGAGCACGCCGGGGCCGGTCTCGGTGTGCAGGCCCTCGATGGGGAAGTCCATGGTCTCGGACAGCGCCAGCAGCTCGTGGTAGAGCTCGCTGTGCACCGAGCTCCTGAGCATCGAGTAGCCCATCATGTCCGGGGTCAGCGGCCTCAGGTTGCGAAAGCCCTTCTCGCGCACCGACTCGGGGGTCTCCTGGAACAGGAAGAACTCGTACTCCAGGGAGCCGAAGGCGTCGTAGCCCATCTCGCGGCCCCGCTCAAGCACGCGCTTGAGCAGCCCCCGGGGGCAGATGTCGGCGGCGGGGCCGGCGAAGTCGGCCAGGAACAGCAGCATGCCGCCGCCTTCACTGGGCAGCTCGCGGCAACTCTCCGGGATGATCTGCAGCGGGGCGTCGGGATAGCCGGTATGCCAGCCGGTGAACGCGACGTTGTCGTAGAGTTCGTCCTTGCTGTCCCAGCCCAGCACCACGTCGCAGAAGGCGAAACCGTCCTCGAGGGCCGAGACGAACTTCCTGGCCTGCATGTACTTGCCGAGCATCACGCCGTCGATGTCGAACATGCCCACCTTGACGTGGCTCAGGCCGCGTTCCTCGACGATTCGCCGGGCGTCCTCCGCGGTCTTGATGTCTCTCGCCTGCATTCCACTCATCGTGGGCTCCTCGTTGGCTCTGTTGTTGTTGGATTCTCTGCCGAGCCCGTGCCGGGCCCGGCGTGTCGGGTGGTGTGAGTTAGACCGTGCCCGGGGCCGGTTCTTCGTCCGACAGCTCCTGCTCGGCCAGGGCGATGGCCGCGAATTCCTCCTCCGGTGCCTGGGCCACCAGGTGGTGGCGGCTGTAGACGCCGAAGTAGGCGAGCATGATGGCGTAGAACACCGCCGACCAGAGCGCCGCCTCGACGCTGACCACGAAGGTCGAGAGAAAGGCGACGATCGCCAGGACGAAGGCCACGCCCGAGGTCAGCATCCCGCCCGGGGTGCGGTAGGGGCGCGCCAGGTCCGGCTCGCGGCGGCGCAGCAGGAGGTGCGACAGCGTCATCATGGCGTAGGAGATGGTGGCGCCGAACACGGCCATGGTGATCATCAGGTCGCCCTTGCCGGTCAGCGACAGCAGGAAGCCGATGGCGCCGGGCACGATGAGTGCCAGGTAGGGCACCTTGCGCTCGCCGGTGACCGACAGCCAGCGCGGCAGGTAGCCGGCCCGGGACAGCGCGAAGGTCTGGCGGGAGTAGCCGTAGATGATCGAGAAGAAGGAGGCGATCAGCCCGGCCAGGCCGACCAGGTTGACGAAGCCGGCCGCCCAGGAATCGCGGCCGTAGACCGCCTGGAGGGCGCCGACCAGCGGCGCGGCATGCTCGCTCATGGCCGCCGCCCCGGCCCCGCCGGGGGCCAGCAGCAGCACGCAGGCGGCGAACACCAGCAGCACCAGCATGGCGGTGATGATGCCCCGCGGCATGTCGCGGCCCGGATCGCCGGCCTCCTCGGCCGCCAGGGGCACGCCCTCCACGGCCAGGAACAGCCAGATGGCGAAGGGCAGCGCCCCCCAGATGCCCATGAAGCCCTCGGGCAGGAAGGCCGAGGCCCCCGCGACGCCGGCGCTGGGCGCGATATCGAAGAGGTTGTCGACGCGAAAGTGCGGCAGCATGCCGACCACGAAGACCAGGATGGCCACCACCGCGAGTGCCGTGATGCCCATCATGATCTTCAATGCCTCGCCGGCGCCCCACAGGTGGATGCCGACGAACAGCGCATAGAAGGCGGCATAGACCAGGGGCCCGTTGAGGCCGATCAGTTCGTTGACGTAGCCGCCGATGAAGATGGCGATGGCCGCCGGCGCGATGGCGTATTCCAGTAGGATCGCCGTGCCGGTGACGTACCCGCCCCAGGGGCCCAGGGCGCGACGCGCGAAGCTGTAGCCGCCGCCGGCGGTGGGCAGGGACGAGGAGAGTTCGGCGATCGACAGCACCATGGCGGTGTACATGATCGCCATCAGCACGGTGGCCACCAGCATGCCGCCGAAGCCGCCGGCGGCGAGGCCGAAGTTCCAGCCGGCATAGTCGCCGGAGATCACGTAGGAGACGCCGAGACTGGCCAGCAGGATCCAGCCCGCCGCGCCCTTCTTCAGCTTGCGCTTGTCGAGGTAGGCCTCGTCGACCGATTCGTAGTCCACCGAGGTGGTGGGGTGGGAAGAGCTCATCGAATACCCCTTGTGCTTGTCATTGTCTGGGTGGGTGGGTGGGAGCGGGTCCCACGACCGGGAATTGCCAGGAGCCTGGGCCAGTGTGGCGCCCCCCTGAACAAGGCCGCAAACAGCATCGGTCCGGCCGACACCGCGACTATAGGAAAAATCGATACTGCCCGCCCGAGGCGCATCACTGGGCGATTCGGCCCCACGATGGGGCAGGCGACCAGGGCTCAGAGACCGTCGAGGTGGGACACCACCCAGGGCAGGTGGCGCTGCAACTCGCCGCGGAAACACCGCTCGAGCAGCCGCCGGCTGTCCCGGGCCAGCTGGCCCGGCAGGCCGCCCAGCTCGTCGCGACGCGCCACCAGGGTCAGGTCCCGGCGCAGGGGCGCGGTGGGCAGGGGCACGGCCTGGACGTGGAGGCGATCCAGGCCGGCCTGGTAGAGGCACAGGGGGGTGGTGATGGTCCAGCCGGCACCGCCGGCGACCAGGCTCAGCACCGCGTAGGTGTTGTCCAGGTGCAGGCGGGCCGGCAGCTCCAGTTGGTTGAGTCGCAGGTGACGCTCGATGGTCTGGCCGATCAGCGAGTGGGGGGTATAGCGCACGAAGTCCAGCTGCCGAGACAGCCAGCGCAGGTTGTCCACCGGACCCTGCCAGTCGCCGGGCAGCACCAGCACGAAGGGCTCGCCGAGGATCGCATGGCGCTCCAGGCCGTCGTAGTTCTCCAGCCGGTCGTCGGAGATGATGATGTCCACGTGCCGCGTCAGCAGCGCATGGCCGTGCATGTGCGAGAGCCCGGTGGTCAGGGTGTAGTCGGCGGTATGGCGACGGATCACCTCGAGCAGGGGCTGGCCGACGGCGGTGGCCAGGGAGTCCACCAGCGCCATGCGCACCTGGTGCAGCTGGCCGAAGGCGCCGCCCTGAAGCTCGCGGCGGGTGGCGCGGGCCTCCTCGAGCAAGCGCTTGGCCCGGTCATGGAAGAAGCGCCCGGCCCCGGTCGCCTCCAGGGGCCGGGAGTGCCGGTCCAGCAGGATCACGCCCAGGGCTTCCTCCAGGTTGGCCAGGCTCTGCGACACCGACGACTGCTTGAGACCCAGGTGCTCGGCCGCGGCCGTCTGGCTGCCCCGCTCGAGGGTCTCGACGAAGATTTCCAGACTGCGCAGATCGAACCCGAACCCGCCTCGCATCATCACCCCTCCCCTGGCCAGCCCTCAGGGAACTCCGCGCGGCCGGACCTGTCAATCGCCGTCAATCGTCACCCACCGGAGGGCAAGATGACGGAAGCCGCAAGCGCGCCCCTGGCGCCTCCCCGACCCGCCTCGACCTGGACCGGCTGGGGCCAGTGGTTGGCCCTGGTCACCATGACCATCGACCACCTGGCACGCTACGTGGCCCCGGAGCGCTGGGGCCTGGGCTGGGCGGACGCCTCCCTGGGGCGGATCGCCTTTCCGCTGTTCGCCGCCATGGTCGCCTGGCACGGGCTCTTCAACACCCGCAACCCGCTAGGCTACGCGCGACGCATCCTGGTGATCGGCCTGGTCGCCCAGTTGCCCTACATGCTGATGCCCCGCGCGGCGGACGGCCTGATCCTCAACATCTGCTTCACCCTCTCCCTGGGGCTGACCGGCGGCACCTGGCTGCAGGCCCTGAGGGGACGCCTCGCGCGCGGCGCCCTCGGTGGCCCCCGGCTGGCCGCCGAGGCCGGCCTCGCCGTCGCCGTCTGGGCCGCGGCCGGGCCCTGGGTCGAGTACGGCCACCTGGGCCTGCTGATGATCCCGCTCTACATGGTCGCCATGCAGGCCCTCCACGGCGCCGGTGACGGCCTCGGCGCGCGTCTCGCCGCCACCGCCATGGCCCTGCCGGTACTGATGGTGGCCGGCCTGATGAACAGCTCCGACATGGCCAAGTCGTTCACCGTCGCCACCTGCCTGGCGATCCTGCTACTCGCCGCCGGCGCGCACCGCCTGGCCCCGGCCGTACCCTTCCAGATGCCGCGACGGTTGTGGCTCGGCTGGTACCCCGGGCACTTCGCGGCCATCGCCCTGTGGCTATGGCTCGCCGGCGGGTTCGCCTGAGGCCCGGGCCTCGACGAGGAACACCTTGAAGGCCTGCCACAGCGGGCTGCGGTAGCGCTCCGGCTGCCAGACCAGCGAGAAGGTGCGGCGCAGCACGTCGGTGATCACCTCGAAGGTGTTGCGCAGGCGCAGCCGCAGGTCGACCGCCGGGTGCTGGGCATGGACCGGGAGACCACCCTGCTGACCAGCGCCGGCAGCGCCATCTGCGGCGCCGCCGCGGTGCTGGTCTATCCCCTGCTCTACCCGCTGCTGGGCATGGAGGAAGGCCTCTACGGCATCTATATCGGCGCCACCGTCCACGAGGTCGCCCAGGTCGTGGCCGCCGGCGAGTTCGCTGGGCCTGTGCCCCTTCATCCTGGCGCTGACGCTGTTCGCGCTGCTGCTCACCGGGGGCGGGCTGGCGAGCCGGCTGCTGATGGGGTAGGAGATGCAGGGTAAAGCGTGAGGAGTGAGGGGCGAGGAAGGCTCCACGACGCAATAGGCCGCGCCCGATGGGCGCGGCCTTCGTGTCGCCGGGAGGGGCGTCACTCGAAGCTGAAGCGCGGCGCCGGGGCCTCCGGCAGCAGGGCCGCGCAGGCCCGGACCTTCTCCAGCAGGGCGTCATGGGTCGGCGCCACCAGGTTGACGTGGGCCAGCTTGCGGCCGGGGCGCTCGCTCTTGTCGTAGCGGTGCAGGTGGGCGTCCTCGATCCCGAGCAGCGCCGCCGTCTCACCCTCGCGGCCGATGACGTTGACCATGCAGGTCGGCAGCCGTGCGGCGGTGTCGCCCAGCGGCAGGCCCTGGATGGCCCGCAGGTGATTCTCGAACTGGCTGGTCACCGCACCGTCCATGGTCCAGTGCCCGGAGTTGTGGACCCGGGGCGCCATCTCGTTGGCCATCAGGCCGCCGTCGCGGGTCTGGAAGAGCTCCAGGGTCAGCACCCCCACGTAGTCGAGCTCGTCGAGCAACGCGCGGATATAGCCGTCGGCGGTCTGCTGGATGGCCGCGTCGAGGTCGGGCAAGGGCGCCACCGAGTAGCGCAGGATGCCATCGACGTGGACGTTCTCGGCCATCGGGTAGAAGGCCACCTCGCCGTCGCGGCCGCGCACGGCAATGATCGACACCTCGCGCACGAAGTCGACGAAGGCCTCGACGATCAGCCGCGGATGGTTGATGGCATGCCAGGCGTCGGCGGCCTCGGCCGGATCCTTGAGCACCGCCTGGCCCTTGCCGTCATAGCCCTCGGTCACCGACTTGGCGACCACCGGCGTGCCCAGTTCCCGGGCCGCGGCCTCCAGCGCCTCGGCACTCTCCACCAGGCGATAGGCCGGGGTGGGGATGCCCAGGCGATCGAACAGCGCCTTCTCCTCGGCGCGGTTCTGGCAGATCCGGATCGCCTCGCTGGAGGGATGCACGGGCTTGTGCTCCTCGATGGCCTGGACCAGCGACACCGGCAGGTGCTCGAACTCGTAGGTGACCAGGTCGACGCGCTCGAGGAACTCCTCGAGGTGGCGCTGGTCGGTGTCGATCATCACCTCGCCGATCCCGGCGCTGGGATGGCCGGTGGTGTCGAGGAAGGTGAAGCGGTTGGCCAGCGGATAGCCCGCCAGGGCCAGCATCCGGCCGAGCTGGCCGGCCCCCAATACGCCGATTTTCATCTTGGTGTCCTCACTCGTCTCTCGATCAGGGATTGGGCCGCGGATCGGGATTGTCCAGCACCGTCCGGGTCTGCTCGGCGCGGAACGCCTCCACGGCGGCACGCACGCCGTCGTCCTGCAGCCCGACGATCTGGGCCGCCATCAGCCCGGCGTTGGTGGCGCCGGCCTTGCCGATGGCCAGGGTGCCCACGGCGATGCCGCCGGGCATCTGCACGATGGAGAGCAACGAATCCAGGCCCTTGAGGGCCTTGGACTCCACCGGCACGCCGAGCACCGGCAGGGCCGTCTGGGAGGCCACCATGCCGGGCAGATGGGCGGCCCCGCCGGCCCCGGCGATGATCACCGAGAGGCCGCGCTCGGCGGCGGACTTGGCATAGTCGAACAGCAGGTCCGGGGTGCGATGGGCCGAGACCACGCGGGTCTCGTAGGGCACCCCCAGGCGCTCGAGCATGTCGACGGCATGCTCCATGACCGGCCAGTCGGACTTCGACCCCATGATCACGCCGACGCGTGGCGACTCGTTCGATGCAGGCATCCAGGGCTCCTCGAGAACGGGCAATGACGCCGCCGCGGTCGATGCCGCGGGCGGGTGACAATTTGGAAGGCCGATATTCTAGCAGAGCCGCACGGCGCCTACCTCTCCCCGACGCCGGGCGGCACGGGGGCGTCGTCACCGGGAAGCGTCGCGGACGGGCGACAGCAGGTTTCAACCTTCCTGCGCATTGGCTTGCTAGGGTCATGGACAAGCGGTCAATGGGAACGCGACCTACCCTATCCACATGGATATCGTCCACAAGGACACCGTGCCGAAGGAGAACGACCATGAAGCGCCATCTTTTCATTGCTGCCGCCCTCACGGGCACCCTGGCCCTGGCCGGCTGCGACAACGGTGAGGACACCGAGCAGGCCGCCCAGGACGCGACCACCAGCCAGGCCGATCAGCCCCAGGAAGAGACCACCAGCCAGGCCGAGCAGTCCCAGGACGCCGAACAGCAGGCCAGCCGGACCCTGCAGGGCATGCTGGAATTCGCCGCCACCGAGACCCCGCTGCCGGAGGAGGCCGAGGTGACGGTGAGGCTGCAGGACGTGGCCCTGGCGGATGCCCCCGCCACCGTGATCACCGAGACCACGGTGACTCCCGAGGACGGCGAGCCCGTCGAGTTCGCCCTCGACTACGACGCCTCGGCCGTGACCGCCCACCACGCCCATGTCCTGCAGGCGACGCTGCGCGATGGCGACGGCAACCTGCGCTGGACCACCAAGGAACGCCACAAGGTCGAGGTCGGCCCCGACGCCGAGCAGGGGCCCATCACCCTGGTGCTGGAACCGGTGACCAGCGGGCCCTCCGGCGACGAGAGCCTGCAGGAGGCCCAGCAGGACGTGCTCCAGTCCGATGACGAGACCGGCGCGGCCTCCAGCGAGGCCTCCGGCGAGAGCATGGAGGCGATCGACGAGCAGGCCACCGAGATGCAGGAGCCCACCACACCGAGCGAGGGCGACACGACCACCGCGACCCAGTAACCCTCCTCCCCAATGCACCAGGCCCCGCCCGGCTCGTCCGGGCGGGGCCTGGTGCGTGGATGGCCGGCGAGGCTAGCCGGCGGCCAGCGCCTGCCGCCGGCTGGCCACCCAGTTGCCGGCGATGGCCAGCGCCATCACCGCGGCGCCTGCCGCCTCGGCGATGAGGCTCGGATAGAAGACGGCGACGATGGCCGGCAGCAGCACCAGCCGCACCGGCACCGACATCCGCGTGAACAGATAGCCCTCCAGGGCGGCAGCGAAGGCGCCCAGGGCGAGGAAGGCGGTCAGCGCGCTCCAGACCAGCAGCGGCAGCGGCCCGCCCATGATGATCTCCGGGTTATAGACCATGAACAACGGGATCAGGTAGAGCCCCTTGGCGAACTTCCAGGCCTGGAAGCCGGTGTCCATGGGCTTGGCCCCTGCGATGGCCGCCCCGGCGAAGCCGGCCAGCGCGATGGGCGGGGTGACGTTGGAGTCCTGGGAGTACCAGAACACCACCAGGTGGGCGATCAGCAGCGGCACGCCGAACTCCGCGGTCAGCGCCGGGCCCACCAGCACGATCAGCACGATGTAGCTGGCGGTAACCGGCAGCCCCATGCCCAGCACCAGGCTGGCCAGCAGCACCATCACCAGCGCCAGCAGCAGGTTGCCGCCGGAGAAGGCCATCATCATCGCCGAGAACTTGAGGCCCAGGCCGGTCAGGCCCACCACCCCGACGATGATCCCCGCCACGGCACAGGCCATCGACACCGCCACGGCATTGCGTGCCCCGAGCTCGAGGCCCTCGATGACCTTGAGTCCACCGTTGCGCACCGCCAGTGCCAGGGCCGGCCCGGTGACCGGCTCGCCGCGCTTCGGGGCGACGAAGAAGAACCACACCGCGAAGCGAGCCGCCGCCACCGCCAGCATGGTGAGGATGGCGTAGTAGCCCACCCGCATCGGCGACATGTTCATCACCAGCAGCCATACCAGCACCGCCAGCGGCAGCAGGAAGTGCCAGCCGGCGCCCATGACGTCGCGCATCTGCGGCAGCTCGCTCCGGGCCATGCCCTGCATGCCCTGCTTGAGCGCGATGATGTGCACGAACAGGTAGACGGTGGAGAAGTACATGATCGCCGGCAGGACGCTGACCTTGACCACGTCGAGGTAGGGCATGCGGGTGTACTCGGCGATCAGGAAGGCGCCGGCCCCCATCAGCGGCGGCATGATCTGGCCACCGGTGGACGCGGCCGCCTCGATCCCCCCCGCCTGGTGAGGCTTGTAGCCCAGGCGCTTCATCAGCGGGATGGTGAAGGCCCCGGTGGTCACCACGTTGGCGATGGCGCTGCCGGAGATCGAGCCCATGCCGGCCGAGGCGATGACCGCGGCCTTGGCCGGCCCGCCGCGTTGCCGGCCGGTGGCGGCATAGGCCAGGTCGATGAAGAACTTGCCGGCGCCGGTAATCTCCAGGAAGGCGCCGAACAGCACGAAGATGAAGATATAGGTGGCCGCCACGCCCATGGGCAGACCGAAGATGCCCTCCTGCCCCAGGTAGAGCTGCCCCACCAGGCGATCCAGGTTGTAGCCGCGGTGCTCGAGGATCCCCGGCAGGAACTCGCCGAGCCAGGGCAGCTCGCCCCGGGGCCCGGAGAAGGCGTAGAGGATGGCCAGGATGCCGATGATCGTCATGCCGAGCCCCACCGCCCGCCGGCTCGCCTCGAGCACGGTGACGGTGGCGATGCAGCCGATCACGATGTCGGTCTGGCTCCAGAAACCCGCGCGGTTGATGATCTCGTCGAGGAACAGCACCAGGTAGCCGCCGGTGATCACCGCGCCGGCGAAGAACACCAGGTCGATCGCCCCGCCGATCAGGCCCCGTGGGTGCCGAGGGCCAAAGACCGGAAACATCAGGAAGGCCAGCATCATGATCAGCGCCAGGTGAATGCTGCGCTGGTAGAACAGGCCCAGGGGCTGGATACCGGCGGAATACAGCTGGAACAGCGACAGCGCCACGGCCACCAGGCTGATCAGCCACAGCACCCGCCGGGAATGGGGGGCCTGGCTGCCGGGAATGACGGGAGAGGTGCCCGAATCGCTCATAGCGTCTCACTCGCTTGGTTGGGGCCCGCCCGTGGCGGACCGCGTCAGGGAAGGGTGGGCTCCAGGGAGAGGGTCACGCGCTGGTGGGCGGCCCGCTCGCTGAGGCTGATCACCACCGGGTCGTCGCCGGGGCGACGCGGCCCGCAGCCGTGGTCCGCCGCCCGGGCCAGCAGGGTGGCAAGGCTCGGCTCGCCGTGGCGCACCAGGCGATGATCGACGCGCCTGGCGCCCACCCGCAGGCGGTAGCGATCGCCGGGCACCGGCTCGTCGATCTCCTCGATCCAGTAGCCCCCTTCCCCATCGGAGACTTGGCGACCACGCCCCGGAATGTGATCCAGGCCGGCGGCGAAGTCCGGCAGGTGGCTGCGCTCGAGCACCATGTGCCCGCCCCGATTGCGATAGCAGTCGTGGACGGGAAAGCCCTCCACGGAGTGGTTCCAGGCCAGGCACCAGCCGGCCCCTTCCGGCATCGGCAGCCGTACCAGGGCCTGGCCCTGGGCATCGCGGACCCACAGTTCGTAGGCCGGGCACCCGGCGTCGGCCAGGGCCGGCGAGGCTAGCCCCAGTATCAGCCACAGCAAGGGGGCGGGCCAGACGGCCCGCCCCTTGATGATCAGCGCCACGTCGACGCCCCCTCAGGGACGCTGATGATCGGCGATCTCGGCGCCCACCTCCTCGTAGTAGCGCAGCGCGCCGGGATGGAAGGCGACGGGCGTGGACTCGACGCTGAACTCGACGGTGGTGTCGTTGGCCGCCGGGTGGATGGCGATCAGCTGGTCGGTCTGCTCGAACAGCGTCTTGGTGATCTGGTAGGCCAGCTCCTCGTCCATCTCGCTGCTCACCGCCAGCACGTTGGGCACGCCGATGGTCTGCACCGCGTCCTCCATGCCCTCGTAGAGCCCGGCCTTGAGCTGGTAGGCGGCGAACACCGGCTCCTCACCCTTGGCGTTGGCCACTTCCTCGTCGGTCAGGCCGATCAGGCGGATATCGCGGGTGGTGGCCAGGTTGAGGATCGAGCTGGTGGGCGGCCCGACGCTCCAGAAGCCGGCGTCGATATCGCCGTCGCGGATGGCATCGGCGGTCTCGTTGAAGTTGAGGCGGCGCGCATCGATGTCGTCATAGGTGATGCCGTTGGACTCGAGCACCGCCCGGGCATTGAGCTCGGTGCCGCTGCCCGGCGCCCCCACCGAGACCGTCTTGCCCTCGAGGTCGGACAGCGACTCGATCCCGGAATCCGCCAGGGTGACGATCTGCACGGCGTTGGGGTAGATCGACGCCAGGGCCCGGATGTTCTCCAGCTGGCGGCCCTCGAAGTCGCCGGTGCCGTTGTAGGCCTGGTAGACGGTATCGGCCAGGGCCAGCGCCAGGTCGGAGTCGCCGCGCCAGACCAGCCCCATGTTCTCCACCGAGGCGCCGGTGACCTCGGCCACGGCGTCGTAGCCCTCGACATGCTCGTTGATCAGCTCGGCCAGGCCACCGCCATAGGGGTAGTAGGTGCCGCCGGTGCCGCCGGTGGCGATGGATAGCTGCTGCTGGGCCAGGGCCGCGGGGGCCGCCACCAGCAGCGAGGCCGCCAGGGCATACTTGAGTGCTCGCATGAAGGATCCTCCGTCGCGAATCGATATAACGTTGTCCTTGTTGTAGGCGAGGCTTTCGCTCACCGCCAGGAAAGACGCTAGCAGCCCCCTGACGTCGGGGCCAGGTAATATTTCTACGTTCCCTAATACTTTCGGCAAAACCCGAACCATCCCGGCTCGTGCGGCGAGCCGCGGGAGCGAGTCTCCACCGAAGGATTGGACATATACTGGGTCCAGCCTGGACCTTCGAGGACATGATCTGAATTGACGCCCAACCAACGGCTATCACAGCGACGCAGGGGCCATGCCGCACGACACGACACTCATCACGACGTTGGCCGCAGGCTTGGGTCTCGCCCTGGTGCTCGGCATCCTCGCCGAAAAATTGAAGCTTCCCGCTCTGCTGGGTTATCTCGTGGCGGGCATCGCCATCGGGCCGGCCACGCCGGGCTACGTGGCCGACATGGGCACCGCGAGTCAGCTGGCCGAGCTGGGCATCATGCTGCTGATGTTCGGCGTGGGCCTGCGCTTCTCCCTGGATAATCTGCTCTCGGTCAAGCATGTGGCGCTGCCTGGCGCCATTGCCCAGATGACGGTGGCGACGCTCCTGGGCATGGCCCTCGCGGGGGCCTGGGGCTGGGGGCTCGGTAGTAGCCTGGTGTTCGGCCTCTCGCTGTCGGTGGCCAGCACGGTGGTGCTGTTCAAGGCGCTGGAAGCCCGCGGGATCCTCGCGTCGATGAATGGCCACATCGCGGTCGGCTGGCTGGTCGTGGAAGACCTGGCCATGGTGGTGGTGCTGGTGCTGCTCCCCCCCTTGGCCGGGATGCTCGGCGGTACCGAGACAGACGGTTCCCTCCAGTCTCCCCTCTGGCGGGCCCTGGGCCTGACGTTCCTGCAGGTCGGCGCCTTCGTGGCCTTGATGCTGGTCGTGGGACGCCGCGTCATGCCCTGGGTACTGTGGCTGGTGGCCCGGACAGGCTCCCGGGAGCTGTTCACGCTCGCCGTCATTGCGGCGGCGATCACCATCGCGTTCGGTGCCGCCGAACTCTTTGGCGTGTCCTTCGCGCTCGGCGCCTTCTTCGCCGGCATGGTCATGCGGGAATCGACGTTCAGCCACCGGGCGGCGGAAGAATCCCTGCCGCTGCGTGACGCCTTCGCGGTGCTGTTCTTCGTCTCCGTGGGCATGCTGTTCGAGCCTGGCGTGCTGATCGACAGCCCGCTTCGCGTGATCGGCGTCGTGGCCATCATCATCGTCGGCAAGTCCGTCGCCGCCGCCTTGCTGGTCATCGCCTTTCACTATCCACTCAGCACGGCCTTCACCGTGGCCGCGAGCCTCGCCCAGATCGGGGAATTTTCCTTCATCCTGGCCGGTCTCGGCATGTCACTGGGCCTGCTAACCGCCGAAGGACAGAGCCTGATCCTGGCCGGCGCCTTGATTTCGATCGCGCTCAATCCCATGATTTTCGGCCTGATCGAGCCGCTGCGTAACAAGGTGCTGGAAAATTCCCGCCTGGCCCGTCAACTGGATCAACGCCAGGACCCCTTCGCCGAGCTCCCCCTGTCGACCGAAGAGCGCTACCTCGAGGGACAAGTGGTCCTGGTCGGTTATGGTCGCGTCGGACGACAGATCGGTGACGCGCTTGGCAGACAGGGTATCCCGTTCGTCGTGGTCGAACAGAACCGGGAACTGGTGGAATCGCTGCGCCAGCAGGATATCGCGGCCGTCTCGGGAAACGCCGCCGAGCCCGCCGTGCTGATACAGGCGCACATCGCCCGTGCTGCCATGCTGGTCGTCGCCATTTCCGATACCCTCGACGTGCATCAGATGACCGGGACGGCGAGAACGCTGAATCCCGACATCGAAGTGGCGGTGCGCGCCCAGAGCGAGGACGACGCCAGGCTGCTGGCCAGGGAAGCCATCGATTGTATCTTCTGCGGCGAGGATGAGCTGGCGAAGGGGATGGCCAACCATGTCCTGAAGCGCGTTGCGCCACCGGGCGCCCCCCGGGATTCGCCTCGAATGTGACCTCGCGCCCCCTGCCCGTCCCGGGGTGCCTCGCCGGCCATGTCACCACCGCCGGAAGCGGCTCCCCTGGCGGCACGCATGCCGCTACTTGACGCGAAAAGGCCGCCGGCGGCGAGAAACCTCAGTCCTCGACCTGCTCTTTCACCTTCTCGACGATATGCGCCCCGATGGGGATCGCCGAGGTGGCCGCCGGCGACGGGGCGTTGCCCACGTTCACCGTGCGCGGGGTGTTCACGAACAGGAAGTCGTCCACCAGCCTGCCGTCGCGGGAGACCGCCTGGGCGCGGACCCCGGCGGGATAGTCGCCCAGGTCGTCGAGGCTCAGGCTCGGGCAGTACTTGCGCACCAGCTCCAGATAGCCCCGCTTGTGCAGCGAGTTCTTCATCTCGGCGAGGCCGGGGCGCAGGTTGCGACCCAGCACCCTGAGGATGCCGGGGTCGGTGAGCATCTGCGCCAGGTCGCGGGGCGAGACGTCGCGCTTGCGATAGCCCTCGCGCTTGAAGGCCAGCACGGCATTGGGGCCGACGGTGACGGAGCCGTCGATCATCCGCGTCAGGTGCACGCCGAGGAACGGCATGGCGGGATCCGGGATCGGGTAGATCAGGTGGTTGACGATATCGTTGTGCCGCTCGGGCAGCCGGTAGTACTCGCCGCGGAACGGGCAGATGGTGAAGCCGGGATCCTGGCCCAGCATGCGCACTACCCGGTCGGCCATCAGTCCCGAGCAGGTCACCAGGTAACGACCGGTGAACTCGCCGGCACCGGTGGTCACCACCACCTCCCGGCGACGCTCCTCCAGGGCGGTGACCTCGGTCCCGTAGCGGATCTCGCCGCCCATCCGCTCGAACTCGGCGGCCATGGCCCGGGTCACGGCGGCAAAGTCGACGATGCCGCTGGAGGGCACGAAGATGCCGCCGATGCCCGTGATATTGGGTTCTCGCTCGGCGAGCGCCTCGGCTTCCAGCCATTCCCGCTCCAGGCCGTTGGCGGCGGTGCGCTCCCACAGCGCCTTCATGCGCTGCATCTCCAGGTCATTGGTGGCCACCAGCAGCTTGCCGCAGATGTCGTAGGCGATGTCGTGGGCGTCGCAGAACTCCCGGATGGCGCGGTTGCCGGCCAGGCAGAAGCGGGCCTTGAGGCTGCCCGGCGTGTAGTAGACGCCGGCATGGATCACGCCACTGTTGTGACCAGTCTGGTGGCGAGCCGCGCCTGCCTCCTTCTCCACCACCAGCATGCGGCGATCCGGGTAGGCGTGCTTGAGCTGCATGGCGGTGGACATGCCCAGGATGCCGCCGCCGATGATGATGAAATCGTACATGCCGTCCTCGTTGTTCTGATGCGACGGCCACGCCGGTGGTGACGGCGTGGCTTCGTCAGGGTAACCCATCGGTCGGGGCGTTGCGCCTCACAGCCGACGCGCTTCGCGCAGCGTCCTGGCGTGGGTGAAGTAGCCACGCTGGCGCATCAGCTCCCGGCGCAGGTCCGGGTGCGGCGTGAAGCGATCCCGGCCATGCAGCCAGAAGTGGTTGTTGATCAACAGGAAGCTGCCCACCGGGTTGGGCACCGAGAGGATCGCCGGGCTCCCCTCCAGGGACTCGGAGAGATCGCACAGCCAGTTGCCCTCCTCGAAGTCCCGAGGCTGCACGAACTGATCGATGTAGGACATGATCGGCCGCCCCTCGGCGTCGACATCGAACACCGGGTGGAAGACATCCCGCGCGACGTTCTTGCTGGGCGGCGCGGTCCAGCGCATCTCGCGACGCGCCAGCGGATGGCGGTGGAAACGCGCCAGGTCCTCCCAGTCGTCCAGGTGCAACAGCAGCGAGTCGCCGCCCTGCATGTGCTGCTCGTCGATCTTCATCATCAGCACGTAGTCGGTGTTCTGCTCGACGAAGGTGCCGTCGTTGTGCAGTTCCATCACCCGATGCGGCTGGCGCAGGTAGCTGTCCGACGCGTCGACGTTCTTGACCACGAAGCGCGCATAGTACTGGCCGCTCATGGCGTCGAAGTTGGAACGCCCCATGAGGTGGGCCACGGCGGTGGCGAACTTGACCATCTCGTCGGCCTGCTCGACGTCATCGAGGCCCTCGGGCGTGACCTGCAGGCCCCCCGTCTGCCGATCCACCAGGGTGTTGATCAGCACCGGCTGCAGGGTATTGCCGCACAGGTCGTCGAGGATCCTGGCCACCCGGAAGCGCAGCATGGACTTGTACTCCAGGGCCTGGACGGGCCAGTCGACCACAGCGGCCAGGAAGGCCTCGACCACTTCACGGGAGACGGTCAGCTGCAGCAGCCGCGGGGACTGGGGGGACGGCGCCAGGGTGAAGCCCTGGAGGTCGGCGGGCAGCGGCATGGCGGTGTCGGGAAGGCGAGTCAGCGCGGTCATCGGGGGTCTCCATGGTCTCGAGCATCGATCCCTCATAAAATATCTATATTTTTAAAAAACATCAACACAATGGCGTAACCCAACAGGCGGGAGCCAACGAAACGAGGCCCGGCATTGGCCGGGCCTCGTTGGTTGGCGTGAGAGTGTTCTCGCCAATGGCTCAGAGCCTGTGGCCGGGCCCCGTCTCTGAGAGATGCTGCCGAGGCACCGGCACCGCCGTCGCCACCGGCTCCCGGAGCAGCGAGCGATAGAGGCTGATCGAGATCAACAGAATGAACACGGCCTCGCTCATTACTGAGCGAGGCCGTTCGATTCAAGGCTCAATCAAGCCGCCACGCTGCCGTGGGGGTCCATGACGAATTTCTTGGCCGCGCCGCCATCGAAGTCGGCATAGCCCTGCGGCGCCTCGTCCAGGGTGATCATCTGGACGTTGACCGCATCGGCGATCTTGACCTTGTCGAACAGGATCGCCTGCATCAGCGGCCGATGGTACTGCATCACCGGGCATTGACCGGTATGCAAGGAATGCGACTTGGCCCAGCCGAGGCCGAAGCGCATGCTCAGCGCACCGTGCTTGGCCGCCTCGTCGGCCGCGCCCGGGTCCTCGGTCACGTACAGCCCCGGGATGCCGATCTGGCCGCCGGCGCGGGTCAGCGACATGGCCGAGTTCAACACGGTGGCCGGCGCCTCCTTGCCGTGGTTGTGGCCGCAGGCGTGGGCCTCGAAGCCGACGCAGTCGACGAAGGCATCGACCTCGCGCTCGCCGAGGATCGCCTCGATCTTGTCGGCCATGTCGCCGTCCTGGGTCAGGTCGAGGGTCTCGCAGCCGAAGCTGCGGGCCTGGGCCAGGCGCTCCTCGATCATGTCGCCGACGATCACGCAGGCGGCGCCCAGCAGCTGGGCGGAGACCGCGGCGGCCAGGCCCACCGGGCCGGCGCCGGCGATGTAGACGGTGGAGCCCGGGCCGACGCCGGCGGTCACGCAGCCGTGGAAGCCGGTGGGGAAGATATCGGACAGCAGGGTCAGGTCCTTGATCTTCTCCATCGCCTGGTCGGCATCCGGGAACTTCAGCAGGTTGAAGTCGGCATAGGGGACCATGACGTACTCGGTCTGGCCACCGACCCAGCCGCCCATGTCGACGTAGCCGTAGGCGGCGCCGGGACGCGCCGGGTTGACGTTGAGGCAGATGCCGGTCTGGCCGGCCTTGCAGTTGCGGCAGCGGCCGCAGGCGATGTTGAACGGCACCGAGACCAGGTCGCCCGGGCGGATGAATTCGACGTCGCGGCCGGCTTCGATGACCACGCCGGTGATCTCGTGACCCAGCACCAGGCCGGGGGGCGCGGTGGTGCGGCCACGCACCATGTGCTGGTCGCTGCCACAGATGTTGGTGGTGACCACCTTGAGGATCACGCCGTGCTGGCACTTGCGGTTGCCGAGGGCGAGTTCCGGATAGGCGATGGATTCGACGGCGACCTCTCCCGGGCCCTTGTAGACGACGCCGCGGTTGGCTGTGCTCATGATTGCCTCCTGTTGTCTGGCCGGGACATCGAGGCGTACGACTCCGGAAGCCCCAGGAGGCTTGGCCGGGTGACATTGCCGATCGCCAAGGATGTCATTGCGCCAATTATTTATTGTAGGCAATGGTCGAATCTGAGCGGGTCAATCAGCGAGACATATCGATTTTTCTTCCGGGCTGTTGATGACGTAATGTCATGAACCCGAGCGCCCGATGCTGGCGGGGGCGGCACTCCGGCAACAGCCCCGGCCCTGACGGGCCGGGGCTCGGAGCTGGCAGAGCCGATAGCGACGCTCAGCGTCCCGCGCCGGACTCGGCGCCGGCCAGCTCGCGCTGCATCATGGTGTCGCTGTAGGCCACGCCATAGCGGGCCCGCGACCAGCCGTAGAGCGCCAGGCCGAGCAGCATCCAGCCGGCGAACATGGCCCACTCGATGGTGGAGAGCGCCGAGGGGCTGCCGGGCAGGTACATGCCGACCAGTGCCAGCGACAGGATCACCGACAGCGCGCCCACGGTCTTGCCGCGACGCACCCGGAAGGGACGCGCCAGGTCCGGCTCACGCCGGCGCAGCATCACGAAGGACAGCGACACGAAGAGGTAGGCGATGACGATGCCCAGGCCACCGGCGACCACCAGCCAGACCAGCGCCGGCCGACCGAAGAAGGGCGCGATGCTGGAGAGCAGGCCCATCAGCAGGATGGCGTTGGTGGGCGTGCGGTGCCGGGGATGCAACCTGGCGAGGAAGGCCGGCAGCATGCCGGAATGCGCCAGCGCGTAGATGGCCCGGGAGCCACCGATGTAGAAGGCATTCCAGCTGGTGATGATGCCCGCGATGCCGGCCAGGATCATCAGGTTGCCGGCCCAGGGCGCCTGGAAGGCCGCCTGCATGGCATCCGGCACCGCCAGGGAACTCTCGGCCAGGGCCGCGGGGTCGAGCATCAGGGCGGTACCGAGGATAATGAAGGCATACCAGAATACCGCCAGGATCACCGAGATCATCAGCACCCGGCCGATCTCCTTGAACGGCAGGTTGATCTCCTCGGCGGCCTGGGGAATGACGTCGAAGCCCACGAACATGAAGGGCACCATGATGATCACCGTCATGATGCCGCCGATCACGCCCTCCTCGACGTTGAACAGCGGGTCCATGGTGGTGGTGCTGCCCTCGAACAACGCCCCGCTGATGAACATGATGCCCACCGCCAGGATCAGCAGGGTGACCACCTTCTGCACCAGGGCGGCGGTGCGCACGCCGAGATAGTTGATCGCCATCATCACCACGGAGCCGGCCACCCCGACCGCCACCCAGGTGGCCTTCACGTCCCAGCCGGCGATGGTCCAGAGCTGGCCGACCGCATAGTCCGGGAAGAGATGCTCCACCACGGTGGGCAGCGCCACGGCCTCGAAGGCCACCACGCTGACATAGCCCAGGGTGATGGCCCAGGTGCACAGGAAGGAGGCGAAATGCCCCATGGCGCGATAGCTGTAGACGTGCTCGCCGCCGACCTGGGGCATCGCCGAGGCCAGCTCGGCATAGGTCAGTCCCACCAGCACGATCACCACCCCGCCGAGCAGAAAGGCGGTGATGGCGCCGAGGCTGCCGGCGGACTGGATCCAGCTGCCGGTCAGCACGATCCACCCCCAGCCGATCATGGCGCCGAAGGCCAGGGCCAGCACATCCTTGCGGGCCAGCACCCGCGTCAGGTGCGTCTCCGTGGACGACGTCTCGTTCATGCCACTCCCCCTCATCAGTGAGTTTGATTTTTTATATAAATTAATACTTTTATTAAAAGTGTCGACAAAAAGTAACCCAGGTCCCTCGCCCCTACAAGTCGACTTTCCGGGTAGCCAACCTCCACTTTGGTCGCATTCATCACCCTATCCTGATAGACAAGGCCCGTCACGCAGCGCCTTGCGGCGCCCCGGCCCCACCACCGACCCATCCCCCCCGTCACGACACTGGCGAAACCGGCAAAAAGGCTGCATGCTGTATTCGTCGATTCTGTCCCTTGGAGCATCATGAGCACGGCAAGCCCCTCGACCGCCGCGGAATTTCTCGACCCTCCGCGAAGGTGCCCTGACCTCGATGTCAGGGATCTGGAACAACGCACTCGCCTCATGCGCATCATTACCCGGTTGATCGCCGTATCGGATCTGGGCAACCGCGACATCGCCCGCCGCGCCGGCATCCCGATGCAGAAGATCAGCGACCTCCTCTCCGGTCGTCTCGAGCAACTCACCCTCGACGAGCTCCAGACGCTGCGCCGGACCATCGACCCCCAGCTCACCCCACCCTGAGCCCTCGGCCGCCCCGTCCGAACGGGTCAGGCTATAAGGCCGGCACCCATGCGACTGCCGGCCTTCATGGATTCGAGACATAGGGAGATCCCCACATGCGATACCTCGTGACCGGCCTGCTGCTGGCCGCCTCGCTGCCCGTCCTCGCCGATGGGCAGGCCACTCTGGAGACCCGCTCCGACCAGGGCAGCGCCACCATGGAGGTCAACTGGGCAGGCGACGACCTGCGCATGGACTTCCCCCAGCAGGCCCAGGCGGGCTTCATGCTGCTCAAGGACGGCAAGGGCTACATGGTCAGCCAGATGCAGGGCCAGACGATGGTCATGGACATGGCCAGGCTCCGCGAGATGGCGGAGGGCATGGGCAGCGACCAGGCCAGCGCCGGCATCGCCAGCCAGCAGGCCAGCACCGTCGAGGCCCTGGAAGCCACCGGCGAGACGGAGACCATCGCCGGCCTCGAGGGCGAGGTCTACCGCCTGCAGTGGACCGACAAGGCCGGCAGTGCCCATGACGACAAGATGGTGCTCAGCGAGAACCCCCAGGTCCGGGAACTGATGACCTCCTTCCACGCCTACCAGCAGTCCATGACCGGCGAGCCCGACCCCATCGCCACCACCCTCGAGGAACGCGGCCTCGGCATGCTGCGCTTCGGCGAGCGCTTCCGCATCACCCGTCTCTCCGATAGCGCACCGGATGCCGAGGTCTTCGAACTGCCCGAGGATGCCATGACCTTCGAGGACATGATGCGCTCCGCCACCTCGCAGTAGACCGCGGCGACGGACGGCCTCCCGACGCCGACCGACAGAACCGAACGGCCAGCGACCGCTGGCCGTTCGTGCCTCTGATCGACAGCCCGCCCCGATACGCGTCGGGCCCGCGACACGCTGGCACCGTGCACCAGGGGAGCCCCGGCATGTCAGGGTGACGGCCGGCGCGTCGGGCTCAGGCCAGCGCCAGGTAATGGATGCTGAACAGCGCCCGGCGATCGGTCCACAGCGCCGTCGGCCGATAGCCGGCTCTCCGCGCCAGCGCCTGGAAGCCCGTCACGCTGTACTTGCAGGAATTCTCGGTATGCAGGGTCTCGCCGGCGGCGAAGGGGAACTGCCGCCCGGCCACCCGCACCAGCTGGGCCTGCCGACTGACCAGATGCATCTCGATGCGTGACGCGGCCTCGTGGTAGTACGCCAGGTGGCGGAAGGCGGCCGGGTCGACCTCGGCCCCGAGCTCCCGACGCATCCGCTCCAGCAGGTTCAGGTTGAACGCCGCCGTGATCCCGGCGGCATCGTTGTAGGCCGCCTCGAGGGTGTGCCGATCCTTGATCAGGTCGACCCCGATCAGCACCCCGCTGCCCGCCGGCAACGCCCGGCGCAGGCCGGAGAGAAAGGCTTCGGCCTCGGGCGGCGCGAAATTGCCGATGCTCGAACCGGGGAAGAAGGCCACCACGCGCCGCCCCGCGATGCCGCTCGGCAAGCGCAGACGACGCGAGAAGTCGGCCCAGGCGGCATGCACCTCGAGCCAGGGGTAGTCCGCCGCCAGGTGGCGGGTGCTCTCGAGCAGGAAGTCGCGCGAGATATCGACGCCCAGGTAGCGTCGCGGCCGTACCGCCTCCAGCAGCAGCCTGACCTTGCGACTGGCCCCGCTGCCCAGCTCGACCAGCAGCGACTCCGGCCCGACGATGGCGGCGATCTCTTCGGCGGCCGAGGCCAGGATGCCCTCCTCGGTGCGGGTCAGGTAGTACTCGGGTTGACGGCAGATGGCCTCGAAGAGCCGGGAACCGCGCTCGTCATAGAAATGCTTGGGCGAGAGGCGCTTGCGCTCGAGGCCCAGCCCGGCGATCACCTCGTCGCGAAACGAAGGCCCCGTCTCGTCGACATGCTGGTCATGGAAACGCACGGCAGTGGACATCGAAGACCCTCGCTGGCGACGGGCGACCGGCACGACATCGAGCACCAGGATCGCGCCCCATGGCCGGAATGGCTTTAGACTGGACCGACAAGGCGATCGTCACCTCAATCTAGAGTGAGCCAGGCCATGCAGCAACCGCAGCAACCGGTGTTACGCGATATCGTGCTGGTCGGCGGCGGCCACAGCCACGTCGGCGTGCTCAAGCGTTTCGCCATGCGGCCCGAACCCGGGGTGCGGCTGACCTTGATCTGTCGAGATTCCCATACCCCCTACTCCGGCATGCTGCCGGGCTACATCGCCGGTCACTACGCCTATGACGAGGTGCATATCGACCTGCGCCGACTGGCGGAGTACGCCGGGGCGCGCTTCCTGCGCGACGAGGCGATCGGCATCGACCATGAGGGGCAGCGCGTCCTCTGCCGCACGCGGCCCCCGGTGCCCTACGACCGGCTATCGATCAACATCGGCTCGACGCCGCGAGTGGACACGGTCACGGGGGCCGGGGAGCACGCCGTGCCGGTCAAGCCCATCCATCGCTTCAACGACCGCTGGCAGACGCTGCTCGAGCGCGTGACCCACCACCCCGGCATCACGCGCATCGCCGTGGTCGGCGGCGGTGCCGGCGGCGTCGAGCTGCTGCTGGCCATGCAGCATCGCCTGCGCGGCGAGCTCGCCGAACGGGGCCGCGATCCGGACGAGCTGGTCTTCGCCCTCTTCACCCGTGGCGAGCAGCTCCTGCCGACGCACAATGCCCGCGTCCGCGCCCACTTCCAGAAGCGGCTCCGTGCCCGGGGCGTCGCCGTGCATACCGGCACCGACATCACCGCCGTCGACACCGGCCGGCTGCAGGGCGCCGACGGCACCTGGCATGACGCCGACGAGATCGTCTGGGTGACCAACGCCAGCGGTGCCGCCTGGCTGCGCGACACCCGGCTCGACCTCGACGACGACGGCTTCATCAAGGTCGGCGACACCCTGCAGTCGCTGAGCGACCCGCGTATCTTCGCCGCCGGCGATATCGCCCACCAGGTCAACCATCCCCGCGAGAAGGCCGGGGTCTTCGCCGTGCGCCAGGGCCGCCCGCTGGCCGATAACCTGCGCGCGGCCGTGACCGGGCGGCCGCTCCGGCCCTATCCCCCCCAGGCTCGGTGGCTGGCGCTGATCAGCACCGGCGATCGGCATGCCGTGGCCTCGCGTGGCGGGCTCTGCCTGGTCGGCGACTGGGTCTGGCGCTGGAAGGACTGGATCGACCGGCGCTTCATGGCCCGCTTCAACGACCTGCCGCCCATGGCGGAAGGCGACCGGCAGGCGCCCGCGCCGAGCCGGGTGGCCCTCGACGAGGAGGAAAACGCCCAGGCCATCTCGGCCATCGCCATGCGTTGCGGTGGCTGCGGCGCCAAGGTCGGCGCCACGACCCTGTCCCGCGCCCTCGCGACCCTGCAACCGGTGGCGCGCGAGGAGGTCGTGGTCGGCCTGCACGCCCCGGACGATGCCGCCGTGGTGGAAGTGCCGCCGGGCAAGGCCATGGTGCATACCGTGGACTTCTTCCGCGCCTTCATCGACGACCCCTATGTGTTCGGCAAGGTGGCCGCCAACCACGCCCTGGGCGACATCTTCGCCATGGGCGCCGAGGCCCAGACCGCCACGGCCGTCGCCACGGTGCCCCAGGGCCTGGAGGCCAAGGTCGAGGATACCGTCTTCCAGATGATGGCCGGCGCCGTCGAGGTGCTCAACGCGGCCGGCTGCGCGCTGGTCGGCGGCCATACCGGCGAGGGCCGCGAGCTGGCCCTGGGGTTCGCCGTCAACGGCCTGATCGATGCCGAAGGCAACAATGCCTTGACCAAGGGCGGCCTGCGCCCCGGCCAGTTGCTGGTGCTCACCAAGCCCATCGGCACGGGCACCCTGTTCGCCGCCCATGCCCGGCTGGGGGCCCGGGGGCGCTGGATCGATGCCGCGCTGGAGAGCATGTGCCTCTCGAACCGCGAGGCCGCGACCTGCCTGCGCGAGCATGGGGCCACCGCCTGTACCGACCTCACCGGCTTCGGCCTGCTCGGCCACCTGGTGGAGATGACGCGCCCCTCGGACGTCGATGCCGAGCTCGACCTGGCGGCCCTGCCGATCCTCGAGGGCGCCGAGGAGACCGTCGCCGCCGGCATCCTGAGCTCGCTGCAGCCGGCCAACGTGCGCCTGCGCCGGGCCATTCGCGACCAGGCATCCTGGGTCGGGCACCCGCGCTACCCGCTGCTGTTCGACCCCCAGACCGCCGGCGGCCTGCTGGCCAGCGTGCCGGCGGAACGCGTCGAGACCTGCCTCGCCGCGCTGCATGCCCGGGGCTACCCCCAGGCCGCGATCATCGGCCGCGTCCTCGACGCCGGCGAGGCGCTGGAACCCATCGCGCTGAGGGAGTGAAGACTATGAACTCTTTTCAAAACCCGACTTGGTAAGAAGAGAGTCTTTCCGGCGACAAGCCTTCGCGAGGGCGCTATGAATCCCTCCTTGGACGCTACCTTTGCCATCCCTGGCAAAGGACCCTCGCTTCGTCTTGTCCCCGGCGCCCATTACCACCGGAAGTTTGGAAATACGCTCTAGGGGGCGAGGCCGCAGGCGGCAAGCACGCCGGCCAAGGCCTCCCGCTCGGCCTCGACGCGGAACAGCGGCGCCCGGGCGTCGACATGACGGCGCAGGGTCTCGAGGAACGCCGGCTCCCGCTCGGCGCGCAGCAGGCATTCGCGCAGGGCCCGGGTGTCGGCCACCGGGAAGTAGCCGGGATAGTCCTCGCCCAGCAGGCCGCGATTGCCGGGAATGCGGGAGGCCACGACCGGCAGACCGGCCACGCAGGCCTCGCTGACCACGTTGGCGCCCCCCTCCATGCGCGAGCTGATCACCATCAGCCGCGAGCGGGCCATCCACTGACGTACCCGCCAGCGAGGCCGGTCGCCGAGCCAGCGGAAGCGCGGGTTGCGGGCCATCTCGTCGCGCGCCGCCCGGGTCCAGTCGTCGCTGCAGGCGCCGCCGAGCTGCACGACCCGCAGCCGCGAGGTCGGCGGCAGGTCGCGCAGGGCCAGGGCCGTGCGCAGCGAATCCTTCTCCTCGCGCAGGTGGCCGGCCACCAGCACGTCGAAGGTGCGCTCATTGGGCCCCGGGGCCCGTGACGGCAGCGGCAGCGCCGACTGGTGCACGACGTGCAGGCGCGGATGGAAGCGCGTCGGCAGGTCCTCCTCCAGGCAGTCGTGAAGGCCGACCAGGACATCCGCGGACGCGAGACTGTCGAGGAACACCTCGGGGTGGCTATGCTGGAAGCGGTAGACGTCGGTCCCGGTCAGCACCACGATCACCGGGCAGGCGAAGGTCTCGCGACAGGCCCGAATGGCCGCATGGCTGCGCCAGGCATGCAGGGCGAACAGCAGGTCCGGCGGCTGGCCCCCGAAGCACCAGGTGGCCGGGGCATCCTCCGGCGCCGCCAGGCGCACACGGCAGCCCAGCTCGCGCAGGCGTCGCGCCCAGCGGGTCGCCGTGGCCCGGTTGCCGGCCCGCGATCCTCGCCCCGCGGGCGTCACCAGCGTCACCTTCAGCACATCCCCACTCCCTTGATGAGGTCGGCATGATCGCCACACCACCAACGCCACCGCGAGCCGCCGACGAGCTGGCGGCGATGCTCACCGAGGCCCGTGACCGTAGCCTGGCCCTGATGCGGGATCTTCTCGAGGTCCGCGAGCTCGGTCCCTGCCTGGCCATCGTCAACCCGCCGCTGTGGGAGCTCGGCCACCTGGGCTACTTCCATGACCATTTCGCCCTGCGCGGGCTGTATGGCCTGCCCGACTACCGGCTCCCCGGCGCCGACCGGCTGTTCGATTCCAGCAGCATCGCCCACGACGAGCGTTGGGCGCTACCCCTGCCCTCCCGCGAGGAGACGCTGGACTACCTGGCCCGGGTCCAGCGGGCCATGCTCGAACGCCTGCCCGGTGGCCTGGCCAGTGCCGCCCAGAGCTATGTCTACCAGCTCACCACCCTGCACGAGGACATGCACGGCGAGGCCTTCGTCTATACCCGCCAGACCCTGGGCGACCCGCCGCCCGCACTGGGATCGCCGCCCCCGGGGCAGGCGCCCCTCGACGCGCCGGCCGGAGCCTTGCCCGGCGATGTCGCCGTTCCCGGCGGACGGCACCGGCTGGGCTCCGACGACGCCGTGCCCTTCCGCTTCGACAACGAGAAGCCGCCTATGGAGGTGGAGGTCGCCCCCTTCGCCATCGCCCGGGCGCCGGTGACCAACGCCGAGTTCGCCGCCTTCGTCGACGACGATGGCTATGCCCGACCCGAGCTGTGGAGCCCGGCCGGCCGGGAATGGCGGGAGCGACGCGACCTGCAGGCGCCCCTGTACTGGCGCAAGGCCGCCGCCGGCGGCTGGGAGGAACGCCGCTTCGATCGCTGGCAGCCGCTCGCGCCTCACCGGCCGGTGGTGCATGTCAGCTTCCACGAGGCCGAGGCCTGGTGTCGCTGGGCCGGCCGGCGCCTGCCCAGCGAGGCCGAGTGGGAGGTCGCCGCCAGCCGTGAGCCCGGCCCCGACGGCCGGTCGCTCGCCCCGGGCAAGAGCCGCCACCCCTGGGGCGAGGCCCCCCCCGACGGCCGGCTCGCCAACCTGGACGGCTGGCAGCTGGGGTGCCTCGACGTGGCGGCGCTGCCCGAGGGCGACAGCGCCTTCGGCTGCCGCCAGATGCTGGGCAACGTCTGGGAGTGGACGGCCTCGCCCTTCGGCCCCTTCCCGGGCTTCGAACCCGACCTCTACCGCGACTACTCCGCGCCCTGGTTCGCCGAGGGCCGCCGGGTGCTGCGCGGCGGGGCCTGGGCCACCCGCTCGCGGCTGATCCACAACGGCTATCGCAACTTCTTCACGCCAGACCGACAGGATGTCCTGGCCGGCTTTCGCACCTGCGCGCGCTGAGGTCGGTACATGACCGGATCGGAAAGCTCCGGGCGTTTGGGTAACATGTCGGTTTGCTCGCCACATCTCTGAAGGAGAACCCCATGCTCGGACGCCTGACCCTCGCCCTGTCGCTGGCCCTGGCCGCCCCCCTGGCCGGTGCCGCGGAGCCCTTCGTGTTCACCGCCATCCCCGACGAGGACGAGACTCGGCTGCAGGAGCGCTTCGAGAAGGTCGCCGACTACCTCGAGGACCAGCTCGACGTCGAGGTGCGCTTCGTGCCGGTGAAGTCCTATGCCGCCGCCGTCAGCGCCTTCCGCAACGACCAGGTGCAGCTGGCCTGGTTCGGCGGCCTCTCCGGCGTCCAGGCCCGCGAGCGAGTGCCGGGCTCCCGGGCCCTGGCCCAGGGCGTCGAGGACGCCCGATTCCGGACCTACTTCATCGCCCACGAGAGCACGGGCCTGGAGGAAGGCGCCGGGCTGGTCGACGCCATGCGCGGCATGACCTTCACCTTCGGCTCCAAGGGCTCCACCTCCGGACGGCTGATGCCCGAGCACTTCCTGCGCGAGGCCTTCGGCGAGGCGCCGGAGGCGACCTTCTCCCGTGTCGGGTTCAGCGGTAACCACAGCCGCACCGCCTCGCTGGTGGCCACCGGGGCCTATCAGCTCGGGGCGCTCAACTACACCGTCTGGGAGAACGAGGTCGAGGCCGGCCACATCGATACCGACAGCGTCAGGGTCGTCTGGGAGACCCCGACCTACCCGGACTACCAGTGGAGCATCCGTGGCGACGTCGATGAGCGCTTCGGCGAGGGCTTCGCCGATCGCGTCCAGCAGGCGCTGCTCGACATGGACGACCCGGCGCTGCTCGAGAGCTTCCCGCGGTCCGGCTTCATCCCCGTGAGCAACGACGACTACGAGGTCATCCGCGAGGTCGGCCGGCAGCTCGACATCCTCGACTGATGGACTCCCTGGCACTCACCGATATCGTCGCCGACTACGGCACGCAGCGGGTCCTCGGCCCGCTGAGCATCACCCTGGCCCCGAACGAGCGGGTCGCGCTGGTGGGCAAGAGCGGCGCCGGCAAGTCGACGCTGCTCGGCATCATGCACCGGCACTGGCAACGCCAGGGCGTGGCCCTGATGCCCCAGGAGCTGGGCCTGGTGCCGTCGCTGAGTGTCTTCCATAACGTCTTCATGGGCCGGCTCGCCGGGCGCCCCGCCTGGTACAACCTGGCGAGCCTGGTGCGTCCCTTCCGCCGCGACGTGGCCATGATCCTTCCCCTGCTGGAGCAACTGGGCATCGCCGACAAGTGCTGGACAGCCAGCGGCGAACTCTCCGGCGGCCAGCGCCAGCGGGTCGCGGCGGCCAGGGCGATCCACCAGCAGGGCGAGCTGCTGCTCGCCGACGAGCCGGTCTCGGCGCTCGACGGCCCCTTGTCGGAGACGGTGATGGCGGCGCTGACCGAGGCCTACCCCACCGCCGTGCTGGCCATGCACGACGTGGAACTGGCGCTGCGCTACACCGACCGGGTGATCGGCATCGCCGATGGCACCATCGCCCTGGATGCCCCCAGCCATGCACTCAGTCCCCAGGACCTGCGGGTCCTGTACTGAAGGGGAAAGAGGCACGTCACGAGATGGATTCCTACCGGACAGGGAAGGCGGCCATGTGGCACTCGCCCACCGTTCGCACCAGCCTGGGCTTCGTGGTCCTGGCCATCGCCTGCACCTTCCTGGCCGATTTCCGGATCAGCGCCCACGACCCCTGGGGGGAACTGGGCCGTCTCCTGCTGGGGGTGGTCCAGCCGGACTTCACCGCCGTGGACTACCTGGGCGAGGCGATCCTGCGCACCCTGGCCTTCGCCTTCGTCGGCGTCGGCCTGGGGGCCGCGGCCGGCATGCTCCTGGCGCTGGTGTTCCGCCACCGCACGGTGCGGACCCTCTGCGCCTTCGTCCGGGCCATCCATGAGCTGTTCTGGGCGCTGATCTTCCTGCAGTTCTTCGGGCTGCACCCGCTGACCGGCGTCCTGGCCATCGCCCTCCCCTATGCCGGGGTCTTCGCCAAGGTCTATGCCGAGATCCTCGAGGAGACCGACCCCGAGCCCTCCCGAATCCTCCCGCACGGCACCGGGGTGATCTCGGCGCTGGCCTACACGCGCATCAGCCAGGCCTGGCCCCATCTGGTCAGCTACACCGCCTACCGGCTGGAGTGCGGGCTGCGCTCCAGCGCCGTGCTGGGCTTCGTGGGCATTCCCACCCTCGGCTTCTACCTGGACTCGTCCTTCTCCCAGGGCCAGTACGCCACGGTGGGGGCGCTGCTGCTGCTGTTCTATGGGCTGATCGCCACGCTCAAGCTATGGGTCCGCCCGCGGCTGCTGCCCCTCTACCTGCTCGCCGCCCCCTTCCTGCTGGGCAGCGGGCTGCCGATCCGCTGGCAGAACGTGTCGCGCTTCTTCACCGAGGACATCGTCCCCGCCCCGCTGCGCCGGGGCGAGGGCCTCGACGGGCTGCTGCCGTGGCTCGGCGAGCTGCTCGCCGACCAGGCGCTGCCCGGCATCTGGAACACCCTGATCCTGACCCAGGTCGCCCTGGTGGTCACCGGCCTGTTGACCCTGGCCCTCTATCCGCTGGCCTCGCGGCACTTCAGCAACCGCCTGAGCGGCGCGCTGGGGCACACCCTGCTGGTCATCCTGCGCTCGACCCCGGAATACCTGCTGGCCTTCATCCTGCTCCAGCTCTGGGGCCCCTCGATGCTCCCGGCGGTGGTGGCGCTGGCCATCCACAACGGCGGCATCATCGGCCACCTGATCGGCCGACGCAGCAACGCCATCGCCTTGCGCCCGGATGCCCCCCGCGGCGTCGAGCGCTATGCCTTCGAGCTCACCCCGCGGCTCTATGGCCCCTTCCTGGCCTTCCTCTTCTACCGCTGGGAAATCATCATGCGCGAGACGGCCATCCTCGGCATCCTCGGCATCGCCACCCTGGGCTTCTACGTGGACAGCGCCATCCAGGAGATCCGCTTCGACCAGGCCCTGATCCTGATCGTCATCACCGCCCTGCTCAACATCGGCGTGGACATCCTCGCCCGCCACCTGCGGGCCCGGCTGCGCCTGCGGCATACCGCGACCAGCGAGCCCTGACGGTTCGCCAAGGACGGCGCGTCAGCGAGGCCACTCGAAGGCCTCCTCGAACAGGAAGGGCGCATCGAAGTGGCGCCGGCCGACGAACACCGTGGCGTGGGTGCCCCACTGGCGCATGGCCCCGGGGCTGCGGATGCCCGCGGGCCACAGCAGGAAGCGCTCGAGGCGCTCGGTCCCCGCCACGATCCCCTCGGGCCCGAAGAGGCTGCGTCGCCCGCCGTCCGGCAACGCCAGGGAGCGACGCCCGTAGCGCGGCGGCGAGCGGGTCAAGCGCAGGGCATAACTGGCGTCGGCACTGACGGCGTCATCGACCGCTTCCAGGCCGACCAGGTAGTGGCTGGCCGCCGCCAGTTGCAGCGCCAGCCGCTGCCCCGGGAGCCGCGGCGGCGTATATGCCGGCGTCAGTGGTGCCTCACGCAGGTCGCGATCCGCCGCCACCGGGACCCGGCGCAGCGGCGGTACCGGGAAGAAGAGGTGATAGCAGCCGCAGGCGTGGATGCTGTCATGGATCAACGGCCGGCCATCGGGCCCCAGGGTCACCCGCCACACCACCCCGTCCAGGCGTCCGCCGAGGATGTCGAAGGCCCCCAGCCGGGTCCGCGCCGGAAACCACACCGTATAGACGAGTTGCGGCAGGACATGCCCCCGGAAGCGGGTATGGGCGAGGCGCACGTCGGCCACCGGCCGATTGGTGTCCACCGCCGGCAGCGGTCCCGCCGGGCCCCGCCGCCAGACGGGCGCGCCGAGGCGGTCGTCATGGCCCCGGGTCTCGATGGCGAACACCGGCGCGTGGTGCGCCGCCAGGCGCCGCAGGGCGTCATCGTCGAGGTCGACCAGCCCCAGGGGGCCGCGCGGTGCCTCGCGCACCAGCCGGGCGGCGGACTCGCCGTCCAGCGACGGCCCCTCCGGCAGCTCGGGCGCGTAGCGTCGCGCCTCGCCCCGGGGCGGGAAGGGCCCGTCGAAGCCGGCCAGGTAGTCGTTCCGCCAGCGCCCATAGCCCAGGGACAGCCCGACCCGCGTGAGGGGATAGAGCCCCAGCACCCGCCAGGTATCCACATAGTGATCGGGCGCGACCGCGGCCTCGCGCAGCGCCGCCCGCGCCGGGCCATCCTCCGGCCCCAGCAGCTCCTCGGCCAGCAGCCGGTCGGCGCAGGCGTTGGCCGCCGCGGCCGGCGCCTCGCCACCGGTGCGCCGGGTCAGGCGCTGGCGTGCCGGGGCCGGCAGGTTGGCGGCCTCGATCCGCCGCGCCTCGGCATCGCCCCGCCGCATCCGCCCGAGCCAGTCGATATAGCGCGGGGCGTCGGGCTGATGGCGCAGCTCCGGGGCGAAGCTCGCCAGCAGGCGATCGGTGCGCAGGTAGGGGAAGCCGGCGACCCGGGCCCGGCCGGCATCACCGACGCCCGCCCCGCCCACCGCGGCATCGAAGGCGGTGAGCAGGGCCAGGCAGTGCCCCCGGTCGGGCGGGGCTGCCGCCCGCCAGGCCGGTGCGCTGGCGCAGCCTGCCAGCAGCACCAGCGCCAGCAGCAGCGCCGGCCGGGTCGCGCGCCCGGCGGCACGGACCCGGTGCATGGCGCTATACCGGCCGGTCGGTCACCGCCCCCGTCGAGGCGGAACTGACCGTGCGGGCATACTTGGCCAGCACCCCGCGGGTATAGCGCGGTGCCGGCGGCTGCCAGGCGGCCCGGCGACGCGCGAGCTCGGCATCGTCGAGGGCCACCTCGAGGGTGTCGGCCTCGGCATCGATGGTGATGGTGTCGCCGTCCTCGACCAGCGCCAGGGGCCCGCCGTCGAAGGCCTCGGGGGTGACATGGCCGACCACGAAGCCATGGCTGCCGCCGGAGAAGCGGCCGTCGGTGATCAGGGCCACCTCGCTGCCGAGCCCGCGTCCCATGATCGCCGAGGTGGGAGTGAGCATCTCGCGCATGCCGGGCCCGCCGCGGGGACCCTCGTAGCGGATCACCACCACCTCGCCGGCCACCACGCTGCCGTCGTTGATGCGCGCCTGGGCCTCCTCCTCGGAGCCGAACACCCGGGCCGTGCCGGAGAAGCGGATGCCCTCCTTGCCGGTGATCTTGGCCACCGCGCCCTGCGGGGCCAGGTTGCCGTGCAGGATGCGCAGGTGGCTCTCGGCCTTCAGCGGCGCCTCGAGGGGGGCGATGATCGTCTGGCCCTCGGGGTAGGGCGCGACGTCCGCCAGGTTCTCCGCCAGGGTCCGCCCGGTCACGGTCAGGCAGTCGCCATGCAGCAGCCCCGCCTCGAGCAGGGTCTTCATCAGCGGCTGGATGCCGCCGATCTCGACCAGCTCGCTCATCATGTACTGGCCGCTGGGCCGCAGGTCGGCGAGCACCGGCACCCGCCGCCCGATCTCGGTGAAGTCGCCGAGGGTGAGCGGCACGCCCACCGCATCGGCCATGGCGATCAGGTGCAGCACCGCGTTGGTGGAGCCGCCGAGCGCGATGACCATGGTGATGGCGTTCTCGAAGGCCTCGCGGGTCATGATGTCCGAGGGCTTGATGTCGTGCTCGAGCAGCGTCAGCACCGCCTCCCCCGCCGCCCGGCTGTCTCCGTGCTTGGCCCGGGACACGGCATTCTGCGCCGAGCTGCCGGGCAGGCTCATGCCCAGGGCCTCGATGGCCGAGGCCATGGTGTTGGCGGTGTACATGCCGCCGCAGGCGCCGGGGCCGGGGATCGCCGTCTCCTCGATCTGCTTGACCTCGATGAGGTCGAGATCGCCGCGACTGTGGGCGCCCATGGCCTCGAACACCGAAACGATGTCGGTGTGTCCCTCGCCGGGCAGGATGGTGCCGCCGTAGACGAAGACGCTGGGCCGGTCGAGCCGCGCCAGGCCGATCAGGCAGCCGGGCATGTTCTTGTCGCAGCCGCCGATGGCCACCAGGCCATCGAAGCCCTCGCAGCCGGCCACCGTCTCGATGGAATCGGCGATCACCTCCCGGGACACCAGCGAGTACTTCATGCCCTCGGTGCCGTTGGCGATGCCGTCGGAGATGGTGATGGTATTGAAGATCACGCCCTTGCCGCCGGCCGCATCGGCGCCGGCGCTGGCCTGCTCGGCCAGCTCATGGATATGGCTGTTGCAGGGGGTGACGCGGCTCCAGGTGGAGGCGATGCCCACCTGGGGCTTGGCGAAGTCGGCATCGGTGAAGCCCACCGCACGCAGCATGGCGCGGCTGGCCGACTTGCCGACGCCATCCACCACCGGGGCGGAATGGCGGCGGCGCGGATCCTGTGGCGTATCGCTCATGACGCGACGTCCTCTGTTCGGTCGGGTGACCTTCAGAGGGTGGCCGTCATCCCCCCGCCTGGCAAATGCTCAGGTGGCATGCGACGCCCGGGCCGGTCGCCACCAGGCCACCAGCAGGCCGACCAGGGTGGAGGCGAGCAGCGCCCCGAGGAAGGGCGGCAGCGTCGGCACGCCGGCCGGGAAGCTCGCCGCCAGCAGGCCCGCCACGAGGCTGCCGCTGGCCAGCCAGCCCGGCAGCACGGCCCCGGCGAGGCCGGCCACGCCGCCGGCCAGGGCCGCGGCGGCGCTCATCCGTGACCACAGGCCCAGCAGCACCGGCACCACGATGGCGGCGCACAGCAGGTCGGCGATCAGGAACAGCCGCAACACCGAGAGCCCCTGCAGGGCGATGGCCACCACCGGCACCATCAGCGCCACCGTGACCCAGCGCGCCACCGGCAGGGACAGGCCCCGCCGCCCGGCCCCGGCCACCACCAGGGAGGCGATGCCGTTCTGCAGGGTATCCACGCTGGAGGCGACCAGGGTCACCGCCAGCACCAGCGCCGGCAGCGCCAGCCAGTCCGGCGCCCCGGCCAGCAGCGCGAAGAAGGGGATCGGCGGCTCGCCCAGGGCGAGCCCGCTCATGGCGGCGAGGATGCCGAGGCCGCCGACCACCGCCACCACCAGCACGGTGACGGCGCCGCCCAGCCAGGCGCCACGACCCAGCGCCCGGGCGTCCCGGGCCGCCCAGACCCGCTGCCAGTAGCCCTGGTGGAAGAGGTTCGCCGCGGTGACGGCGATCACCAGGGTCAGGGCCACGGACAGGGCGTCGACGGTGGGGATCGACGGCATCGCGGCCTCCGCCGGCAGCGCCGGCAGGCGGACCAGGGCCACCCCGCCGACCACGGCCAGCAGCGCCAGCAGCAGCCAGGCCTGCCAGCGATCGGTGGCGAGGCTCGCGCGCAGGCCGCCCAGCGCCGTGTAGAGCAGCGTGGCCAGGGCCACCCCGATCACCACCAGCGCGGGCGGCACCGTGGACAACAGCCCGGTGATGGCGCCGATGGCGGTGAGCTCGGCGGCCAGGAAGCAGGCCATGTAGAGGATGGATACCAGCGACACCCAGCGCCGCACCCCGGCCCCGAAGCAGGCCTCGGCGTATTCGCCGATGCTGCGGCCCTCCGGCAGGCGCCGGCGGATGGCCGGCCCGAACAGGCCCAGCACGATGAACGGCAATGCCGAGCCGATGGCGTAGCCGGCCAGGGCCACGGGACCCACGAAGGCGCCGATCTCCGGCGGGGCGAAGAGGATCCAGGCCCCCATGCCGGAGGCCAGGAAGGAGAGCCCAAGGCTGGAGGCCGTCTGGGAGTTGCGGGCGGTGACGTAATCGTCGAGGGGCCCGTCGGCGCGCCGCGCCCGCAGGCCCAGCACGGTGAAACACAGCAGCGCCGCGCCAAGCACGGCTGACGTCAGGTAAGGCATGTCGCGCTTCCTCCGCCGGCATGAACCGGATCAGGTCCAGGGTCAGCGCCGAGCGCTCTCTCAGCCCCCGCCGGATGCAATATCCGGTCGAGCGGGACTCCCCTGGCGACAGTGAATGAATCGTGTTGGATGAACCTCAAGTGACGGCCGACTCGCCGATATCGCGTTCACACGCCAGCATGACATAACAGTGTCCGATGTCGAACGACCAGCCGCCGGAAAGCCGCCGTGCCCTTCTCCGAAGCCAGGGAACACGCCCCGGGCACCCGCACCGGAGATTCGCCGAGCCCCACGCCGCCTTCGACAACCGGGTCAGCGAACGCCTGCTGCGCCTGCGGGTAGCCCTGTTCGAGGGCCCGATGCGGGAGGGGCGATTGCTGCTGCAGGAGCAACGGCTCGCGCACGAGCCGATTTTTAACGCCGTATAGCCGAGCACAGGCACTTTTCGGACATTGCCTAAGACATTACCGGCGAAAACATTCCCGGTAGTGCCAGGCCAGATAGCCGCGATCGGGAAAGGCCTCGGCCTTCAGACGCAATGGCCGGCCATCGAGGTCCTGTAGCTGGTGTTTCAGGTGGCCCACGACACCCTCTGCGCTCAGCTCCGACGAGATGCGGATGCGATCCCGCTCATCGATAGCCAGCAGCCCCTTGTCGAAGGCACGATCGTGCAGGGCATTGAGACAGAGCCCGTTGGCCGGGTCGAGTCGCGACTCGGGCTGCGACTGCCAGGGCACGATATGGCTGGCGATCAGCAGGTCTTCGTGGCGCAGGCCCGTGATCACGCAGCGCGTGTCATAGCGGATCATCACCGCCTTGCGGAAGAGAGGCTGGCCGATGCGTCGCTTCTGCAGGCCAGTCGTCTCTTGGCCAGTGAAGTCGGCGTCGTTCTCGACCCTTGCGCCCTCTGCCGGCTCGTTGACCTCAAGTGCCGCCCAGGCTGCCTCGCACTCCTTCGCCACTGGCTCTGGGTCGGCGATAAATCGCTGCCAGAGCAAGCGGTCCTGTCGAGAGGCACCAGTAAGGCCTTTCTTCCCCAAGGCCTGGACCTCCGGATCGAGACTCGCGTAGTTGGTGAGTTTCATCGCCACGGAGTTGGCCGAACGTCCCATACGCTCGGCCAGCTCGATGACCTCCGGCCGACGCTTGTGCAATTGTCCAAACGTCAGCCGACAATAGAGGGACAGCACCTGCAGCCGATCCTGGTCCGTCCAGGCCTGTCGCTCTGCCACCATGGTTTCCTCTCTCCGGTTTTCCCCGCACCACGCTACCTTGGCGGGGCGGCACACGCCAGCGCCCTTACTGTTCCCTCGGCACCCGGCCCATCAGGTAGAACGCCTCGTTGGGCGGGGTCGCGGTAAGCGTCACCAGGCGATTGGAGAGGGCGAAGAAGGCGGCGATGGCGCCGATGTCCCAGATATCCTCCCGGGTAAAGCCGGCTTCGGTGAGGCGCGTCTCCCAGTCGTCGGTGAGCTCGCCCACCTCCAGGCCGCAGTACAGCGCGAAGTCGAGCATCACCCGGTGACGCTCGCTTATCGGCGCGGTGCGATGGTTGACCGCCACCTGGTCGGCCAGCAGGGGGTCCTTGCTGTAGATGCGCACCAGGGCGCCATGGGCCACCACGCAGTACAGGCAACGATTGCGGGCGCTGGTGGCAACCACGATCATCTCCTTCTCGGCCTTGGTGAGGGTGTCGGACTCCCGCTCCATCAAGGCATCGTGGTAGGCGAAGAAGGCCCGGAACTCGTCGGGCCGGTGGGCCAGCATCAGGAAGACATTGGGCACGAAGCCGGCCTTCTCCTGCACCGCCAGGATGGCGTCGCGGATGTCGGCGGGCAGGTCCTCGAGGCGTTCGGGGACGGGAAAGCGGCTGATGGCGGCGGTCATGGCGGCTCCTGGCATTGTGGGTCTTGTGACGAGCGATCATCGACAGCTAACGTCAACGTCAGCCACCTTGTCCAGCCGCTCATCACAATGGAGCGATTCCTTTCCCGAGCATCCGCAGGGGATTGCCCCACGAGGCCGGGTCGGCCACTATCGCGGCATTGGGGGGCCGGCCCTCCTACCCGGCCGGGGCGGCCAGGCCCGCGAAGCGGTGCCCGACGAGCCGCCATCAGGCCCCGACACGACACAGCAGGCTGGACTTCCGGTATGCCCGATCGAGCTGGTCCCGAGTTTTCGGCGTGGAACCCCGGCCTGGAGGCCGACCTGCCCAGGCGTCACCAGGCCCTGGAGACGATTCATCATACGGCCAATGTCTATTCCCGCCTTGCCGACATCCCCGAGCTGAGAGCCCTCACCGGCCTCGCGGAAGAGGAGTTGGTCGCGTTCCGGGCGGAGCGCCTGGTGCTGCACGAGGTGATCGTGCAGGTGACGGCCGATGTCGTGGTCCTCGAGGGGGAAGAAGAAGAGCTGCTGGGCCAGCACTTTCGCGACATCGCCCTCAAGATCCTGTCCGACTACCTGGCCCCCCATCTGCCGGCGCTTCGGCAGGAATATGCCCGACTGTATGACGAGATCCACGGCCGGGTGGGCGACATTCTCGCCGCGGCCTTCGCTCCCGAGCCGCAGGAGGCCGAGCCCGAGCCAGGCTCGTTGCTGTCCCGATGGTTTGGCAGACGCCGTACCCCGCCACGGCAGACGGACCGTCGGTCCCTCGAGGAACGGCACCATGACGTGATCCAGGGCATCAAGGACACGGGGCTGGCCGCGCGAGCCGAGCTGGAGCGAGCCATCTACAAGAGCACTTATCGTGTCCTGAATTCGATCGGCGGCACCCAGGGCCATATCGGGGTGGACCGGGAACTGTTGGCACGATTGATCACCCAGCATGTGTGCAACGACTTCGGCAGCCGCCACCTCGGCCGGAAGATCGCCCCCCATGTCGCGCGGGCCATCCAGGTCGAGGGCTATGCTCGACTCCCCTGTGCCAGCGAGCCGATCCTGATCAGCCTCAAGGGGGCCTCGGCGGCCGGCAAGAGCTCCCTGCGCCCCCTGCTGAAGGACACGCTGCGGGACCAGGGCATCCAGCCGGACCAGTACGGCACCGTCTCCCCCGACATCTGGCGCCGCCTCCTCCTCGACTACGACGCCCTGGGCGAGGCCTACAAGTATGCCGGCCGCCTGGCCGGCAAGGAGGTCAAGCTCATCGATGCCAAGCTGGACCGCTACATCCGCGACAAGGCCCAGCGTGAGCGCTCCATCCCGAACCTGCTGATCGACCGGTTCCGTTTCGACAGTTTCTCCCTGGACAGGGTGCCGCGGCTCCTGGATGCCACCTATGCGAAACATGTCGCCACCATGTACTTCTACTTCATCGTCACCCCGCCGGAGGCGACGGTGGAACGCGGCTGGGAGCGCGGCTTGACGCGGGGACGGTACAAGGCGGTGGAGGACTTCCTGGGGCACTGCGTGGAAGCCTATGACGGCATGCCCAGGCTGCTGTTCAAGTGGCTGGACAGCCGGCATCCCCGGCTCGAGTACGTCTTCCTCGACAACAGCGTCCCCAAGCACACCCCGCCGACGACCATCGCCTATGGCAATCGCGAGGTGCTGCACATCCTGGCGCCCCTGGGCCTGGTCAACATCGACCGCTACAAGAAGATCAACACCCGGGCGACATGCCCGGCGGAGGTCTATCCCGACGATGACAGCCTGGCGATCGGCAGGAACTGTGCCTTCCTCAAGCAATGCATCGCCAAGGTGCCGGAGGTCCGCTTCGTCGACGCGGCGACCGGCCAGCCCTACCTGCGAGTCGCGGCGGGTCGCTTCTCGGTAGAGGATCCCACGCTCCTGCAGGCCCAGCGGGAGACCCCGGAGCTCGCGGAGCTGTTCGCCACCCTCGGGGTGCCCGAGCGTTAGGGAAACGCTGATTTATTGCTGCGCTCGACGACCCACAGGGACGTGGGAAGTGCGTGGGTTCGTCGGGAACGAACCTAGCCATCCTGGCCACCGGCGGTACACGCAATCCTCATTGAGCAGTCAGTCAACTCCGGTTGCTGCGCTCCGGCGGCGGCCAGCCTCTCTTCGCTCGCGACATAAATCAGCGCTTCCCTTAGTGCCATCCCTTGAGATAAAAAACGGCCCCGCCTCTCTCGAGACGGGGCCACGGTCATCGCGGGACTGAGGTCAGTGCAGCGAGATGGTGCTGTTGATGCCGCTGGAGACGTTCTCCGGCTCGAACCAGCGGGCGGTGACCGTCTTGGTCTGGGTCCAGAAGGCGATCGCCTGCTTGCCGTTGGGGCCCAGGTCGCCGAGCTTGGAGCCGCGCGAACCGGTGAAACTGAAGTAGGCCACCGGCACCGGGATCGGCACGTTGATGCCCACCTGGCCGACGTCGATGTCGGTCTCGAAGCGGCGCGCCACCCAGCCGGAGTTGGTGAAGATGGAGGTGCCGTTGCCGTTGGGGTTGGCGTTGATCAACTCGATGGCCTCGTCCAGGGTCTCGACGCTCACCACGCAGAGCACCGGACCGAAGATCTCCTCGCGGTAGATGGTCATCTCGGCGCTGACGTCGGCGAACACGGTGGGCCCGACGAAGTTGCCGTGGGGATAGCCTTCCACCTCGTGGCCACGACCGTCGACCAGCAGGCTGGCGCCCTCCTGCTCGCCGGCGTCGATCAGGCGGATGACGCGATCCTTGGCCGCCGGGGACACCAGCGGGCCCAGGTCGGCGTCCTTCTGGATGCCGGGTCCCACCTTCATGTTGCGGGCACCGTCGACGATGTCGTCGAGCCAGGCCCGGGCCTCGCCCACCAGCACCACCACCGAGTTGGCCATGCAGCGCTGGCCGGCGGCGCCGAAGGCGGAGCCCAGCAGGTTGTGGATGGCCTGGCTGCGGTTGGCGTCGGGCATGATCACGCAGTGGTTCTTGGCGCCCATCATCGACTGCATGCGCTTGCCGGCCTCGCTGGCGCGACGGTAGAGCTGCGTGCCGACATGGGTGGAGCCGATGAAGGAGAGCGCCTTGATGTCCGGGTGGTCGGCGATCTGGTTCGCCACCTCCGGCCCGCCGTGCACCACGTTGAGCACGCCGGCCGGCACGCCGGCCTCATGGGCCAGTTCCACCAGGCGCATGGTCGAGCTCGGATCCTGCTCGGAGGGCTTGAGCACGAAGGTGTTGCCGGTGGCGATGGCCAGCGGGAACATGAAGCAGGGCAGCATGATCGGGAAATTGAAGGCGGTGATGCCGGCGCCCACGCCCAACGGCTGGTTGAGGGTGTAGACGTCCACCTCGCTGGCGGCATTCTCGGCCAGCTCGCCGAGCTGCAGCGAGGTGATCGAGCAGGCGTGCTCCACCACCTCCAGGCCGCGGCCCACCTCGCCGGCGGCATCGGGCAGGGTCTTGCCGTGCTCCTCGGTGATCAGCGCGGCCAGCTCCTCGGTGTGCTCGCGAATCAGCGCTTGGAACTTGAGCATGATGCGCTGGCGCTTGGCCAGCGGCACCTTGCGCCAGGCCGTGAAGGCCCCCTTGGCGCTGGCCACGGCCCGGTCGACCTCCTCGGCGGTGCAGAACGGCACCCGGGCGACCACGTCCTGGGTGGCCGGGTTGACCACGTCACGCCACTCCTGGCTCTGGGACGGGACCGCCTGACCATCGATGTAGAGGGGAATCTCGCGAACGGACATGGGCATGCTCCTGAAGAGGTTGTGATTGTAGGATGGCCGTGTTCGACTTTATGTGCATATCGGCACGAAGCCTGATGCTTTCGAGTCTATCCAGTCGGTGGCTGACACGGCAACGGGCACTCAGGCACATTGTTTGTGCATGAATACACAACCCATGCGACGGCGAGGGGCACACGATGCTCGACTGGCAGGATATCCAATTCTTCCTCGAGGTGGCCCGCAGCGAGCGCCTCACCGACGCCGCCCGACGGCTGGGGGTCGACCACTCCACCCTGTCACGGCGCACCCGGCGCTTCGAGCAGCGCCTGAACACTCAGCTGTTCGAACGCAGCACCCACGGCTATCAGCTCACCGAGGCCGGCCAGCAGCTGCTCGCCCATGCCGAGGAGATGGCCCGCCATGCCTTCGAGGCCGGCGAGAGCCTCGCCGACCAGGACCACCAGATCGGTGGCCAGATCCGCCTGGGGGTCACCGAGGGCTTCGGCACCTGGGTCATCGCGCCGCTGCTCTCCGCCTTCTGTGCCCGCCATCCCGGCGTCACCCTGGACCTGCTGGCCCTGCCCCGGGTGGTCAACCTGAGCCGTCACGAGGCGGATCTCGCCATCACCATCGAGCGCCCGGTCAGCCCGGGCCTGGTGATCTCGCGGCTGTGCGACTACCGGCTGCGCCTCTACGCCAGCCGCGACTACCTGGACCGGCACGGCCCCCCGCGCCGGCTCGCCGAGCTCGGCCGGCATCGGCTGATCGGCTATGTGGACGACCTGATCTTCAGCGAGCAGCTCAGCTACCTGGACCCGTTACTGGACCCGGCGGTGGTGGGCCAGCCCGGCCCGCACTTCGCCATGCGCAGCACCAGCGTGACCACCCAGCATGCCGCCGCCCTCGCCGGCACCGGTCTGGCGGTGCTGCCCTGCTTCATGGCGAGTACCTCGGAGGCCTTGATCAACGTTCTGGAAGACGAGGTGGAGGTGGTGCGCCAGTTCTGGATCACCGCCCGCCAGGAGCAGCGACGCCTGGCCCGGGTGCGGCTGCTCTGGGACTTCCTGCGCGAGGCGCTGGAGGCCAACCGCGACTTCCTGATGGGCGAGTCACGCCAGTTGGTGATCCCCGAGGCCGCTCCCCGCGCCTGACCGCCACGGCGGGCTGCAGCGTGTATGCAGGATTCATGATAAAGATTGGCTATCGACGCCTTCGACAAAGAAAAATGGAAGCCGTGAGGCTCGGCACTAAGCTTGGGGTAGAGGGATGGGTGACGCCCCCAACCACTGACGCCGTGAGCCCCCCCCGGTTCGGTCAGTGCATTGCCCTGGCAGGGAGCCATCCGCTGTGGCCAGGGGATTCAGCACCACCCAACATCGTGACGACTGGAGAGTAGAGATGGGCAACGAACAACACAGCACCGCCGGCAAGTGTCCAGTGATGCACGGAGGCCAGACCGCCAACGGTCATTCCAACACCGACTGGTGGCCGGAAACCCTGAACCTTGACATCCTCCATCAGCATGACCGCAAGTCCGACCCGATGGGCGAGGACTTCAACTATCGCGACGAGGTCAGGAAGCTCGACTTCGATGCGCTCAAGCAGGACCTCCACGACCTGATGACCGACAGTCAGGCCTGGTGGCCGGCCGACTGGGGCCACTACGGCGGCCTGATGATCCGCATGTCCTGGCACGCGGCCGGCACCTACCGCATCGCCGACGGCCGCGGCGGCGGCGGTACCGGCAACCAGCGCTTCGCGCCGATCAGTTCCTGGCCCGACAACGTCAGCCTGGACAAGGCGCGCCGCCTGCTGTGGCCGATCAAGAAGAAGTACGGCAACAAGCTGAGCTGGGCCGACCTGATCATCCTGGCCGGCAACGTGGCCTACGAATCCATGGGCCTGAAGACCTTCGGCTTCTCCTTCGGCCGCGAGGACATCTGGCACCCCGAGAAGGACATCTACTGGGGCGCCGAGAAGGAGTGGCTGGCCCCCTCCGACGAGCGCTACGGCAACGTCGACCAGCCCGACACCATGGAGAACCCCCTGGCCGCGGTGCAGATGGGGCTGATCTACGTCAACCCGGAAGGCGTGAATGGCCAGCCGGATCCGCTCAAGTCCGCCGAGCAGGTTCGCGAGACCTTCAAGCGGATGGCGATGAACGACGAGGAGACCGCTGCACTGACCGCCGGTGGCCATACCGTGGGCAAGACCCACGGCAACGGTGATGCCGCCGCGCTGGGCCCGGAACCCGAGGCGACCGACGTCGAGGAGCAGGGCCTGGGCTGGAAGAACCCCAACATGCAGGGCAAGGCCGCCAATGCGGTGACCTCCGGCATCGAGGGCGCCTGGACCAAGTACCCGACGAAGTTCGACATGGGCTACTTCGACATGCTGCTCGACCACGAGTGGGAGCTGAAGAAGAGCCCCGCCGGCGCCAACCAGTGGGAGCCCGTCGACATCAAGGAGGAGGACAAGCCGGTCGATGCCAGCGACCCCTCCCTTCGCCACAATCCCATCATGACCGATGCGGACATGGCGATGAAGATGGACCCCAGCTATCGGAAGTACATGGAGGCGTTCCGCAAGGACACGGGCTACTTCCAGGACACCTTCGCGCGGGCCTGGTTCAAGCTGCTCCACCGCGACCTGGGACCCAAGTCCCGCTACATCGGTCCGGAAGCCCCCAGGGAGGACCTGGTCTGGCAGGATCCGGTACCGGCCGGCAGCACCGACTACTCCGTCGAGGCGGTCAAGCAGCGGATCGCCGAGAGCGGCCTCTCCATCGCCGAGATGGTCAGCACCGCCTGGGACAGCGCACGCACCTTCCGCGGTTCCGACTTGCGCGGCGGCGCCAACGGCGCCCGTATTCGCCTGGCCCCGCAGAAGGACTGGGAGGGCAACGAGCCGCAGCGCCTGGCCAGGGTCCTGGGGGTGTACGAGAAGATCGCCGCCGACAGCGGCGCCAGCGTGGCCGACGTGATCGTGCTGGGCGGCAGTGTGGGCATCGAGAAGGCCGCCAAGGCCGCCGGCCACGATATCCTGGTGCCCTTCGCACCGGGCCGCGGTGACGCCAGCGACGAGATGACCGACGCCGAGTCCTTCCAGTACTTGGAGCCGCTGGCCGATGGCTTCCGCAACTGGCAGAAGCAGGAGTATGTCGTCAAGCCGGAGGAGATGCTGCTCGATCGCGCCCAACTGATGGGCCTGACCGCGCCGGAGATGACCGTGCTGATCGGCGGCATGCGCGTGCTGGGCACCAACCATGCTAGCTCCAGTCACCACGGCGTATTGACCGAGCGGGAAGGTCAACTGACCAACGACTTCTTCGTCAACCTGACCGACATGGGCAACACCTGGAAGCCGGTGGGCAACAATCTCTACGAGATTCGCGACCGCAACAGCGACCAGGTGAAGTGGACCGCCAGCCGCATCGACCTGGTGTTCGGCTCCAACTCCATCCTGCGCTCCTACGCGGAGGTGTACGCCCAGGACGACAACCAGGAGAAGTTCGTGAAGGACTTCGTGGCGGCCTGGACCAAGGTGATGAACGCCGACCGCTTCGATCTGGCCTGATCGCCGTTTCCCCCGCCGCTTCGGCGGCGGGTTCCTGCCACGGCAACCGCGCCGGCCCGAGGGCCGGCGCGGTGCGTTCATGGCTCGCTTACGTCCTGCCCGCCACCACGGGCCCGGCTCGTCTCTCGCCCGTCACCGCCATCCACGTCGCCTGGCACATCCCATTGCGACCCCGCCCCGGCCGTGTCGACTCCCGCGATACGATCCGGACTGGACTTGTTATGTTATATCATTTAAAAAGCCTGCTCCCGCAATGTTATCTCATAACGCTTCAGGAGTCTCTACTCATGCTGCCCAGGCTACTCGCCGCGACCCTGACGGCCGGGCTGATCGCCGGCCTTTCCTCGCAGACGACCCTCGCCGACGACCGCCTCGATATCGTCGCTCCCTGGGAGATCAACAGCGCCGATCCCTCCCGCGCCGGGCACGTCTTCCTGCGCATGCAGGTCGCCGAGACCCTGGTCGACACCGACCGGGAAGGCCGGCTGGTCCCCGGCCTGGCCCAGCGCTGGGAGCCCTCACCGGAGGGTCACCGCTGGCGCTTCGTGCTGCGTGAGGGCGTGCGCTTCCATGACGGGTCGCCGCTCTCGGCCCAGAGCGTCGTGGCGGCCCTCGAGCGTGCCGCCGCCCGCCCCGGCATGCTCTCCCAGGCGCCCATCGAAGCGATCGAGGCCGATGGGCAGGCGGTGGTCCTGCGTCTCTCGCGCCCCTACGCCCTGCTGCCGGCCCTGCTGGCCCACAGCTCGACCCAGATCCTCGCCCCGGCCGCCTTCGACGATGACGGCGACGCCGTCGCCGTCATCGGCACCGGCCCCTATGCCGTCACCGCCCTGCAGACGCCCCAGCGCCTGACGGTGGAGCGCTTCGATGACTACTGGGGCGAGCCGGCGAGCATCGAGGCGGCCAGCTACCTGGCCGCACCCCGCGGCGAGACCCGCGCCCTGATGGCCCAGAGCGGCGACGCCGACGTCGTCTTCACCCTCGACCCGGCCAGCCGCCTGCGCCTGGCGCGGCAGCCGAACCTGACGCTGGCCACCACCCCCCTGCCGCGCACGGTCACGGTGAAGCTGAACGCGGCCCACCCGGCCCTGGCGGACACCTCGACACGCCGCGCCCTGAGCCTGGCCGTGAATCGCCAGGGCATCGCCCGGGGCGTGATGCGCACCCCCGAGGCCGCGGCCAACCAGCTCTTCCCCCCCGCCCTGGCGGACTGGCATCGGCGCGAGCCGGCGACCCCGGCCCGGGATCTCGATGCCGCCCGGACGCTGCTCGACGACCAGGGCTGGACCCTCGGCGATGACGGCATCCGCACCCGCGACGGCCGGCGCCTGGCACTGACCCTGACCACCTTCGCCGACCGCCCGGAGCTGCCGATCATCGCCACCGCCCTGCAGGACCAGTGGCGCGAGCTGGGCGTCGATGTCTCGGTCAACGTCGGCAACGCCAGCGAGATCCCGGCCGGCCATCACGACGGCTCCCTGGAGATGGGGCTGATGGCGCGCAACTACGGCCTGGTGCCGGACCCGCTGGCCACCCTGCGCGAGGACTTCGGCCCCGAGGGCGGTGACTGGGGCGCCATGAACTGGTCCGATCCGCAGTTGACCGCGCTTCTCGAGTCGCTGACCGAGACGCCGCCGGGCGAGGCGCGACGCGACCAGGCCCATGCCGTCGCCGAACTGCTCGACGCGGCGCTGCCGGTGATTCCCGTCGCCTGGTACCAGCAGACCGCCGCGGTGAACGACCGGCTCGACGGCTTCAGCCTCGACCCCCTGGAGCGCAGCTACCGCCTCACCGACCTCAGCTGGAGCGAGACATGAACCGCCTGACCTCGCTGTTGCTCGGCCGCCTGTGGCAGGCGGGGCTGGTGGCCTGGGGCGTCGGCACCCTGACCTTCCTGCTGACCCGGGCACTGCCCGGCGACATGGCCTACCGCATCGCCGCCGGCCGCTACGGCTACGAGAACGTCGACCGCGACGCCGCCGAGGCCGTGGCGCGGGAGCTCGCCCTGGGCGGCTCGCCCCTGGGCGACTACCTGCACTGGCTGGGCGACCTGGCGCGCCTCGACCTCGGCCACTCGCTGGTCAGCGGCGAGGCGGTATGGAGCGAGGTCCGCCATCAGCTCGGCCACTCCCTGGACCTGGCGCTCGTCGCCGTGCTGCTGGCCCTGCTGATCGGCCCGCCCCTGGGCCTGCTCGCCGGGCTGCGCCGGGACGGCTGGCTCGACCGCGCCAACCTGCTCGGCGCCGTCCTGCTGCGCTCGCTGCCCTCCTTCGTGATCGGCCTGCTGCTGATCATGGTCTTCTCGGTCGGCCTCGGCTGGCTCCCGGCCGCCGGCCACGGCGGCGCGGCCCATGTCTGGCTACCGGCGCTGGCGCTGGCCCTGGGGCTCGCCGCCGTGTCGACCCGGGTGGCGCGCAACGCCATGGCCGGCGTCGCCCGCTCGCCCTTCTATGCCTTCGCCCGCACCAAGGGGCTGTCAGCGTGGCTCGCCTTCCGGCGGCACGGCCTGCGCAATGCCGGCGTGCCCGTGGTGGCCTATCTGGGCGTGCAGCTGGTCTATCTGATCGAGGGCGTGGTGGTAGTGGAATCGCTGTTCGCCTGGCCCGGTATCGGCCACGCCCTGGTGCACGCCCTGGTCGCCCGGGACGTGCCCATGGTCCAGGGCACCGCACTCGCCATGGGGCTGCTGTTCGTGGCCCTCAACACCCTGGTCGACCTGACCTGCCTGCTCATCGATCCCCGGAGGCGCCAGGCATGATCGCGACGCTTTCCCTGCTTCCCTCGCGCTGGCGGGCCCTGCCCCACGCCCGGCGCTGGGGCGCCGGCCTGCTGCTCGCCCTGCTGGCCGTCGCCTGGCTGTTGCCGCTGGCCGTGCCGCTGGACCCGGCCCGTCAGGACCTGATGAACACCCTGGCCGGCCCCAGCCTGGCCGAGCCCCTGGGCACCGATCACCAGGGGCGCAGCCAGCTCGCCCGCATGGCGGCGGCCATCCGCCTGTCCACCGGGATGGCGCTGGTGAGCGTGCTGAGCGCCGCGCTGCCCGGCGTGCTGCTGGGCGTGCTGGCCGGCTGGCGCGGCGGCTGGACGGACCGCGCCCTGGGACTGGTCGCCGACTGCGTGCTGGCCCTGCCCGGCCTGCTGCTGGTGCTGCTGCTGGCCGCCATCGCCCCGGGGCAGTTCTGGGCCCTCTACGTCGGCATCGCCCTGGTGCTGTGGGTCGAGTACTTCCGCGTGGTGCGGGCCACCACCCGCAGCCTGGCCGCCTCGCCCCAACTGCAGGCATCAAGGCTGCTGGGCTTCGGCCACGGCTACCTGCTGCGACGCCACCTGTGGCCTGAACTGGCCCCGGGGGTACTGACGATCGCGGCCTTCGGCGCCGCCAACGCCATCCTGGCGCTCGCCGCCCTGGGCTTCGTGAGCATCGGCCTGGAGCCGCCCACCGCGGAGCTGGGCCTGATGATGACCGAACTGCTGCCCTACTACCGCGAAGCGCCGTGGATCATCCTGCAACCCATCGCCGTGCTCTTCCTGCTGGTGCTGGGTTGCCAACTGCTGGCCGGAAGGGAACCCCAATGACACTTCACGCCATCGATCTCGGTGTCCGGGCCGGCGACGACTGCCTGGTCGCCCCCTGCACCTTCCGCCTTCAGGCCGGCGAGAACCTGACCCTGCTCGGCGAGACCGGCGCGGGCAAGAGCCTCCTGGCCCAGGCGATCATGGGCACCCTGCCCGCGGGCCTCGAGGCCCACGGCGAGGTCCGGCTCGACGGTCGGGAGCTGCTCGACCTGCCGCCTGGCGAACGCCGGCGGCTGTGGGGGCGCGAGCTGGTGCTGCTGCCCCAGGAGCCCTGGCACGCCCTGGACCCGCTGATGCGCGCCGGCGAGCAGGTCCGCGAGACCTACCGCTTCGTCGCCGGCGACGACGATAGCCGGGCCCGCGAGCGCACGCGGCGGGCGCTGCAACGCCTGGGGCTCGGCCAGGCCGCACGCCGCCTGCCGAGCGAGCTGTCCGGCGGCATGGCGCAACGCCTCGCCTTCGCCGCCGCCACTGCGGCCGGTGGGCGGCTGGTGATCGCCGACGAGCCCACCAAGGGGCTGGATGCCGACCGGCGCGACGAGGTGGTCTCGCTGCTGCAGGAGGCCCAGCGCGGCGGCGGCATGCTGCTCACCATCACCCACGACATCCGGGTCGCCAGGCGCCTGGGCGGGCGAGTGATGATCCTGCGCGACGGGCGCTGCGTGGAGGAAGGAGACGCCACCGAGGTGCTGCATCGGCCGCGCAGCGACTTCGGCCGACGCCTGCTGGCCGCCGACCCGGCCGAATGGCCGGCCCGCGACACGTCCCCGCGCGCCGCCGGCGAGCCGGTGCTCCGGGTCCGTGGGCTGGGCAAGGCGCTGGGCGGCAGGCGGCTGTTCGAGGGGCTGTCGTTCTCGCTGTCGCCGGGGGAGGTGGTCGGCATCACTGGCCCCTCCGGGTGCGGCAAGAGCACCCTGGGCAACCTGCTGCTCGGCCTGGGGCGGCCGGACCGCGGGAGCGTGGAGCGCGCCGCCGGCATCGCGGCGCATCGTTTCCAGAAGCTCTATCAGGACCCGCCGGCGGCCTTCGCCCCGCACTGGACCCTGGGCACCCTGGTGGACGACCTGCTCCGGCGCCACCGCCTGGACCGCGACCGGGTGCCGCCGTTGCTGGAACGCCTCCGGCTCTCGCCGGCGCTGCTCTCGCGGCGGCCCGGCGAGGTCTCGGGCGGCGAGCTGCAGCGCCTCTCGCTGCTGCGGGTGCTGCTGCTCGACCCGGTGCTGCTGTTCGCCGACGAGCCCACCTCGCGCCTGGACCCGCTCACCCAGCGCGACATCCTGCCGCTGATGACCGAGCTCGCCCGGGAGCGCGACTGTGCCCTGCTGCTGGTCAGCCATGATCGCGAGCTGATCCACCACAGCTGTGACCGTACCATCGCCCTCGCTGGAGACACGTCGATGCCCCAACCCGGCCTCGCGGCGGTGGCCACGGCCGAATGACGCCGAGGCTCAGGTGCCGCAGAAGGTCCGCAGCACCTTCTCGTGGTCATGGGGCGGCCGGGTGTAGTCGACCTCGCCGGCGGGCGCCTCGAAGGGCCGGGTGATCACCGCCAGCAGCGCCTCGAAGGGCGCGAAGTCGTCGTCCTCGGCGGCCGCCGCCAGGGCCTGCGCCACCCGGTGGTTACGGGGGATCACCGCGGGGTTGGTGCCACGCAGGCGACGGGCGATCTCCGCCTCGTCGACGTCCTCCCGGGCGAGGCGCTGCCGCCAGCGCGACAGCCAGGCATCCAGTGCTTCGCGGTCGTCGAACAGCTCGGCCAGGCGGGCCTTGCCCTCTGCGCCGTCCAGGGCATCGGCCAGCCGGCGAAAGGCCAGGGTGAAGTCGGCCCGGGCCGCCTGCATGGCATCGAGAAGGTCCTGGGCCAGGGCGCCGTCGCCCTCCTCCCGAGTGGCCAGCCCCAGCTTGGCGCGCAGCACCGCCTGCCAGCAGGAATCAAAGCGCTCGGTGAAGGCCTCGATGACCGACGTCGCCCGCGCGATGGCGCGATCGCTGTCGTCATCGATCAGCGGCAACAGGGTCTCGGCGAAGCGCGCCAGGTTCCACTGGGCGATGACCGGCTGGTTGAGGTAGGCATAGCGCCCGCGCTCGTCGATGGAGCTGAACACGGTGCGCGGGTCATAGGCGTCCATGAAGGCGCACGGGCCGTAGTCGATGGTCTCGCCGGAAATCGAGGTGTTGTCGGTGTTCATCACGCCGTGGATGAAGCCGATGCCCATCCAGCGGGCCACCAGCTCGGCCTGGCGCCCCACCACGGCCTCGAGCAGGGCCAGGTAGCGCTCGTCCGCCGGCCTCTCGGCCAGGTCGGGATAGTGGCGGTCGATCGCCTCGTCGGCGAGCAGCTGCACGGCCTCGCTGTCGCGCCGCGCCGCGAAGTACTGGAAGGTGCCCACCCGCAGGTGGCTGGCGGCGACCCGGGTCAGCACCGCGCCGGGCTCGGGGATGCGCCGGAAGACCCGCTCGCCGGTGGTCACCGCGGCCAGCGCTCGGGTGGTGGGAATGCCCAGGGCGTGCATGGCCTCGCTGACCAGATACTCGCGCAGCACCGGTCCCAGGGGGGCGCGACCGTCGCCGCCCCGGGAGAAGGGGGTGCGGCCCGAGCCCTTGAGCTGCAGGTCACGCAGGCGTCCCCGCCGATCGACCACCTCGCCCAGCAGCAGCGCCCGGCCGTCGCCGAGCTGGGGCACGAAGTTGCCGAACTGGTGGCCGGCGTAGGCCATGGCCAGCGGCTCGGCCCCCTCGGGGACGGCATTGCCGGCGAACACCTCGGCGGCGCGCTCGGCGTTGAAGTCCTCGACATCGAAGCCCAGCTCGTCGGCCAGTTCACGGTTGAAGGCCACCAGGCGAGGCTCGGTCACGGGCGTCGGCAGGCAATCGGCCCGCAGCCGCGCCGGCAGCCGGGCATAGCGAAGGGAAAAGCTCGGGAACATGACGCCTCCTCGGTTGAGCGCTCGCCTACCCTACAGGGACAGGCGATCGCGGCCAACATTCCCCGGTCGATGACCAGGGCTATCGCAGTTGGGGCTGACGAGGGGCGCCGGGGACAAGCCGAAGAGGAGGTCCTACGCCAGGGGTGAGGAGCACGGCTCCGAACGGGCTGGCCATGGATGGCCAGCACCGGACCTGCAAGCGGAGCGGGACGCGAGAGCGCCGCAGGGCGTCGGTAGCGTACAGGGAGGTATTCACAGCGCCTCCTCGCAGGCTTGTCGACGGATCAGCCCCGAGCGATACCGCTGAGGTAATGCCACGGCAGGCCGCGGCTTACAGCGGCACGATATAGAACAGGCAGTCGCTGCGGGCGATCTCGACGTTGGTGGTGGCCATGAACAGGCGCATCGGGCCACGGGGATAGAGTCGCCCCTGGCGCTCGCAGAGCAGCTCCGGGAGACGGTCCCGGCCCTGGGCGTCGCGGGCCTGCAGCCCGGCCAGCCCCCCTTCCCCCAGCCAGCCCAGGAAGGTGTCCGGCAGCGTCAGGCCGCGGTTGTGCTCGTCGATGCGGGCCCACAGCGTCACGTCCACCCCGGGCTCGGGCTCGCGGCCATAGGCGATGCTCACCCCGGGCCTGAGCTCTACCCGCAGGGGGTGCACCAGGATGTCGAGGTCGGGGTTGGGCACCAGCTCGCCCAGCTCCGGCCACTCGGCCAGGCGGCGATAGACGCTGCCGGCCACCGTCCGCGCCTCCGGCTGCAGGGCGCCCCCGCACTCCAGGGTGAGCATCGGGCAGCCGGCGAGCCCCGATACGACCAGGGGCAGCTCCATCAGGCTGCCCAGCCGGAAGTCGGTGACGATCAGCCGCTCGCAGAACTGGCCCGCCAGCCGCTCGAGCCAGGGATCGCGCAGCGTGGCGACGGCGAAGGAGGGACCATTGCCCGAGGTGTTGTGCAGATCGATGACACACTCCGGGGCCCAGGCCTGGAGATCCTCGACGATGGCCCGGGCCAGCGCCCCGCCGGCGCCCTCGTGGGGAGGCCGGAAGCAGCGGTTGAGGTCGCGCCCGCCGGGCACGCTGCGGTGGGTGAAGTGCGGCGGTGTCAGGGCCGCCTCGACATTGGCCACCAGCACCGCCAGCCGCGTTCGCGGCCGGGGGCGCTCCGCCAGCCAGCGGTGCAGCGCCAGGACCCCGGAGGGCTCGTTGCCGTGCAGCAGGGTGGTGATCACCCGGCAGCGCCGGTCGTCGGCCCCCGACAGGACGATCCAGGTGGCCTCGCCCAGGGACTCCACCCAGGTCCCCACGTCGTCGTGGTCGATGGGCGGGTCACGGAGGACGGGCAAGCGCAGCGCGGCCATTCACACCTCCCTCGACCAGCTGGCCACCGGCCGATTGGCCAGCGACGCCTCGCCATAGCGCGCCAGCATCCGATGACAGGCGTCGAGGCGCTCGAGCCCCTGCCGCTCGAAGCGCTGCAGCACCTCGCGCTGCCAGCGGGCCCCGTTGAGGCGCGCAGCCAGGCGATGCTCGATGACCGACAGGTAGGGCGCGCTGTCGGCCTCCGCCACGCCCAGCGCGCGCAGGCCCCGGCTGGCATGGGGCAGCAGGCGCTCGACCAGGGTCACGATGGCGATTTCCTCGAGCCGGTGGTGGCGGCGGTGGGGCCACAGCAGCCGCGCCGCCAGGCCATGCTGGGCGGCGCGATAGAAGTTGTACTCGGCATAGCGGAAGGGCATGGCACTCAGCCAGTCGTCGATGTCCTCCCGCAGCCCGGCCACCAGCCCGAGCAGCAGGGCGGTGTTGGCCACCATGTCCACGGCGCTGGGGCCCGACGGCAGGGCGCGCATCTCCACCCGCAGGTGCCCGCCGAAGGCGGGGTCGTAGACGGCCCGGTTCCAGGGCCAGACGGTGCCCATGTGCAGGCGCAGCTCCGCCAGGGCCGGTGCCCCGGCGCCGGGCTGCCAGCCCGCCAGCGGCCCCTCGCCGTTGACGGGCATGATCGGCTGGTGCAGGGCGACCGTCTCGGCGAACAGCTCCCAGGCGCTGCGGCGCACCCAGCCCTGGCCGAAGGATACCCGGGACGGCTGGCGCCAGCGCCCGCTGCCGCGCATGCGACAGTCCACCGCCTGCTTGAACAGGGCGATGCGGGTTTCCTCCCACAGGCAGTGCTGCAGGAACAGCGGCGAGTTGGCGCCCAGCGCCAGCACCAGCGGGGTCACCAGCTGGATGGTGTTGAAGGTGTCGGCATAGTCCTCGGGGGCCACGCGCAGGTGCAGCTGGTAGGAGGTGTTGGCCCCCTCCAGCACCACATGGGAACTGCTCACCCGGATGGTGTCGTCGCCGTGGATCTCGACGCTGAAATCCTCGCCGCGCAGGCGCTTGAGCTCCCGCTCGAGCGCCCGGTAGCGCGGCAGATCGGTCATGGCGTGCTCGCCGAGGTCCTCGGCACGCAGGGTGGGCAGGATGCCGATGGGAATGATGCACCCCCGGTGGGCCGCGGCGGCCGACTGCAGCCGGGCCAGCACCTGCAGCAGCTGCTGTTCCAGGGCATGCAGGGGCCAGCCCTGCAGCGACAGGGGCGCCAGGTTGTACTCGATGTTGTAGCGGTTCAGCTCGAGCTGCAGCTGGGGATCCTGGAGCTCGTCGACGAGCGTCTGGTTGATGTTCAGCACCCGGCCGTCGCCATCGGTGATATAGGCCTCCAGCTCCGCGCCGATCGTCGCGGGACCGACGCCGAACCCGGGCTGGGCCAGCACGTCCCGAAGGATGCCGAGGCTGGCCCTCAGGCGCCTGCCGAACAGCCGGAAATCGGCTGCCGTGAAGGCATCGCGCTCGATGATCGAACCCATATACCGCTCCCGTATAGAACGGCCGATGACAACTTCAGTTTAGGAGACAACCCGGATATACCGCCCGGCTAGCCGCGCCGTGCCGCCTCGAGCAGCGGGGTCAGTTCCGCCACGGCCTGCCGCAGCGCCTCGAGGGCCGGCCCGGCGCGCTCCAGCTCGCCGTCCCGGGCCAGGGTCTCGAGAGACAGGGCGGCCTCCCCCGCAGCCTGGCCGCCCACCACCCGGGCCGATCCCTTGAGGGTATGGGCATGACGGCGTAGCGTCCGGGCATCGCCCTCGCCCAGGGCGGTCTCCATCGCCTGCAGCAGCTGGGGGCATTCCTCGAGGAAGATCTCGACCATCTCGGCCAGCAGTGCCCGGTTGCCGTCGAGATTGTCCAGGGCCGTCTGCCAGTCCAGGCAAACCGGCGAGTCCGGTTCAGGGGTCGCAGGCCTCGGCGGCGTCGGCGGGGTGCTGGCGGGCGCCGCCCCCGGGCTCGCGACCTCCTCCACGGCGGCATAGAGCTCGGCGGCGCGGAAGGGCTTGGTCACGAAGTCATCCATGCCCGCCGCCAGGCAGCGCTGGCGATCCTCCTTGGTGGCGCTCGCCGTCATCGCCACGATCGGCACACGCCCGCCGCGGTCCCGCTCGAGCTCGCGGATCGCCCGGGAGGCCGCCAGGCCATCCATCACCGGCATGTGGATATCCATCAGCACCACGTCGAAGGCATGACGCCGCACGGCATCCAGCGCCTCGCGACCGTTCTCGGCCAGCTCGACCCGGTGGCCACGCTGGTGCAGCAGATCCGTCGCCACCCGCTGGTTGGTGATCCCGTCCTCCACCAGCAGCACGCGGCGTCCGCCCGCCGTCGCCGGCCGCGTCTCGTCCCCGACGGCGGGCCGGCGGCGGACACTGCCGATCTCCAGCACCTCGCCGACCGCATCGAGCAACTCCGACTGCTTGACCGGCTTGAGCAGCAGGCGGGAGATGCGCAGCCGTCGACGCTGCTCGACGTCGCCGGAGCGACCGCCCGAGGAGAGCATCAGGATCGGCATGTCGGCGTGGGCCGGGTGCTCGCGAAGGCGCCCGGCCAGTTCCAGGCCGTTCATCCTCGGCATCATCACGTCGAGCAGCGCCAGCGAGAAGGTCTCGCCACGGGCCTCCCGCTCGTCGATGGCGGCGAGGGCCTCGGCGCCGCTCGCCACCACGGTGGGACGCATGCCCCAGCTGAGCAGGATCTCCTCGAGGATGCGGCGGTTGGTGGCATTGTCGTCGACCACCAGCACCGGCCGGCCGTGCAGCTCGCTGGGATGCGAGGGCCGCGTCAGGCGCTGGTCGGACAGGCCGAGATCGATGGCGAACACGAAGCGGCTGCCTCGCCCCTCGGGGCCGCTGTCGACCTCGATGCGTCCCCCCATCATGCTGACCAGCTGGGCGGCGATGGACAGGCCCAGCCCGGTGCCGCCGCTCTGCCGGGTGGTGGAGGTATCGGCCTGGCTGAAGGCCTCGAAGATCTGCCGGCGCTTGGCCTCGGGGATGCCGACCCCGGTATCGAGGATCTCGAAACCCAGACGCAGCCGGCTGTCGTCGAGAGACTCGATGGCCAGGTCGACCACGATCTCGCCGGCCTCGGTGAACTTGATGGCGTTGCCGACCAGGTTGACCACCACCTGCCTCAGGCGCACCGGGTCGCCGCGTACCCGGTCGGGCACCTCCGGCGGGATGTGCACCGCCAGCTCCAGGCCCTTCTCGTCGGCCTGCAGGGACAGGGTCTGCAGGGTGTCGCCGAGGGTATCGCGCAAAATGAAGTCGGTCGTTTCCAGCTCGAGACGGCCCGCCTCGATCTTCGAGAAGTCGAGGATGTTGTTGATCAGCCCCAGCAGGGTGTCGGCGGACTTCTGGATGATCGCCACGTAGTCGGCCTGCTGCTCGGTGAGCGCGGTGCGCTCCAGCAGCTCGGCGATGCCGATCACCCCGTTCATCGGCGTGCGGATCTCGTGGCTCATGTTGGCCAGGAACTCGCTCTTGGCCAGGCTGGCCTGCTCTGCCTCGTCCCGGGCCCGGCGCAGCTCGACCTGGGAGGCACGCAGCTGCTCGGTGGTCGCCTGCAGGGCCGCGGTGCGCTCGGCGACCATCTCCTCCAGGCGCTGGCGGTGGTGCTCCAGCTCGGTGATATCCGAGTAGACCCCCACATGATCGCCCTCGGCGGTCCGGTGCTCGCTGATCTGCACGCACACGCCGTCGCTGCGGGTGAACTGGAAGGGCCCGGCGGGATGGCGGTGCTGCGCCAGGCGCGCGCGGATGAAGGCCTCCCCGGAGGGGAAGTCCCGCGGGGTGTAGCCGCTGTCGACCACGGCCTGCAGCAGCTCCTCGAAGCGCAGGCCCGGCTGGACCACGTCCCCCGGGGTGACGAAATGCTCCTTGAAGCGGGAATTGAACAGCACCAGCCGATCCTCGGCGTCGAACAGCGCGAAGCCCTCGGCGATCGACTCCAGGGCCTCGGTCAGCTGGGCATGCGCCGCCTCGGCGCGGGCCTGGGCGGCCTCGGTCATCGCCACCTGCTCCTCGAGGCTCTCGCGCTGTTCCTCCAGCTCGGTGATGTCGGTGTAGATGGCCACGACCCCGCCGTCGCGGGTGCGGCGTTCGCTCACCTGCAGTTGCTTGCCATCGGTGCGGCGGAAGGTGAAGGGCGCTCCCGGGTTACGCCGCCGCTTCAGGCGCCGCGCGATCCACGCTTCCGGATCCATGCCGCCGAGATCGATCGCACCGGTCTCGACGGCGGTACGGATCAGGGTCTCGAAGCGCACGCCCTGTTCCACGACCTGCGCCACGCCCGAGTAGTCATCGCGGAAGCGATTGTTGAACACGACCAGCCGATCCTCGGCATCGTAGAGGGTGAACCCCTCGGAAATCGCCTCGAGGGCCTCGCTGAGCTGGTGGTGGGTGGCCTCCGCCCGGCTCCGCTCGACCTCGGTTTCCTCCACCTGGGCGGCCAGCACCTGACGGCTCAGGCGCTCCTCGGAGATATCGGTCATGAAGCCTTCCAGCGCCTGGAGCTCGCCGGCCTCGTCGAAGACACCGCAGCCCTGTTCCCAGACCCACTTCACGGTGCCGTCCCGCGCCTGGATGCGGTACTCGACCTGGAAGGGACGGCGCTCGTCCAGCGCGGCCTGGACCGCCTCCCACAGGCCCTCGCGATCCTCGGGATGGATCAGCTCGGCATAGGTCGGTTGCCCCTGGATCAACGCCTCGGGCGCATGGCCGGTCAGCTCACGGCTGCCCTCGCTGACGAATTCCATGGTCCAGTCGCGATCGTTCAGGCCGCGATAGGCCATGCCGGGCAGGTTGTCCATCAGGGTCGCCAGGCGGCGCTCGCTCTCGCGCAGGGCCCGGTCGGCCCGCTCGCGCTCGATCACCCGGCCCAGCTGGGTGCCGGTCTGGGCCATCACCTCCATCAGGGCGTCATCCGGCGCCATGGTGCACTCGGCAAAGAACTCCAGCACCGCGACCACCTCGTCGCCCACCAGCACCGGGAAGGCGGCCCCGGCCCGCACCTCGATGTCGCGGGCCTGTTGTGCGCGCTGGAAGTCGGGATCCTGGGTGACATCGCGAATCCAGACCGGCGCGCCGCGACTCTGGACGCGCTCGACCAGCCCCCCGCTGTCCCCCCAGCGGGCCGCCTCGGTGAGGCGCCGGAAGACCGCGAAGGCCTGATCGTCGTCGGGATACCAGAGCCGGGTCGAGACCAGCTCCCCGGTGGCGGGGTCGGCCAGCAACCAGGCATGGCCGATTGCCCAGCCGGTGTGCCGGCAGACCTCCTGGAGGGCATGACGCAGCGCGTCGTCGACCCGCATGGCCTCGTTGGCCGCCCGGGTGATGGCCTGGATCAGGCGCAGGAAGGCCGCCGGATCGTTGAGCCCACGGCGGTCGCCTGCCCCGGTCTCCCCGTTCATCTCGTCTCCTCCCGGGCCCTCACGGGAAGACGCCGCGCAGCAGCTTGGCCTCCGTGACCCGCGTGACGCCTTCGATCAGGGCCGCCGTACGCATGTCGAGGTGGTTCTCCTCGGCCCGTCCCAGGGTGCGCTCGAAGGCGTCCAGCAGGATCGCCTGCTGTCGGCGGTTGATCTCCTCGTGGCTCCACATCAGGTTCTGCATGCCCTGCACCCACTCGAAGTAGGACACCGTCACCCCCCCGGCATTGCCGAGGATGTCCGGCAGCACGAAGACGTCGTGGTCGGCGAGGATGTCGTCCGCCTCGAGGGTGGTGGGCCCGTTGGCGCCTTCGGCCAGCAGCCGGCAATTCAGGCGGGCGGCGTTCTCGACCGTCACCTGGCTCTGCAGGGCCGCCAGCACCAGCACATCGCAGGGCAGCTCGAGCAGTTCGGCGTTGCTGATCGCCTCCGCATCGGGGTAGCCCGCCAACACCCGATGCTCGGCCACGTAGGCAAGCAGCGCCTCCACCGAGAGGCCATCGCGGCAATAGAGGCCGGTGGAGGCATCGCTGACGCCGACGATGCGCACCCCGAGAGCGGCGAGGAAGATGGCGGTGTGGCTGCCGACGTTGCCGAAGCCCTGGATCACCGCCGTGGCGCCGGCAAGCTCGATGCCCAGGTGCGCCGCCGAGGCCTCGATCAGGTACACCAGGCCGCGCCCGGTGGCCTCCTTGCGCCCCAGGGAGCCGCCCAGCACCACCGGCTTGCCGGTGACCACGGTGGGCACCGTATGGCCGACCTGCTGGCTGTAGGTATCCATCAGCCAGGCCATGACCCGCTCGTCGGTGCCCATGTCCGGGGCCGGGATATCCTTCTCGGGGCCGATGATGTCGATGATCTCGGTGGTGTAGCGGCGCGTCAGGCGCTGCAGCTCGCGGTCGCTGAGGGTGGTGGGGTCGACCCGGACCCCGCCCTTGGCGCCGCCGAAGGGCAGCTTCATCAGCGCGCACTTCCAGGTCATCCACATCGCCAGGGCGGCGACCTCGCCCAGGTCCACGTCCTCGTGGTAGCGGATGCCGCCCTTGGTCGGGCCCATGGTGAGCACATGCTGCACCCGATAGCCGAAGACGGTCTCCACCTGGGCGCGGTCGTCGCGGAAGAAGGGGAAGCTGACCATCTGGGTGCGCTGGGGGAACAGCAGCCGCTGGCGGATGTTGTCGTCCAGGCCCATGTACTGGGCGGCCTTGAGGAACTGCTGCTGGGCCAGGCGGAACATCGGCGAGTCCCACTCGCCCCCGCGAGCCCGGGCGCGGGACAGGGTGTAGCGGATCGCCCGCCCCAGGGCCACGCCCTTGAGGTGCGTCTTGACCAGGTAGTCGTAGGCGCCGGACTCCACCGCCCGGGCGGCCAGCTTGACGTCGTCGAGGCTGGTCAGCACCACCACCGGCACCTGGGGCGCCACCAGGCGCACGCGGAACAGCGTCTCCAGCTCCTCGCTGTCGGGCAGCACCAGGTCGAGCAGCACCAGGTCCAGCCCGCCCTTGACCAGCCGCGTGAGCCCGTCGGCCAGGTTGTCCACGGCCTCGACATCGCAGTCGAGCTGGGTATCGGCGGCGAGCAGCCGCTGGATCAGCTTGCTGTGAAGCGGATTGTCCTCGACCAGCAAGAGGTGAATGGGGGAATCCTGCATGGCGGCGGCCCTCACCCGGATCGCGATGCGATGGCGGTCTGCCCTCGCCGCCGGCCCCGCGGACGCCTGCGATGGCACCGCCGACCGGCTTTACCCTCAGCGTAGGCCAAGCCCCCCGTCCGGAACATAGCCAGCGTCGCCGCCGCGAGCGGCTCACGGCACCAGGGCCGCCCCCTGCCGCTCGAGGGCCCTGACGCTGGACACGAAGTCGCTGAAGCGCTCGCCCTGGATCAGCACGTGCTCCCTCAGGATATGCTCGGCCTGCTCCGCTTCCCCTGCCTCGATGGCGGCAAGGATGCGCCGATGCTCGTCCAGCGAGGTGCCCATGCGGTGGCGCACCTGCAGCTGCATGCGACGGTAGGGCTTGAGCCGCTGCTTCAGCTGGCGGGCCTCCTCGGCCAGGAAGCCGTTGTGGCTCGCCGTGTAGATGGCGTGGTGGAAGCCCTCGTTCTCGTAGTAGTACTCGTCCGGATCGCCGCCCCGGGCGGCGGCCTCGCAGCGCTCCAGGGCCTCGCGCAGCTCGGCGAGTTCGCCCCCGGTGATCCGCCGGGCCGCCAGGCGGCCGCACATGCCCTCCAGCTCCGCCATGACCTCGAACATCTCGATCAGCTGGTCGATGCCGATCTTCGCCACGAAGGTGCCCTTCTTGGGCGTCACCGTGACCAGGCCGCTGGCCACCAGCTGCTGGATCGCCTCGCGCACCGGGGTGCGCGAGACCTGGTATTCCCGGCCCAGGGCCTCGGGATCGAGCCGCTCGCCGGGCAGGCGTCGCCCGTTGATGATGTCGTCCTCCAGCGAGTCCTTGAGTCGCTGGGCGTTCGATCGTTTCGCGCCGCTCACAGGCCACCTCCCTTGCAGTGGAACGCCGATTCGCCGCGGTCTATTGCCACTATGGTCTAGTCCCGCGGCGTTTGACACTAGTATATGTCAAGCCTATAAGAAGTATACATCAGCCGAGCTGATATATATCACACAACAACAATCTCTCAGGAGACGCCATGAAAACCCCGATCGCATCCAGCGTTGCCACCCTCTCGCTGGCCCTCGCCTTCAGCAGTGCCGCCTCGGCGGAAACCGTGCTGCGTGCCTCCCACCAGTTCCCCGGCGGCCAGGGAGACGTGCGTGACGAGATGGTGCAGCTGATCGCCGACGAGGTCGCCGCCGCGGACGTCGACCTGAAGATCCAGGTCCATCCCGGCCAGTCGCTGTTCAAGGCCAAGGAGCAGTGGCCGGCGCTGGTGCGCGGCCGCCTCGACATGACCTCGCTGCCCCTCGACTACGCCAGCGGCCGTCACCCGGAGTTCTCGGCCACCCTGATGCCCGGCCTGGTGCGCAGCCACGAACGTGCCCAGCGCCTCAACGACTCCGAGTTCATGGACATGATCAAGCAGGTGATCAACGACGCCGGGGCCCGGGTGCTCTCCGACGCCTGGCTGGCGGGGGGCTTCGCCTCGAACATGCGCTGCATCACCGCCCCGGACACGGTCGAGGGGCAGACCATGCGCGCCGCCGGCCCGGCCTTCGACGAGATGCTGGCCACCGCCGGCGCGTCGATCGCCTCGATGCCGTCCTCCGAGATCTACACCGCCATGCAGACCGGCGTGCTCGACGGCGCCAACACCTCCTCCGGCTCGTTCGTCTCCTACCGCATCTACGAGCAGGTCGACTGCCTGACCGCCCCGGGCGAGAACGCCCTGTGGTTCATGTACGAGCCGATCCTGATTTCCGAGCAGAGCTGGAACCAGCTCAACGAGGAACAGCAGCAGGCCCTCACCGAGGCGGGCCAGAAGGCCGAGGAGTACTTCGCCGACGAGGCCGCCGCCCTCGACCAGCAGCTGGTGGATGTCTACGAGGAGCACGGCGTCGAGGTCGTGACCATGAGCGAGGAGAACTACGACGCCTGGCTGGAGATCGCCAAGCAGAGCTCCTACAAGACCTTCGCCGAGAACGTCCCCAACGGACAGGCACTGATCGACGCGGCCCTGGCCGTCGAGTGACCCCTCGCACCACTCCCCGGCTGCCTCGACCGAGGCAGCCCTCCACCCACCGACGCCGGGGTGTTCCATGGATCACAGTCCAAGTCACGCGGTTGCGCCCAGCCGGGGCGTGATCGGCACCTACATCCGTGTGCTCGACCGCCTGTCGGCCGCGGTCGCCGTCCTCGCCAGCGTCCTGCTGCTGGCGGGCGTGCTGGCGGTCTGCCACATGATCTTCATGCGCTACGTGCTGGAGGAAAGCACCATCTGGCAGACCGAGTTCGCCATCTTCTCCATCACCGGCGCCATGCTGTTCGGCGCCCCCTATGTGCTGATGACCGGCGGCCATGTCGCGGTCACGGTCCTTCCCGATGCCCTCGGCGGCTGGCCCCGCAGGGCCATGCAGCTGGTCGCGTCGCTGGTCGGGTTGAGCTTCTGTGCCGCCCTGACCTACGGCGGCTGGCACTACCTCCTCGAGGCCTACCACGGTGGCTGGACCACCGGCACGGTGTGGAACCCCCCGCTGTGGCCGGCCCTGCTGCCCCTGCCCCTCGGCATCAGCCTGCTCACGCTGCAGTACCTGGCGGAAATCCTACGCGGAGAGTCCTGATTATGGATCCAGTCACCAGCGGTATCCTGGTCATCGTCGCCCTGTTCGTGCTGATGGCGATCGGCACCCCCATCGCCTTCGCCCTGGGCGGTGTCGCGCTCGCCGCCCTGGTGCTCGACCGCGGCATGGGCGAGCTGACCTACTTCGGCGAGACCTTCTTCAGCAGCATCGCCTCCTTCGGCTTCGTGGCGATCCCCATGTTCATCCTGATGGGCGCCGCCGTGGCCTCCTCGCCCACCGGGCGCGACCTGTATCGCTCCCTCGACCTGTGGCTGGGCAGGATGCCCGGCGGCCTGGCGATCTCCAACATCGGCGCCTGCTCCATCTTCGCCGCCCTGTCGGGCTCCTCGCCGGCCACCAGTGCGGCGATCGGCAAGCTGGGCATTCCCGAGATGCGCAAGCGCGGCTATCCCGATGGCGTCGCCGCCGGCTGCATCGCCGCCGGTGGCACCCTGGGCATCCTGATCCCGCCCTCGGTGACCATGATCGTCTACGGCATCTCCACCGAGACCTCCATCGGCCGCCTGTTCATCGCCGGCGCCCTGCCCGGGCTGATGCTCGCCGGGCTGTTCATGGCCTGGACGCTGATCGCCTGCAAGCTGGCCGGCGGCTATGGCACCCCGAGCCCGCTGGCGGCGGCGGCCCACCAGGTCAAGCAGAACGTCGAGGGCAACCTCAAGGCGCTGGTGCGGGTGGTGCCCTTCCTGGTGGTGGTCAGCGGCATCCTGTTCGCCCTCTACGGCGGCGTCGCCACGCCCTCGGAGGCGGCCGGGGCCGGCGCCTTCCTGTGCCTGGCGCTGGCGATCCTGGTCTACCGCATGTGGCAGGTGAAGCCACTCACGCTGATCATGCGCGATGCCCTGCGCGAGAGCGTGATGATCATGCTGATCATCGCCGCGGCCGAGATCTTCGCCTTCGCCCTGTCGTCGCTGTTCATCACCCAGACGGTGGCCGGGGCGATCGCCGACCTCGAGGTCAATCGCTGGGTCCTGATGGCGATCATCAACCTCTTCCTGCTGGTGGCCGGCTTCTTCCTGCCCCCGGTGGCGGTGATCGTGATGACCGCGCCGATCCTGCTGCCGATCATCCTGGCGGCCAACTTCGACCCCTACTGGTTCGCGGTGGTGCTGACCATCAACCTGGAGATCGGCCTGATCACCCCGCCGGTGGGCCTCAACCTCTTCATCATCAAGGGCATCGCCCCGGACATCGAGCTGCGCGACATCCTGATGGGGAGCCTCCCCTATGCGCTGTGCATGGTGCTGGGCATCGTCCTGCTGTGCTTCTTCCCGGGCATCGCCACCTGGCTGCCCGACCTGATCATGAGCCACTCATAAGGGGCGATCCGCCATGAACATGAGCTTCCTCCAGGAAATGTTCAGCACCATCACCCAGCGCGATGCCTTGCGTCGGCGGCGCAGCGACGAGCGACTGCCGGCCAGCCATGGTCGCCTGGCCGAGTCCTGCAGGGCGCTGCTGGAGAGCGACGGCGAGGCGTCGAGCATCACCCTCGCCGGGCGTTGCCTGGAGCTCTACTCACGGCTCGACGACCAGGAGAAGCGGCGCTTCTTCGAGCGCCTCACCGAGGACTTCTCCGCGGATCCCGAGCGCATCGACCAGGCCTATGCCCGGTATCGGGACTCGCGGGACAACCGCGCCCTGCAGGCGCTGTTCGATGCCTGCGAGCCGAGTCGCCAGGAGGTGCTGCGGCGGCTCAACCTGACCAGCGGCGGCACCCATGAGCTGGTGCGCATGCGCGAGGACCTGCTGCCGCTGTTGCCCGAGCATCCCGAGCTGGGCGCGCTGAATGCCGACTTCGCGCACCTGTTCGCCTCCTGGTTCAACCGCGGCTTCCTGGTGCTCAAGCGCATCGACTGGAACACCCCCGCCGCCATCCTCGAGCGCATCATCCACTACGAGGCGGTCCACGAGATCCAGGACTGGAACGACCTGCGGCGGCGCCTGGACGCCCGCGACCGCCGCTGCTTCGCCTTCTTCCACCCGGCGATCGGCGACGAGCCGCTGATCTTCGTCGAGGTCGCCCTGAACAAGGGCCTGCCCGACCAGATCCAGGCGATCCTCCACGGCCACGACAACGATGTCGAGGTATCGGACGCCGCCGACACCGCGGCCTTCTTCGGCATCAGCAACTGCCAGACCGGCCTGCGCGGGATCTCCTTCGGCAACTTCCTGATCAAGCAGGTCGTCCAGGAACTGAAGCAGGAACTGCCCAGGCTGCGCCACTTCGTCACCCTGTCACCGGTACCCGGCTTCCGGCAGTGGCTCGAGACCACCTGCCTGGGCGACGACGCCCCGCTCGCCGGCGACGCGCGCCGGACCCTCGCGGCTCTCGAGGCCGACGACTGGCACCGGGACCCGGAACGGGCCGCCGCGCTCGAGGAGGTCGTCAAGCCGCTGGCCGCGCACTACCTGCTGCGCGAGAAGAACCGCCGTGGCCTGCCGCTCAACCCGGTGGCCCGCTTCCACCTCGGCAACGGCGCGGAGCTGCATCGCATCAACTGGCTGGGCGACGTGTCCGCGAAGGGCCTGCGCCAGGCCGCCGGCCTGATGGTCAACTACCTCTACGTGCTCGACGACATCGAACGCAATCACGAGCAATACAGCACCGACGGCACCATCGCCCACGCCTCGGGCATCCGCGACCTCGACCGGCGCGCCCGCAAACTGCTCAAGGGAGAGACTGCAAAATGACCCACAACCTCTTCGACACCCTGGCTCGCCGCATGCAAGGCCGGGGCGACGCCGAGTTCATCATCACCCGCGAGGGGCGCGGCTACACCTATGCCCAGGCCCTGGCGGCGACGACCCGCCTGGCGGGCGCCCTGACCGCACTGGGCGTGACCCCCGGCGACCGCGTCGCCGTGCAGGTCGACAAGAGCCCCGAGACCGTCCTGCTGTACCTGGCCTGCCTGCGCATCGGCGGCGTCTACCTGCCGCTCAACACCGGCTACACCGGCGAGGAGATCCGCTACTTCCTGGGCGACGCCGAGCCCGCGCTGTTCGTGTGCCGTCCCCGGGACCTCGACACCGCCCGGCAGATCGCCGGGGAATGCGGTTGCCCGGCGGCCGAGAGCCTCGGCACCGGGGGCGACGGCAGCCTGATGGCGCAGGTCGAGACGGCCACCCCGCGCGACGACATCGTGCCCCGCGGCGAGCGCGATCTGGCGGCGATCCTCTACACCTCGGGCACCACCGGGCGCTCCAAGGGGGCCATGCTGACCCATGACAACCTGCGCTCCAACGCCGAGGCGCTGGTGGCGAGCTGGCATTTCACGGAGGCCGACCGGCTGATCCACGCCCTGCCGATCTTCCATACCCACGGCCTGTTCGTGGCCTGCAACGTGGTGATGATGTCCGGCGCCAGCATGCTGTTCCTGCCGCGCTTCGATGCCGACGTGATCTTCGAGGAGCTGCCGCGGGCCACCGTCATGATGGGGGTGCCGACCTTCTACACGCGCCTGCTGCAGGACGCGCGGCTGACCAGGGAGATGACCGCCAACATGCGCCTGTTCGTCTCCGGTTCGGCGCCGCTGACCGCCGAGACCCATCAGGCCTTCGAGCAGCGCACCGGCCACGCCATCCTCGAGCGCTATGGCATGACCGAGACCAACATGAACCTCTCCAATCCCTACGACGGGCGGCGCATCGCCGGCACCGTGGGCCGGCCACTGCCCGGCGTGGAGATCCGCATCACCGACCTCGAGACCGGCGAGCCCGTCGCCGACGGCGAGATCGGCATGCTCCAGGTACGCGGGCCCAACGTGTTCATCGGCTACTGGCGGATGCCCGAGAAGACCCGGGAGGAACTGCTCGAGGACGGCTTCTTCATCACCGGCGACCTGGCCCGGATCGAGGAGCACGGCTACGTGCAGATCGTCGGCCGCGACAAGGACCTGGTGATCTCCGGCGGCTACAACGTCTACCCCAAGGAGATCGAGCAGATCATCGACGAGCTCGACGGGGTCGACGAGTCCGCCGTGATCGGCGTGCCGCACCCCGACTTCGGCGAGGGCGTGACCGCCGTGGTGGTGCCGCGCCCCGGCGCCGAGATCGACGAGGCCAGGGTCATCGAATCGCTGGCGGGCCGGCTGGCCAGGTACAAGCAGCCCAAGCGGGTGTTCTTCGTCGACGAGCTGCCGCGCAACACCATGGGCAAGGTGCAGAAGAACCAGCTGCGACAGCAGTTCCAGGACACCTACGCCGCATCCTGATCACACCGACCGAGAGGAACCGCCATGCCTGTCACGGCCTATCGCATCGGCCAGATCGTGCCGAGCTCCAACACCACCATGGAGACCGAGATCCCGGCGCTGCTGCGCGCCCGGGAGGCGGTGGCGCCGGAGCGCTTCACCTTCCATTCCAGTCGCATGCGCATGAAGCAGGTGACCCGCGAGGAGCTCGCGGCCATGGACGATGAGTCCGAGCGCTGCGCCCTGGAGCTCTCCGACGCCGCGGTCGACGTGATGGGCTATGCCTGCCTGGTGGCGATCATGAGCCGTGGCCGGGGCTATCACCGCGACTCCCAGCGACGCCTGCACGAGGTGTCCGTCGCCAACGGCCAGCCGGCCCCGGTGGTCAGCAGCGCCGGTGCCCTCACCGAGGGCCTGGCGGCGCTGGGCGCCCGGCGCGTCGCCATCATCACGCCCTACATGAAGCCGCTGACCCGGATGGTGGTGGACTACATCGAGGCCGAGGGCATCCGGGTGGTCGACAGCATCGCCCTGGAGATCCCCGACAACCTGGAGGTCGGTCGCCGTGATCCCATGGCCCTGGTCGACATCGTGGGCCGCCTGGACCTTCGCGAGGCCGACGCCGTGGTGCTGTCGGCCTGCGTGCAGATGCCGTCGCTGGCGGCGATCCAGACGGTGGAGGACAGCCTGGGACTGCCGGTGGTCTCCGCCGCCACCTGCACCGCCTTCCGGATGCTCAGGGCCCTCGACCTGGCGCCCCGTGTGCCGGCAGCCGGCCGGCTGCTGAGCGGCGACTACCGCTAGCCGGCCGTCGCCCCCTCCTCCTCCTCGACCGTCGCCTCGGCCTCCACGAAGGTGCGATAGTCCTGGCCGACGCAGTCGGCATAGCTCAGCGCCAGGGTCGCCACCATGGCGATGAAATGGTCCTGCCGCCCCTCGATCCGCGCGCAGACGCTGCGCGCGAAGCGCGCCGGGTCGTCCGGGTGCAACGCCCGGGCGCCGCGCAGGTGCTCGCGGGCGAGGATCCGGCCCCACTGTCGGGCCAGCTTGCGGTAGGGCTTGGCGCCGTCGAGCTTGTGGGTCGGGAAGTCGTCCTTGAAGGGCGAGCGCTCGCGCACCGAGAACACCGTCTCGCCCAGGTGCAGCCAGCCCAGGTAGAGGTCCGGGTGCTCGGCGATGGCGCTGAAGGCCGCGGCGTGGCGCGCGCCCTCGTGGGGGAAGGCGCGGCGCCAGGCGCGCTTCTCGGCGGCGTTCATCAGCCGCCAGCCCTCCGGGGGCGTCTGCTGCTTGACGTCGAGGATGACGTCGTCGTGCTCGTGGTCCCGGCCGCCCTCGATCAGCACGTAGAAGCGCTCGAGCCCCAGCGACCCGGTCCCGGCGTCGAGCCGCCGCGCCAGGTCCTTGACCCGGAAGTGGTCCCCCTCGGCCTCGGCACGCGTACCACGCAGGGTCTGGCGGTACTCCTCCTCGATGGCCTTGCGCAGCTGGCTGGCCTGGTGGGCCGGCAACCGGGCCAGCTTGTCCGGCCGCTCGGCGAAGCGACGGCCCTCGTCATCGGGGGTCGTCCACTTCTCGAGCATCTTCGCCCGGCTGCGCTTGGCGGCGACCTTCTCCAGGAAGGGCGCGAGCGGCCCCCTGGCGGTCTCCAGGGTCACCGCCAGGGGCTCCTCGCCGCGGACATGCCCACCCAGCTCGTCCACATAGGCCTCCACCAGGGCATCCAGGGCCTTGCGGGTGCCCTTGCCGGAGAGTTCCGCGTTCTCCCGGGCGTCGAGCACCAGGCTGATCGCCAGGCGCCAGAGGTCGTACTGGTAGTCGCCGATCAGCGCATCGTCGAAGTCGTCCATGCCGTAGCGCACGGCATCGTCGTGGTGGCCGTAGGCGCCGAAGTTGTAGGCATGGGCGTCGCCCTGCAGCCAGGTCTGGGTCTCCGGCAGGCCGCCGTAGAGGGCGAAGCGCCAGTCGTGCCAGACATCGGCCCAGTAGAGGTGGTTGGTGCCGCGAAAGAAGCGATACGGCGATTCCGCCAGCTTGGCGTACTTGGCCGCGCGATCCTCGGCGGAGAGGCCGGCATTGGCGGCGGTGATGGCATCGAGGACCTGGCGGGGACGGTTGTGACGGGTGAGCGGTTGCGACATGCGAGGCTCCATTGCGGGACGAGGGCCGCCCTCCGGCGACCCAGGCCAGTCAAGCAGGCGGCGCCACCACCGGCAAGCCTAGAGGCTGTTGACCAGCACCACCAACGGCAACACCGGGCAGACGAAGCGGATGTACCAGGGCCACAGCTTCCAGAACAGGCCCTGCTCGATCTCCGGCGCGCCCCGGCGCAGCTCCTGGAGCTTGGCGTTGCGCGACAACAGCCAGCCCACGTAGAGGCACACCAGGGCGCCGATCAGCGGCATGTTGTAGCTGATGGTGACCTGGATCGCCAAGCCGAAGAGCACCTCGAAGTGCATCAGGATCAGCGTCGAGACGGCGAAGATCAGCCCGCCCATCAGCAGGGTCGCCCAAGTGCGCGAGACGCGGCCGGTCTCCGCCAGGGTGGCGACCGGCACCTCGAGCACCGGGAACATCGAGGTCAGGGCGGCGATCGACAGCAGGGCGAAGAACAGGATCTCGAGCCCCGTCCCCAGCCCGCCGAGCGCATCGAACATCGCCGGCATGACGTCGAACAGCAGGGTCGTGGAACTCTGCAGCTGCCCGCTGGCATCGAAGATACCCACTCCCAGCTCGTCGGCCACGAACATCGCCGGCACGATCAGCATGCCGGCGATGAAGGCCACGCCCATGTCGATGAACATCACCTGGGCACCGGTCCTGGGCAGGTGGGCATCCCGGCTCAGGTAGGAGCCGTAGATCACCATGGCGCCGACGCCGATGGACAGCGAGAAGAAGGCCTGGCCCATGGCGTCCACCACCAGTTGGCCATCGATTCGCGAGACGTCCGGCACCAGGTAGGCGACGAGCCCCTGGGCGGCCCCGGGCAGGGTCATGACCACGCCGATCAGCACCAGCATCAGCACGATCAGCAGCGGCATCAGGCGCTTGGACCAGCGTTCGATGCCCTTGTTGACGCCGGCCAGCACCACCGCGACGGTCACCAGCATGGCCGCGCAGGCCAGCCACCAGTCCTTCCAGAAGCCGCCCTCGCCGAAGATCGTGGCCCAGGCGTCGAGGCCCAGTACGTCGAGCAGTGGCGTCACCGTGAAGCCGATCAGCCAGCCGGTGACGATGGCGTAGAAGGCCTGGCCGAGGCAGGCGGTGAGGATGGCCAGCCCCCCGATAGCGGCGCCCAGGCGACCGGCGGTGCCGCTACCGCCGACTCGCGACATGGCCTGGATGACCCCGCTCTGGGCATGGCGTCCCAGGGTCAGCTCGGCCATCAGCGCCGGATAGGCCAGGACGAAGGCCATCACCACATACAGCAGCAGGAAGGCGCCGCCGCCGTTGTTGGCGGCCATGGAGGGGAAGCTCCAGACGTTGCCGAGGCCCACGGCGGCGCCGGCCGCGGCCATCAGGAAGCCGAAGCGGGAGGAGAACTGTGCTCTTGTCTTGTTCATGGCGAAAGGATCCATAGGGAGTCGCTCCACGACTCCGCCGTCGTTGTTGTGGTTGCCGCCTTCGGCGGTCTAGAGATGGTCGAGGATGTCGAAGTGATCGCGGCCCGGCAGGTCGCGCAGCCGGGCCGCGCCGCCGGCGGCCAGCACCGCGGCCCGGAAGTCGAGCGCCTGGCTCCGGAAGGCGGGGGTATCGTGCTCGGCGACCAGCAACTCCGTGGGCGGCAGGCCCGAGAGATCGTCGAACAGCGGGCTCAGCGAACGCGCGCGGGCCGGGTCGAGTCCCAGGGGCGCGTTGACGTAGGTGTCGACCAGAGGCGTCAGGTCGTAGACGCCGCTGACCAGCAGCAGCGCGTCGATGGTCACGCCGTCCGGCGAGCACGCCTCGGCGGCGGACACTCGGCAGGCCAGCTGGGCGCCGGCGCTGTGCCCGCCCAGCACCCGCCGGGCGACGCCGCCCTGCTCCACCACCGCGTCCACCGCTGCCGCGAGGCCCTGACGGCACTGCGCGATCATGGTCTCGATCGAGACCCGTGGCGCCAGGCCATAGCCCAGCGAGGCGAAGGCCATGCCCCGGGCCAGGTAGCGCGCGGCCAGGAAGTCGGTGGCGGTGTGATCCAGTTCCTGCCAGTAGCCACCATGGATGAACACCATCAGCGGCCAGGGCCCCGGCCCGGCCGGCAGGAAGAGGTCGGTGCAGCCCTCGGGATCGTCGGCATAGCGCAGCCGCGCCGGCCGATGGACTTCGACCAGGGCGGCCCCCTCGGCCGCCTGGCGGGCCAGGGTGGCGGCGAAGTCGCGGGCGTAGCGGCTCGGCGAGTAGTCGCGCTCCAGGGCGTCGCGGGTCATCGCATGGGCTCCCGGGTCAGGTCACGGCGGCGCGAACGCTGAACCGCGGGTCCCGGTACTCGCCGCCTTCCACCACCTCGCGGAAGTGGCGGGCCGCCTGCCAGACATCCTCATGGCTCAGGTAGAGCGGCGTGAAGCCGAAGCGCAGCAGGCCCGGCTCGCGATAGTCGCCGATCACCCCGCGGGCGATCAGCGCCTGGACGATGGCATAGCCGTGCTCGGTATCCACCAGCGATACCTGGCTGCCGCGTGCCTCCGCCGCCGGGGTGATGTCCTCGATGCCGTAGTCCGCCAGCACGTCGGCCAGGCACTCGCGGAACAGCTCGGTCAGCGCCAGGCTCTTCTCGCGCAGGGCCGGCATGTCGACGTCGGCCCACATCGCCAGGGAGGCCTCCAGGGCGCTGTAGGCCAGCGCCGAGTGGGTGCCGGTGCGAAAGCGGGTGATGTTCGCCGCCGGCGCATAGTCGGCGTCGAAGGCGAAGGGCGCGGCGTGGCCATGCCAGCCGGAGAGGGGCTGCCAGCCCTCCCCCTGGCTGTCGCGGCGGACATACAGGAAGCCCGGGGCCCCGGGACCACCGTTGAGGTACTTGTAGGTGCAGCCCACCGCATAGCGCGCCCCACTATCGTGGAGCGCCACCGGCAGGGCCCCGGCCGAATGAGCCAGGTCCCAGACGACCTCGGCGCCATGGGCGTGAACCAGCCGGGTGGTGTCCGCCATGTCGCGGCGACGGCCGGTACGGTAGTTGACCTCGCTGAGCACCACCACGGCCACGCCGTCCAGGTGCGCGGCCAGGTCGGCGCCCTCGGGCAGGACGCGGTGCTCGTGGTCGGTGAGGCGACAGAAGCCCTGGGCGATGTAGCCGTCGGTGGGGAAGTTGCCGCCCTCGCTGAGCACCACGCGTCGGCCGTCGGTCCGCTGGCCGGTGAGGTAGCCGAGCAGCTTGAAGAGGTTGAGGGTGATGTTGTCGGTGACGACCACCTCGCCCTCGCCGGCCCCGACCAAGGGGGCGAGCTTGTTGCCGAGGCGCTCCGGGGCATCGAACCAGCCCTGGTTCCAGCCCTTGATCAGCTCGTCGCGCCACTGGTCCAGGGTCGCGGCCACGGCGTCGCGGGCGGCCCCGGGCTGGGCGCCCAGGGAGTTGCCGTCGAGGTAGAGTACGCCCTCGGGCAGGGCGAAGTGCTGCTTGAAGCCCGCCAGGGGGTCCTGGCGGTCGAGGTCGCGAGCGTGGTCGAGGGTCACCCTCATGTCGAATTCTCCGTGACGTGCCGGTATGAGAAGGAGTATCGGTATTCTAGGCGGCGACGGGTGGAGAAGGGTTGCGTTCTTCGCTGTCCTGGCGCACCGTTATGCAAAATCCTTGCACAAACCCCTTACCGAAAGAAAAATGCTTGCCCTGGACCGCTTCGACCTGAAGATCCTGCATGCCCTGCAGCGGGATGCTCGCCTCACCCTCGGCGCCCTCTCCGAGGCGGTGGCCCTCTCCGCCAGCCAGTGCTCGCGACGCATCGCGCGGCTCGAGCAGGAGGGGGTGATCGAGGGCTATTCGCTGCGTCTGAACCCGGCGGCCCTGGGCCTGGCGGTGACGGCCTTCATCTTCATCTCGGTGGACAAGCGGCGCATGCACACGCCCCGGGAGGCCGTCGCGGCCCTGCTGGCCCGGGAGGAGGTCATCGAGTGCCATACCGTCACCGGCAGCCACGACTTCATCCTCAAGGTGATGGTGGAGAGCCTGGGGGCGCTGTCGCGGTTCCTCGCCGAGGCCGTGAGCCCGATGGAGGGCCTCCACGACATCGCGACGCAGGTGGCCATGGAGTCGCTCAAGACCAACGGGCCGCTGAAGGTCGAGGCCGGATAGCGACCCCGCCTCCACCTCCTTCCTCAGATACCCGGCAACGGATCGTCCTGGTGGCCACACAAGGGCAGATCCGGCCGCCTGGCCGACTCCGGCAGCTGACGGCGCAGGTCCTGCAGGGCGGAACGCAGCCCTTCCTCGAGCACCGGATGGTAGAAGGGCAGCAGGAGCGCTTCCTCGACCGTCACCTGGCGCTGGATCAGCCAGGCCAGCTGATGTCCCAGGTGTTCGGCGCCGGTGACCGCCATCTCGCCCCCCAGCAGGCGCCCGTCCCGGTCGGCATAGACCCGCAGGGGGCCGCCGCGGTCGTCCATGATGATCGCCCGGCCCAGCTTGCCGAAGTCGCTGCTCCCGATCAGGGCCTCACTGGGGAGCTCGTCGAAGGCCAGCCCGACCTGAGCGATCTCCGGTTCGGTGAAGACGATGGCCAGGGGCGTGCGGCGCGTCAGGCACTCGGCGTCGGGGTTCAGGGCATGGTAGGCGACCAGGCGCCCCTCGTCGGCGGCCTCGTGCATCAGCGGGATCACGTCGTTGACGTCGCCGGCGAAGTACACCGGGGTGTCGCCGGCGCGCAGCCGGCGAGGGTCCAGCTCGGGCAGGCCGTTGCGCCCCAGCGGAAGCCCCAGCGCCTCCAGGCCGAGCGAGGCCACCCGGGGCCGTCGCCCCATGGCGGCAAGGACGGCATCCACCTCGAAGGCTTCCTCGCCGAAGCGGACCAGCACGCCGTCGTCGGTGGGCTCGGGCTCCACCTCATGCCCGGTATGCAGGTGCAGGGAGCGCCCCAGGGCCCGGCAGGCGGCGGCGTTGACCTCGGGGTCCTTGAGCCCCCCCACCCGGTCGTCCAGGCCGAAGGCATGCACCTCCACGCCCAGCATCGCCAGCGCCTGGCCGAGTTCCACGCCGATGGGGCCGAGCCCCACCACGGCGAGTCGCCTGGGCAGACGCTCGAGGTCGAACACGCTATCGCTGGTCAACAGGCGAGGACCGAGCGCCCGCCAGGTCTCGGGCACGAAGGGTGCGCTGCCGGTGGCGACGATGATGGCGTCGGCACTGACCCGCTCGCCGTCCAGATCCAGGGTGTCGGGGCCAACGAAACGGGCCGGGGCCCGGATGTAGCGGTCGCCTCGCTTCTCCACGGCGGCGGTCGGGCCGGCCGCGAAGCGATCGCGCAACCGGCGCACCTGGGCCAGGACGGCGGCATCGTCGATCTCGCCGAGTGGGCCGGCGACGAACCCTTCCCGCACCAGGCGCCGGGAGGCGTCCACGTCCCGGGCCAGCTTCAGCAGGGCCTTGGAAGGCATGCAGCCGACCCGGGCACAGGTGGTGCCCAGGGGACCGGGATCCACCAGCAGGATGTCGTCGGTGGTCTCGGAGGCCTGCTTGAAGGCACTGAGCCCGGCCGTGCCGGTCCCGAGGATCACGATGCGTGCATGACGTGTCATTCCGCCCTCCTCGCCTGCTCAACCCACCGGGGCACATGATGCGCCGAGAGGAAATGCTCGCCCCCACGGCCGGCCAGGACTCGGCTGCGTCGAGCGTCCGCGACGGCAACCATGAGAACAGCATAGTGCGCCTACCCGACTCACCACCATGATGGCGATCATGAGATAGGCCCCGGGTTCACGGGTTCACGGGTTCACGGGTTCAGGGCTGAGCGTCCTGTCCCGGCCTGTACCCGTGATCCCCCGGGTGCCGATGGCAAGCCGGTTGGCCGTGACCCATACTCCAGGCAGTCCGGAGACGATACACCAGCCAGGGGAAGACCAAGAGGAGAAGGCCATGGGCACCTGTGACACCTGCGGCAACGGCTATGACGATTCCTTTCAGGTGATCAAGGACGGCACCGAATACACCTTCGACTGCTTCGAATGCGCGATCCACAAGCTGGCCCCCGAATGCGCCGCCTGCGGCATCCGGATCATCGGCCACGGCGTCCAGCACGGCGAGGCGCTCTACTGCTGCGGCCACTGTGCCCATGGCGCGGGCGCCAGCGGCATCGTGGATCACGCCTGATCCCCTTCCATCGGCCAGCCGGTGTGGCGGGGATAGCCTCCACCCACGGCCTGGGCGCTCGCCCGGGCCGCCGCCTCGCTGGGTTCCCGACCAGCGCGGCCCGACACGGCGGCGTCAGCCCTCATCGTCCAGACGCCGGAGCAGCCTGTCCCGGTACTCGCCGCGCTCGAGCAGCAGGCTCGGCTCACGTCCCCGGGATCGCAGCCGGCTGCGCAACAGGTTGAGACGGGCGCAGGCCCGGTTGCGCTCCTTGCCATGGTCCAGTCGCGCGATCAGGCTCTCCACCTCGCGGATCTCGCGCACCAGCTCCAGTTCCGGCGGCAGGAAGCCGGCGTTCTTGAGTAGCCGATAGCCGGCCCGCAGCTCCTCCGGGACCAGGCTGTCGTCGTCCAGGTGCAGCGGCTGGCCGCGGCCGGGCAGGTGGTCCAGCTCGCCGCCATCGAGCGCCTTCCGGATATGGGCTTCCGCCAGTAGATCGACCAGGGACATGCCCCTCCCTCCCTCGCGGCTGACCTGCAGGCCGCGTCTATCTCTGAGCGTAACACCGTCGCCGAGCGTTGCGACCTTACCCGGGTGCCTGGCCGGGATGCTCACATCAGGCTCAGCGACGCCTCGAGCAGCCGACCCTCGGCCAGGGTCTCCATCACCGAGAAGTGATGGGTGCCGGGCACGCTCGACACCTGGATGCCCTCGAGGTGCGCCCCCCAGCGCCGGGCGAGTTCCCGAGACTGCCAGTGGAATGCCGCGCTCTCCCGCTCGCCAACGGCCAGCTGCAGCCGCAAGCCGGGGTTGGGGGTGGCGAACCTCGGGCTCAGTGCCCGGGCCGTCTCGGCGTCCGGCAGGCCGAGCAGCGCCCCGAAGCTCATGTGGCGCATCGGCTCGAGCTCGAACAGCCCGCTGACCAGCAGCGCGGAGCGGATGGGATCGGACGGCATGGCGGGGTCCAGGTCCGGCCAGTCGGTGCTGACCAGGCAGGCCCCCAAGTGGCCCCCGGCGCTATGGCCGCCGACCTGGATGCGGTGCCGGTCGATGCCATAGCCCTCCGCCTGGTGCCAGAGGTGGCGCAGGGCCTCGCGCACGTCCTGGACCTGGTCGGCGATCGTGGCCTCGGGGCACAGGCGGTAGTTGAGCACGGCCAGAGCCCAGCCCGCATCCAGGTGGCCCCGTAGCAGTTGGCCGTGCTCGGCCTTGTCCATGGCCTGCCAGTAGCCGCCGTGGATGAACACCAGCAGCGGGGCGGCCGGCCGCGAGCCGGGGAAGAAGTCGAAGCGCTGCTGCGGATCCTCGCCGTAGGCCAGGTCGCGACGGACCTCATGGTCCGCCAGGAACCGATCGCCCGCCTCCCGCCAGCGTTCGAAGATCTCCAGGTGATCGGGCACGGCCGCCCGGGCGCTATAGGCGGCGTTGATCTGGGAGGCGGTCAGGCCGTGCCAGACCGCTGGCTCGTCCGGCACCGAGTCCGGCGGCTCGCCCAGGGTCGCCACCAAGGCGATGCGGGCTCCCTGGGTCGCCTCGACGGCGAAGCCGGCCGGCTTGAAGCCGCCGAAGACCTCCCGCCAGAGCCGGTCGCAGGCCCAGGCATGAGGATTCAGCCGGCCACCCGGCGAGCGCACCGTCAGGTGGTGCAGGGCCGCCGGGGAGCGTCCCGCGCCCTTGAGCTGCCCGAGCAGGGCCACCAAGGCGTTCCGGTAGGCGGACTCGAGGTTGTCACGATGAGACTCGCAGGACTCGCCCAGCGCCGCCTCCACTACGATATGTTGTGCTGACATCGAGCTTTCCCCTCTCAATCTCCTGGCTGTCAACCAGGCGGAGCGATGAAGACCAGTCAACTCCAGCGAAATAAAAAAGTGCCAACCTCATGGCTGGCACAAAGCAAGCAATATCCCCAAGGATTAAAGGGACACACTCAGGGCATAGAACGTTATCTGTCAGCTCATGCCATTAGAAATGAAAGAGCGCGCTAGCCTGGATACGGTTCGCATCGATGCTTTCACCATCCAGCCGCTCGAGATTGGTGTACTGATATTCCACACCGACCGCCAGCTGCTCGTTGATATCCCAGATAAGGTTCGCGTAAGAGAACTGGATGCTATCGGCAAATTCCTGGAGACCGGCCACGTTCTCCGGGAGATCTTGCGTAACATAGGAGCTGCCGATGGCACTCGACCAACCATCTTCCCAGCGATACTCCAGGGACAGGCCATAGCTCTGAAAGTCGACACTCTCGAGCTTGTCACCCAGAATAATGGCATCGGGGGTGCGCATCGCCTCGGCCCCCTCGGGGATCACATTGAGATAGTTGCCCAGGCCGGTGCCCACCATGGTGTTACCTTTCAGCACCAGACGACTGCCAAGGGGGAGGGCGCCCCGAGCCGCGACCCCATACCCCAGGGTGCTGTCGTCGGTGTTGGCGAGATACTCATTGGTCGCCAGCTCACGTACGACCCCTGAAATGCCGAAGCTATGGCCGTACTGATAGCGCACCGTCAGATCAGGGAGACGTGACTCTGACGAGGCGGGAACGCCCGCGTCGGAGACGAGCGGCGTATCGGAATCTTCCAGCGCCACGGCGAAGAAACCGTCATCCCCGCGCAGCGTATAGCGCACCTGAGGCTGGCGCTCGAAGGTATAGCCCAGGGGGTTCCCCAGCTTGAGGGTGCGTGGCGAGCCGACCATCTGCATGAAGTTGCTCCATGTCTTGCCCGCCAGGAAACCACCATACTCCCCATAAGCATGACGCAGATTGAAGGACTCGTCAGGAATGAAGTGCCCTTCCACATAGGTCTTGATAGTGCCGTGTTCCGTGTGGGTCTGCGTCCGGAAGTTGAGCCGGCTCTCGGCGGCCGTGAAAGTCGTCCTCCCAGTGGTCTTGTTGTTTTCATTCGCCACGGAGAACGGATCTGTCACCAGCCACTGGTCATAATCAAAGTCATACAGGGCATCTAGCTTGATATAGCCGCCGAAGGCTATGTCCGTCTGCGTCCCCGGAATATTGAATGTGGAGCGGTGATTCCAGGGAGCCCCGACACGGCTCGGCTCACCGGTCACGACCGGCTGGCCGGCCGGCACCACATTGTAAGCAACTGAATTTTGAGCAAGAACCAATCCGGCCGGCAGCATGGCTGCCAGCAATATATTTTTCTTAAACTTCATTAATGAATTCCTAGATTGTTTTATTGAAACACTAAGCCCAGCAAAAAACTTCTCGTTGTTACCTCTGTACAGCACCTCCTTATTGCACGGATGAATTTTTATACCGGCATCAACAGATGGCGTCTCCCTGCTCAATCACTCATCATCATTGATGCCGGCCTACGGGCTCACTTCCTTAGTTTGATTCCGAAGGCTAAGGCTGGTGTACCGCCTCTCCCGAGAAGAAGGTCCAATCGGCGGAGATCTTCCTGAGCTCTTCCGGTGCCACGGAGAGAGGGTCATCCGAGAGCACCACCATGTCGGCATACTTGCCGGGGGAGATGGAGCCGATACGATCCTCCATGCCCAACCCTTGGGCGGCCCAGATGGTATGCATCTTCAGGGACTCCAGGGGAGTGACGGCCTCCTCAGCCCCCAGCACGCCCGCAGCAGCCGTCTGGCGGGTGACCTCTACCCACATGGAGAGGAACGGATCGAAGGGGGCCACGGGAGAGTCGGTGCCTGCCGCGGGCAACACGCCGGCATCGATATAGGTGCGGTTGGGAATGGAGCGGTGGGTGCGTTCTTCCCCCCAGAACTCCAGGAATCCAGCGCCCAGGGTATAGTTATGCGGAGCCTGAGTATGGGGTGTCACGCTCAGCTCCCGCATCAGCTCGATATCGGACGCATTGGGGAGGTATGGGTGCTCGAGCCCCCAGCCGAGGTCGGCTAGCGAACACTCATCATTCAACTCGTTCCAGGCATTCAGGACATTGGTGATCGCCTGGCCACCGATTGCGTGAACGGAAAGTCCCCAACCATTTTCGCAGGCATAGGCCGAGAGTCGCTCTACCTTTTCGAGGGGAGTCACCTCAATCCCCTTGAAACCGGGAATGTTCGTGTACTCTTCCCTCAGCAAGGCGGTTTCCACCCCACCATCATGGGTCACCTTCAGCCCACCCACGCGCAGGTCATCATCCCCCATACCCGGCGAGATGCCATGCTCTTCGAGCGAGGCGATGTCCTGCTCCAGAGGAGCACGCGGATTGATGGACATCATCGCCACCCCCCGCAGGCTATGCCCACCATCATCGACGATGGCTCGCCAGGATGCCAAGTGATCCGGAGAGACATGCTGTGACCTGACGGTCGTCACCCCCTTGCTGGAGAGGGCCTGCATGGCGGCAAGAAAGTTGGACCGCACTTGCTCTTCCGAAGGAGCGGGCAGCAAGCCGGCGATTTCATTGACCTTCGAGAAGCTCTGTATCCAACCCGAGAAACGACCGCTCTCGTCACGGTCATACTTGCCACCCGGGGGATCAGCATCCTCCTCGTCGATGCCAGCGACCTCCATCGCCTTGGAGTTAATCACTGCATTGATGCCACCCCGACGAAGGAATACCGGGTTATCGGGCGCCACCTCATCGAGTTCCTCCCGGCTGGGAAAGCGATTCTCCTCCAGTTGACTCTCATGCCAGTCCGATGCACCGACGATCCACCCACCGTCGGAGAGCCGTTCCGCTTCCGCGGCGATCCTGCCGAGGAGAACTTGCAGGCTCCTCAGGTCGTTCGTCTGGATCTTCTGGAGGTTTTCGCCGACTTCATCGAGGTGCAGATGGGTATCGACAAGCCCGGGAATCACGGTCCTGCCATCGAGATCTATGACGCGGACCCCGTCATCCCGCAAGGCCAGCACTTCCTCGTTGCTCCCGACGGCCGACACCCGGTTGCCGGATATTGCCACGGCTTCCACGACGCCTATGGCGTCATCCATCGTGCGGACCTTGGCATCATGCAGGATCAGATCGATATCGCTGGAGGCGGAGGCCGCCCCGATATAACCGGCTGTCAGAGCCGCGCAGGAAAGCACCTTTCTTATTCTCATACTGAAAAACTTCCTTGATCTTGTCTGATTATTGTCGAGGGATCCGGCCGGACGCTTGAAGCAACACCACTCCCGGTATGCTCTCCCGGCCGGATCATGGTCACTGTCCAGTCAGGGGGAATGCTCTCCTCCTCTTCTCGGTGGGTTTGGTTTCACACCAGCGCCAGGGTCAGCCAGGGCTGCCAGGCCAGCAGCACCAGCGCCAGCAAGCTCATCAGCAGGAAGGGCCACAGCGCTCGGAAGATCTTCAGCGGCGGCACCCCGGTCATCGACGAGCCGATGAAGAGCCCCGCCCCCACCGGCGGCGTCAGCAGCCCCAGCACCAGGGTCAGGCACACCACCACGCCGAACTGGAAGGCGGTGATATCGAACTGGTTCTGGGCGATCGGCAGCAGGATCGGCACCACCAGGATCAGCGCGGCGATACCGTCGACGATCATCCCCACCAGCAGCAGGATGCCCACTACCAGCAGCAGGAACAGGAAGGGGTCGGTGGTCAACGAGGCGATCCAGGCCGCGGCCATCTGTGGCAGCTGCTCGTAGACGATCACCCAGCCGAACACCCCGGCGGCGGCGATCAGCATGATCACCAGGCCGGCATTGAAGGCGGTGCGCTTGAGGATCTCCGGCAGGCGGGCGAAGGTCAGGTCGCGGTAGACGAAGCGACCGATCAGCAGCGCGGCGAGCGAGGCCAGGGCCGCGGACTCGGTGGGCGTGGCCAGGCCGGCGAGGATGCCGCCGATGATGATCAGCGGGATGCTCAGGGCCGGCAGGCCCATCAGCAGGAAGCGCTTGGCCTGCGCGCGACTCGGCCACTGGCCCTGGGGATACTGCTGTACCAGTCCCACCGCGGCGATGGCCAGGAAGAAGAGCCCGCCCATCAGCAGCCCCGGGATGATGCCGGCGATGAACATGTCGGCGATGGGCACCTGGGCCATCACCCCGTAGAGCACGAACAGCATCGACGGCGGGATGATCGGCGACAGCAGCCCACCGGCGGCGGTGATGGCCGCGGCGAAGGGCTTGTCGTAGCCGTCGGCTTCCATGGCCGGGACCATGGCCCGGGACATGATGGCGATCTGCGAGGCCGCCGAGCCGACGATGGCGGCCATCATCATGTTGGCGACCAGGTTGATGTAGACCAGGCCGCCGCGGAAGCCGCCGACCAGGATCCGCGCCAGGTCGATCAGCCGCCGGGTCAGCCCGCCCTCGTTCATCAGCTCGCCGGCGAGCATGAACAGCGGGATGGCCAGCAGGCCGTAGTTCTCGATGGCCCCATACAGCTGCTGGGGATAGGAGGCGAACAGCAGGGAGTTGCCCGAATCGGCGATGTACCAGGCGGCGGTGAGCGCCAGCACCAGGGCGATGGGCACCGCGCCCAGCAGCAGGACGGCGAAGACGACGAGAGTCATGCGAGCCTCCTTTCCGCACTCACCAGGCCCTTGAGGCCGTCGATCAGGTTGACGACGGCATGCAGGCTCAGCGAGACGGCGAAGATGGGCAGGCACAGCCAGGCCCAGAACTTGGGAATGCCCAGCGTGCGCGAGGTTTCGGAATACATGAAGTTGAAGGTCTCCCCCTGGAAGGCCTGGATATCGAAGCCGGTGGCCCACAGGGTCGCCGGGTCGTACCAGCGCCAGCACAGCACGGCCAGGAAGAGCGCGAAGAACAGCACCATGGCATCGACGAACAGGTGCAGCCCCTGGCGCATGCCGTTCGGCAGGGCATCGACCAGCAGGGTCACGGCGACACCCTCGCGGCGCTTGAGCACCGCCGAGGTGGTGAAGAAGGTCATCCAGATCATGGCGTGGATGGCCAGTTCGTCGGTCCAGTAGAGGGCATGGCCGAGCGAGCGGGTGGCGATGTTGAGCAGGATCAGCAGGCTGATCAGCGCGGCCAGTGTCGCGGCGATCGCCGCCTCACAGCGGACGAGACCGTCCGAGAGTCGTTTGAGCATGACATCCTCCAGGGCGATGGCTTCTTTCACAACTTGACGCAAGCGATGAGCTTTTCCGGCGCCCAGCCGTCGCGAGGGCGCTGTAAACCCATCCATGGGCGCTACTTTTGCCCTGCAGCGCTCTCGCATCCTGCTTCGCTTGCAGGGCCTGTGTTGGCCATCCATGGCCAACCCGTTCGGCGGGAAGAACATCCACTGGATGTTCTTCTTCTTCCGCCTCACCCCTGGCCAAAAGACCCTCGCGCTGGCTTGTCCCCGGCGCTCATCTCGCTGGGCCTGTTGTTAAGGAGCTCTTAGTAGTCGGCCAGCTCGGCGGCCGTCTCGCGCAGCTTGGCCAGCGACGGGGCCCTGGGCGCCCAGACGCCTTCCCACTCGGCGATCGCATCGGCGAAGAAAGCGGGACCGATATCGGTGACGGTGATGTCCTGGCTGCGCAGGTCCTCGCCCCAGGCGGCGTGGTTCTCCTGGAAGCGGGCCATGACGTTGTCGGCATGTTCGGCCATGGCGGTGCGGATCATCTCGCGATCCTCGCCGTCGAGCTGCGCCCAGACGCGCCCGGAGATCACCGCCACCATGGGGAACATCATGTGGTTGGAGATCACCAGGTTCTCGGCCTGCTCGTAGAATTTGAGCAGTCGGATGGAATCGTAATCCATGTCGATGGCGTCGACCTGGCCGTTGGCCAGGGCGTCATAGACCGCGGGCAGCGGCAAGGGCGTGGGTGCGGCGCCGGCGGCGGTGTAGAAGTCGCGGATCGGGTCGAAGGGCGTGATGCGTACCTTGAGACCGCTCAGGTCCTCGGCCGACGCGATGGGCTCGCGGCTGAGGATCTGGCGCATGCCGGCCATGCCGTAGCCCACGCCCACCAGGCCAGCCTGGGCCGGCATCTTGTCGAGCAGGCCCTCGGCCGTGTCCGAACGCAGCAGGGCCGCGGCGTGATCGATGTCCTCGACCAGGAAGGGCGCGTAGAGGGCGCCGAAGTCCGGGATGCGGTTGGAGATCTCGGCGATGGTCAGGAAGGCCATGTCCAGGGAGCCCGCCTGGAGCTGCTGGACCATCTGCGCCTCGGTGCCCAGCTGCTGGGCGGGGAAGATGCTGACGTTGTGTTCGCCGCCGGAGCGCTCGGCCAGGGTCTCGGCGAAGCCCTCGGCCTCCTGGGTCCAGATGTGCGGCTGGGGGGTGATCAGGCCGAGCCGGAAGTCGCGGGCCTGGGCGGTGAAGGCGGTGACGGAAAGCGACGCCGCCACGGCGGCCGTCATCAGGGTCTTGAGCGTGTTCATGGGGGTGGTCTCTCTTGTTGTAGTGATTCAGCCGTCCCCGCAGGGCCGACTTTCCCGCAAGGGGATTCAGGCGTCTTCCAGGGCGCGCGGGCGCTTGTGACGGCTCTGCAGCTCGGCGGCGTCGGTCCGAGCCAGCTCGACGTCGAACACCACCTCGGTGAAGGGGCCTGCCAGGCCGCGCTTGTCGGCCTCGGCGGCATCCTCGATGCGCCTGGCGTCGATCACCAGCTCATCGCGGGTGGCGAAGGCGAAGTCGTCCCAGGTGTAGGGGTCGCCGGCCAGGTTGATCTGGGTAGTCAGGTGCTTGTGACCCGGCGCCGAGATGAAGAAGTGGATGTGCGCCGGACGCTGGCCATGGCGGCCGAGCAGGTCGAGTACCTGCTGGGTCGGGCTGCCCGGCGGGCAGCCGTAGCCGGAGGGAATGATGCTGCGCACCGCGTAGCGGCCGTCGGCGTCGGCATGGATGGTGCGGCGCAGGTGGTACTCCGACTGGGCGGGATCGAAGAAGGAGTAGTTGCCCTTGGTGTCGGCGTGCCAGATCTCGACCTTGGCGCCGGGGACGGGGTTGCCGTTCACGTCGCGGACCTGGCCGGTCAGCCACATCACCTCGGCCTCGGTGTCGCGGCCGTCGTCCATCCGCGCGAAGCCCTCGGCCTCGGGGGCGCCGGCCACATAGAGCGGGCCCTCGATGGTGCGCGGGGTACCGCCGGTCAGGCCGGCCTGCTCATCGGCGGCGTCCATGCGCATGTCCAGGTAGTGGTCGAAGCCGAGCCCCGGCGCCAGCAGGCCGAACTGGGTGTCCTTGCCCAGGGCATTGAGCTGGCTGACGGCGCCCCAGAACTCCTCGGGGCTGACGTCGAAATCGTCGATCAGCCGGTAGAGATCGGACAGCAGGCGATGCAGGATCCGCTTGGCGCGCTCGCTGCCGCCGGCCTGCTCGAAGCCGGCGACGGTCTTCAGGAAGTCCTGGACTTCGGGGGTATCGAAGATCTTCACGGTCATGGTCGTTTCCTCGGTTATTGTCGTGTCGTTGGCGACCGGCGGGGCCGGGGTTCAGCTGTCGTCCTCGCGGATCGAGGACGGGTGACGGCACAGCGGCGTGACACTGATCTCCATGTAGGGAAAGAGCGGGAGGTTCGAGACGATCTCCTGCAGTTCGGCGTTGTCCTCCACGTCGAAGATGCTGACGTTGGCGTAGCTGCCGGCGACCCGCCACAGGTGCCGCCACTTGCCGGCGCGCTGCAGCTCCTGGGCGTAGGCCTTCTCGGTCGTCTTGATCTCGGCGGCCCGCTCGGCCGGCATGTCCGGCGGCAGCTTCACGGTCATTTCCACCTGGAAGAGCATGGGCGTCTCCTTGGGATGCAGGGCGCGGCTCAGTCGCGGCGCCGATAGTGGTTGAGCTTGTCCTCGTCGAGGGTGATGCCGAGGCCGGGGCCGGCCGGCAGGTCGACGCCGAACTCGTGGTAATGGAGCGGCTTGGCGACGATGTCGTCCTTGAGCAGCAGGGGGCCGAACATCTCGGTGCCCCAGGTCAGCTCGCCGAGGGTCGCCCAGGCATGCAGGGAGGCGGCGGTGCCGATGGTACCCTCGAGCATGGTGCCGCCGTAGAGGCTCACGCCGGCCGCCCGGGCCACGTGGGCCAGTTCCAGCACGCTGCGCGGCCCGCCGGCCTTGGCGATCTTCAGCGCGAAGGCATCACCGAAGCCGCCGGCCGCGAGGGTGAAGCCGTCGCGAGCGTCGTGGACCGCCTCGTCGGCCAGCATCGGCACCACGAAGCGGCTTGCCAGCCGGGTCAGGCCGGCGAACTCCCGGGCCGGGATTGGCTGCTCGATGAGATCGATCCCGGCGGCCTCCAGGGCGTCGATGCCGCGGGCCGCGGTGGCCTCGTCCCAGGCCTGGTTGACGTCGACCCGCACGCTCGCCCGGTCACCCAGCGCCGCCTTGATGGCGCCGACGTGACGCACGTCCTGGTCCACCGGATTGGCGCCGATCTTCAGCTTGAAGTCGCAGTGACGGCGCTCCTCGAGGCGCTGGAAGGCCTCGTCGATGTCCTTGCGGGTGTCGCCGCTGGCGAGCGTCCACAGCACCGGCAGGTGATTGCAGCGGGCCCCACCCAGCAGTTCCGCCACCGACAGGCCGCGGCGCTTGCCCTCGGCGTCGAGCAGCGCGGTCTCGAGCCCCGACTTGGCGAAGCTGTTGCCGCGGGCATGGCGATCCAGGCGCGCCCGCAGGGCGTTGAGGTTGTGGGCCGGCTGGCCGACCAGCAACGGCGCCAGGTAGGTGTCGATGGTCTGCTTGATGCCCTCGGGGCTCTCCGGGCCGTAGGCGAGGCCACCGATGGTGGTGGCCTCGCCCAGGCCCTCGGTGCCGTCGGACAAGCGCAGGCGGATGATGACCAGCGTCTGGCAGGCCATGGTGGTCATCGACAGCTTGTGCGGCCGGATGGTCGGCAGGTCGACCAGCAGGGTCTCGATCTCGTGGATCAGGATGTCGGACATCGGGGTCTCCAGGCGGCGCGCCGAGGGCCACCGCTAAGGGGGTGATGGTCGGGTGGGCTCCGGCCGGCGGCGGGTCGCCCACCGGCCGAAGCGAGCTCAGCTCGAGACGAACTTCTCGAAGAACAGCCGGTGTTCGCCGACCTCGCGCGCTTCGAGCCACTGCTTCGAGGCCTCGATCATCGGCGGCGGCCCGCACAGGTAGGCATCGAAGGGCCGGGCCAGGAAGTCGAGGTCGAAGAGGTCGCAGACCACGCCCTTCCTGCCCTGCCAGGCCTCCGAGGGATTCATCACCACGGTCTCGTAGGCGAAGTCCGGCAGCGTCTCGGTGAAGCGATCCAGGCGGTCGAGCTCGCTGAGGTCGGCCTCCTGGGTCACGCCGTAGCACAGCCGGATCGGCTGGCTGCAATCGCCCGCCTCCTCGAGCTGCTCGAGCATGCCGAGGAAGGCCGAGAGGCCGGTGCCCCCCGCCACCATCAGCAGCGGGCTCTGCACCTCGCGCAGGTAGAAGGCGCCCAGCGGGGCCTCCAGGGAGATGGCGTCGCCCGGCCTGGCACGCTCGCGCAGGTAGTCGCTCATCACCCCGCTGGGCAGCAGGCGGATCAGGAAGCGCAGCCGGCCCTCCTTCACCGAAGATGTGGCGAAGGAGTAGGCCCGCCAGGCGTCGGTGCCCGGGATCTCGAGGCGCGCATACTGCCCGGGCAGGAACTGCAGTGCCTGGGCGGGATCGTCGAGGGTGATCTCGAGGATGGCGGCCGCATCGGAGACCGGCTCCACGGCGCTCACGGTGGCGTCGTGCACCTCGGTGGCCACGCTGCACACGCCGGAGTCCACGTCGAAATAGAAGGAGCCGTGGGCGGAGCGCAGTCGCGTCTGGCAGGCCAGCACATGGCCCTCGGCGATCTCCTCCTCGGTCAGCGCCTCCTCGTCGATGTACTCCACATCGACCTCGCCGGCCTCGCGCAGGCAGCGGCAGGTCCCGCAGACCCCTTCCCGGCAGTCCACCGGCAGGTTGACCCCGTGACGCTGGGCGGCGTCCATCAGCAGCTCGTTGTCGTCGACCTTGACGAAGCGCGTGGTGCCGTCCCGAAAGACGATGGCGGCTGTGTTATGCATGACTCGCCCTCCAGCGAAACTCAGACGTGGTAGAAATCCAGCACGGAATCGATCTTGTCGTTGAGCAGCACGCTGTGCTTGCGCAGGACCTTCCAGCCATCGCCCTCGCCACGCAGGGTGTAATCGGCGGTGCCGAAGAAGTGGCCGCTCTCGCCGAAGCGATGGAAGTGGGTCACCCAGTTGACGCGCACCTGGACGATGCCGTCGCCCTGCTGCTCGCAGCGCACGTTGTCGATCAGGTGCAGGGTCCGCGGCAGCGGGGTCGAGGCCGCGGACTTGCCGGTGCGCAGGCGGAAGACGCGGTCTTCGAGGCCGGTGCGGTCGGCGTAGTACATCAGCGACATCTCGCGCTTGGGGTCGCGGGTGACCTCGTCCTCGTTCTTCCACTGCGGGATGTGGAATTCGCACTCCGGGGCGAACTGGTCGAGGTAGCCGTCCCAGTCGCGGTCATCGCAGAGCTCGGCCAGGCGGTACATGAACTGCTCGATGGATTGCTGAAGATTCATGGCTTACACCTCCTGGAGCTTGAGTGCTTTCTTCTCGAGGCCCTCGAGCAGCAGCCGCTGCCAGGTCCCGTGCTGGTTGACGTAGAGGCCCTCGTGGGTGAACTCGGTGCCGGTGATCACCGGCTTGATGCCGAGCACCCGGCTGTTGTGGGTCTCGCCGTACTGCCAGTCCTGGTGACCCCGGGAGATGTCGCTCCAGCGGGAGGCACGCGCCTGGAAGCCGCGCTGCTGCTCGCGAAACTCCACCAGGTCGTCGGGGGTGCCCATGCCGGAGACGTTGAAGAAGTCCTCGAACTGGCGGATGCGGTTCTCGCGGTCGGCGTCGGACTCGCCCTTCACGCCCAGGCACAGGCTGATGACCTCGGTCTTGTTCCAGGCCACCGGACGCACGATGCGCAGCTGCGAGCTGATCTGGTCCATGAAGAACAGGCTCGGGTAGATGTTCAGGTTGCGCAGGCGGTGCATGGTCCACTCGGCGCGCTCCTGGGGATGCTGCTCGAGCATGCGCGGCATCACGCTGGCGTAGCCGGGACGCACCTGGGGGTTGGGCATGTCGCTGAACAGCAGGCTGTGGCCGTTGGCGAAGGAGAACCAGCCGTCGTCGGTGTCCTTGTCGCCGGCGCCCAGCTTGCTGTAGTCGAGGGTGTCCCCGCCGCCGCTCTTCTGCGCCTCGAGTTCGCGGCGGTGCTGCACGGTGGAGACGTAGTTGTAGTGCACGGTGCTGACGTGATAACCGTCGAGGCCGTTCTCGTTCTGCAGCTTCCAGTTGCCGTTGAAGGTGTAGGTGGACTTGCCCGGCAGCACCTCCAGCTCACCGTCCTCGGCCTGCTCGACCATCATGTCGAAGAACAAGCGGGTATCGCCGAGGAAGTCCTCGAGGCTCTCGGTGCCCTCGGCGTCGAGGCTGATGAAGACGAAGCCCCGGTAGCTGGCGATACGGGCCTGCTTGAGGCCGCGGCTCGCCTTGTCGAAGTCCGCCGGATACTCGCTCGGCGCCTTGACCTTGACCAGGCGGCCGTCGGACTTGTAGCACCAGGCGTGGAAGGGGCAGGTGTAGGTGGACTGGTTGCCGCACTCGGTGCGCACCAGGGTCGCGCCGCGGTGCTGGCAGGTATTGGCCAGGGCCCGCAGCTGCCCCTTGGCGTCGCGGGCGATGATCATCGGCTGGCGACCGGCCTGCATGGTAATGAAGTCGTTGTTGTTCGGAATCTGGCTCTCGTGGCAGGCGAAGATCCACTGCTTCTCGAAGATCAGTTCCATCTCGAGATCGAACAGCGCCTCGTCGGTGAACATTTCCCGGGCCATCTGGTAGACGCCGTCATCGGGGCGGAAATCGAGACAGTTCTCGACGAATTGCTGCCACTCGGGGATAGAGCGTAGTGCGGTCATCGGTCATCACCGTCTTGTTGCTTGTCGTGGTGTGACCCAACTTAGGCAGGCCCTCGCCTCGCCACTATTCGCTTCTTCGGCCAAGGCTATGCACTTTTTCGGCGTCGCGCAGGAACCCGCCGGCCAGGCCGGCCGAAGCGCCTAGACTTTAGTCGCGCCCCCAGTGAAAAGCCGCCCGTACCTTGGCCCAGGCCAATGGAGATGTGGCATAAAGGTGCTATAATCCGACAACAAAGTTCGCAATACGCACAACATACCGACATGCGAACAACAAGGCCTCTGACGACGGGTTCCGACGACCCCACAAGAAGCCGTGAGCAGCGGCCGGCCCCGAGAGGCGAGGAGACCGAATGACACTCGCGCCCCACGCATCGCCCCGGCGCAGGATCGCCACCCTGATCCACGAGCCCGCCGACGCCTGTCGCTGGATGCGCGGCATCAATGGCCCCCACCGGCTCGAGGTACCCCGGCCCCGCGACCTGGCCTTCCGCCACGAGGGCACGGCGCTCGGCAACGTGGCCATCGGCATCATCGAGTACGCGACCCGGGTCACCATCAAGGTCGACGACCTGGCCCAGAGCTACAGCATCAGCCTGCCGCTGTCCGGCGAGCAGCACATCGAGTATGCGCGCCAGGAATTCGCCTCGGACACCCGAGTGGGAGCCATCATCTCGCCCCACCAGCCGCTGCACCTGAACATCGGCGAGGACTGCCGCAAGCAGCTGGTACGGCTGTCCCGCGAGGCCGTGCATCACCGTCTCGGCCAGTTGCTCGGGCGGAAGGTGACGGCGCCGGTGATCTTCGACCCGCGGATGCCCCTCGAGGGCCATCTCGGCGACTGGTGGAAAATGGTCGCCCACCTGCAGGAGCTGCTCGGCGCCGAGGGCTCGCTGTGCGACCTTCCCGAGGTGTGGGGCAACTTCGAGAACAGCCTGATCACCAGCCTGCTCTATGCTCAGCCCCACAACTATTCGGGAGAGCTGCTCGGCCGCCAGCAGGAGCGTCCGGGCTACCTCGACCAGCTCGACGCGATGATGCGCGAGTCCCTCGACCAGCCGCTCACGCTGGAAGATCTCGAGAAGCTCTCCGGCGTCTCCCGGGAGCGCCTCTACCAGGACTTCCATGCCCACTTCGGCGCCGCGCCCATCGCCCACTTCCGCAACCTGCGCTTCGACTGGGTGAAACGCCGCCTCGAGCACGCCGGCCCGCGGGAGAGCGTCTCCAGCATCGCCATGGACTGCGGCTTCCTGCAGCTCGGCCGCTTCTCCAGGGACTACCAGAAGCGCTTCGGCGAGCGGCCCTCCCAGGCCATCGGCCGGTTCGCCGGACAGGGCGAGATCGTTCGGCACTGACCGCGGCCTCCGGTTCCGATTCCGGCTAGTCGTCACTGCTCCAGGCGATACACTGGAAGGCAGACACCCACGCCGAGGAGCGCCGCCATGCTGGACCCCGCCCAGTGCCGCCAGGCCCGCCTGGCCCGGGATGCCCGCTTCGACGGCCGTTTCTTCGTCGGGGTGACCACCACCGGCATCTACTGCCGACCGGTCTGCCCGGCGACGCCCCCCCGTGAGCGCAATGTGCGCTACTTCGACAGCGCCCTGGCCGCGGCGGAGGCCGGCTTTCGCCCCTGCCTGCGCTGCCGCCCGGACAGCGCCCCGGACTCGCCGGCCTGGCGCGGCACCCACACGACGCTGGAACGTGCCCTGCGGCTGATCGACGAGGGCGCCCTGCAGGAGGGAACGCTGACGGCACTCTGCGACCGCCTGGGCATCGGCGAGCGCTACCTGCGCCGGCTCTTCCAGCAGCGCATCGGCGTCTCGCCCAAGGCCTATGCCCAGCATCGCCAGTGCCTGTTCGCCAAGCAGCTGCTCCACCAGACCACCCTGCCGGTCACCGACATCGCCTATGCCAGCGGCTTCCATAGCCTGCGCCGCTTCAACGACGCCTTTCGCACCCGCATCGGCCTGGCGCCCCGCGACCTGCGCCGTCGCACCGGCGAACCCGCCGAGGGCCTGACGCTCCAGCTGGCCTATCGCCCGCCCTACGCCTGGGAGCCGCTGCGCGACTTCCATGCCAGCCGCGCCATCGAGGGCCTGGAGTGGGTCGGCGAGCGGCACTACGGCCGCTGCATCCGCTGGGGCGAGGCGCTGGGCCAGTACACCGCCGAGCACCTCCCCGACCGCCATGCTTTCCGGGTCCGCCTCGAGCTCGACGACTTGCATGCCCTGGCCCCGGTGGTGCGGCGCATCCGACGGGTGCTCGACCTGGACGCCGACACCGTCACCATCGAGGCCCACCTGAGCCATGCCCTGCCCGGCCTCGCGCTGACCGAGGGACTGCGCCTGCCCGGCGTCTGGTCACCGTTCGAGGCCGGCGTGCGGGCCATCCTCGGCCAGCAGGTCGCGATCGGCGCCGCCCGCCGGCTGGTCACCCGCCTGGTGGCGGCACTCGGCGAGCCCGCGGGGGAGGATCGTTGCCACTTCCCCACGCCCGCCACCGTCGCCGGCAGCGACCTGGCCTTTCTCGCCATGCCGAACACACGCCGCGAGACCCTGCGCCGCTTCGCAAGCTGGTACGCTGACGGCGACGCGAGCGACGACCCGGCCGCCTGGACGACGCTCAAGGGCATTGGGCCCTGGACGGCGAACTACGCGGCCCTGCGTGGCACCGGCCACCCCGATATCTGGCTGGCCGGCGATGCCGGCGTGCGCCGGGCACTGCCCCGGCTCGACGGCGCCGACCCGGCGAGTGCCTCGCCCTGGCGCAGCTACCTGACCCTGCAGCTCTGGTCTCAAGAACTCCAACCGCAAGCACCAAGGAGCCAAGCCGATGACTGACAACGCCCTGGACTACTACCAGCCGCCGGAGACCGACGCCCTTGGCCTGATCCGCCTGCGAGCCACGACCGCCGGCCTCACCGAGGTCGCCTTCGTCATGGAAGCCGACGCGCCGGCCCGTCCCAACGCACTCACCGAGCGCGCCCGCGCCCAGCTCGCCGAATACTTCGCCGGCACGCGCCAGGCCTTCGACCTGCCGCTGACGCCCGAGGGCACCGACTTCCAGTGCCGCGTCTGGCAGGCGCTCGAAACCATCCCCTTCGGCGAGACCCGCTGCTACGCCGAGATCGCCGAACAGCTGCGTTGCAAGGGCGGCCAGCGTGCGGTGGGCGCGGCCAACGGCAAGAACCCGCTGGCCATCGTGGTGCCCTGCCACCGGGTGATCGGCAGCGACGGCCGCCTCACCGGCTATGCCGGCGGCATCGGCCGCAAGCAGTGGCTGCTGGCCCACGAGGCCGGCGAGGTGCCCTTCGCGCTGGGCTGAGCGGCCCGCGCCACCACAGGAAGCCGCCAATGACGCAGTTCTGGCGAGATCCGGGGCTACAGACGTCCCGTGCAGGATGCATCTGCCTCAGTGCCCTGGCGCTTCCAGCCGCTCGCGATGATCGATGACCAGCTCGCCGAGGAAGTCGGCCAGCGCCCGGACGCGCGGCGCGCGCGACAGGTCGGTCTGGATGACCAGATAGATGTCCTGCTCGACGCCGAGGTCCGCATCGAGGCAGACCAGGCCGGTATCACGCGCAATCAGGTGCGGGAGCACTGCCAGCCCGAGCCCCGCCGAGGCCGCCACGACCTGGGTGTGGAGCGATGTCGTGGTGAGCGCGGGAACTCGTCCCTGGAGGATACGTGCCACCCACTGGGCGGCGGGCAGGTGGGCTTGCCGCTCATTCCAGGTGATAAAGGCATCGTCGTCGAAACCGTCCGCTTCAGATTCGGCCCCGCGCCGCGCCAGGTAGTCGGCGCTGGCATAGAGCCCATAGCCCAGGGTGCCCAGCCGCCTGAACGACACGTTGCCCCGCTCGGGCTTGACCATGCGGATGGCCAGATCGGCGTCCCGGCGATGCAGGTTGGCGGTCGAGATATCCGTGACGAGATCGATCGCAAGGCCGGGATAGCGCTCCCGGAACGTCTGCAGGGCCGGCAGGATCAGGCGGGTCGCCAGGTTCTCGGCGGTGGCCAATCCGACCCGCCCCCTCATCGAACTCCCGTCTTCAACGCCCGAGGCGAAGGCATTACCAGCGGCCTCGAGGGCCTCGGCCCTGGGGACGAGAGCTTCCCCTTCCGCGGTGAGCCGATAGCCCGACTGCTGGCGGACGAAGAGCGGCACCTTCATGGTCGTTTCCAGGCGCTCGATGCGTCGCGCCAGGGTCGCCACGCCCACACCGAGCGTCGACGCCGCGCCGCTCAAGGTGCCGAGACGCGCCACGGCGAGAAAGGCGCGGGCATCGTTCCAGTTGACCCGGCTCGAGGCGGGCTTTTCATTCCTGGAAATCCCCTTTCCGGAGTCGTGCATTTTTCCTCCCTTGGCTCTGTGCAATTCTGCCTGCCGACACTTTCCGCAACTCACCAGGCCAGGAGGATGAAGAGTGCAGAGGCGCATACTCGGAAAAGACTTGTCGGTCTCGGCCATCGGCCTGGGCTGCATGGGCATGAGCGAATTCTACGGCCCGCGCGACGACAGGGAATCCCGGCGTGTATTGGCCAGGGCGGTCGATCTCGGGGTGGATTTCTTCGACACCGCCGACATGTATGGCTCACACCATAATGAAGCCCTGATCGGTGATTTCCTGTCGAATACCTCGTCCAGAGTGAAGATCGCGACCAAGTTCGGCATCGTGCGAAATCCCGGAGAGTACCGGCGCAGCCTGGACAACAGTGCGACCTATGCCCGCGAGGCCTGTGAGGCCTCACTGCGTCGGCTCGGAGTAGAGCAGATCGATCTCTACTATGTCCATCGCCTCGACCCCGAGCGGCCGATCGAGGAGACCATCGACGGGCTGGCGCGACTCGTCGACGCCGGGAAGATCGCCCGCCTCGGCCTGTGCGAGGTCAGCGCCGAGACGCTGCGGCGGGCCCACGCCGTGCATCCGATCACCGCCGTCCAGACCGAATACTCGCTATGGACGCGAGAGGTGGAAGACGAGGTGCTGCCCACCTGCCGAGAGCTCGGCATCGGCTTCGTACCCTACTCACCCCTGGGCCGCGGTTTCCTGACCGGGCGCTTCCAGGACAAGGCGGCGTTCGGCGATGGCGATTTTCGACCCCACCTGCCCCGTTTCACGGACGAGGCGATGGCGGCCAACCGTCGGATCGCCGAGGCGATCGCGGACATGGCGGCGCAGAAAGACTGCACCTCGGCCCAGCTGTCCCTGGCCTGGCTGCTCTCCAAGGGACCCGATATCGTGCCGATTCCAGGCACCAAGCAACAGCGCTATCTCGAGGAGAATGCCGCGGCGGCCAGCATCCCCCTGACAGCGGAGGAGCGACAGCGGCTGGAAGCGATCACCGCCCGTCTTCCGGTGACCGGCGAGCGCTATACCGCGGAAGGCATGAAGGGAGTGAACGCATGAGCGATGCTCATTCCCGTCGCCGCGACGACGCCCTGGCCCTGCTGGCGCGCCTGGAGCCGAGCGCCCCGGCCAGGGTCGCGCGCAACCTGGACGACTTTGATCCCGACGCCACCGAGATCCTGCTGGGCTTCGCCTTCGCCGATGTCGTCTCCCGCGACAACCTCGACCTCAAGACTCGCGAGATGCTGACGGTGGCGATGCTCGGCGCCATGGGCACCGCGCCGGGCCAGCTGGAATTCCATATGCGCGCGGCGCTGCACACCGGGGTGACCCGCGATGAGCTGGTCGAGATCGTCATGCAGGTGGCGGTGTATGCCGGCATTCCCGCGGCGATGAACGCGATGACCGCCGCCAAGGCGGCCTTCGTGGCACAGGACGCGAAGCGCTGACGGCGAGGGGGTCGTTTCGCGCCTACAGCGGTAGGTGCAGGATGGCGCCGCGCAGGGCCGTCTCGTCGGCCCACAGCTGGCCCAGGGTCAGCGGCAGCGAGAAACGGCGCCGGCCTGCGCCGCCGGGGTTGAACCACAGCCGGCCGTCGCGCCATTCGTTGCGCGCCTTGTGGGAGTGGCCGTGGAGCACGGCGTCGCAGGGCGTGGCGGGATCGAAGGCGGCAATATCGTGCACCAGGTGCAGCCGCCAGCCGTTGACCACCAGCTCCCGGTGCCAGGGCAGCCGCTCGGCCCAGGGCGCGGTGTCGACGTTGCCGCGCACGGCGAAGAGCGGCGCCAGCTCGGCGAGCCGCGCGAGGATCGCCTCGTCTTGCGCCCGGCCGCCCACGTCGCCGAGATGCACGATCAGCCCGCAGCCCTCGAGCAGCGCCAGTGCCTCGTCGCGCAGGGTGCCGTGGGTGTCGGCGATCACGCCGATCGGGGCGTCGAGCTCGAAACGCTCGGTATCCATGCGGCAGGCTCCCGTCTTGCGATTCATCCCATGGTGACGCCGATGGGCCGGGCAGGCCAGCACGGCGGCGCGCTCAGGGGCGCGTCCAGTCCGCCTCGCCCTCGCGGTTCAATGGCCGGCTATCCAGCCCCAGCAGGGGCGCCAGCGCCGCCCAGGCGTCGTCCACGGCATCCGGCCCGAACAGGTAAGCGTTGACGATCATGCCGTCCAGCGTCACCTGGACGAGACGCGCCAGCCCCGGCGCCGCCTCACCCCGCAGCTCGGCGAGGATGTCCTCGACCAGCTCCTTCACCCCGGCCTTGTGCCGCCGCGAGAGCGCCAGCAGGGAGGCCGGTTCCCGGGCGTATTCCTCGGTCGCCTTGAGGAACATGCAGCCGTGGAAGTGTTCGGAGGCGAACCAGCGGGCATGCCAGTCGAAGACGGCACGCAGCCGTGCCTCCGCCGTGCCCGCCGACTCGACCGCCTCGGTGAGGGAGGCCATGAAGCGTTCGTGACGCTGGGCCAGCACCGCCTCCACCAGCGCCTCCTTGCCGGCGAAGTGGTGATAGAGCGTCATCTTCGAGACCCCGGCCTCGTCGCGGATCCGGTCCACACCGACCGCGTGATAGCCGTACTCCCCGAACAGCCGGGTCGCCGTCGCCAGGATGTCATCGCGCTTGGCCATGAACGAACCTCCTCGTCATCGGATGACTTGCTTCAATGAGCTCATGCTACTACTGTACAGACCTGTCTGTACATAACCCCGACGAGGCGATTCCCATGCTCCACAAGATGAAGGGCGGCGGCACCCTGCCGGCGCGCCCCGATACCCTCCAGATCCTCACCGGCCTGATCGGCGGCATCAGCGGCATCGGCCTGGTGGCCTGGCTGACCCGGCTCACCGAGGTGCCGCTGCTGATGGCGCCCTTCGGCGCCACCTGCGTGCTGCTGTTTGCCGCCCCGGGCGCGCCGCTGGCCCAGCCCCGCAACGTGGTCGGCGGCCACCTGGTCTCGGCACTGGTCGGCCTGGTCGTCATGCAAGTGCTGGGCGCCGGACCGCTGGCCATGGCGGTCGGCGTCGGCGTGGCCATCGCCGCCATGCAGGCGCTGCGGGTAGTGCACCCCCCGGCGGGCGCCAACCCGCTGGTGGTGATGATGTCCGGCGCCGTCGGCTATGACTTCCTGCTGATGCCGGTGCTGGCGGGCTCGGCGAGCCTGGTGCTGGTGGCGCTGCTGATCAACAACCTGGGAACCGAGCGACGCTGGCCGACGTATTGGCTCTAATGGTTTCCCGGGCAGCGCCAGCGCCGCCCGCGTTGAGCGACCGGAGGGCCCCTCTAACGCGTCACGACCAGCAGACCGATCAGCAAGGCGAGACCGCCCACGAGGAAATTGATCGTCAAAGGTTCGCCGAGCAGCAGCGCGCCGAACAGCACGCCGAACACGGGTGACAGGAACGAGAAGCTCCCCAGTTGCGAGGCGAAATAGCGCCTCAGCAACGCAAACCAGAGCAGTAGCGCGGCCAGGGAGATCACCAGCGTCTGGAAGGCCAGGCTGGCCACCACGGCACCGGTCGCCTGGAGGCGGCCGAGATCGCCAAGCAGCGCGGTCGCGGGCAGCAACAGGAGCCCGGCGATGGCGAGTTGGTAACACAGCGTCTGGACCGGTGGCGCTTCGGACAGGGAAGAGCGTCGTATCACCAGCGTGGTCGCGGCCCAGGAGAGGCCGGCCAGCAACCCCAGGATATCGCCCCGCAGGATGTCAGCGGCATTCTCGATATCGGTGGCAGGCGCCATGGCGAGCACCATCCCGCCGAAGGCCAGCCCGACGCCCGTCCACTGGCGCCTCGTCAATTGCTCCCCCGGCACCAGCAGATGCAACCCCAGGGCCGCAAACACCGGGGCCGTGTAGAGGAACACCGACATATGCGATGCCAGCGTGTAGTTCAGCCCCCATGCCACGAACACGAATTCCGCGGTAAATCCCAGCCCCACCAGCATGCCTGGTCCCAGGTGGGCGCGAATATCGGCCAATCGAATGCCTTGCCGACATGCCAGCGCCACCACCAATAACGCCGCGAGAGACGATCGCAGCGCAATCTGTGCCAGCGGCGAGATATCCATCGCGACCATCTTGATGGCCACCTGCTGAAACCCCAGCGCCAGACAGAACAGCACCATCAAGGCACTGGCCTGCATGTCCAGGTGCCGACGCGCCGTGGCGCATCCCCCCGGTGCCATAGCATTACTCAACGGCTTGGTAGGTTGCATGTTGCCCCCTTGGCAGTGAATGGTGCCAAGTTGAGCAGTTGTGGTCGCAGGCGCCAAACGATTAATCTGGGGGTCCAGGCTCAGGAAAAATCATCCCATGAAGATCGAGCGCCTCCCCCTGAATGCGCTACGGGCGTTTGCCGAGGCGGCGCGTACCGAGAGTTTCAAGAGCGCCGCCAGCCACTTGGGCGTCACCCCCGGCGCGGTAAGCCGTCAGATCAAGCAGCTCGAAGCGCGGCTGGGAATTTCGCTCTTCGCTCGACACGCCAATGGCGTGCACTTGAACGAGGCCGGACGACAGCTGGCCAGGGACATCGATAGCGGCCTCGAGCGCATTGCCGCCGGCGTCATGGCCGCACAAGAGCGTGCGCGGCGTGCCCCCATGCTGACGCTCAGCGCCCCGCCGTCCTTCATGCAGCTGTGGCTACTGCCCCGCCTGGCGGATTTCGACGCCAGGGTGGGCGGTATCGACATCTCCCTGGATGCCAGCCAGTCGTTGACGATACCCGCCTGGCAGGGCGATGGCGCTCGCCTGGCGATTCGCTACGGCCGTGGCCCCTGGCCGGAGGTGAAGAGTCACCGCCTGTTCGGCGACGAGCTGTTTCCCGTCTGCGCCCCGTCACTGCTGGAGCGGGAAGATCGCCCCATGGAACCCGCCGATCTGGCCAATCACACCCTGCTGGAAGTCGCCTGGGAATCACGTCAGGGCATCGCCTTTCCCGGCTGGCAGGCGTGGCTCGATGCCGCGGGCGTCGGCGACAGGGTGACCCCACCGCAACGCCGCTACTCGTTGTTCGGCCTGGCCATGGATCAGGCCATCGCCGGACGGGGCATCATGCTGGCCAATCACCCGGTCGCCATGGATCGGCTGGAAAGCGGGGTGCTCGTTCGCCCCTTCGGCGGGCGCCATGTCCTGCCCTCCCCCATGACCTACGACCTGCTGGTGCCCCCGGCCGGGGAGGCACCGCCTGCGGTCGCAGGTTTCATCGACTGGCTGCTGAACGAGGCCGCCGCGTTCGACCGAGACACGATCGGCAAGGCCGCACGCTCGTAGCACTGCAAGACGGCATTTATGGCACCATGGCCCCCAGACGGACCATGCGAAGGAACCGCCATGCCCCTCACCGCCCGCCAGGGCCCCGAGCTCGCCCCCGGCTTCATGGTCATCCACGGCAACCGCCTGGAGGCCTTGCGCTGCCTGGCGGTGGAGTGGATGAAGCGCCATCCGCTCGGCCCCCTGGAGAACGAGACGATCCTGGTGCAGAGCAACGGCATCGGCCAGTGGTTGAAGCTCGCCCTGGCCGAGGATCCCGCCCAGGGCGGCGCGGGCATCGCCGCGGCGCTCGACGTCACCCTGCCGGCGCGCTTCCTGTGGCAGGCCTACCGGGCGGTGCTGGAGCATGCCGAGGGCGACGTTGATGCGGTGCCGGCCACCTCGCCCTTCGACAAGTCGCGGCTGGTGTGGCGGCTGCTGCGCCTGCTGCCGGGGCTGCTCGATCAGCCGGCCTTCGCCCCCCTGGCGCGCTTCCTGGAAGACGACGCCGACCTGCGCAAGCATCACCAGCTCGCCGAACGCCTCGCCGACCTCTTCGACCAGTACCAGGTCTATCGCGCCGACTGGCTGGACGCCTGGGCGGCGGGCGAGGACGTGCTGATCTCCGCCCGCGGCGAGGCCCGGCCGCTGGACGAGGCCCAGCGCTGGCAGCCCGCGCTATGGCGTGCCATCTGCCACGATGTGGCGGAACAGCGGCGGTCGCCATGCGCCGACGTGGACACCGCCCAGGGCGCGGCCGGCATCGACTCCAGCCGCGCCCGGGTGCATCGGCGCTTCCTCGAGGCCGCCGAATCGCTCACGCTGGAGAATCGGCCCCGTGATCTGCCGCGCCGGGTGGTGGTGTTCGGCATCTCCTCGCTGCCCAGCCAGGCCCTGGAGGCGCTGGCCGCCATCGCCCGGGTCAGCCAGGTGCTGCTCTGCGTGCACAACCCCTGCGAGCACTACTGGGCCGATATCATCGAGCACAAGGAGCTGCTGAGGGCCGAACGCCGGCGCCAGCGGCGCAAGCAAGGCATGCCCGAGCGCCTCGACGTGCTGGGCGACGGCGACGGCGAGGAGGCCCTGCACCTCCACGCCCAGCCGCTGCTGGCCGCCTGGGGCAAGCAGGGCCGCGACTACCTGCGCCTGCTCGACGAGCACGACGACAGCCAACGCTACGAGGGGCTGTTCGAACGCGAGGCGCTGCGCATCGACCTCTTCGAGCCCTGCGTGCCGGACGACTCGCCGGGCCTGCTGCTGCAGCAACTGCAGGACGATATCCGCGCCCTGCGCCCGCTGGCCGAGACCCGCGACACCTGGCCGGCGGTGGACCCGACCCGCGACGACTCCATCGTCTTCCACGTCGCCCACGGCCCCCAGCGCGAGGTGGAGATCCTCCACGACCAGCTGCTGGCCGCCTTCAGCGATGATCCGGAGCTCAGGCCCCGGGATATCATCGTCATGGTGCCGGACATCGACCACTACGCCCCGCATATCCAGGCCGTCTTCGGTCAATACGAGCGCGGGCAGCACTCCAGCGACGATCCGCGATACATCCCCTTCACCCTCTCCGACCAGGCCGACCGTCACCGCCAGCCGCTGCTGGTGGCGCTGGAGAAGCTCGTGCGCCTGCCAGAGCTGCGCTTCGCGGTGAGCGACCTGCTCGACCTGCTGGAGGTGCCGGCGCTGCGCGCCCGCTTCGGCCTCGTCGAAGAGGACCTGCCGACGCTGGCCCGCTGGATCGAGGGCGCCGGCATTCGCTGGGGGCTCGACGCCCGCCAGCGCGGCAGCCTCGACCTGCCCGAGGGCCTCACCCAGAACACCTGGGCCTTCGGCCTGCGCCGGCTGCTGCTCGGCTACGCGGTGGGCAACAGTGGCGGTGCCTGGCAGGGCATCGAGCCCTTCGACGATATCGGCGGCCTGGAGGCGGGCCTGGCCGGCCCATTGGCGCAGCTGCTGGAGACCCTCGAGGCCCAGTGGCATCGACTGCGCGAGTCGCATGACGTGGAGGGCTGGGTGGCGGTACTGCGCGAGCTGCTGGAGGCCTGCTTCAGCGCCGAGGATGCCGCCGACAGCCTGATGCTGGCGCGCCTGGAGCAGGGCCTGCAGGAGTTCCAGGAGAGCGCCCGGGAGGCCGGCCTGACCCGCGAACTGCCCCTCTCGGTGGTGCGCGAGCACTGGCTGGCGCAGATCGACGAGCACAGCCTCTCCCAGCGCTTCCTGGCCGGGGCGGTCAACTTCGCCACCCTGATGCCGATGCGCGCCATCCCCTTCCGGCGGGTCTGCCTGCTGGGCATGAACGACGGCGACTACCCGCGCCACCAGCCGCCGCTGGACATCGACCTGATGCACGGCGACTACCGCCCCGGCGACCGCTCGCGCCGCGAGGACGACCGCTACCTGTTCCTCGAGGCGCTGCTCTCGGCGCGCCGCCAGCTCTATGTCAGTTGGGTGGGCCGCAGCATCGTCGACAACGCCGAGAAGCCGCCCTCGGTGCTGGTCGGCCAGCTGCGCGACCACCTGGCCGCCGGTTGGCATACCGTGGATGGCGACGTTCAGGATGGAAAGCTGCTCGCCGCACTGACCACCGAGCACCCACTGCAGCCGTTCAGCCGCGCCTATTTTCCCAACCCACAGGAGCAGGATGCGCGCAGCGTCGCCGACAAGCGGCTCTTCACCTACGCCCATGAGTGGCGCGACGTGCATAGCAAGGCTGCGCCAGCGGAGGAAGCCGCTCAACTGGGCGACTTCGAACAGGAAAACCCGATGACGCTCATGCAGTTGGGCAGTTTCTTGAGGGATCCCGCCAAGGCCTTCTTTACTACCCGGCTCAAGGTCTTCCTCGAGCGCGAGGACGTCACCAGCCTCGACAACGAGCCCTTCACCCTCGATGGCCTGACCCACTGGCAGCTGCAGGACGCCCTGATACAGGCCCAGCGCCTCGCCATCGACGAGGGCCGCCCCCGGGAGCAGGCGCTCCACGATACCCTGATGCGCCTGGAGGGCCAGGGGGTGCTGGCCATGGGCGCCTTCGCCGAGCGCATGCGCGAGAGCCTCGCCAAACCCATGGAGGCGCTGTTCGAGGCCTACCGTCAGGCGCTCGACGCCTGGCCCCACGCCGTGGAAGAGCCCGAGCCGGTGCGTCTCGAACTGCCCACCCGCAACGCCCCGCCGCTGGAGGACTGGCTGGACCAGCTGCACGTGGACGACGCAGGCCGGCGCTGCCGCCTGCTGCTGCTCAGCAGCAGCCTGATCAGCCAGGGCCGCGGCCGGCCCCAGTACCGCTGGGCGCAGCTGGTGCGCCCCTGGGTCGCCCACCTGGCCGGCAACCTCGAGGCCCCGCTGACCACCGAACTGCTCTCCAAGGCCGGCCACGTCACCCTGCCGCCGCTGGAGGCCGACACCGCCCGGCAGCGCCTCGGCGAGCTGATCGGCGCCTGGCAGGCCGGCATGCGCGAGCCGCTGCCGATGGCTGTCGAGGCCGCCTTCGCCTGGCTCGGCAAGGTCGACCGGCACGACGGCTCGATCGCCAGCAATGGCCCCGCCAGCGACGCCTGGCAGGCCGCCCGCAAGGCCTACGAGGGCGACGGCTTCGTGGCCGGCGAGGTCGAACGCAACCCCTACCTGGCCCACCGCTGGCCCGACTTCACCGCCCTGATGGCCGCCGCGCCGGCCGATGATGGTGAGCGCCTCGACTTCGCCACGCTGACCGAGCGGCTGCTGGCACCGCTCTATCTGGCCCTTAAAGGGGATAAAAACGGGGGAGATGGCAAATGAGCGATGCGCAGCCCGTCGAGCTCGATCCGCTGACGTTTCCGCTGCACGGCAGCCGCCTGATCGAGGCCAGCGCCGGCACCGGCAAGACCTTCACCATCGCCCTGCTCTACGTGCGCCTGGTGCTCGGCGCCCGCCACGCCGAGGACGAAACGGCCTTTGCGCGCCCGCTGACCCCGCCGGAGATCCTGGTGGTGACCTTCACCAACGCCGCCACCCAGGAGCTGCGCGAGCGGATTCGCGCCCGGCTGGTCGAGGCCGCCGAGGTCTTCCAATCGGGGACAGACCCCAATTCCGCCCAATTCGCGGACCCGCTACTGATCGCCCTGCGCGATCAGTACGACCCGGCCGGCTGGCCGGCCTGTGCGCGGCGCCTGCAGCTGGCCGCCGAGTGGATGGACGAGGCCGCCGTCTCCACCATCCACAGCTGGTGCTACCGCATGCTGCGCGAGCACGCCTTTGACAGCGGCAGCCTCTTCTCGCTGGAGCTGGAGACCGACCAGGGCGAGCTCGAGCAGGAGGTGGTGCGCGACTACTGGCGCAGCTTCTACTACCCGCTGGACGCCGAGGCGCTGGCCGAGATCACCCAGTACTGGGAGGCCCCCACCGAGGGCCGGCGCTCGCTCTATGCCGCCGTACGCAAGCTGCTGCCGGAAAGCGACGCGCTTAGCCACAGCGCCCCGCCCCCCGCCGAGACCCTGGCCGCCGCCCGGGCCGAGCGCGACGCCCGCCTCAATGAGCTCAAGGCGCCCTGGACCGCCTGGCTCGACGAACTGGTGCCGGCCCTGGAGGACGCCGCCAAGCGCAAGGCCTTCAAGGGGCAGAGCTTCAATGCCCGAAGCCGCGCCAACTGGCTGGGCGCCCTGCGCGAGTGGTGCCAGGGCGAGGCAACCCGCCCGGCGCTCACCGACGCCGCCTGGAAGCGCCTGACCCCGGCGGGCATGGCGGAGATCTGGAAGGAGGGCACGCCCCCGGTGCCGGAGGCCTGGGAGGCCCTGGCCGCGCTGCCCGAGGCACTGAACGCCCTGCCCGAGCCCCGCGCCGACCTGCTGATCCACGCCGTGCAGTGGTGCCGGGCGCGCCTGGAGCGCGAGCAGGAGCGTCGCGCCGAGATGGGCCCCAACGACCTGCTCAGCCACCTCGACCGGGCGCTGGCCGGGGCACACTCAGACCCTGGGGCCGAGGCCCTGGCGCTGCGGATTCGCCAGCAGTTCCCGGTGGCGCTGGTCGACGAGTTCCAGGATACCGACCCGGTGCAATACCGCATCTTCGATCGGGTCTACCGCCTGGCCGACAACGCCCGCGGCTCTTCTCACGACACGGGCGTCTTCCTGATCGGCGACCCCAAGCAGGCGATCTACGCCTTCCGCGGCGCCGACATCTACACCTACCTGCAGGCACGCCGCGACACGGCGGGCCGCCACGTCACCCTGGGCACCAACTACCGCTCCAGCGCGACCATGGTCGCCGCGGTGAACCGCTGCTTCGCATTCGCCGAGACCCACCCGCCCGGGGCCTTCCTGTTCAAGCAGGACGACGGCGGCAATCCGGTGCCCTTCGTGCCGGTCAAGGCGAAAGGCCGGAAGGATGCCCTGGTCGTCGACGGCCAACCCCAGCCGGCCATGACCCTGTGGCAACTGGAGGCCGACGAGGCGCTCTCCAAGACCGCCTATATGGGCGAGATGGCCGAGCGCTGCGCCTCGCAGATGGTCACCCTGCTGGAGCGGGGCCGGCGCGGCGCGGCGGGCTTCAGCGATGGCGGGACCCTCCAGGCACTGGCGCCCTCGGATATGGCGGTGCTGGTCAACGGCATCAATGAGGCCCGCGAGATCCGCCGCGCCCTGGCCCGGCGCGGGGTGAAGAGCGTCTACCTCTCCGACAAGGACAAGGTGTTCGCCTCGCCCATGGCCGTCGAGCTCGATGCCTGGCTGCGCGCCTGCGCCGATCCCGAGGACGAGCGCCTGCTGCGCGCGGCCCTGGCCACCCCCAGCCTGGGGCTCGACCTGGCCGCCCTCGACCACCTGCAGCAGGACGAGCTGGCCTGGGAGGCGCGGGTGCTGCAGTTCCGCGACTACCACCGCCTGTGGCAGCGCCAGGGCGTGCTGCCGCTGGTGCGCCGGCTGATGAGCGACTTCGAGGTGCCCGGCCGGCTGCTGGCCGCCGGCCCCGCCAGCGAGGGAGAAAGGTACCTCACCGACCTGCTGCATCTGGGCGAGCTGCTGCAGCACGCCAGCCAGGAGCTCGACGGCGAGCATGCGCTGATCCGCTTCCTGGCCGAGGCCATCGCCGCCCCCGACGACCAGGGCGAGGCCCACAAGCTGCGCCTGGAGAGCGACGCCGACCTGGTGCAGGTGATCACCATCCACAAGTCCAAGGGGCTGGAGTACCCGCTGGTGTTCCTGCCGTTCATCGGCAACCACCGCGCCACCAAGGCCGACGACTCGCCGCTGCGCTGGCACGACGCCGAGGGACGGCTGCGGCTGAGCCTCACCGCCAGTGATGCGACCCTGGCCATCGCCGACCGCGAACGCCTGGGCGAGGACCTGCGCAAGCTCTATGTGGCGCTGACCCGCGCCCGCCACGCCACCTGGCTGGGCATCGCCCCGCTCAAGGGGCTGGAAGCCGGCGCACTGGGCCAGCTGCTGAGCAACGGCGAACCGATCGCCCCGGAAACCCTGGGCGAGGCCCTGGCCGCCCTCCAGGGCAACGAGCCCGCCATCGCCCTCCAGCCGGCGCCCCCCGCCACCGCCGAGCTCTTCACCCCGGCGGAAGCGGCCGAGGCACTGGGCGAGGCCCGGGTGCCCGGCCGCCCGGCCCGGGAGCAGTGGTGGATCGCCAGCTACTCGGCGCTGCGCACCAGCGGCGCCATCCTCGAACCCCAGCCCCTGGAGGCTCAGGCACCGCCAGGCGCCCCGGCAAGCACTCACTCACCCACGAGCGCCCGGCAGACAGTCACCCTCCCCGAGCCCAGCACGCCGCTGGAGGCCACCGCCTTCGAGGTGATGGACGAGCCCCGCGACGCCGCCACCCCGCCCCGGACCCACAGCCTGCACCGCTTCCCGCGCGGCCCGGGGCCCGGCACCTTCCTCCACGGCCTGCTGGAGTGGGCCGGCCAGCACGGCTTCGCCCGCGCCGGCGAGGACGCCGCCCTGCGCGAGGACATGCTGGCCCGCCGCACCCAGCTGCGCGGCTGGACCGCCTGGCTCGAGTCGCTGAACGGCTGGCTGGGCGGGCTGCTGGAAACCCCGCTGCCGCTGCCCGACGCCGGGGCGATGCGGCTCGGCGAGCTCGGCGCCTACCAGGTGGAGATGGAGTTCTGGTTCGCCTCACACCGAGTCTCGACCCTGGCGCTGGACGCCCCCGTGAGTGCTTACACGCTCGCCGGCGCGGCGCGGCCGGCGCTCGATACCGACACCCTCAACGGCATGCTCAAGGGCTTCATCGACCTGGTCTTCGAACACCGGGGGCGCTACTACGTGCTCGACTGGAAATCCAACCACCTGGGGCCGGACGACGACGCCTACACCCCCGCGGCCATGCGCGACGCCATGGCCGAGAAGCGCTACGACCTGCAGGCCGCCCTCTACCTGCTGGCCCTGCACCGGCTGCTCAAGGCGCGCCTGCCGGACTACGACTACGACCGCCATATCGGCGGCTCGCTGACCGTCTTCCTGCGCGGGGTCGGCCCCGCCACGACCAGCGATGGCCGCGGCGTGCACTCCGAGCGCCCGCCGCGGGCGCTGATCGAGACGCTGGACGCGCTCTTCCAGGGCCAGGGGCCGACGGCGACCACTCAGAACGCGGAGGCGCCGGCATGAAGGACCTGTTCGACGACCTGCCCGGACCTTTAGAACCAGAGCCACCCAAGCCAGAGCCCCCCGAGGCCCATCCCGCCCTGGGGGACACGGCGGCGCTGCTTGCCCTGCTCGAGCGCTGGGTGGCGCGCGGCTGGCTGCGTGCCCTGGACCGCGCCCTGGCGGTGTTCCTGCACCGCGAGGTCCCCGACGCCCCGGCGCCGCTGCTGCTCGCCGCGGCCCTGGCCAGCCACCAGCTGGGCCGTGGCCATGTGTGCCTCGACCTGGCGGCGACCCTGGAGGCCCCCGACCTGGCCCTCTCGCTGCCGCCGGAGGGCGACGACCTCAGCGACCCGCCGCCGCTGCCCAGCGAAGTGCTCGGCGGCCTGACCCTGGTGGCCTGGCAGGAAGCGCTCACTCATCCCGCCTTGGTCGCCGACGGCACACAGGGCGCCCCCGGCCACACCCCGCTGGTGCGCGGCGCCACCGCGCCTGGTCATCAACACCAAGGCCCCCGCCTCTACCTGCGCCGCTACTGGCAGTACGAGCAGGAGATCCGCGCCCGCATCGCCGCCCGGCTGGATGCCCCTGCCGATGACGCCGCCACCCTGGCCACCGCCCTCGACGCCCTCTTCCCCACCACGGCCACCCTCGACTGGCAGAAAATCGCCTGTGCCCTGGCCGCCCGCTCGCCCTTCGCGGTGATCACCGGCGGCCCCGGCACCGGCAAGACCACCACCGTGGTCAAGCTGCTCGCCCTGCTCCAGGCCCTGGCGCTGGGCCGCGCCGACCCGCCCAGCGCGCGCCCGCTGCGCATCCGCCTGGCCGCCCCCACCGGCAAGGCCGCCGCACGCCTCAACGACTCCATCGCCGGGCAGGTCAAGGGCCTCTCGCTGGTGGAACTGGCCGGCGCCGTGGGCCAACAGGGTGTGGATATCCCGACCCTGCGCGAGGCCATTCCCACCGAGGTCACCACCCTGCATCGGCTGCTCGGCTCGCGCCCGGATACCCGCCACTTCCGCCACCACGTCGGCAACCCATTGGCGCTGGACGTGCTGGTGATCGACGAGGCCTCGATGGTGGATATCGAGATGATGGCGGCGGTGCTCACCGCCCTGCCCTCCCGCGCCCGCCTCGTGCTGCTCGGCGACAAGGACCAGCTCGCCTCGGTGGAGGCCGGCGCCGTGCTCGGCGACCTCTGCCAGCGCGCCGAAGGCGGCCACTACACGCCCGAGACTGCCGACTGGCTGGAGGCCGCCACCGGCACGCCGCTGCCCGCGCCGTACCGCGACGTGCAGGGCCAGCCGCTGGACCAGGCCATCGCCATGCTGCGGGTGAGCCACCGCTTCGATGCCGCCAGTGGCATCGGCCGGCTCGCCGAGGCGGTCAACCAGCCGCTGGATGCTGACCATACGGCCAAGGAGAAGCGCCGCGCCGTGCGCGAGGTATTCGAGCACACGCCGGCCTACGCCGACCTGGCCCGCTTGCGCCTGAATGAGGCCGACGACCCGGCGCTGGACAAGCTGGTGGTGGAGGGCCACCCGGCCGGCTTCGTCGACGGCGGCCAGGGCCGCCACGACCGCCGCGGCGAACCGGTGGCGCCGCCGCTCGGCTATCGCCACTACCTGGAGGTGCTGCGCACCCGGCGCCCCAGCGAGACGAGCTTCGGCGAAGGCGAGGACCGCCAGCCGTTCGACGACTGGGCCCGCGCCGTGCTCGACGCCCACGGCCGGTTCCAGTTGCTCTGCGCGCTCCGCAAGGGCCCCTGGGGCATCGAAGGCCTGAACCCGCGCATCGGCCGTGCCCTGCGCCGCGCCGGTTGGCTCCAGGCCAGCGACCTGGAGCTGGAACAGGGCTGGTTCGAAGGGCGCCCGGTGCTGGTCACCCGCAACGACTACGGCCTGGGGCTGATGAACGGCGATATCGGCATCACCCTGGCGCTGCCCGATGCCCGCCAGCCAAGCAGAAAGCTGCTGCGCGTCGCCTTCCCCGCCAGCGACGGCAGCGGCAGGATCAAATGGGTGCTACCCAGCCGATTGCAGGCGGTGGAGACCGTCTTCGCCATGACGGTGCACAAGTCCCAGGGCTCGGAGTTCACCCACACCGCCCTGCTGCTCCCCGACGCCCCCAACCCCATCCTGACGCGGGAGCTGGTTTACACCGGCATCACCCGCGCCCGCGACTGGCTCACCGTGGTGGAGACTGGACGCGGCATGCTGGATGAGGCAGTGTTACGGAAGGTTTCGAGGGTGAGTGGGTTAAGCAAAGGAAAAATCGAAAATTACTAGCCGCTCAAAAAGCCAAAACTTCTCTTCAGACACGTACTTATAAAAGCGTGCAAGCTTTCACACAAACGAGGGGGACTAATGGCCACGAAGCAAATACATGTTTTCATTAGCCACGCATGGGCCCACTCCGGGCACTACAACACGCTAGCCGGGTGGATATTTGACATTGAATGGTCTTCAGGGGATACAGATCTGGACTTCAAAGATTACTCTGTGCCAAAAAGCGACCCCATCCATAACGCCTCCAATGACAAGCTGTTAAAAGAGGCCTTATTTAACCAGATTCGCAGAAGTCATGTGATTGCGATACCAACGGGAATGTATGCCAACTACAGCAAATGGATTCAAAAAGAAATTGATGGTGCTAGAGAATATAAAAAACCTATTCTAGCCATCAACCCTTGGGGGTCACAGCGAAAATCCAGCATTGTTGCTGAAGCATCAGAAAAAAGCGTTGGATGGAACAAAAAAACGGTAGTAACTGGACTCTGGGAACTCTACAACAAGTAGATAAAACTTGACTCACAGATTTAACCCCTGTACTCACAAAAACAACGCAAGGGACTGGCGTGAAGAAACGCCAATCTCTTGCCACTTCCTTGCCAACAGTTACTTTCCCTATATAACACCTCTTGAGACTTTTAGCAAACACTTAAAGCATGTTGCTTACCTAATTCGAATGTTTCAACTTCCCACTGAGCGGGCTTTTCGTTCCGAAACTTTTTCTCAAAGCCCTCACCACTTTCCACCTTACCAATACCGTATGAGCAATTAGCCAACGATGCATAAACCCATCGACGGTCAGGCCGTTCCTCAAAAGATGGTTGCGCCAAAGCTTCGTCAAGCTCAGTGAGAATCACCTCTCGGACCTTGCGCGCACTCATCCGGTCGTATTTCGCTTCATCCGGATCAGTTTGCAAGCTTGATCTAAAGTCATAACAGGCCGCAAGATTTTCACCATTATAGTAATCGCGTCGAAACTCAAAACCACGTCCGTAGTGGAGAATGGCGGCATCAAGCTGAGCCTTGTCTCCGGTTAATAGCCATAGCCGCTTATGCATAGCTCCTGTTATACCTCGTGTCTCTGGGTCGTTTGAATTCTCAGGATGCAGAACTGAAATAATCTGCAACCCATTTACAAGTGCAGAGAACTCGGATGGTTGCTTAGACTTGTAGGTGACAAGCGCAAGCTGCTGAATAATGAATGGGTCGTTTGGCTTGAGCTGATCTGCGGCCATGTATGCCGTAACGGCATCACCATGACGGCTGTCTTCTCTTGCCGTTTCGCCAGCCCGCATGTAGCTGGATAAACGCTCTTGCTCAGCTTCCTTTTCGTCTAGGAGCTCGGCAAATTCATCATCGGTCAGCTGAGGCTGCTGCAGCTTAGGGAGGTAGGTATAGACCGGACTATCTGGCTGCTGAGCCACGAGCACCTCCTCGATAAGGCTCCGCAGCTCACGCGACGCACGTACCGCCTCGCGTGCACCGATATCCTCTCCAAGATGTTGGTACTGGAAGGTGCTGACGTGGTCTAAGTCAAAATAAAGTCGCCCTTTGTCCTCCTTCATCACTAGGGTCGAATTCGGCCGTAGCGCATGGCGGACGCCCAGCTCATAAATAGCATTAACGTTACCAGTAGAGATATCAGCAATTACCAAGTCGGCGCGCAGCAACATCTCGTACATCTCAGTGTCGATGATGCCGGAATGCATGACCTCGTCAGCACGAATACAGCGCAGCCCTATTGCTTCAACCGCAGGCTGGATAATCCCTTCGTAGGTTGCATCGAGATCAAGCGTTCTTCCCGTTTCAAAGTCAGTTTTCTTGCCGAACCCCATCACCACGAAGCACAGCTTCCGGTTGTCTCTCATACTCGCCTCGACGTTTTTATATGCTAACTAAACTGTAACAACGTTCCATCTGTGACCAATCTAACATTAGCAATCCTTGTCCGTTCCAAAAATCTTTTCTATCGCGTCTGTGCCTTGTTCGCCGAACACGCGTGCAGCGACCGTCACAGCCTGCATGTACATAGAATCACATTCACGTAGCATCTTCGCTTGTTTTCGAGCCATTCGATAGGCATCCTCAGCAGCCGTTAGCTGACCGAGCATAAGACTAGCCTCTCCCTTGGTGGCTAAACTCCACTGGGATTCATGCGATGCATCTACGTGATCAAGAGCTCTTCTCGCAAGATCTTTTACCTCAACAGGGACAGGTCCATCAGGCGGCCCCATCTCTAGAAGAAGGAAAGCCAAGTTAATAGCATGATAATAAGCCTGGCGATGATCGGAGACGGACTCGGCTCGCTCCAGCCCCTCAGTATAAAGCTCAAGTGCCCGATCCAAGTCTCGTTGCTGGCGCGAGACGAGCCAACAACGTTTCAACCGCCCCGCCAATACACCAATCGGATCAAGCGAGGAGCTGCCGCTAGAGCGGTTCCACTGCTCGATAACGTTCATTGCTTCGTCCTTTCGGCCAACACTTTCGAGAGCAAGCGAAAGGGTAACGATGGCGCTAGAGTCTAACCCCTCCCTGCCCGGCATCAAGAGCTCGATCACACGATCGAACTCATTATGCTCGACCGCCAGTCTTGCACTTTCAACAGCGCTACGGGCCCCACGCGCGCCGGTCAGCGTCTTATACAGTAGCTGATAGGAAGGGTGGTCAGTTGAATCTGGCCGCACTATTTCAAGATGGCTGCCCGGCACAACAGCCTGTTGCGCCTGTGGGTAAGGATCAATCGATGACGACGCTGGGACAAAGGCATCGGTTTCTCCTGCAACGACAGTAAACGAGAAGGGTGGGTACTCACCAATCCTCTCCTTCCACTCATTACGAAGCCCAGTTATAAAACTGCTGCCGGCGCGCATATCTCTAGCCTGTGGCTTAAGACGAGCACCAACAACCGCTTTTGATAGACCCGCACTTGGAGTTCCGTAGAGCACTACATGTGTCAGTCGCTGTCCCAGTTCTTCGCAATCGAGGATTGCTCGTTGAATAACGAGCCCTCCCATGCTGTGGGCGACGAGGGCAACAGCTCCGTACTGGTCAAGTGGAGTGTGCTTCAACTTCGTCGCCAACCCAGCAGCGATCAGGCGAATCTCTGGATCCGAGGTCCAAATAGGAAGATCAATAGAAAGATTTGTCGGATAGCCGGCGCTATAGACGTCCCAGTCATTCAAACGGTTATCGCTGAGCAACTGCATTACGAATGACGCCCACGTCGCAACCACGTCACCATGAAAGCCATGGACGAATACAATCGCAGCGCGACCACCAACGTTCCTATTGGCAACAAGAGAAGGTTCACAAAGATTCTCGGCCACCGCCATCGTGTCGGCACCATAGAAAAGGCGAAGGAGTTTGTCCTTGATCCTCAATGCTCTCTCCTCGTCAACACGACTCTCCTTTCGAAACCACACGAGAGAGCCATGTCAAGGAATTCAGCGGTAGAATCGCCCTGCCCCCGGGACAGACCTTCCCAGACTACAAAAGCGAGTCGCCGGTAGATTCCGGTTGTGCTCGCTATTTGAATGATCCGGTCATTGGCTGCAGAAAAGGCGCGTTCATCGCTGACGTCTAACCCGAGTTCGATTAGACCACCACGGTCGCGAGCCAACGCCACCAAATGGTCGAAGCGCTCACCCCAGCCTCCAGGTCGGTCGGTTACGGATATTTCACGGAAGATACAGGAAGTAAAGGGAAGCACAAGCGTGGCTGGGATCGCAAGCTTTTCTGCTGCTTCTAGGGCGATAATATCTGCGCCACATGCAGCTGAACAGATAAGATGTTCGACGCATTCCTGCTGGAAGCACCGGAAAATCTTATAGGCTACATGTTCGGCCTCTGCGAGTGGGAAGCGCAAGACATCAGCATCCTGTGCGTCAATCCGCCGACCAGCGAGAACCGCAACAGAAGGTGTAATGGAGCTACGAACTTTCATAACATAAAGCTCGATATAGGGTTTCTTAGCAAGATATACCTCCTACTACTTCAATTCATCAGCCAGCTTGGCCCATGGTACAATCTTAATATTTCCGGCGAGCCAGTCGGGCTTCCTTCCCTCAAAACCCTCGCCTGGATGGACCGCAATTACGCGCTTACCGAGCTCAAGGCTCTTCTGGACTTCCCAAGAAACCCACCGGCTCTGTACTGTGTTCTCTGAGATATAAACCACAGTGGTTGAAGAGCGGGCGATTCGCTCCCCAATCTTACGTCTAATATATTCTGCTTGCTCGCTGTCATAAGGTTTACGTACTGAGTGGTCGCTGAACTCGATATCGCTGTTCTCATTCTTCGCGTGGGCCCGAAGCAGGTTCACCTCATCCATGTCCTCAGTCGCGAAACTGATGAATACATTTCGTTTTCCGCCTTGGAGCGCCGCTCTTGCCTTCTCCTCAAGGGCCCGTATGTCCCCAAGTCTATTCCACCCACCACCACTGCTACCACCCATCTCAAGTCTCCTCAAACTTGAACTCGTTGCACGCGATGCATCCACCGCAGGCTTCTTCTCCACCCATGTGGCAAGAATAGGTATCCCTTATACCTTTACCGTGGGCGAGCGCGACAACGTCCGATTTGTGGAAGGAAGCGAGCGGAGCGAGCACTCTGATGCTTCTGCCCATGCAGCGTGCAATCATGCGCTCGGCATCACGAAGGAATGCATGGGTTTGGTCAGGAAACAGGCTAGTATCCTCGTGGAGAAGCCCGATTGAGACGGCATCGGCATCAACTTGGTATGCATGGGCCGCAGCCGTCAAGAGAAATAACATGTTGCGCCCAGGCGTGAATGCATCTTCGACTATATGAAGATTGACGTCAGTGAGGCCCGTGCGAATAAGCATACCAAAGCCGGAGAGGTCCGCAACCTTTGGCTCAGGCAAGTTCAGTCCGGCCATCGCCCGGTGGCAGGCCGCCAACTCCTGGTTGCAGGATCGCTGGCCATAGTTGATAAACAATGGGTGCTGGCGCAGACCTTCTTCCTGCGCGAGCTTAGCGGCGAGGGTCGAATCGAGCCCACCCGAAACAAGTGTGACGATGCTCATATTTTAACAGGCTCCACTTTTCGGCTCGCCACACGCATGACAATCCATATCGCCCAATCCAGCAGGCCCACCGGGCAATTTAGGTTGCTGGAATGATCGCGGAGCACGGCCTCAGACTGGTGGTATTTAGCAAGCTTGGCTATAGAAAGATTAGTTCCAGAATAGATACCGAGTGCTGTCATGTAATTCAGTACGTGTCGGTCGAGGATGGCTAGATCGTAACTCACACCCACGTTGCGCAAGAACATACTCGCTTGTTTAGGCCCCATCCCCGGCGCGTAAGCAACGAACCAAGCTCGGGCTTGTGAGGGATCGCTAAAATTCCCGACAAGAGCACGAAGCGAACCTGCCTCCAAAGTGACTGCTGCACGGGTTGAAGCCAAGTGCCGGGCGCGTGCCACAGGAAAGCGATATGAGCGGGGCCGACCCGCTACTGATAGGGGCATGCTCAGCACCTCGACGAGGCATTGTGTTAGTGACTCTGAATCACAACATTCAGCAAGGAGGAGTCCCTCAGCATCGATCGCGTCGGCAGCAGCGACTGCGAGGGAGTAGGGAACCTGGCTGCTCAAGACGCAAGATGACAATTCCCACCACAAGCGCCGCTCGTCCGGCGGCTTGGCGGGTTGGGCCACACGAGCCCGGACGTCCGGGCAAATGGCCGCGACGGCACTCGACAGTTTCCTGGAATCGTATGCGTTCATTTGAATAGCCCCGGGATCTGTTTCTTAAGGTGACTGACCATATCCCATCCGGTCAACCCTACCACAAATGCCTCCATATTATCCTCAAGAACAGCTTCTCTCATATCTTCCACAAAGCTGGTGAAGTAATCTAGATTATGAAACGCGACCTTACCACCAAAATCGACAGCCGGATCTTCTAGTGCTTCTCTTGCGATAGATGAATCGGTCACCTCAGTCTGAAATTTGAAGAAGTCAAAATGCTGGAAGTGATGGAGCCGGTGCGAGACGCGATCGACTACCATCCGGCACCATTCGAGGCCGTCGAAGGTATCTGCACCCGCAGCGGCCAGGACCGCGATACTCCAAGGATTCCCCGTTCCAAGAATATGGAGAGGCTGGTAGAAGGGCAGCTTGCTCAGCTCTTCCCTAATAGATTGGACCATTCTAGCGCGAGCAATAAGGCCGGGGCCAAGCTCGCGTTCCGGAATGGCGATGAGCTGGGGCTCAAGCCGATCTGCGACTTCGCGGGCGATCCGTGGAATGTGGCCGAGCTTGTATCCTCCCTTCTTCTGACTTGGAGCGTGTATAATCGGGAGTACAGAAGCGTCAGTGAATGACCTGTCATGCTCTACCGCCTTGACGATCTCGTCAATGGCGCGGTCCGGATTTTGTTTTGGTTTCATTATGTCAAAGCAGAATGCCCAGTCATGCGGGACCTGAGTAAGCACCTCTTTTAAATCATGCTTCTTCCACCTCCGAGTGCCCAAGCGGGACGCTTCGTAGTTTCCAGAGTCTACCAGAACAAATCCGCCATTTTTCCGGTACTCCGTTAGTTCGTCGATCAATGCCTGTGGTTTCCGCCGGGCAACCAAATCGTAGGCCGAGATGAGGATAGTCGGTGCCTCAAAGACACGGAGCGCCTGCAGAGCCTCACCCGGAACGAGCTGCGTCTCATGCGACGAGACTGACAGAAAGAGTGTCGGTAGTAACACCTTGCCGTTGGCAATCGCGGGTGGCCTTTGAGGCCTGTCTCTAGGCGGAACAACGCTTACTAAACGCCGCTGCAGTTGCAAAAATCCGGGATGATTGGCCTCACCATTCCAGCCTCGGAGGTCGGTACAACTATAAGAACCGAAGGAATAGGGCGGATCACTGTCATCAAGTCGGACGGGCAGGAGCTCAATGTTATTCTTTTCGCCAAGTCTCAATTCATCCGTGACAGTGCCCTTGTTCCGCGAGGAGGCAGAGAAAAGAGCAACGATGCAGCCCGCCTTCGGAATCTCCGTCTCAATTGCCTTAGCAAAGGGCCCGGTAATCTTGTCGTCCCACCAGGCATCCCAACGCTCCGAAAGGAGTCCGTGCAGCTTTTCGGCAACCATATGATCTTCACTCGCGTATACGATGTAGACATCTGCCATGCGCTGTTTGAACTCCAACTGAGTTTTTTATTTTTAAGTTAGACGCGCTCTGCTGCGGCCCAAGCGACAAAATAAAGCGCTGAGACAAAATCATCGGTAATCGTAACACCGGCCTCCCCGATTGATGTGCTCATTGCTCGCGCCCCGCTTTCATGAAGAACCACAACAGGGGTTCCCGCAGCTTTTGCGCACTGTGCCAGTTCGGCAGCTTCTTCACCAAGCCCGTCAGCTAGCACGAGTACCGCTGCGGTGGAGGTGCTAGAGGTGGTGCCATCCAATATCGGACTAGTGACCTCTACGCCGAGCTCGCGCAGTAAGAACCTCGCCTCTTCCATGGTGTAGCGCTGCCCAATTGTGTCGATCGAACCTTCAAGCGCGACCATACCTGCAGCAGCAGATTTTACCGGCACCTGATAACGAAGTATGTCATCTTGGAGTGGCAGCCGACTGGAGCTACAGTAGGCCCCGACCGAACGCGAAGCCATATCGGCGGCCTCCATCGCCGGCAGCCCCCCCTCAGCCCAATAATGCGCAAAAATCGCGCTGAATACGTCGCCAGTACCGATCTTGAACACACGCGACGAGCGGTAGGCAGGGACGTGTGCAGCACGACTACCACCTTCAAAAACCATTGCACCTCGAACCCCTCCTTTAGCGACAATGACGGTAGCGCCCTCGCTTTCCATGAGGCGCGAAGCTGCTGAGCTAAGCTCATCAATCCCCGTCGCAGATCGAAGCTCGAGTTCATTGAGCACAATCGCCAGCTCTCTCGCGACCGAACCATTCTCGCTAAACGAGGCCGGGTTTCGCCAAGTCTGCGGGTCGTAGACGGCGCGGTGCGCATCTACAATGGCATCTCCTTCGAGAAACCCGAAGCGCAGCACGGCCTCCCCACTAACTTGAAGCGGTGGCTGACGCTCGATCTCATCAGGAGGAGGTTGGATGTTTGGTCGTGAAAGCGTATGGAAGTATGCAACAACAATATCAGTTGGACGCGGGCTGAGGCATATATCGATCCCCAGCATCTCTAGTGACATGGCATCTTCACTGCCAAAATTTTGTGAGTAAGCGTGGAGAGTGCTGCTCTTTGAAAGAGCCGAAACTGCTGCCGCTGCACGGCCTCCTGAGCCAAACACAGCATTCCACAAGGGTACACAGCACAACTCGCGGTAAAGCCCGCCGGCTATATGCATTTGCTTTCTCCGACGCAAGATTTGAAGTTCACAGGCCCATCCGGATATCGTCGCGTGGAGCGTATTGCCGCTGTGGATAGCTGCGTTCGCGGAGTTCGACGGCACGGGTGGTGTCGGCGAGCAGGGTGTCGCCGATGGTCACCTGCACCCGGCGGTCGTGCGGGTGCAGGGTGATGCGGGGCTCGGTGGAAGCCGTTGCCATGGTGCCATCCCTGCGTATGGGCAATGTCGTTATGGTTGTGAGATTCAGCCTAGCACCAAAGAATGGTTTGTCCCATGCATGGGATCAACGGAGAGGCGAGCTTCAGTCATCGGGAATCAGCCGCTCGTTGACGTCGGAGAAGGCGAAGCCGGCCTCCGGGCCGCCGGCGATGACGTAGATGGCCCCCTCCACCGCCGCCGCATCCAGGCCGTGGCGGGCCGTGGGCATGGCGGGCAGGCGCTCCCAGCGGTCCTCCTCCGGATGGTAGCGCTCCGCTTCGTCGAAGGTGCGCCGCTCGGGTGTGAAGGTCTCGCCGCCGAACAGGTAGACCCAGTCGTCGAGCGCCGTCACGGCGACCCCGCTGCGCCCGGTGGGCACCGGGGCGCCCTCCTCCCAACGATCGTCCTCCGGGTGGTAGATCTCGTTGGTGGTCAGGCGGAAGGTAGAGTCGTCGCGGCCGGCGAGCACGACGATGCGACCGTCGATCTCGGCGGCACGGTGATGGTTGCGCGGGGTGGGCATGGCCGCGAGCCGGCTCCACGCGTCGCGTTGCGGGTCGTAGACCTCGTGGACGCCGACATCCTCCCGGCCGTGCGTGGTGCCGCCGATGGCGTGGATGCGCCCGTCGAGCACGGCCGTGGCCAAGGCGCCCCGCGGGGTGGGGAGCGCCGGCCCCTGGCGCCATTTATCCGTGTCGATGTCGTAGATATGGAAGGCGTCGGTGGGGGTGAAGCTGGCTTCGTCGTAGCCGGCGATCACGTAGAGCCGGCCGTCGTGATACTCGAAGCCGGCGTGATTGACGCCACGCGGCAGCTCCGTGAGGGCCTCCCAGCGGTCGTCGCCGGGGTCATAGACGAAGAGCGTGCGCGGCGCCGTGGCGTCGCGCTCACCGGCCTGCTGGAAGCCGCCGGCGAGGAAGATGCGCTCGCCGTCGGTGGCCACGCTGACCTCGGTGCGCGCCTCGGGTAGCGGTGCCATCCGGCGCCACTCACCGCTGGCTTCCCAAACCTCGGCGACGGCCAGGGGGGCCGCCAGGCAGAGCCCCAGGGCGACGCCCAGCCAGCCGCCATGGGCATAGCGTGCTCTGCAAGGCATGGTAAACCTCCTCCCGCCGCTGTCTCGCGCGCCTGGTTCCCTGGCGTCCTCCCGGCGGCGGTGTGGGAACCTCCCTTCAGCCTAGCAGGCGAATATTCGACGCTGGCCGCTCGATCCTGCCCAGGAGCGGTGGACGCCCCGTCAAGGCGGTACACTGAGCCGAGGCAACCCATGGCAAGCCAGGCTATTTCGCGCCTTCCAGTTTATCCGCCAGGTCCTGTGCCAGGGCCACCATGGTCATCGTCGGGTTCCAGGAACCGCCGCGTGGCCACAGTCCACCGCCCGTTACATACACGTTGTTGCTGCCCCTGAAGCGATAGTTCAGATCCACGGGGGCGGACTCCTCTTCCCCCAGGTACAGGGTGGAGCTTTCATGAACCAGGGCATCGACCCGTCGCTGGTGCCGGCCAGGGCGCTCGGAACTCCACTCCCCCTGATCCGGGTCGCCATGCCAGTACTCCACCCGAGCGGCGTCCTCCGGCGACAGGACGTCTTCCAGGATACCGAAGGTGGCCTCATCCATGGCGTCCCAGGTCCGATAATCCCGGGAGCTTTCCCTGACCTGCAGCAACGAGTTGGTGGTGACATTGCCATCCTGGTGATTGCGCAGGAACCAGGAATCCGGGTTATCGTAATCCAGCTCCCCCAGCACCGCGCAGACGAATACCACATAGCCTTCGGAGGATTGCAGCTGGGCCTGCGACGCGGTGGCCACCACATCCGGCATGTAGCGTAATGCCGTGCCCGCGTTCTTCGCCGGGTTCACATCCCACAACGACGAGAGCTGAATATGGAATTGCTGTTCATAGCTGTCGTCGGCCACACCGGCAACGTAACAGGCACTCAACTCCAGGTCGCCAAAGTGCCCTTGCGGGTCCAGTGACGACTTGGGAACCCGCGCGACGATGGAGCTGATGAAGTGCGCGGAAAAGCGTTCACCGAGCGTCTGGGTATCCGGGAAGGAATTACGCAGGAGGGTGGTGGGCGGCAGGGTGCCCATGGCCAGAATCAGCTGCGCCGCTCCCAGGGGCAGCACGCCTCGGGAGGTTTCCAGGGCGGTGGCCTGGCGAGCACCATCGATCTCCTGTTGCTGGATCTTCTCGACCGTGCAATCGGTGACAATATCCAGCCTGGCGCCCTTGCCGGCGGCGTGCAGCCTGGCCTGCTTGTCGGCCAACGCCAGGATATCGCCCGGTGTGGAATACTTCTGGAAGTCGATGCCGTTGACGTTTTCCGCGGCGGATGCCAAGGGCGCCGCCTGGGTCCGATAGATGCCGTCGACACCTTTTCCCTTTTCTCGTAGCAGCGATTGGATGCACTGCTGCAGGGGACCATACACGGGCCGACCCTTCCCGATGACGCGTAGCTCTTCCGTGCTGCGCTCCAGGTCGATCTGGTCGGCCTTCTGCACGCGCAGCAGGGCTTCGGCCGTCTCGAAGTTACGCCGGGCGGCCTCGATGGTGGCTGGCGGCCAACCAACCAGCTCGTCACCGTTCGGCCGGGGGCACCAGGCACTCCACAGCGTGGAGCGGCCACCGAAGAAGGGCACCATGCCGTGCTGCCAACGGACGGGGCCATCCTGCCCCAGGGCCGTGGTGGCGGACAGGGTCCAGGGGAAGGTTTCGGAGAGTCCCCCCAGGGTGTCCTTGAAGGGCAAGGGAAGGTTCTGGAAGTGTTCCGGAAGGAAAAAGGCGCCGCGCTCGATCATCAGGATACGGCTGTGAGGGTTGGCCTCCAGGACACGCTGGGCAAACGCCAGGGCGCAAAAGCCGGTCCCCACCACCACATAGTCATAAGCATTCTCCTCTCTGGCGGCTTTCCACGCAGAATTGGACAGGAAAAACACATGGTCCATGACCCGTTGCCCGGTGGGATCTTGAGGGCCCGGGGTCGGAAAACCATATTGAAGGTTTTGACTCGCTGCTGCGGTACCCATGGTCACTCCCTACGCGTTGGTGATTTCCATTCTCCGAGAGGCCTGATATGGCGCGCTCTCGGTCATTCACCCTTGTATGCCGGGATGTAGGGAGTCGCCGGGTATTACCCTCCCTGCGATCGTGCGGGTGCAGATCGCTACGGGGTTCGGGGAATCCGTTGCCATGGTGGCTCCCTGCGCACTGGCGGTATCGTTATGGTGTTCTGAGATTCAGCCTAGCACTGGAGTACGAGTTTTCCCGTACTTTGGCGCATCGAGTTGACGGGGCCGTACTCGATGGGCACGGCTTGGCTTCGTCGACCTTGCGCGTTCTTGCTGTCTTGCTCTTTTCCCGCTATTCCTGCCCCTACCCATTCACGACGCCCTTGAGCGAGAGGCCATGGTGTCCGAGCAACCCAGTATCCGTACCATCATCAAGCGATTGGCCGGCGACGAGGCCAAGCCGATCACGCCCACGACAGGCACGATGAAGGCGGCCATGAGCCGAGGGAGGATCGAAGGATGAGTGCAGGACATCGCGCACCGGCGCCGCTGACAGACCTGGGCGGCTGGAAGATCCTCTTCGTGATGGCGGCCGACGCCGAATACGGCCCGCATCTCAGGAGGCGTTTCGACCCCTTCATGACCGGCGTGGGGCCGGTCGAGGCGGCGGTGGAACTCACCGCCGCGCTTGCCGAATTGAACGCGAGCGGGCGCCTGCCGGACCTGGTGGTATCGCTGGGCTCGGCGGGCAGCCGGGATCTCGAGCAGACCGAGGTCTATCAGGCGACCTCGGTCGCCTACCGCGACATGGATGCCTCGCCGCTGGGCTTCGAGACGGGCGTCACGCCCTTTCTCGACCTGCCGGCGATCCTTCCCCTGCCGTTGCGCATTCCCGGGATTCGTGAGGCGTCGCTGTCGACCGGCGCCAATATCGTCTCGGGTTCGGCCTATGCCGCCATCGCCGCCGACATGGTGGACATGGAGAGCTATGCCTGCCTGCGTGCCTGCACGCGCTACGACGTGCCGCTGGTGGTGCTGCGCGGCATCTCGGACGGCAAGGCGGAGCTGCACCACGTCGACGACTGGACGGAGTATCTCCATGTCATCGACGAGAAGCTGGCCGCCGCCGTCGACCGCCTCGGCGAGGCGATCGGCCAAGGGCTGTTGACGCGCTAGGCTGGGTGAAGAAGGGACGTTCCGGAACCGCTCAAGGAGGCGCCATGCCCACCACCCGCACGACCTCGCCCGCCCTGGAGCGGGCCCACCTGGTGTGGGATCTGCTCATCATCGTGCTGGTGATCGCCAACCTGGCCCTGCTGCTGTTCGACAGTCTCTTACTGCTGCCACCGCTGAACGCTGCCTTCGAAGCCGTCGCCCCCGGCCTGCACGGCGCCTACGACCGGCATATCCATGCCAACTTCCTCACCATCGACCTGGCGTTCGTGGCCATCTTCCTGCTCGACGTACTGCTGGGTTGGGCGGTGGCCATCGCCGAGCGGCACTACCACCGCTGGTTCTTCTATCCCTTCGTGCACTGGTACGACGTGCTCGGCTGCATCCCGCTGGGCGGCTTCCGGCTGCTGCGCATCCTGCGCGTCATCTCGCTGCTGCACCGCCTGCAGCGCATGGGCCTGATCGACGTGCGCCGCTGGTACCTCTACGGCGTGGTCGCCAAGTACTACGACATCCTGCTGGAGGAGCTCACCGACCGCATCGCCATCCGCATGCTCGACAACGTCCAGAACGAGATCCGCGCCGGCGACGGGCTGTCCGCCCCGCTGATGGAGCGGGTGGTGCGGCCCCGCAAGCAGGCGCTGATCCGTGAGATCAGCCAGCGGCTGGAGGCCATGGCGGGCGACGCCTATGCCCACAGCCGCGACGATACCCTGCGCTACGTGCGCGGCCTGGTCGGCCGCACCCTGGCGGAGAGCCCGGAGCTCAAGCGGCTCGGGCGCCTGCCGCTGGGCAGCCAGCTGGCCCGGGGGCTCGAGGCCTCGCTCTCCGACCTGGCCTGCCGCCTGGTCGACGAGGCCCTGGAAGGCCTGCGGTCGGCGGAGTTCTCCGCCCTGGTGGAGCACCTGGCCGAGAGCGGCTTCGATGCCTGGCTGCGCACCGACCCCCATAGCGAACAGATCACCGAGCAGGTGCTGGTGGACATGCTGGAGCTGCTCAAGGAGCAGATCGCGGTCAAGGGCTGGCAGCACAAGTACGAGTGAGCCCGCCGGCGCCGCGAAGGAGAATCGGCGTCTGTCCGAATAGGCAGATCAGCGGGTGGCGCCGGGTGGCGTTGTCGATGATCACCGCGCCGATGGGGCAGCCGCCTTCGTCGTAGCTCTTCTGCGCGGTGGGGTCCCGACAAGATGCGCGGCAGCGGCGGCTTGCGTCAACCGCCGTCGGAGCGGCTATGCTGGGCGTCTGCTCACTCGAGAGGATGCCCGATGCTGGAGAGTCCCACCGCCCTCGCCGGCCAGGTCTTCGGCCTGGCCGCCCTGCTGCTGTGTATCGCCGCCTTCGCCAGCAAGCAGGACGAGCGCCTGCTGGTGCTGCTGATCTCGGCCAACGTCGCCTTCGCCCTGCAGTTCCTGTTCCTGCAGAGCTGGACCGCGGCGGCGCTGACCGTGCTGGTGATCGCCCGCATCGCCCTGGCCCGTCGCTACCCGGGCAGCAAAGCGGTGATGGCCGGCGTGCTGGCGGCCAGCGGCGTGGCCGCGCTGGTCACCTGGCAGGGCTGGGCGGACCTGCCCGCGGTGGTGGCCATGCTGCTGGGCACGGTGGGCATGTTCCTGCTGCGCGGCATTCCCATGCGGGTAATGCTGGGGCTGGCGGCGGTAGCCTGGCTGTTCAGCCACCTGCTGGCGGGGGCCGTGGGCGGCTCGCTGGCCGAGGCGCTGGTGGTGATCACCAACGCCATCACCATCTGGCGCCTGTTGCGGGCGAAGCGGCGCTACCCCGAGGCGTTCGAGGGCACCGCGTCCTGAGCCAGGCGCGCGGCGCACTCACTTCATCGCGAAGCCGCGGCAGGCCGATAGGGGTACGTCCCCGATTACTCCTCTAGCCAACCGACGATGATATCGGCCGGATGACGGCCGGCAGCGCCTCGCTGTACGTCCTCGACTACGCTGCTTCCGCCCTCGAACCGTCCGAGTGCCAAGCCCACCTTCGCAGGATCGGTCGCGCAGTCTATGCCTATCAACGTCGTCGGCATCACGCCCCCCTGCCGCTGCCACCCCCGACAGTGAACTCGACAGCGCGCTCTGCCATCGGCTTATCGTGCCGGCAGCATCTGCCAATGTATCCACGGTGGTTCGAAAGCCGACGTCACGCCACCCTTTCCACGACCTTGTCGGCATCGAACGCCAGCCTCCCGGCAATGTCCTTCATCTCTTCGATCGGCTGGTCATAACTCCAAGCCACATCGACGTTATCGACGAGCGAGTAGTAGGTGGTATCGCCCTTGAAGGGGCAGTGGGTCACGGTGGACGACACCGAGAGTTTCGACATGTCCACATCCTCTCTGGGCAGGTATTGCCGGTGTGGATAGCCGCGCTCGCGCAGTTCGATGGCGTTTCGGGTGTCGGCGATCAGGATATCGCCGTGAAAGATCCTCACCCGGCGATCATGCGGGTGGAGGGTGATGCGCGAGGTATCGGTATGATCGGCCATGTCGGCCTCCTGGCGTGGGTGGCACTTCCGCCAGCTTAGGGGGCATGGCGGGGGCTGTCACTGGATCTGGACCTTGGCCATGCGTTGGCCATCGGCAGGGGGGGGTGGCGCCGGCCGGCCGATGGAAGCGGCGCAGGGGCAGGGAATGCGGCCATGGAGCGACTAGGCGAATTGCTCGACGCCTTCTGAACCGTTCACGCGCCGGTTCAGTCGGCCGATCTGCTGGATATCGTGCAGGTAGAGGTCCAGCTTCGAGGCCCCATGGGCCAGCAGCGCCGACGCATAGACCAGTGCCGCCAGCACGAACACGTTGTTGGCCCAGGCCAGCGAGGGAGCTGCCACCGGATAGGCCGCCGTGAAGATGCTCGCCGCGCCCCAGAAAAGCGCCAGAAGGCTGCTGGCCATGACGATCATCAACACCGGCCCCCGCCGGTAGCGGGCCGGCGGGCGGGTCTTCCAGAACGGCAGGTGCGCGATTCTCAGCTCGCCGTTGGTCTCGATCCGCCGCTTCCGTCGCAGCAGCGGCTCCGCGAAAGCCTTCTGCTTGCCGGATGCGACCGCCGCCAGCACCAGGCGCGCATCGACGCCGCTACCGAAGATGCGCCGCACCGCCTGCACGAAGCCCGGCGACGGCTCGCCGCCGGCACACCCCCGAGCCTCGTCGGTCAACGACTTCAGGGCCTGGTTGACCCGCTCCGGACGCTCCTCCTCGTCCTCGAAGTTGATCGCGTAGTGCACGCTGTACACCTGATAGAGCGCGAGCGTCACACCGACGAAGATCAGGAAAAACGCAACGTATATCACCATGACAACCACTCACCACCCTGAAAGTTCGGCCCATCATCATGGGCATACTCGGCCCGCTTCGCCATGCCCCTCTCATCGGCCAGTCGCCCCGCACGAGACGTTAACTGGCCTCGTCGTGACACGGCAGCGACAGCGCACCGCTGATGAAACGAAAATTGCCCGCGTCCTGCCCCGGCGCACTCACTCGTGCTGCAGGATATTGACGAGCTTGCCGAACGGATCGCGGACGTAGAAGCGCCGCACGCCCCAGGGTTCGCTGACGGGGCCGTATTCGATGGGTATGTCCGCCTCCTCGAAGCGCACCAGCGCCGCCTCGAGATCGTCGACCTCGATGGAGAGGTCGGGCACTGGCGTTCCCGAGCCGCCCTCCGTGCCGAAGCTCACCTGGACCCGCATCCGCTCGTCCGAGCCGTAGGTGCGAAACCAGCCGTGATCCATGAGCCGCTCCAGGCCCAGGAGGCCCCCGTAGAAGGCCTCCGCCCTGTCGAGATCTTCCGTGGCCGTGTTGGCCATGATGCGCTTGACCTTCATCCGTCACCTCGGCTGCTGTGTCCCTGGCGTGGTCGAGCAACGCACCCTCCCTGCCGCATTCGCCGGTCGGATGCGCCCCATCCACCAGCCAGCCTAGACGGCGGGAGCGAGGCTGTCAGACGGCCTGCTAGAGGCGCCAATAAGACCCTGCCCGCGCCGCGTCGAGCCGGCGTTGCGAGGCCCCTTTCTTCGCAAGGTCCCTTCAAGGCCCGCCCGCTGCCAGCGGCAGCCACACGTGCTCGTAGCTGATGGATAACGCGACCCACACCAGCAGTGCCGCCATCGCCAGGCTGAAGCCCTTGAGAATCGTCGGGTTCTCGATGCGCTGCCCGACCACGGCGCCCATCAGCGCATAGCTGCCGGGGGCGCCGAAGGCCAGCGCCGCCAGCCCCAGCGACCAGAGCACCAGGCTCGCGCCATGGATGCCGGCGGCGGGGAACTGGATCGTAGCGATCGGCAGGGTCGCGATCATGCCCTTGGGATTGCAGAGCTGCATGATCAGGCCATCGCGAAAGCTCAGCACGCGTGACGCCTGGCGAATGGCCCCCGGGTCGATACTCGAGCGGGCGACCTTGATGGCGAAGTAGAGGATATAGGCGCATCCCAGCGCCCCCACCACGGCGAGCATGTCGCCGCGCACCCAGGCCGCACCGAGCCAGCCGAACGCCAGGAAGAGTACCAGCATGGCCAGCCCCACCCCGACGAAGAAGCCGAGGGAGGTTCTGGCCTGGCCGTTGAGGCCCGCATTCAGGCCGAGCAGGTTCACGGGCCCAGGCGTGTACATGACGCCCAGGGCATAGGCGACGATCTCTAACATGGGGAAGCCTCGGGTTATCGGCTGACGCTGCGCTGGTACTGGAGGGGCGTCATGCCATAGATGCGCTTGAAGCGGCGATTGAAATGGCTGAGGTCGGTAAAGCCATAGCGGAAGGCCACCTGATTGGGTGCCGCCCCCGCCGCCAGGAGGGTGCGCGCGGCATTGACCCGGCAGTTGAGCACATACTGGTGCGGCGTGATGCCGAACTGCTGCCGGAACAGGCGCAGGAAGTGGTACTTCGAGAGGTGGGCGGCCTGGCTGATATCGTCCAGCGATACATCGTCTTCGAGGTGCGCGAGGATGTAGTCCTTGGCCCGCAGCAGCAGCGCATCGGGCCGGCTCGGCCTGCCGTCCGGCCGATGATTGCCGGCACGCTGAACGAGGCGGGTCGCCACTCGGTAGAGGGCGTGCTCCTGATCGATGCGCGTGCCCTCCTGATGGGTCACCAGATGAGCGAGGTCCAGGATGGCACGGCGCAACTCGGGATCCGCAATCAGGGTCTCGCCGCATCGGAACCTGCCGGCCCGCTCGCATCCCGCCGCATCGGCAAACAGTGCCTCGAGGTGGGCGGAAGGCACGTAGGTCATGACATACCCCAGCGCGCTGTCGCCCCCCGGGTGCCCATCGTGCACCTGCTCGGGATTGAACTGGATGACGTTGCCCGGCGGGCTGCGGTGGAACTGGCCGCCGCTGAAGAAATCCTGCCGCCCGGCGAGAGTGACGCCGAAGGCGTACTCCTCGTGGGCATGACGGTCGTAGCTGAAATCGCTCAGCGCCGCCTGCAGCACCGTAAGCTCGGGGATATGCCGGCTCTTGAAGTAGTCGAACCGACTGAATTGCTTCGCCATGCCTGCCTCCCGGAACGCCACTCAGGCATAGCTTAGGCCTGGCCCAGGCCACGGGCTTGGACATTATTGCGGAATTGGCCAGGATTCGCCGACTCAGCGGCGATAACTCCTGTAGCTCATTTGATCATCCGGGACCCTACAGTTAGTCGACGATCGCACCGCAGGTCATGTTTGCGACTGTCCCGGTCATCGAACTTGCATGATCTGACGCCATGAGGGCGGCCATGTCGCCGACCTCGGCCAGGGCCGGCAAACGCTTGAGCAAGGTCATCTCTTCGAGCGAGGCGATGAAGTCATCTCGTGTCACCTTGCCGGCGGCGGCGTGAATATCCATCGTTTCGGGGATCGACTCCGGGGAGCCGGCCGAACGCAAGCAAACCACCCGCACGCCTTCGGGCCCAACCTCAGCGGCGAGTTGTCGGCATAAGCCTTCCAGCGCCGCACACGCCACGCCGAACCCCCCGCAGTGTGGAATGGCCAGGCGCGCGGGTGTCGCCGTGAGCATCAGAATCACGCCCGCCCCCTGCCTGGCCATATGCCGCGCCGCGGTGGTGGCCGTCAGGAACTGCGACCGCGTCGCCCTGTTGATCGGGCGGGCGAAATCCTCGAGCGACATCTCGACGAGCAGGGTGCCCTGAACGTCGTCCATGCCGATGGCATTGAACGAGATATCGATAAGTCCCGCCTTGCGGATGATCTCGGCGGCGTGCGCTTCTATGGCCTGTTCGTCGAGCGCGTCGACAACCGCCGTCTCAGCTACGCCGCCCGCCATGGAGATTTCCTTCGCGACCGCATCGAGCTTTGAAAGCGTGCGGCCGGCGAGGAAGACGCCTGCTCCCTCCCGGGCAAACGCGAGGGCAACCGCACGACCGATAGCCCCGCCAGCCCCATAAATCACGGCATTCTTGTTGCTGAGCAGCATCTCCATTCTCCTTTCAGTTCGTGGGTGGTGATATCTGGTAGTCGAATGGAGAGCCCTGAAATCTACAAAGGAACGCCACGGAATTCGGGGGGGACAGCCCCGGGGGATCCCTCAGGGTCCGTCCCCGATCACTCGTCCCCGATCACTCCACGGTGGTCGCCCCTCAGGCCGTCACCGCCGCCTCCCGGCTGGCCTGATGCCGCGCCTGCAGCCGGGCGATCAGCCCATCCACCCGGCGCTCTGCCGCCTCGAGGGAGGCGGCCAGCCGTTCCCCACCTTCTTCCTGATGCTCGATCGCCACCCGGTGGATACGGCTGATGCCGATGAATTCCAGCGCCGTGGCCAGGCCGGGTTCCAGGTGATTCATGTGGGCCAGCTCGCCGCCGGGCTCGAAGCCGGCGCCGCCCCGTGACGACAGGATGATCGCGTGACGCGGCCGGTCGGCCAGCAGGGGCGTGAAGGGGTCGTCCGGCCGGCTCGGGTCATAGTCCACCGTGCGCCCCATGCGCACCACCAGGTCCACCCAGGCCTTCAGCGTCGCCGGCATGGCGGACCACCCTCCAGCGATGGTGGAGAGCGGGAGTGCCACGTCCTTGCAACCGCCCCGACGCGGTATGCCACCCTGAATCGTCGGCGCCTTGTCGCCCCATGACAGGCTATCTTCAAGGTTCCCCATACCGGTAGACGGAAAGGAGTACTCCCATATGAGCGACAGGAATGCCTACGAACAGAAGCTGCGCGCCAAGCTGGATGAACTGCAGGCCGAGGTGGACAAGCTGAAGGCGCGGGCCCGGGGTGCCGAGGCCGATGCACGTATCGAGCAGGAGAAGGAGGTCGATCGGCTCGAGGCGAAACGTGACGAGATGCGCCAGAAGCTCGACGAGCTGCGCCATTCCAGTGACGACGCCTGGGACGACGTCAAGGCCGGCGCGGAGCGCGCCTGGGAGTCTCTGAGTGACTCCATCAAGTCCGCCCGCTCCCGCTTCAAGTGACCCTGCCGGGAGCCCCCCTCAGGCAGCCGCCCTGCCTCGATGGGACGCTCCCGGAGGATCAGCTTTCCCCCAGCGCCAGGCGCACGACCTGCTCGGCATGGATTTCCGTGGTGTCGTAGAGCGTGACCGCGGTATCCCCCGCCTGAATCAAGAGTCCCATCTCGGTACAGCCCAGAATCACTCCCTGGGCGCCTCGCTGGGCCAGGGAGTCCACCACCCCGAGGTAGGCGACTTTCGATTCAGGCTTGATCACCCCCTGGCAGAGTTCCTGAAAGATGACGGCGTGAATCACCTCCCGCTGCGCCGCATCGGGTACCAGCACCTCGATGCCGCGCGCCTCGAGCCTTTCGCGGTAGAACGCCAGCTCCATCGTGAACCGGGTTCCCAGAAGCCCCACGCACGTCACGCCGTCGCTCGCCAGTACGCTGGCCGTGGCATCCGCGATATGCAGCAGGGGAGCCTCTACCACGCGCTCTATCTGTGGGGCGACCTTGTGCATGGTGTTTGTGCAGAGCACGAGGAAGTCTGCCCCGGCGGCTTTCACCGCCTGGGCCGCTGAGCCGAGGATCTCGGCGGCGGCGTCCCAGTCGCCACGGAGCTGCAGGGGCTCGATCTCGGCAAAGTCGACGCTGTAGAGCACCAGCCTGGCCGAGTGCAGACCGCCCAGTCGATTTCTCACCTGCTGATTGATGAGGCGGTAATAGGTCTGGGTCGATTCCCAGCTCATGCCGCCGATCAGCCCAATGGTTTGCATACTCCCTCCCCACTCCCTGCGGCCGATAGGGGTACGTCCCCGATTACCCGCCCGTCCCCGATTACCCGTTTGTCAGGCTAGCAGAGATCGCTCGGCCGATAGGGGGTACGTCCCCGATTACCGATCTCCGCACCCGATCACCGCAACGGCTTGCGGTAGCGCAGTTCATGCAGTTCCTTGCCGCCGAGCCGGAGGGATGCCCGGCGGCCATCCGGCGAGTAGCCGAGCCGTGCATAGAAGCGCCGCGCCCGCTGGTTCGCCTCGAGCACCCAGAGGCTGGCCAGCCGGTGGCCGTCCCCCGCCAGCCGCCGCTCGGCGGCGGCCAGCAGCGCCCGGCCCACACCACGCCCCCACTGCTCGGCCCGCAGGTAAATGGCGTAGACCTCTCCGGCATCGGCGGCGTCCTCGTCGCGACTGGGTCCCATGGCGACCCAGCCCACCACGCGGCCACCGGCCGCCGTGGCCACCAGGGTGCCGCCCGGCGTGGCCGCCAGCGAAGCGAGCCAGCGTCGGGTGAAGCGCATCGCCGAGAGTCGCCTCAGGTAGCCCTCGGGCACGATGCCGGCATAGGCATCGTGCCAGGCGCCCACGTGGATGCGGGCGATGTCGCGGGCGTCCCTCGGGCCGGCGTCACGGATCACGGCGGCAGGTCCACGGACGAATGGCATCGGCAGGCGTCTCCCCTGTAGCAGGCATCGTAACGGAGCCGGCATGGCGACTCCGCCAGCCTAGCATCCCGGGACGATCGCTCGCCCGGGAACGGTCGGCAGGATAGCGGTCCAGCACGTATGCTGAGGGCCTGTGAGGACCAAAGGGGAAGGACCCACCATGTCATTGATGTTCAAGCCGCGCCGGCGCGGCGGCAAGTGGCCCACGCGCCTCGCCTGGCTGGCGGTGATCCTGCTGATCGTGGCCGCCCTGCTGTTGGGCGGCGCGGGGCCGGCCTACCGGCTCGACCTGGTGTCGCTCTCCACCTCCTTCGCGTGGCTGCGTCAGGGCGCGCATCTGGCGATCGGCGCCGGCGCGGTGGGGCTGGTGGCGCTGGTCGTCGCCATGGTCTGCCGGCGCTGGCGGGTCGCGCTGGTGGGTACCCTGGTGATCGTCGCCGGGGCGAGCCTGGTGGCGCTGCCGGCCCAGCTGATGCAGCTCGCCCGCAGCGTGCCGCCGATCCACGACATCACCACGGACCTGGAGAACCCGCCCGCCTTCGAGGCCCTGGTGACCGCCCGGGAGGCGGCGCCCAACGCCGTGGCCTACCCTGGCGAGGCCACCGCCCGCCAGCAGCGGACCGGCTACCCGCGGCTCGGGCCGCTCACCCTGGACGCCACGCTCGGCGAGGTCCGGGCCGCCGCCGAGGCCATGGCCCGGGAGCTGGGCTGGGAGATCGCCGCCGTCGAGCCGAAGCGGATCGAGGCCACCGCCACCACCCGCTGGTTCGGCTTCCGGGACGACGTGGTGATCCGCCTGACGGAGACGGACGACGGCGTAAGGGTCGACATGCGCTCCGCCTCCCGGGTCGGCAAGAACGACCTCGGCACCAATGCGGCGCGCATCCAGGCCTACCTGGAGGCGCTGGGTCGGCGGGTCGATGGCACCACCGCGCCGTGAAACGAATTGCGAATCGCACGCAAAGGCAGTCTCAACCATATGAATTTAAAGGAAAATTTGACCAGCGACGCGGTTCTGCCTAGGATACCGTCCTGACATCCCCTGCGCCAGGAAAGGATCCCCATGAAAGGCAACCCCGAGATCATCGACGCCCTGAACGGACTGCTCGCCGCCGAACTCGCCGCCATGGACCAGTACTTCATCCATGCCGAGATGTACGCCGACATGGGCCTCAACAAGCTCCACGAGCGCATCGCCCACGAGTTCGACGACGAGAAGGGCCATGCCAAGCAGCTGATCGAGCGGATCCTGTTCCTCGAGGGCAAGCCCGATATCCACACCCGCACCCCGGTGCGCATCGGCCAGGACGTGGAGGAGATGCTCGCCAACGACCTGCAGCTGGAATACGAGGTGGGCGACGCCCTGAAGGCCGCCATCGCCCTGTGCGAGCGGGAGCGCGACTTCCAGACCCGCACCGTGCTGATGCCGCTGCTCACCGACACCGAGCAGGACCACGCCTACTGGCTGGAGCAGCAGCTCCGGCTGATCAGGCTGGTGGGCCGCGAGAATTACCTGACCGCGCAGATGTGAGCTGACGCGGCGAAGCCCTCGGCCCAGTCGGGCGACTCCTCGTGTCAGGGGGGCGGCGTCACCAGGCGCGGGGTGGAAAGGGAGCGATGGTGGCGTGCTCGGCCGAGACCATCATGCCTCTCCGCCGCGAGGCTCGCCGCGCCCCGCCAGCGCGCGCCGGAACTCGTCCCGCCAGGCCTCGGCGTGGGCCGAGGGATCGGTCGGGAAGCGGCCCAGCTCCACGGCGAGGTCGAAGAAGCCCTGCGCCGGCAGGCCCTCGCCTCGCCGGCTGACCACCAGGGCGGCGATGAAGGGGCGCCCCCGGCGGGCGTCCTCCCCCATCAGCGCCTCCAGCGCCTGGGCGACGCGCTGGATGGTCCGCGGCGGGGCGAGCCCCAGCGCCTCGGCGAGCTGCTGGTAGGTCATCGGCAGCAGGCTCTCGGGGGCCAGCTCGAGCACCCGACGGGCCCGGACGGCGAGGGCCGCCGCGGGGTCTGGCGTTGTCATGGCGGTGTCTCCTCTGGGGGGCCGGGTGGCGGGGCGGCTCAGGCCAGGGCCTCGGCAATCGCACGCTCGCCGTCCAGCAGGTGGAACTCCCGGTCGACCAGCGCCCGCGCCTGCACCAGGTGCAGCAAGGCATGGGCCACGTTGGCCCGCGACACGGTGTTCTCGCCGCCGCTCTCCTCCAGCGAGGTGGCGACCCTGCGCGTGGCGGGCGCGTCGGTCAGCCGCCCGGGCTTGAGGATCAGGTGCGGCACGCCGGCACTGCGCAGGTAGGCGTCGGCGGCGAACTTGGCGGCCATGTAGGGGCGCAGCTTCTCCGGTGCGGCCTGGGGATCCTCGGCGCGCAGGGCGCTGACCATCACGAAGCGCGAAAGCCCCAGCTCGCGTGCCAGGTCGACGGCGCGGGTCGCGGCGTAGAGGTCGATCAGCAGCGTCTTGTCGGGGCCGGTGTGGGGGCCGGAGCCGGCGGTGAAGAGCACCTGGTCGCAGCCCGCGAAGGCGTGGCGGAAGTCGCCCTCCAGGTCGGCCACCACCGTGTCGATGCCGCGCTCCTCGAACCAGGCGCGCTGCGCCTCGCGGCGGACCATGGCCTTGATGGGCACCCCGGCCGCCTGGGCCAGCTCGCAGAACTGGCGGCCGATCTGGCCGTTGGCGCCGATGACCAGTGTCGTCATGCTGCTTCCTCCCTGTCGGTTGCCTGTCGCGGACCACTCGGTAGACGGCGCGTCGCGCGGAAACGCCAAGCCTAGCATGAAGGATAGGCCGACTGGCCTGGCCGGCGGCGGCCCGGTGCCGTAAGCTGCCACGCCATGCTTACCGCACCCCAGCGCAACGAGGAGCGAGCCCCGTGAACCCCGAAGACCTGGAACGGCTGGTCACCCTGCGCATGCCCTTCGGCAAGCACGCGGGCACCCTGATCGCCGACCTGCCCGGCCCCTACCTCAACTGGTTCGCCCGGGAGGGCTTTCCCGAGGGGCAGATCGGCCGGTTGCTGCAACTGATGCACGAGATCGACCACAACGGGCTGAGCGAGCTCCTCGACCCCCTGCGCCGGGATACCTGAGCCCCCAGACGACGAGGTTGCCATGCTGCGTATCTCCAACACCGTGGAGCTGGTCGAGCACGAGATCGAGATCACCCAGATCCGCGCCCAGGGCGCGGGTGGGCAGAACGTCAACAAGGTCGCCTCGGCCGTCCACCTGCGCTTCGACATCCCCGCCTCCAGCCTGCCGCCCTTCTACAAGGAGCGGCTGATGGCGCTCTCCGACCAGCGCATCAGCAAGGAGGGGGTGGTGATCATCAAGGCCCAGAGCCACCGCACCCTGGAGCTGAACAAGGAAGACGCCCTCGCCCGCCTGCGCGAGCTGATCCGCCGCGCCATCAAGCAGCAGAAGGCCCGCAAGCCGACCCGCCCCACCAAGGGCTCCCAGCGCCGTCGGGTCGACAAGAAGGTCAAGAAGGGCAAGACCAAGGCGCTGCGCGGCAAGGTGAAGCCCTAGGCAATGTCCGAAAATTGCCTGCGCTCGATCGAGGCCGACGGGCGCCCGGTCCGACGCCTATAGTGACTCGTGACGTCCCTTCATTCGCAGGAGATCGCCATGAGTGCCGACAAGACCCCGGGCGGCCCGGACCTGGCCGCCGGCATCGAACTGAGCGAGCTGGCCGAGGGCGAGATGATCACCGGCCATGTCGGCGAGAAGGCCGTGCTGCTCGCCCGCAGCGGCGGCGACTTCCACGCCGTCGGCGCCCGCTGCACCCACTATGGCGCGCCGCTCGGCGACGGCCTGATCGTCGACGATACCCTGCGCTGCCCCTGGCACCACGCCTGCTTCAGCCTGCGCAGCGGCGAGGCCCTGGCCGCCCCGGCGCTGGACGGCCTGGCCTGCTGGAATACCGAGGTGGTCGGCGACCGGGTGATCGTGCGGGAGCGTGCCGAGCCCGGGCCGAAGCGTCACCCGGCCCGCTCGCCGTCCTCGGTGGTGATCGTCGGCGGCGGGGCGGCCGGCGAGGCCGCCGCGGAGATGTTGCGCCGCCAGGGCTACACGGGGCCGGTGACGATCGTCAGCGATGATGCGGCCCCGCCCTGCGACCGCCCCAACCTCTCCAAGGACTACCTGGCCGGCACGGCGAAGGCCGCCTGGCTTCCCCTGCGCGGCGATGACTTCTATGCGCAGCACGACATCACCCTGCGGCTCGCCACCGAGGTGGCGGCGATCGAGCCCGAGGCCTCGCGGCTGCGGCTCGCCGACGGCGAGATCCTCGGCTACGGGGCGCTGCTGCTGGCCACCGGCGCCGAGCCGGTGCGCCTGACGGTGCCCGGTGCCGAGCTGCCCCACGTGCATACCCTGCGCAGCCAGGCCGACAGCGAGGCGCTGATCGCCGCCGTCGAGGCCGGCGCCCGGCGCGCCGTGGTGGTCGGCGCCAGCTTCATCGGCCTCGAGGTGGCGGCGTCGCTGCGCGAGCGCGGGCTCGAGGTGCGGGTGGTCGCCCCCGAGGCGCGCCCCCTGGAGCGGGTCCTCGGCGAGACGCTGGGCGACTTCATCCGCGGGCTGCACGAGTCGAAGGGGGTGGTCTTCCACCTGGAGGAACGCGTGGCGGGCATCACCGCCGACGCGGTCGAGCTCGAGGGCGGCCAGCGCCTCGACGCCGACCTGGTGGTGGTGGGCATCGGCGTGCGCCCGCGCACCGCGCTGGCCGAGGCGGCGGGCCTCGCGGTGGACGATGGCGTGTGGGTCAGCGACACCCTGGAGACCAGCGTGCCGGGCATCTATGCCGCCGGCGACAGCGCCCGCTGGCCGGACCCGATCAGCGGCGAGCGCGTGCGCATCGAGCACTGGACGGTGGCTCAGCGCCAGGGGCAGCGCGCCGCCCGCAACATCCTCGGCGCCGGCGATGCCCGGGCCGCCGTGCCCTTCTTCTGGAGCCAGCATTACGATATCGGCATCAACTACGTGGGGCATGCCACCCACTGGGAGCGCATCGAGACCGACGGCGACCCCGCGGCCCACGACTTCACCGCGCGCTTCATCGCCGAGGACCGCCTGCTGGCGGTGGCGACGATCTTCCGCGACCGGGAGAGCCTAGAGGCCGAGGCGGAGATGGAGGCCCGCCTGCGCGCGGACCGCTGACCCGCAGCCCCCCGATCGCCCCGGGCCGGGGAGCCCCGCGGAGGGCGCCCCGGTCCGGGCCACTCGCGCTCAGGCCACCCGGGCGATCACCCGCTCCCTCGGCCAGCGCACCTTCTTGAGGCCGGCGAGCCAGTCGGCGTCCGCGTCACGGTAGCCCAGCGCCACCACCACGGCGCTGCGCAGCCGGCGCGCCTCCAGGCCGAGCACGGCGTCCAGGGCCGCTGGGTCGAAACCCTCCATGGGCGTGGCATCGACCCGCTCCAGGGCGGCCGCGGCCAGCACCATGCCCATCGCCAGGTAGGCCTGCTTGGCCGCCCAGTGCCGACGGGCCTCGGCGGTCTCGAAGCCATTGACCACGCCCTTCAGGGTGTCGCGATAGCCCGCGAGGCGCGGCTCATCGAGCCCGCGCTCCCGGGCCATCAGGCGGATCAGTTCATCGACCTCGGTCGCCCCGCTCGTCTCCCAGGTGGCGAACACCAGCAGGTGCGAGCATTCGCTGATCTGGGGCTGGTCGAAGGCGGCGGGCCGACAGCGCTCGCGCAGCGCCGGGTCGTCGACCACCACCACCGAGTAGGGCTGCAGGCCGTAGGAGGACGGCGCGAGGTGGGCCGCATCGAGGATGCGTTCCAGGGTGGCCTCGGGAATGCGCTGGCCATTCATGCGCTTGGCGGCGTAGCGCCAGTGCAGGGCGGTATCGAGGGACATGCGGTGACCTCCGGGGGTGTCAAGGGAACGGGCTGGCATCAGGGACGTGCAGAGCAGGACGCCTCCGGCGCGGGCCTCGCCGGCCGGGTGGCGCCGCGCTGGAAGATCAGGGTGCCGGCGACCACCAGGCCGGCGGCCAGCGCCAGGTTGGGCGGGGTGGGCTCGCCCAGTACCAGCACGGCGACGGCGGTGCCCACGGTGGCCGCCACCGTGCCGATCTGGCTGAGGTACACCGGACCGGCCAGTCGCTGGAGGATGAAGAAGAATCGGTAGAGCACGGTGAACACCGCCACCTCGAGCCCCAGCAATCCGAGGCCCGCCGGCGAGGCGAACAGCTCGCCGAGGCGCCCGGGTTCCATGGCCAGGCTGAACGGCAGCAGGGTCAGGGCGGCCCCGGCCAGCACCAGCGCGGTCAGGTACACCAGCGGGACGTCCGCCGGCCAGCGCAGGGTGCGATAGATGTTGCCCAGGGCCAGGGCCAGCGGCATCAGCAGGACCAGCAGCGACCAGCCCAGCGGTCCGCCGCCGGTGCCGGCCTTGGAGAGGGCCAGCACGATGCCGCCGGAAAGCCCCAGCAGCACGCCGACCAGGCGATCCCCGCGCAGGGGCTCGAGGCGCAGCAGCACGGCCAGCAGCCAGGTCACCAGGATGGGGAAGGCGAAGCTCAGCGAGATGAACCCCGCCCCCACGTGGCGCACCGCCAGGAAGCCGAGCGCATTGGGCAGCGCCAGCAGGCTGCCGGCGACGGCGGCATACTCGAGCACCCGGCGATCGAGGCGCCACTCGCCGCGCCTGGGCAGTGCGATCAGCAGCAGGCAGCCGCTCGCGCTGGCAAGGGCCGCCATCAGGAAGGTCAGGCGTGGCAGGACCGCCGCATCGGCGAACTTGGCCACGGTCAGCGACATGGCCAGCAGGGTCCCCACCAGCAGCAGGCAGCCCAGGGCCTTGAGCCCGCGGCGATCGCGGCGCTTGTGTCCGACGAGGGCGTTGGTCATCCTTGTGCTCCTATAGCTTGGCATCGTGTATCACGATAAAAAGAATCTTAGTATCAAGATAAATAGGTAGCAAGCCCCCATGAACCGAGTCAGTGTTGCGATCGACCAGTGGCGCCAGGAAATGCCCGACCTGGACCTGCTGCCCATGGAGCTGACGGCGCGGCTGACCACCGTCGGCCGGCACCTCAGCCACCAATACCTGGAGCCCTTCTTCAAGGCCCGCGGCCTGCAACCCCGGGAGTTCGACGTGCTGGCGACCCTGCGCCGGGCCGGCGCCCCCTACGCGCTGACCCCGACCCAGCTCTTCGAGGTGCTGATGCTCTCGTCGGGGGGCATGACCAACCAGTTGGATCGCCTGGAGAAGGCCGGGCTGATCGCCCGCCAGCCCAATCCCGCCGACCGGCGCAGCATGCTGGTGACCCTGACCGAGGCCGGCCTCGACCTGGTGAACGAGGCCCTGCCGCAGCACGTGAACAACGAGGCCCGGGCGCTGGCGACGCTGAGCCGCGAGGAGCAGCGGACCCTCAATGCCCTGCTGGGCAAGCTGCAGGACGGGCTGGAGGCCAAGGCGCCCGACTAACGGCAGACCCGGCGACAGGACACCGCTGGACACCCCGGGAGGCATCCCCTACCCACGACCGGCCGGGGATGCGGATACCGGCGAAGGCGTTCGGAGGGACCATCCGGTCATGGGGGAGCGCGTTTCGGGCCGTGAGCCGCCTGCCCGGCGCTAGGCCGCATCGATGCGCTTGGTCATCAGCAGCCAGTCGCCGCCGTGCTTGCCGCCGGGGTAGGGCTCGATCGGCAGCGAGGCCGTCTCGCGGAAGCCCTGGTGCTCGTAGAAGGTCCTGGCCACGTGGTTCTCGGAGGCGACGATCAGGCTCATCTCGGTGCAACCGGCGGCGATGGCCGAGGCCTCGGCCTGGGCCATCAGCAGGCTGGCCACGCCCCGGCGCCGCGCCGCCTTGTAGGTGGCGATGGCATTGATATACCAGCTGCCCGGCGCCTGGGCCTCGAGGCGCAGCAATGGCTGGACGACGCGCGGACGGTCGTCGAGGTCATCGAGGTCGTAGGGGGCCGGCAGCCGGTAGTCCAGGATCATCCCCAGCAGCCTCTTCTTCTGCAGGCAGACCTTGGCGTGCCGGTAGCTGAAGCCGCCCTCCTCCCGGGCGGCGCGCTGCTCGCCCACGTCCATCGGCGTCTCGTTGCCCGTGACCATCTGCCCCCACAGGTACTCGGGCAAGCCCTCGCCCGCCAGGTTGATCAGGTAGGCCAGGTCCCTGGCATGGGCCTTGGTGGCATCACGAATGTTCATCTCACCTCCCGGGCGACTGCCCGACGCCGGTTGCGCCGGCTGGCGCCCCTGCCGTCCCCCGTGCGGGGCGACTCTTCACGCTAGAGTAGGGACCACGATGGCCCGCGGGAATTCCGAGGGACGTCGTTCCGATATGCTCCGTCATGGGTTCCATGCCCAGGCCTGCTAGCTTGAAGAAAGGCCCCTCCTGGAGGATCGGCACATGAGCGACGCCTTCGACCTGACCGACGACCTGGGACCGGAGAAGGTCCTCTACCTGCATGATCCCGCCACCCGGCTGCGCGCCATCCTGGTGATCGACAACGTCGCGGCCGGCCCGGCGATCGGCGGGACGCGCATGGCCCCGGACGTGAGCCTTGAGGAGTGCGCCCGTCTGGCCCGCTCCATGACGCTGAAGAACGCCTCGGCCGGCCTGCCCCACGGCGGTGCCAAGGCGGTGATCTTCGCCGATCCCCGCATGCCCACCGCCGACAAGGAGCGGCTGATGCGCGCCTACGGCTACGCGATCCGCGAGATCACGGACTACATTCCCGGCCCCGACATGGGCACCGACGAGATCGCCATGGCCTGGGTCCACGACATGACCGGCCGCGCGGTGGGCCTGCCCCGGGAGCTCGGCGGCATCCCCCTGGACGAGATCGGCGCCACGGGCTTCGGCCTGGCTGCGGCCATCGAGGAGGCCCAGACCCACGGCGGCTTTCGCCTCGCGGGGGCGCGGATCGCCATCCAGGGCTTCGGCGCGGTGGGCCGGCACGCGGCGCGCTACCTGGCCGAGCGCGGCGCCGTACTGGTGGCGGTCAGCGATTCCGCCGGGACCCTGGTCTGCCCCGAGGGCCTCGACGTGCAGGCCCTGATCGACTGGAAGCACGAGGGCCACGCGGTGGCCGAGTTCCGGGACGGCGAGGCCCGCGATCGGGAGGCCATCATCGATGTCGAGTGCGAGGTGTGGATTCCCGCGGCGCGACCGGATGTGCTCCACGAGGGCAACGTGGACCGGCTCCGGGCCAGGGTGGTGGCCGAGGGCGCCAACATCCCCGCGACCGAGGAGGCCGAGCGCCGACTCGCCGAGCGGGGCGTGCTGGTGCTGCCGGACTTCATCGTCAACGCCGGCGGCGTCATCTGCGCCGCGGTCGAGCACGCCAACGGCAGCCAGGGCGAGGCCCTGGCCCGTATCGAGGAGCAGATCCGCCACAACCTCGACGAGGTGCTCGGCCGGGCCAAGGCCGAGGGCCAGCTGCCGCGCGCGGCGGCGGTGCAGATGTCGCGGGAGCGGGTCTGCACCGCGATGCGCTTCCGCCGGCCCTGGTGATCCCGGGATAGGGAGCGTCCAGGCGTCGAGGCAGGACGCCTGGAAGTCACCGGTCGACAGGGGAGACTCAACCCCTAGTGATGCGGGCCCGGTCGTCACCGGGCCCGCGGTCATGAGAGGCCAGCGTGGCTGGACTACTGGAAGGTATCGCAGACGGCCGTCAGGGCGGAGGGATCGTGGCTCTCCACATGGGTGGTGGCCTCGCCGCCCGCCTCGATGGCCACGCTCCACTGGTGGTCGTTTTCCATGGGATCGCAGTTGCCGGCGTTGCCGCCGCCGAAGTTGGAATCGATCCAGTAGTGGACGGCGTAGCTGCCGCCCTCCTGCAGCACGCCGGGGAATTCGAACGAGAACGCCGGATCGCCGTCGGCGGAGACCTCGCCGGTCTTCACGGCGATGGTCTCGCCGCTGGCCGTGTCCACCAGCGCCGCCTGGACCGCCTGGCCGCCGTGCGGTCCGTTGAAGCTGGCATCGCCCTGGAAGGTCAGGTCATGGCCCTCACTGGCCAGGGCCGTGCCAGCCACCAGAGGCAGGGCCAACAGCAGGCCCCGTCCAAGGCATGCCGCGGAAAACATCGTGGTCGTCATGGTGCACCTCCCGAAGGGTGACGGATGAACGTGAAGCCCGAGGGCTGACTCCAGCATAGTGCCCCGTGCCGAAGACGCCACGCCGACGCTCAACACGATGCGGACGCCCGGGGGCCTGGCGGTGTGCATGCCGACGGCTCGACGAGATTCAAACAACCGTTTGCATTTCCGGCCGAGCCAGCTAGGCTGTTTATCGAACACCGTTTCAAAACCCCCTCACCATCGACGCCGCCGCGAGGTTCGCTGATGGATACGCATTCGCTACTGATTCAGGTCCTGTTGTATGTCTTCCTGCCGCTGTGGGGCATCGCCGGCTTCGTCGACTGGTGCTGCCACCGGGCCACCCGCATCGAGGCGACCTCGGGGCTCAAGGAGTCGCTGGTCCACTCGCTGATGGGCGTGCAGGTCGGCATTCCGATCCTGCTGTGCCTGCTCTACCCGGCCGGGTCCACGGCAAGCCCAGCCGGCTGAAGCGGCGCATCCTCGAGTCCAATGGCATCCGGCAGCGCCACTACGCCATCGACGCCGAGCATCGCACCACCATCGGCAACGGCGCCATGGCCGCCCGGGCCGGCGAGGACTGTCTGCAGGGGCTGATGCGCATCTGGTTCGATTTCGAGCGCCAGCTGGGCCGCGTCCCCGTGATCCAGCGCCTCGAGCGCGGCCGCTTCCCCCTGGAGGACTATCGCCGGCTGCTGCTGCACCTGCGCCAGCAGGTGGTGGAGGGCGCGCGCTGGATCACCCGCGGTGCCTCGAGCTTCGATCGCGACTTCGCCGACGTACGCTCGCTGGTGATCGAGCATGTCCGGGAGGAGCACCGCGACTACGAGCTGCTGGAGGCCGACTACGTGGCAGCCGGCGGCGAGCGCCGGGCCATCGTCGAGGGCGAGCGCAACGCCGGCAGCGAGGCCCTGCACGCCTTCATGATGTACCGGGCGAGCCAGCCCAACCCCGTGGACCTGATCGGCGCCATGTGGATCATCGAGGGACTGGGCCAGAAGATGGCTGCCGACTGGGCGCGCCGAGTCGAGGCGGCCACCGGCGGCGATGGCGGCCACACCCGCTTCATGCGCTATCACGGCGAGAACGACGACGCCCACCTGGACAAGCTCTATGCCCTGCTCGACCGGGTCTGCCGCGACGCGGCCGACCGCCGGGCCATCCTGCGTACCGCCCGGGTCGTGGCCCGGCTCTATGCCTTGCAGCTCGAGGAGGTGGACCATGACTAGCCGTCGCAGCCCCTTCCTGCGGGCCCTGGAAGTCGATGACTCGCTGCCCATCGAGCCCGAGGCCATGCGCCAGTGGCTCGCCGATCTCGAGCGCCCGACCCGCTGGTGGCTGCGCCCGCTGCTGCAGGGGCTGCTGGGGGCGCTGCTGCATGTGATCTGGTTCCTCAAGCGACTGCCGCTGCCGCAGTTCCGGGCCCACGGGCTGCTGCAGCGGCTGATCTGCTGGTTCTGCACCCATGCGGTCAGCCCCGAGGCCAACCTGCTGATCCTGCGGCACTTCGCCACCGAGTCGAACGTGATCAACTTCCTGGTGGACAACGGCGAGGTGGCGGACATCGCCCCTATGACGCTCTACCCACGGTGTATCCGGGACATGCGGGAAGCGACCTTCGTCGACCACGACCAGGAGCTGTTCCGCGCCTTCGCGGCAATGGGCCACTGGCGGCCGCGCCCGGCCCCGCTGGCCACGGAAGCCCTGCGCTGGACGCACTGGCGGCCGATCGCGATGGCGGACTTCAGGGTCCGCCGGCGGCGCACCCAGGTGCTGGACTTCGAGAGTGCCCATGGGCTGTTCATGTGCCTGTTCTGCCTGCTGCTGACCCGGGAGGAGTACCGCGACGCCATCAACGGCTTCAACCTGGACCAATCGCTGGCCATCCGCATCGGCCAGCTGATCGGCGACCCGAGCCTGGCCGAGATGGCCTACAACAAGTACCCGCATTACCTGCTGGGGCCCTGGAACCTCGGTCAGCGCTTCCTGATGCATGGCTTCTTCACCGAGTACCTGTATGCGCGACTGGAGCGACTGCGACTGGCGGCGACAGCATCGCCTCGCGCGGCACAGCGCCCGGTCGGCGGCGAGCGTCACACGGCGTGACATTCCCCGGGGCCTTGGCCATATTATCCGGGTGCGCCACGCGCACGGACTCTCATCGCAAGGGAAAAGGGATTATGTCGATCTATCGCAAGGCTGCGCTCGTGGCCCTTCCACTGCTGTGTTACACGGCGGGTGCCCAGGCCCTGGACTGGGAAGCCACCCCATCCTACGGCACCGTGAACCTCGTCTCCGGGTTCCAGCCCGACCCGCACCGCACCAGCCTCAGTGCGGGCGGCAACCGCTCCGCCGGCGAGGCGGGTCCCAACTGCAGCGGCCACGTCAGCGACAAGCCCGACCTGGACCTCAACTACGAGGCCGGCCAGCACGTGCTGAGCATCTTCGTCGAGTCCCCGGCCGACACCACCCTGGTGGTCTACGACGGCGCCGGCAACTGGCACTGCAACGACGACTACTCCACCGCGGCCGGCACCAATCCGGGCATCAAGTGGCACAACCCGCCATCCGGCAACTACAACATCTGGGTCGGCACCCATGCCGCCGGCGAGCTGCAGGACGCCACCCTCAACATCTCCGAGGCCAGCCCGTCCTGGGGCGCCAGCGGCGCCAGCTCGGGAAGCAGTGCCGGCGGCATCGAGTGGGGCGACAACACCAGCCGCTGGGCCAACGACGGCGAGTGCGACGATCCACGCTTCGGCGGCCCCGGGGTGCACTCGCTCAACATCGACGAGGACCGCTACCACGACGCCAACGACTGCCGCGGCCTCTACGAGCAAGGCCAGGTCTACCTGAAGTGAGCCCGACGATACCCCGCTGCCGGCCTGCCCGGCCGGCAGCAGACCCGCCTAGTGTTGCTTGACCCGCCATATCCGCCACGCCAGCCCCCCGATGACCAGCACCGCCAGCGGGCCGAACACCCCGACGGCGACGCGCGGCTCCATGGGCATGCCCAGGGCCCCGAGGCTCCCCAGGGCGAGCTTGATCAGGCTGAAGATGTAGTAGCTGATGACGATGATCGACAGGCCCTCGACGGCCTTCTGGATCTTCAGCTGGCTGCTGGTGCGCTCATTGAGGCTCTTGAGCATCTCGGCGTTCTGTTCCTCGATCTCCACCTGGGCACGAGTCCGCAGCAGGTCGTTGAGGCGCGCCACGTTCGCCGCCAACTGCTCCTGGCGGCGGTCCACCGCGGCGCAGTAGCGCACCGTGGGCAGGAAGCGGCGCATCAGGAAGACGCCCAGCCGCTGGCAGTCCCCGACTCGGGTCTCGCGCAGTTCCTCCACCCGGGTGAAGACGATCCTGGCGTAGGCCTCGGTGGCGCTGAAGCGGTGACGGCTGCGGGCGCCGCTGCGCTCCAGGCGAGCGGAGAGCGAGGCGATGGCACCCAGCAGCGGACGCGGCCCCTCGGAGTCGTCCTCGGCATTGCGATCGGAGAGCTCGCCCAGCTCGGCCTCGAACCCCGCCAGCTCGGTCCCGAGCCGCTTGGCCTGGGGCAGCGCCAGCGAGGCCATCATGCGGTAGGTCTCGATCTCCAGCAGGCGCCGCGCCATGCGACCCAGGCGGAAGTCGTTGAGGGCACGATTGACGATCAGCAGCCGGTTCACGCCATGCGCATCGAGGCGGAAGTCGCTCCACACCGCGGCATCGCCACCGCCGATGCGCGACCCGGCGGGGTCGCGAAACCCGCAGGCCCCGGTGTCGCTGCCCCAGGAGGCCTCCGACTCGACCAGGATCACGGTGGCGTTGATCAGCGCCTCCCGGTGGGCCTCGGCGATCTCGGCCAGGCGCGGCGGGGGCGGCGGCCAGATCTCCCCGTCGGGTGTCCGGGGCACCATCAGGGTCAGGGTGAAGAACTCGGTATGCCGCTCCCACTTCAGCACCTGCCCCTCCTCGAGGGTGAGGATGCCCTGCACCGCATCGGGGGCAAGGCTGGTTCCCGCCAGCTCGCAGAGGCGCGTGATGATGCCGTCGCAGACACCGTCGGTGTCGAGGAAGGCGTAGTGGTGGAGATGGGCCGGCTCCGAGAAGTAGATCGACGGGCGGGCGTGGAGCTCGTTATGCAGTTGCTCTCGCTGGGGGTGCATGGTCGGGTCCGAAAGGGGATGGGTAGACCGAGACTAAGGTCCAAGACCCGCCGGGCCAACCGCCGCCCTCAACGCGGCGAGGCCCGCCAGGCCGGCGGGGCCCCCTCCCTGGCAGTGGAATCAACGACTTGCCACGCCAGGGCGGCGGAATCGAGGCGGCGGCGACCGCCCGGCTGCGTCCTTTTGCCCCACCCCGTCGCAGGAGCCGCGACTCATAGCCACTTCATGCGCCGGAACACCCACAGCAGGCCGAGGCCGATGGCGAGCATCACCAGCAGCACCAGGAAGTAGCCGTAGCGGTAGGCCAGCTCCGGCATGTGGGCAAAGTTCATGCCGTAGATGCCGGCGATGAAGGTCAGGGGCACGAAGATGGCGGTGATCACCGTCAGCACCCGCATGGTGCGGTTGAGCTGGTGCGACGAGAGCGAGATGTAGCCGTCGATCAGGTCGCCACAGATGTCGTAGTACATCTGGGTCAGGCTATGCAACCGCTCGAAGCGCTCGTGCACGTCATTGATGGCGTGCAGGGTCTCCTCCTCGTCGCGGGGCAGGTGCGCATAGTCATAGGCGGTGAGTTCCTGGGTGATGCCGAGATGGTAGCTGAAGACCCGGCGCATCTTGACCAGCCGCGAGCGAAAGGCGATGACCCGGCGCATCAGGGCATCGCTGCCATCGTCGATCAGTGCATCCTCCAGGTCGCTGAGCTGGTTCTCGAATTCCAGCAGGCTGTTCAGGTAGTAGCCGGCGGAGGCGTACATGACCCGCAGTGCCACGTGTTCGGGCGAGCGCTTGAGCAGGGTGCTGCCCTCGTGTTCCCGGAGACGGTCGATGCTCAGTGCCAGCCCCGGGTGCAGGCTGATCAGGAAGCGCTCGCCGAGGAGGAAGGCGACCTGCTGGGGCACGTAGTTCAGCTCGGCATCGAAGGAGGAGATGCCGCGATAGAGGATCAGGGTGTGATCCTCGAATTCCTCGATCTTCGGTGGATGACGTTCACGCTGGGCATCGTCGATGGCCAGGGGATGGCCGCCGAAGGCCTCCAGCATGGCGCGCTCGCGCTCCGGGGGCTCGCCCTGCAGGTCGATCCAGATACGGCTTCCCGCCTCGTCGCGCCAGTGCGCGATCAGCTCCTCGCCTCCCTGCATGACCCGGCCGTCGCCGCTCACCAGTAGCGTTCGTATCATCGCTTGGTCATCCTTTGACGAGACAATGCGCGCAGCGTGTGGCACCGGCCTTCGCCTGGCCCGGCACCGTTCCCCTTTCACCGCCGGGAGGTCGCATGACCGACACCCACCGCGTCGGCGAGGTCTTCCGCGCCTTTCTGCTGCTGGGGCTGAGCGCCTTCGGTGGCCCCATCGCCCATCCGGGAGACTTTCGCAGCGAATTCGTCGCCCGTCGAGGCTGGCTCGACGAGCACGCCTACGCGGATCTCGTGGCGCTGTGCCAGTTCCTGCCCGGCCCGGCCAGCAGCCAGGTAGGCTTCACCTTGCTGTCGGTCTGGCGGCGGCCGTTCCGGGTCAGGCTTCGGCCTCGTAGACCGACTTGAGCCGGTAGAACTCCTCGACCACCTCGTCCATGGCCGCGGCGTCGTAGGGACACAGGCCACTCACCACCAGCTTCTTGGAGCCGGTACCGACCTCCTCGCCGCCGGCGAGGATGCGGAACTCCAGCAGGGCATCGCCGCGCTTGCCGGTCACCGCCAGGGAGGAGTCGACCAGTTCCAGGCCGGGCTCGATGCCGTTCAGGCGCTCCAGGGCGAAGCCCATGCTGTCGTAGATCACCAGCGGGCGCCTGGGGTTGAACATCACGCCCTGGTCTTCCATCAGCGGCTTGAGGTAGTGCGGGAAGTTCTTCCCCGAGAAGGCCACGTAGCAACGGGTGAAGGCCTCGACGACGGCTTCGTCGTGGGTCACCTCACCGCTGCGCTCCGCCTCGAGATAGCACTTGCCGTCGTCGTCACGCACGCGAATCAGGCCATCGTCGTCCTCGGCGAAGGTCAGCGGGACACCGTCCCCGACCATGCTCAGGAAGCGGAAGGTCATGCGCTGGGAGAGGCCGAAGCGCGCCAGCACCAGGGCGAAGAGCAGATCTCCCGGCACGCAGAAGCGGCGCGCATCCGGGTTATGGATGGGATTGAAGTCACCGGCGACACGCTTGGCGAAACGGCTGGCCTGCTCTGCGGAGATGCAGAGGCGCGAGCCCGTGCGCGAGTGGTAGTCATCGAGAAACATGCGTCTTGAGCCTGCCCTGAGTCATTGGCGTTGCGATGGTCCGCCCGGCCTCGGCCGGAAGGGCCAGATGATGCCATAAATTCCCCGCCGGCGGGGGAACGAATCGCGGCGAGCTGTCCGGGGTCAGGGAACCGCCAGAAGGCTTCCGCCCCCTACCAAAGGGGCAGGCCAGAAAGCGTTTCGATTCAGCACGATATGGTAAAATTCGCGCGTTTTCGAACCCTTTCCCTCATTTTCTTCCCTTAGGATGATCGCCGCCATGCAGACCATCTGTTCCTCCCCCAACCGGCCCAGGCACCCCGCTCGATGGCCTGGCATTCCGATTCTCTTCCTCTCGCTCGTCGCCTTCGCCTCTCCCGCCCTCGCCTCCCAGGGCGAACTCGACCTGACCACCTCCTTCGTCGGCCTGCTGGCCGTGGTGATCTTCGTCCTCGCCTATGCCCTGGTCATGGCCGAGGAGAAGATCCACATGCGCAAGTCCAAGCCGGTGCTGGTGGCGGCCGGCATCATCTGGGGCCTGATCGGCTGGGTCTATGTCAAGGCCGGGATCTCGGCGGAATCCGAACACGCCTTCCGCACCACCCTGCTGGAATTCACCGAGCTGATGCTCTTCCTGCTGGTGGCGATGACCTATATCAACGCCATGGACGAGCGTCGCGTCTTCGATACCCTGCGCGCCTGGATGGTACGCAAGGGCTTCAGCTACCGAACCCTGTTCTGGATCACCGGCCTGCTGGCCTTCGTCATCTCGCCGGTGGCCGACAACCTGACCACCGCCCTGCTGATGTGCGCGGTGGTCACCAAGGTGGCCGAGGGCGACAAGCGCTTCATCAACCTGGCCTGCATCAACATCGTGGTCGCCGCCAACGCCGGCGGCGCCTTCAGCCCCTTCGGCGACATCACCACCCTGATGGTCTGGCAGGCGGGCATCATCCAGTTCCAGGAGTTCTTCGCGCTGCTGATACCGTCGTTCGTGAACTTCATCATCCCCGCCGTGGTGATGAGCGCCTTCATCAAGAATCGCGTCCCGGCGAGCCTCGAGGAGGACGTGCAGCTCAAGCGCGGTGCGCGACGGATCATCCTGCTGTTCCTGTTCACCGTGGCCACCGCCGTGGGCTACCACACCCTGCTGCACCTGCCGCCGGTGCTGGGCATGATGACCGGGCTCGGCTACCTGCAGTTCTTCGGCTACTACCTGCGTCAGAGCCTGCCGCGCTCCCTGGAGCGCAAGCGCAGCCTCTACACCCAGCGCGGCGACTGGAAGATGCTCGAACAGCTGGGCAGCGTGGTGCCCTTCGACGTCTTCAACCGGGTCGCCCGAGCCGAGTGGGACACCCTGCTGTTCTTCTACGGCGTGGTGATGTGCGTGGGGGGCCTCGGCTTCATGGGCTACCTCGGCCTGCTCTCCGACGCGCTCTATACCGGCTGGAACGCCACCTGGGCCAACGTCGCCCTGGGCGTGATCTCGGCGGTGGTCGACAACATTCCGGTGATGTTCGCGGTGCTGACCATGGAGCCGGACATGTCCCACGGGCACTGGCTGCTGATCACCCTCACCGCCGGTGTCGGCGGCAGCCTGCTGTCGATCGGCTCCGCGGCCGGGGTGGCGCTGATGGGTCAGGCCCGCGGCAACTACACCTTCATGGGCCACCTGCGCTGGTCGCCGGTGATCGCACTGGGCTATGTCGCCAGCGTCCTCGCCCACCTGTGGATCAACGCGGACAGCTTTGGCACTTTCGGCTGAGCCGCGCGCCCGGCGGCCTCAGCCGCCGGGCTTAGTCGCCAGAATCAGGATTCTCGTTGAAGTCCCTCCTGTACATTGCCTTCCCGTGATGTAGTTTATGAAGGTAAGCTGTGCAAAAACCTCAGGCTGGGCACTGAGCGCTGCCCCTGGTTAGCCTGACGTCAATAATAACCAGGCCCGATATCGGGCTGCAGGGGGAATGCGTCATCGACTCACCAATGCCCCATCTTCCAACACGGGCCGCCGGGTACCGCTGGCCCTGCAGGCCGAGCGAGTACAGCACGCCATGCGAGCTCTATCTCTGAGTCCTCCCCGCCTGCCGGCGCTCCTCCGCGTTGTCGACGACCGCAGGAGGCTGTGCACATGGCGTGGCTGAGATTCGTGACCCTGCTGGCATGGGGCCTGATGAGCCTCGTACCCTCGGCGATGGCCCAGGACCCTGACGTGCTGCTGGTGGCCAATGCCGATGTCGATACGCACCACCTGACACGGGATACCACCCGGGCCATCTTCGCCATGCGCCAACGCACCTGGCCCGACGGCCAGGCCGCCAGGGTCTTCGTATTGCCCAGTAGCCACCCGGTGCACGCCCGCTTCGTCAAGGAGCGCCTCTCGGTCTACCCCCACCAGCTTCAGCTGGCCTGGGACCGGGTGGTCTTCTCGGGGACGGGGCAGGCTCCCAACCGCGTTCGCACCCAGGGGGAGATGCTCGAGCAGATTGCCAGCACCTCCGGCGCCCTGGGATATCTTCAAAGGGAGTATCTGGATGACCGTGTCCAAGTCATTTCGATGGAGTGAGCCGCGCCCCGCCCTGCTCATGGGTGCCGCGCTGCTCGCGACCATCACCCAGGCACACGGCAAGGAAGAGAAGGTCCTGGATACGCTCCAGCTGCATGGCTTCCTGAGCCAGGCGCTGGTGATCACCGACGACAACGACTTCTTCGGCCCCAGCAGTAGCGACGAAGGCAGCCTCAAGTTCACCGAGATCGGGGCCAACGTGTCACTGCGCCCCCACGAGGACGTGCTGATTGCGGCCCAGGTGCTCAGCCGGCGGGCCGGCGGGGATGGCAGCGAGGCCAGCCCCGAGCTCGACTATGGTCTGATCGACTACCAGATCCAGTCGAACCAGCAGCGCAACTTCGGAGTCCAGGTCGGCCGCTTCAAGAACCCGTTCGGCTTCTATAACCAGACTCGGGATGTGGCCTTCACGCGCCCGAGCATCCTGCTGCCGCAGTCGATCTATTTCGACCGTACCCGGTCGCTGGCGCTGTCGGCCGATGGGGTCCTCGGCTACTACGAGGAACGCCTGTCCCAGGGCGCGCTGCGCTTCCAGGCCGGCGTGGGACGTGTCCAGGCCGGCGACGACCTGCGCCGCACCCTGCGCCTCGACCGGATCCCCGGCGATCTCGAGCCGGAAACCTCGGCCATCGGACAGGTCCGCTACGAACACGACGGCGGTCGCATCGTCGCAGCCCTGAGCACCGCCAATGTCGGCGCGCATTTCGACTCGCGCCTGACCGGTCTCAGCGACGGTGACTTCTACTTCCGCCCCTGGATCCTGTCGCTCCAGTACAACGCCGAGTATTGGAGCCTGACGACAGAATATGCCCTGCGTGAATCGGGAATGGAGGATTTCAATGATCCACGCTTCAATTTCGACACGACGGGGGAAAGCTGGTACATCCAATACACTCGACGCTTCCTGGATGACTGGCAGTGGCTAGTACGCTACGACAGCTTGATCAGCAACCGCGATGACCGTTCAGGCAAAGCCTTCGAGGCCGCAGGGGCTGGGCCCGCTCACTCACAGTTTGCGAAGGACATGACCTTCGGCCTTCAGTGGACGCCGCATCCCAGGTTGTTGCTCTCCGGGGAGTACCATCATGTCGATGGCACCGGTTGGCTACCGGCCCAGGACAACCCCGATCCGAGCGAGACAGACAGATACTGGAACATGCTGCTTTTCCAGATGTCGCTACGTTTCTGACGTTCTCTCCGCGACACCCCCCATCCGAATCAGGGAATCGGAGAGATGACCACCACACCCTTCTCCTCAAACCGACATCGACTCAGCCTCACCTGGCGCGTCATCGCGCTCAGCAGCCTCCTTCTGATCGTGCTGGTCACGCTGTTCACCGGGCTGGGCCATCGGAACCTGACCCGCCAGTTCCAGGAAGGCCAAATCCAGCACCATGCTCGCCAACAGCGCGAGATCCAGCTGGCGCTGCGCCGTTCCGAGGAGAACCTGCGTCAGTTGGCCAGCCTGGCGGCGGCCTCTCCCCGACTCGGCCCCTCGCTGCAGTCCGGCGATGACGATGCCATCCTGGCCGCCCTGAGATCCCAATGGCCGACCTTGCAGCTCGATGCCGGGGTGGAGGAGATTTTGGTCTTCAACCGCCAGGGACGGGCGATGGGGAACTGGGGCGAGGACCTGGCCACTAATCAGCGTCCCGTACAGGCCTGGGTGGATCGCGTGATGAGCACCGAGATGCCGTTTACCACTCTGCGCTGCTCCATCGACTGCCGGCAGTATGCTGCCGTTCCGGTGCTGGTGGAAGGACAGAGCGTGGGTCTGGTCATCCTGTCGCGATCGTTGGCCGATGTCATCCGCCAGGCGAAGTCGGTCTCGGGTGGTGAGGTGGCCCTTCTAGTGACGGGCCCCATGGAAGCCAGGGACTTGCCCCTGGAACGCCGCCTGGACGCCTGGAATGGCCATTTGACGGCGTTGACCGGGCAGCGAGAAAGCCTGCCCTTCCTGCGCCAGGCTTCGGCAGCGACCAACCTGTCCGGGCTGACCGATTCCCCGTTCTATCTGCAGCACCAGGGACGCCACCTGGAGCTGTCGGCGTCGCGAATGGAAGAAGATCAGGACAGGCGCAGTACCGGCTATTTCCTGCTGATCTCCGATATCACCGCCCAGATCCAGGCCATCAACCACGATACGCGCACCCTGCTGTACGCCGGCGTGGCGGGCTGGCTGGCGGCCGAGCTGCTGCTGCTGATCATCCTGCTGGGCCCCATGTCGCGCCTGCGCCGGATCGCCGGCGTGCTCCCCTCCCTTGCCCGTGGTGGCTTCGCCGAGGCCAGGGAGGCCATTCCCGGCAAGACTCGCCGGCTGCCGGACGAGATCGACGTTCTGGAAGGCACCACCCTGGAGTTGTCGCGGCAGCTGGAGTTGCTCGAGGGAGAGGTCCAGGCAAGAGGCGAACAGCTGGCCGAGCGCGTCGACGAGCTGGCCCAGGAACGAGATTTCGTCGGCAGCCTGCTCGATACCGCTCGCGTGTTCATCATCGCCCAGGATGGCGTGGGCCGCATCAGCCTGGTCAACGCCTACACCCTCTCCATGCTCGATATCGACGAAGACGTGCTCATCGGTCGCCATTTCGACGATATCTTCGATGCGCCCGGCCATTCTCCCATGGCGACGACCGAGGCACCTCAGCAAGAGGAACGCACCCTGCTGACGCCCGACAACCAGGTCCATACCATCGTCTGGTACCACGCTCCCCTGCCGACCGGCAACGATGCCAGCATGGCTCGCATTTCCGTGGGCCTGGATATCACCGAGCGCAAGGCCGCCGAAGGGCGCCTGACCTGGCTGGCCGAACGCGATCCCCTGACCTCGCTCTACAATCGTCGTTACTTCCAGGAAGCCATCCAGCTGGCACTGCAGCAAGGCCACATGGGCGCCATACTGCTGCTGGACCTGGACCAGTTCAAGGAGATCAACGAGCTCAGCGGCCATCATGCCGGCGACCGCCTGCTGCGCGAAGTCGCGGATACGCTTCAGCTCAACCTGGGTCACCGCGGCATCATCGCCAGGCTTGGCGGAGACGAGTTCGCCCTGCTGCTGGAGGATGCCGACGCCGCCCAGGCCATCGCCATCGCCCAGCATTGCAACCAGTTACTCGATGGACTTCGCTTTTCCGCCAGCGGTCGCCGCCATCGGGCCGTGGCCAGTATCGGCATCGCCCAGTTCCCGACTCACGGCGAGACTCCCGCCGACCTGATGGCCAGTGCCGACGTTGCCATGTACAAGGCCAAGGAAAGTGGCGTGCAACGCTGGCACCTGCTCTCCACCCTGGAGAGTGCCAAGGACGAACTTCAGGAGCGGGTCTACTGGGTCGAGCGCCTGCGTAAGGCCCTGCAGGATGACGACTTCACGCTGATGGCGCAGCCCATCGTCCGGCTCGAGGACCGTGACGTGAAGCACTACGAGGTGCTGATCCGGATGTGCGAGACCGACGGCAGCCTTGTGTCGCCCGCCAACTTCATCCCCGTGGCCGAACGCAACGGGATGATCGTCCAGCTCGATCGCTGGGTGCTGCACCACAGCCTGCAGGCCCTGCGACAGTTGCAGGATCAGGGGATCAGCCTGGCGGTGAACCTCTCGGGCCAGTCCCTCCACGACAGGGGGCTCGAGTCCTTCCTTGCCGAAGAACTGGCCAGCAGTGGCGCCGACCCCCATCATCTGATCCTGGAGATCACCGAGACGGCCGCCGTCACCGATTTCGCGACCGCACGCGGCGTGCTGCAGGCCATTCGGGACCTGGGCTGCCGCACCGCCCTGGATGATTTCGGCGTGGGCTTCAGCAGCTTCCACTATCTGGGCCAGCTGCCCGTGGACTACATCAAGATAGACGGCTCGTTCATCCGCAGCCTGACCCTCAGCCCAGACAGCCGTGTCATCGTGCGGGCCATTGCAGATATTGCCGCCGGGTTCGGCAAGCAGGCCATTGCCGAATTTGTGGATGACGAATCCTTGCTCCCCATATTACGTTCCTATGGCATCGTGTATGGTCAAGGGTTCCACTTGGGAAAGCCCAAATTGCTGAAAACAATATTTGAAAACGCAGTTTGAAACCTCGCACCTATCAAGACCTTCGGCATGCAGAAACCGAACGAAACCATCTCAAGGAAACCAAGGCATGGGATATAGAGATCTGGCTGATAGGGAACGCAACCAGCGGGTATCCAATCGGCTTCTCGAGAGATTTCGTAACGAATTCACCTTCAGGCTTGCCCAGGATGATGCAACCCGCAAGCGCGTATTTCGACTCAGGTACGACGTGTACTGTGCAGAACTGGGCTATGAGCATCCAGAAAACCCATCAGAGCACCAAGAGCATGACGTCCATGATGAGCATGCCATCCAGTGCTTGGTGGAACATCGGAAAAGTGGCCTGGCAGCGGGCTGTGTAAGGCTCGTGCTGCCTCAATCCAGCGAGGGCGGGGGGGCCCAGACACTGCCACTACAGGAGTATGGTGGCAATAGCCTTGATCATGGCACGCTGAACCCCTCAAGATTCTGTCAAAGTTCTATCTGCGAGATATCGAGGCTTGCCATTTCCCCGCTTTTCCGAAGACGCTCAACACGCGAAGAAATTGCAAACATTGTCCGTACGAACCATGCCTTTACGGACGCCGAGCGCGAAACCTTTCCGTTGATTGTGATTGGCCTCTTCCTGGCGACCTACGCCCTTCTCGGGCTCTCGAAACGCCCCCACGCCTTCGCCATGATGGATCCAAGGCTTCCTCGCCTTCTCAAGATGTCTGGATTTTATTTCACCAAGGTCGGCGAAACCATCGAATTCCATGGCAAGCGGAGTGCCTTCTACATCGACCAGAGACAGGTCGAAAAGGATATGCACGCGGAGCTGATGCCCCTTTATCAGCACATCCAGTCGACTTTGGCCCCCCAAATCGAAGGCGCACTAGCCATCGTCGCCACCGAGTCAATCTACTGAGATGGCAACTCCAGCAACGGACCGGGGTACAGGCGACCCGGCCAGTCGAGCAGCATGATCGCCAGCACGTTGCGGTGCTCGCCATAGCTCAGGTCGGTACCGCCGCTCTCCGATGGCACCAGCCTCGCCCGGGGATCGTAGGCCCTCACCAGCGCCTCCCGTAGCCGCTGCACCGCCGGGTGATCCTCCCGGTCCGCCAGCAGGAAGCTGATCCCCACCTCGGTGTAGATGTCCGCCTTGGTCTCGGCCAGGATGCGGTCCAGGCGGGACGCGAAGTATGCCAGTATCCAGTCGAATTCCTCCTTCGGCACCCGTCGTTGATAGTAGTCGCTCGCCGCGATCACGAAGTGCGTCATGCCATAGATCTTGTTGCGAAAGGAGGCTCGGGACAGTTCACCATCCCGTGCCGGTGGATAGTGGCGCCGGAAGGCCGCGATGACCGGCTCACGCAGATCCGCCACCCCGAGATGGTGGAGGTAATACACCAGGTTGGCCACTTGGGCGGCATAGACCTCCATCACGCCGGGATCGGTCAGGAAGGGCCGAAAGTCGACACTCTCGAGATAGGCGAGCGCCCGGCGGTATCCCGGCAGGTGTTGCTCATCGAGCAGGCCATGGTAGCTGGCCTGAGTGAGCTGGAACGCCAGGCTCTTGGCGTAGCCGATCTCCCCCCACTCGCCGAGCATGCGCTTGCGCCGCTGCTGCTTGGACGAGCGCGTGGGGTAGTCCGCCACCTTCTCCCGGGCGCGTCGCGCGGCATAGCCGGGCTCGGCCAGGCCATCGATCTCCTGGCGCAGGGACGTCAGCAGGCGCTGGCCATAGGCCCGATTGAGGGGCAGGTAGCGATCGTCCCCGCTCAACCGATAGAGCCGCTGGGCATAGTGGCGCTGCTTGCCGGCCGGCAGTGTCGGTAGCGCCTGCTCGTAGGTCGCCCGGATCTCGGCCGCCACCTCGGCGGGTGGCCAGGCGGTCGTCCGGCCCTCGAGGGCGCAGCCGACCAGCAGGGCCAGGACCCAAAGCCACAGCAGCGACGGCCGGTGCAGCAGGCGGCTCATGGCGATTTCCCTTTCCGCCGCCGGGAGCGTTTCGGCGGGATGAGTTTCACGCGGGCCTTGGGGCGAAGGGGCTTGGGCGGCGGCTCGCCCGGCGCCGGCGCCTGCTCGGGAGGCGGTGGACGCGCCACCACGACCCAGGCGAACACCGGCAGGGCGAGCCGCCAGTAGATGGCGGCCAGGCGCAGCCCCAGGGTGATGGCGAGCGAGGCCGCGATGGAGACACCCAAGGGACCGCCCAGCGTCTCGAGGGCCACGAAGGTCACGCCGCCGGCGATGGAGGCGATGGCGTAGACTTCCTGGCGCAGCACCATGGGCATCCGACGGGCCAGGACGTCGCGCATCATGCCGCCGGCCACCCCGGTCAACAGGCCCATGAGCACCGCGACCACCCCGGGCGCCTCGAGCGTCAACGCCTTGTGGGTACCGATCACGGTGAACAGCGCCAGGCCGAAGGCATCCGCCACCGGCAGGAAGACCCGTGACAGGCGATGGATGTAGTGGAAGCCGAGGATGGACAGCGCCACGGTGGCGAGGATCACCCACAGGTAGGCCGGATCCGTGATCCAGAAGACCGGTTGCACGCCGAGTATCAGGTCACGCAGGGTACCGCCGCCGATAGCGGTCACCGCCGCCAGCACCAGCATGCCGAAGGGATCCATCCGCGAGCGACAGGCGAGTATCACGCCCGAGAGGGCAAAGACGATCACGCCCGCCATGTCCAGCCAGTAGACCACCCCTGTCACCGTCATCCTCCCTGTGTCGTTGCCGCCAGCATAGCAGCCCAGCCGGGGATGACCCGCCAACGCAAACGGGCGGCCCGCAGGCCGCCCGAGCGATCCCCCAGGAAGGAAACGTCACGATCAGCCGACGGTGCCGCCGCCGTGACGCGTGATCGCCACCACCGAGGGCCGCGGCGGCACCCCTTCCTCGAAGTCCGGCCAGCGGGTCGCGGGGGTCTCGAAGCTGGAGCGGCCCGAGTGCCCCGGGAAGGCCTCGGCGCCGTCGGCGGCGGGGTGCTGCACCGCCACGAACAGGGCGGTATCGTCGGGAGTGAAGCAGGGGCCGCACATCTCGGCACCGACCGGCACGCGGAAGAACATCTTGCCGGTCCCGCGTCGCTCGCCCTCGGTCTCCAGCGCCCAGACGCCATCGGCGGTACCCGATTTGGGCCACTTGCCGCCCTGGTCGGTGGTCACCCAGAGGCGGCCCCGGGCATCCACCACGCAGTTGTCCGGCGAGGCGAACCAGCCGTTCTCGCTGGTCGCCGGGTTCCACATCGTCCCGACCTCGCCCTGCGACGGGTCCCCGCAGCGCACCAGGATATCCCAGCGGTTCTCGGTGGCGGTGTGGCGGCCTTCGGTGATGATCTCCAGCACATGGCCGAAGAGGTTCTCGGCCCGCGGGTTGGCCGCATCGACCTGGTCCTCGCCGCGCTTGTGGTTGTTGGTGAGCATCACGTAGACATCGCCGGTGACGGGGTTGGCGGCGATGTCCTCCGGCCGGTCCATGGGGGTGGCGCCCAGGGCATCGGCGGCCAGGCGGGTGTCGATCAGCACGTCGGCCTGGCTGGCGAAGCCGTTCTCGGCGGTCAGCGGCCCCTCGCCATGGACCAGCGGCAGCCAGGTCACGCGGCCCCCGGCATCGAAGCGGGCCACGTAGAGGGTGCCGTCATCGAGCAGGTCGCGGTTGGCGGCCGGCTCGGCGGTGTTGACCACGTCGCGGCTGACGAACTTGTAGACATAGTCGAAGCGCTGGTCGTCGCCCATGTAGACCACCAGGCGGCCGTCCTCGGCGACCAGCGTCGCCGCCCCCTCGTGCTTGATGCGGCCCAGGGCGGTGCGCTTGACCGGCGTGGAGGCGGGGTCGAGCGGGTCGATCTCCACCACCCAGCCGAAGCGGTTGGGCTCGTTGGGCTCCCGGGTGATATCGAAGCGGGCATCGTGACGGCCCCAGCTGTAGGACGCCCCCGGCACCCCGTAGCGGGCCAGCTTGTCCTTCTCCGGGTGATGGGTCGCGTCCCCCAGGAAGTAGCCGTGGAAGTTCTCCTCGCAGGTGAGGATGGTCCCCCAGGGCGTCATGCCGCCGGCGCAGTTGTTCAGGGTGCCGATCACGCGACGCCCCTCCGGGTCGGCGTCGGTGCGCACCCGGGCATGGCCGGCCACCGGCCCGCCGATGGCGATCTCGGTGCTGCGCGGGGTGATGCGGCGGTTGTAGCGGCTGTCCTGCACATAGCTCCAGCGACCGTTCTCGCGGCGGATCTCGACCACCGAGAGGCCATGCGCCGCCTTCTCGATCTCGGTCATCTCGGCGGTGATGCCGCTGAAATCGTGCTCGTCCTGAGGACCGGGCAGCCCGGGAAACATCAGTTCCTCGTTGGTGAACTCGTGGTTCACCACCAGCAGGCCGCGATCCAGGCGGCCTGCCAGGGGCACGAAGCCGACATAGTCGTTGTTGTAGCCGAACTGGCGTTCCTGGGCATCGGCGTGCTGGTTGTGCGGGTCGAAGGCCGGCGCATCGGCGAACAGCGGGTCGCCCCAGCGGATCAGCACCTCGGCATCATGGCCGGGGGCCACATGGTGGGTGGTATCGACACCATGGGGGATCTCGTCGAAGGCGAAGCGGTCGAGGTTGCCCCCCTCGGCGGCGATGGCGGCGGCCAGCGGGTTCATGGCACCGATGGCCGCCGCGCCCAGGCCGGCCGACCCGGCGCCCTTGAGAAAACCGCGACGCGAGAAGCGACGCTCGATGATCTCGCCGATGGGCGAGCGAACCTCGGGGTTGCTGGGAGTGTTCTCGGCGTTCTCGAAATGGGCGCGACGATTGAAGGCCATGACGTCTTTCCTCTGATGATCGGCGGTGACGGGCCACAAGTGATACGCCCCCAAGGTGTCAATCTAGTTAAGCCGACATGGAAAATCTCTCAGGTCCAATGCACCACATTATGCTAATAATGGCCTGGGGACCTCCCGACGAGGCGATCGCCCTCTGGCTGGCGGTGCCACCACACCGCAGACACGACACCACGGAGCCCACATGGACTGGAATCCCGCCTATGCCTGGCTGGCCATTGCCCTGCTGCTGGGGCTCGCCGAGTTGACCTCGGGCGCCCTGCTGCTGCTGGCCCTGGGGGTGGCGGCTGCCCTGACCGCCGCCCTCGCCGCGCTGGGCCTCTCCCTGTCATGGCAGCTGCTGGGGATGGGCGTGTTCTCGGGCCTGCTGGCGCCGCTGGCGATCATGGTGATTCGTCCCCGCTTCTCGCCCAGGGGCGTGGCCTACGGCACCACCGGCACCGGCGTGGAGAAGGGCCGGGCCTTCACGGTCCTGGCGCGCGACTTCGACGGTGCCTGCGGCATCAAGATCAATGGCGACTTCTACCGAATCCGCCTCGCCGGCAGCGACGACACCGCCCTGCCGGTGGGGACCCGCGTGATCTTCGAGGAGTTCGACGGCACCACCGCCGTCGTCAGCCTCGCCACTGCCAAGGAGTTATGAGCATGGACCTGGTCAATCCGGGGCTGATTCTCAGCCTGATCATCGTCGTCATCGGCATCCTGATCATCGCCAAGGGCCTGGTGGTCGTCCGCCAGTCCGAGGTCATGGTCATCGAGCGCCTGGGGTCCTTCAACCGGCTCCTGGAGAGCGGCATCAACATCATCATTCCCTTCATCGAGCAGCCCCGCGCCATCACCATGATTCGCTATCGCAAGCTCGGCGAGGACTACCAGGCCATCACCAGCGACGAGGTGCGCATCGACCGTCGCGAGACGGTGATGGACTTTCCCGGCCAGCCGGTGGTGACCACCGACAACGTCACGGTCACCATCAACGGCGCCCTCTACTACCAGATCATTGATCCCAAGCGCGCCGTCTACGAGGTGGAGAACATGAGCCAGGCGGTGGAGGTGCTGGCCAAGACCACCCTGCGCTCGGTGGTCGGCAAGATGGAACTCGACAAGCTGTTCGAGTCGCGTGCCGAGGTCAACAACGAGATCCAGTCCTCCATGGAGGAGGCGGCCTCCAAGTGGGGGGTGAAGATCTCGCGGGTCGAGGTACAGGATATCGCCATGCCCGAGGAGGTGGAGTCCGCCATGCGCCTGCAGATGGCCGCCGAGCGCCGCCGCCGGGCCACCGTGACCGAGGCCGAAGGCGAGAAGGCGGCGGCCATCGCCATGGCCCAGGGCCAGCGGGAGTCGGCGATCCTCAACGCCCAGGGCGACAAGGAGTCGGCCATCCTGCGCGCCCAGGGGGAACAGGAGTCGATCACGCTGGTGCTGGGCGCCATCGGCGACAGCGAGGAGAACAAGCGTACCGTGGTGGGCTACCTGCTGGGCCAGAGCTATATCAAGGCCCTGCCCACCATGGCCCAGCAAGGCGAGCGAGTCTTCGTGCCCTACGAGTCCTCCGCCCTGCTCGGCTCCATGGGCATGTTCCGCGAGATGGCCGGCACCCCCGAGGACGCCGTGGCCAGCCATCTCCGCTCGCAGTCCCCCCGGGAGGGCCTGCGCAGCGGCATGGTCGGCGGGGCCGCCTCGGGCGGCGACTGAGGGATCCGCGACGCGGACTCAGCGCGGCGGCGCCTGCCGGCTCATGAGGTGGACGTCCTCGCCGTGATGGGCGAGGGTCTCGTGATCCTGCCAGCCCCGCCGGCGATTCGGCGCCTGCCGATCCAGGGTGATGCGATACCGCCTCGACCCTGTGGCAACAGGGCCTCCCTAGGACCTTCGTCGTAGTCATCACCGGTCTTGCCGGCTTGTCGGGCATACTACCCGGCCAGCCACGCTCGTCTCGGGAGTCCCGATGCCGCTGATCCAGGAAAAACTTGCGACTCCGCCATTGCCCATTTCGCTGGTGGCCCGGCCGCGCCTCAACGATCACTTCGTCCTCGACGAGCGCGTCCGGGTGCTGCTGGTCAAGGCACCACCGGGCTACGGCAAGAGCACCCTGGTCGCCGAGCGGCTTCCCGCCCTGGAGCAGACGGCAAGCTGGCTGCGGCTGGATGCCCGCGATAACGACCCGACCCGCTTCGCCCGCTACTTCGCCGCGGCCCTCGACCGGCTGTGCCGGGAGCACCTGGCGGTCTCGCTGCCGGCAACGGATGACGATGTCTCCTTCGGCGACCGCATCGACGACTGGCTGGCCAGCCTGCCCGCCGAGGCCGCGCCCTGCCGGCTGGTGCTCGACGACTTCGATCACCTCCGGCACCCGGCTATCCTCGAGGGGCTCGCCCACTGGCTGCGCCATCAGCCGCGCTGGCTGACCCTGACGCTGGTGTCGCGCACCCGGCCGCCCCTGGGACTCCCCGGCCTGCGGCTGCGCGGTGAGCTGGAGGAGATCGGCGTGGAGCAGCTGGCCTTCGACGCCGAGGAGGCGCAGACCCTGTGCGCCGAGCAGCTCAGCTTCCCGCCCACCCGGGTCAGTCTGGAACGCGCCCTGCGTCGTACCGAGGGTTGGCCGATGGCGCTGGCCTGGCTGATCGAGCGCACCACCACCCGGGCCGGTTTCGATGCGCTGCTCGAACGGCTATCCGGGGCGCATCCGGACTTCGTGGCCTGGTTCGACGACCTGCTGAACACCAGCGTCGACGCCCCCGACCAGGAACTGTTGCTGCAGCTCGGCGTGTTGGAGCGATTCTCGCCGCCGCTGGTGGCACGACTGCTGGACGGCGACCGGGTCACACAGCGCCTGGAGGCCCTGGAGCAGACCGGCCTGTTCCTGCATCGCCCCGACCCCCACGACCAGTGGTGCCGCTTCCATGCCCTGTTCGCACAGTACCTGCGGCACCGCCGCCACGAGTTGAGCCTGGACACCCAGCGCCAGCTGCATCGCCGCGCCAGCGAGGCCTGGCTGGCGCTGGGCGCCCCCGACCTGGCGCTGGCCCAGGCCATCGAGGCCGACGACCCCGACGCCCTGGCGACCCTGATCGAGGATCAGGGCCCCTATCTGCTGGCCCACGGCCACTTCGCGCTGCTCGCCCGGGCCCTGGCGACGCTCGGCGAGCCGCGTGTCGGCGCCTCGCCGCGCCTCACGCTGATCCACGGCTGGGTGTCCCACGCCCAGTACCTGTTCGACCGTACCGCCCAGGCCATCGGCTGGATCGAGGCCCAGCTCGACGAACCCGCCTGGCAGGAACTCGCCGCCGAGTTCGCCACCCTGCGCGCGCAACTGGCGATCAACCGGGGCGATGCCGAGCGCGCCGCCCCGCTGGCCGAGCAGGCTCTCACCTTGCCGGCGCGCTACCTGGCCGCCACCCCGGTCTCGGCCGGCGCCATTCTCTGTGAGTCACGCTTCGTCCAGGGCCATCTCGAGGAATCGCTGACCCGCATCCAGGCGGTGGAACAGGAGGCCAAGCACATCGGCGATGACCAGCTGATGCTGTGGGCGCTGTGCCATCATTCGGAGACCCTGGTCGCCCAGGGTCGGCTGCAGGCCGCCTTCGACATCCAGGAGCGCGCCTTCGCGCATATCGAGCACTGCGGCCTCGACCGCCTGCCGGTCGCCGAGTTCCTCTACCGCATCCGCAGCCAGCTGCTGTGGGAATGGCACCGCCTGGACGAGGCCGAGCAGGCGGCCCTGGCGGGCATCGCCGTGCTCGACAATCAGGGCGAGCACTGGACCCTGCAGTGCCATGTCGGCCTGGCCAAGGTCGCCCTGGCCCGCGGCGACCAGGCGCAATGCGCCGACCATATCCGCCGCCTGCGCAAGATACTGGCCGAGGGCGACTACCATATCGACTGGCGGGCCAACGCCCACGCCGCCCTGCTGGCCTGGTGGCAGGCCAACGACGACCTCGATGCCGTGGCCCGCTGGCTGCGGGAGGCACCGCCCGCCGAACCCGACACCGCCAGCAATCACTTCGCCCAGGCCAACGTACGCAACCACGCCCGCGCGCGGATGCTACTCGACCGGCCGGACGAGGCCCGGCCCCTGCTGGAGGCCCTGGAGGCGCAAGCCGAGCGCTTCGGCCTGGTCACCGACGCCAACCGCAACCGCCTGTGCCAGGCGGCGCTGGAGTGGCAGTGCGGCCACGAGGAGGCGGCACTGGATCACCTGACGGTGGCCCTGGAGCTGGCCTCGCGCACGGGGCTCATCGGCAGCTTCCTGCGCCTGGGCAAGCCGCTGGTCGAGATGCTCGGGGCCCTGCTCGAGGGCGGTGAGCTCGATGAGCTGTCCCGCGCGCGCGCCGAGCGGCTGATCGAACTGGCCGGCCGCCAGCGCGACTTCGGCCGCGCCGTGCGCCTGATGCTCGACGAGGCGGTGATCGCCGACATCGTCGCTCGCCCCGACGTCCCCGAACTGATCCGCACCTCGCCGTTGACCCGTCGCGAGTGGCAGATCCTGGGGCTGATCCACGCCGGCTTGTCCAACGAGCAGATCGCCGAGCAGCTCTCGGTGGCCCCCACCACCATCAAGACCCACATCCGCAGCCTCTACCAGAAGCAGAACATCCGCCGCCGCGAGGAGGCCATCGCCCTGGCCGGCGACCTGCTGGCCCGCATCCAGGGAGAGTAGCCACCAGCTCCCTCGTCCCCTCCTCCCCCCGCCTACGCCTGCCTCATCCCCGACGGGAGGATCTCTCTGGTCGGCACTCCCGGCACCATGGCGCGACACCCCGTCCCGTGCGGCTGGCGCCCCGCGGAACGGCGCGCCAGCGAGCCCGACATCGAGACCGACGACGAGGACAAGGCTCATGACCACAGACACTTCCCAATACCTCGGCCGCCAGGGCGCCGACTGGTGGCGCGGCGCGGTGATCTACCAGATCTATCCGCGCAGCTTCCTGGATGCCAATGGCGACGGCATCGGCGACCTGCAGGGTGTGATCGACAAGCTCGACTACATCGCCTCGCTCAATGTCGACGCCATCTGGCTGTCGCCCTTCTTCACCTCGCCGATGAAGGACTTCGGCTACGACGTCAGCGACTACCGCGGCGTCGACCCGATGTTCGGCACCCTGGCCGACTTCGACCGCCTGGTGGAGGCCGCCCATGCCCGCGGCCTCAAGGTCACCATCGACCAGGTGCTCTCGCATACCTCGGACCAGCACCCCTGGTTCCAGGAAAGCCGGGCGAGCCGCGACAACCCCAAGGCCGACTGGTACGTGTGGGCCGATCCCAAGCCCGACGGCGCCCCGCCCACCAACTGGCAGGCGATCTTCGGCGGCTCCGCCTGGCAATGGGACACCCGCCGCTGCCAGTACTACCTGCACAACTTCCTGGTCGAGCAGCCGGACCTCAACTTCCGCCATCCCGCGGTGGTCCAGGCCATCCTCGGCGAGGTGCGCTTCTGGCTGGAGCGTGGCGTCGACGGCTTCCGCCTCGATGCGGTCAACTTCTGCACCCATGGCGAGCTGAAGGACAATCCGCCGCGCGAGGAGATCGCCGAGGGCTTTATCGGCGTACGCCCGGACAACCCCTACGGTTACCAGCACCATATCCACGACAAGACCCAGCCGGAGAACCTGGTCTTCCTCGAGCGGCTACGCGCCCTGCTCGACGAATACCCCGGCACCACCAGCGTCGGCGAGGTCGGCGATGATGACTCCCTGGGGGTGATGGCCGAGTACACCCGGGGCGGTGAGCGCCTGCACATGGCCTACTCCTTCGACCTGCTCGGTGAGCGCCATGACCCCGAGTACCTGCGCGGCATCCTCACCGAGATGGAGTCGCGCATCGAGGATGGCTGGCCGTGCTGGGCGCTGGGCAACCACGACGTGACCCGCCTGGCCTCTCGCTGGCAGGCCGAGGACAATGCCGCGGCACTGCGGCTTTATATGGCCTTCCTGCTGACCCAGCGCGGCAGCATCTGCCTCTACCAGGGCGAGGAACTGGGCCAGACCGAGGCCACGCTCGCCTTCGAGCAGTTGGTCGACCCCGCCGGCATCACCTTCTGGCCGGCCTACCAGGGCCGCGACGGCTGCCGCACCCCGATGCCGTGGAAGGCCGATGCGCTCCACGGCGGCTTCTCCCGGGCCACGCCCTGGCTGCCGGTGCCCGATGACCACCTGGGCCTGGCCGTGGACCAGCAGGACCGGGATCCGGACTCGCTGCTCAACGCCTATCGGGCCTTCCTGGCCTTCCGCCGCACCCAGCCGGCCCTGGTCAAGGGCGAGATCCGCTACCACCCGGTGCGCGACGGGGTGCTGTGCCTCGAGCGTCGCCATCCGTCCAGCGACCCCGGCCAGCGGCTGCTGGTGGCGCTGAACTTCGCCGACGCTCCCCGCGAGCTGCCGGCCCCAGGCGCCGCGCGCGCCCTCGATGACGCGCCGGCGCTGGTCAACGGCCATTGGCGGGACGGCACTCTCACCCTGCCGGCCTACGGCATCGCCATCGCCCGCTGCCCCACCGATTCGGAGGAAGCCTCATGGGACGTCTGACACTCGAAAGCATTGGCAAGGACTACGACGGCGTCGAGATCTCGCGGGATATCGACCTGACCATCAACGACGGCGAGTTCGTGGTCTTCGTCGGCCCCTCGGGCTGCGGCAAGTCGACCCTGCTGCGCATGGTCGCCGGCCTCGAGGACATCAGCCGTGGCGAGATGTGCCTCAACGGCGAGCGGATCAACGAGATCCCGCCCCAGGAACGCGACATCGGCATGGTCTTCCAGTCCTATGCCCTCTATCCGCACATGACGGTGGCCGAGAACATGGCCTTCGGTCTCAAGCTGGCGCGCACCGACAAGGCCGAGATCCAGCGTCGCGTCCAGCACGCCGCCGGGATCCTGCAGCTGACCGAGCTGCTCGAACGCAAGCCCAAGGATCTCTCCGGCGGCCAGCGCCAGCGGGTGGCGATCGGCCGGACCCTGGTCAAGGAACCCGCGGTGTTCCTGTTCGACGAGCCGCTGTCCAACCTCGATGCCTCGCTGCGGGTCGAGATGCGGGTGCAGATCGCCGAGCTGCACAAGCGCCTCGGCGCCACCATGATCTACGTGACCCACGACCAGGTCGAGGCCATGACACTCGCCGACCGCATCGTGCTGCTGTCCGGCGGACGCATCGCCCAGGTCGGCGCACCGCTGTCGCTCTACCACTTCCCGAAGTCCCTCGAAGTGGCCGAGTTCATCGGCTCGCCGCGCATCAATACCCTGCCGGTGACGGTGGTCGACCCGGGCCCGCGGCGCACCGGCGTGCGTCTGCCCTCCGGCGAGACCCTGGCCGTGGCGGTAGACGGTCGCGGCCTCAAGGCCGGCGACACGGCCACCCTGGGGATTCGCGCCGAAGACTTCGTCCTCCCCGACCAGGGCGAGGCCCGGATGACGGCCAGGCTGATGGTGGCCGAGAAGCTCGGCTACGAGACGCTGGCCCACCTGCAGGTCGAGGGCGTCGAGGGCACGATCACCCAGCGCCTCGATGGCCTGGCCCACCTCGAGGAGCATCAGGCCGTCGTGCTGGGCCTGGCCGGCGACCACTGCCACCTCTTCGCGTCGGACGGGACGGCCTGCCCGCGACAGGTGGAGATCCCCGGCATCACCCACTGAACGACAGGCTTCCCTGTCCGCCCCGCCCCGGTGCGCCTTGCGCCCGGGGCGTCGTCGTTGCTGGGCGGGGACGACGTCATGCGCTTCCCCGCCCTGCGCAACCTGCCCTTGGTAGATGCCGGCAAAACTGCGCGACTACCTGGGGGAGGTGTCGCGTCTGAGCGGCGTGGCGCTGTACGACGATCGAGCCATATGAGGTTCAACCCTCCGAGGCCGTCGCCTCGTCGAGGCGAATGATGGTGTGGGCGTTGGTGGCGCTGGTGGCCAGGGTGTCGATCACCCCGGTGCGCAGCGCCCCGAGGATGCCCACCGCCTTGGTGTTCTCGCTGGCGATGGCGATGACATCGGGAATACGCGCCAGGTCACCGATGGTCAGGCCGACGACGCGCCCCTGCATGGGGGTAGTCGACGGCTGGCCATGAATATCGATGAAGTCATAGCCCATCATGTCGCCCACGGTACCGGACAAGCGGGCCTCGGCGATCTCCTGGGGCGAAAACCACCCCATGCGCACCATGTTGCTGTCCTCGCTGACGTCGCCGACGCCGATCAGCGCGACGTCGGCGCGCCGGGCCCGGTCCAGGGTCTGGCGTACGGTGGGATTGTCGTAGAGGGCGTCACGCAACTCGGCGTTCTGCACCAGGGCGGGGGCATAGAGGGTCTCGCTGTCGCCGCCGTATTTCAGCGCCAGTCGCCGGCAGATGTGATCCGGGTTCATGTACTCGCCGGCCCGCAGCGAGCCGCCGATGGCACAGACGAAGGAGCAGTGGCGCTCGCCGTGATCGAAGGCGTTGTCGGCCACCGCTCCGACGTTGCGCCCCATGCCCACCGCCACGATGCTGCCGTCCTCCAGGCGGCGTGACAGATGGTCGGCGACCAGGCTGGCCACCGAGGCACGCTGGACATCGACATCGCCGTTGTCCAGGGCGATCAGCGCCCGCTTGAGGCCGAAGCGGCGCTTGAGTTCCTGCTCGATCTCGGCGCTCACGGCGGGATGCTGGCGCACGCGCACATCGACGACGCCCTCCGCCTGCGCGCGCTTGAGCAGGCGGCCGACCCGCACCCGCGAGATACCCAGGCGATTGGCGATGACCTCCTGCGTCTCACCCTCCACATAGTAGAGGGTGGCGATCTCGGTCATCAGATCGATGTCGGCGTTGTCCTGGCGATCGTTCATCCCGCGCGTCCCTGGTGGTCGAATATCGTGGTGGAGGGCGGCATACGATAGCATATCGACCACCGCCTGCCCCGAGCCCCGCCGCGCATGACGGCGGGCCACGGCGTGGCGCAGGGGACCCACCATGCCGACGCTGCGCCACACCGATGACGGCATCAGGCCACTGCCGCCTCACCGTCCTGCGACACGCGCAGCCAGGACAGCATCACGAAAGCCGCACCGTAGAGTGCCACGAAGACCCATACCACGCCCGCATTGCCGCCCCAGGGCTGCACCAGGGCCACCACGGCGGCGCCGAGAAAGGCGGCCCCGCCGGCGGCGGTGGTGTACATGGCCATGGCCGCACCCTTGTGCTCGGGCACCAGCGCCGGCATGATCGCGCCCATGGGCACGAACCCGGCCAGCAGGATGCCGAAGATCGTGCCCGCCGCCACCGACAGGTAGTAGCCCCACTCGGAGCCCGCCGGCACCAGGTGCGGCACGTACCACCACGCCAGCAGCCCCAGCGCCGAGCCGATCACGCCGAACCAGCGTACCGTGCGCTGCCAGCCCCACTTGTCGCCCAGCGCACCGAAGGCGGCATTGAACAGGATGTTCCCGGCGTAGACGATCACCGTCATCATCAGCCAGCGCGACTGCCCCCAGCCGAGCTCATCGGCGATGACCGCCGGCATGATGATGAACATGCCGAATACCGGCGCGGTATTGATCAGCCGCACCAGGAAGCCCATGAGCACACGCGGATTGCGCGCGGTCAGGCTCAGGCCGCTGGCCATCACCTGACCCGCGCTCTCGTGCGCCGGCGCCAGGCGGCGACGCCCGGTGGGCTCACGCACCCCCAGCCATACCAGCAGGAAGCCCAGGGTCACCAGTACCATCGAGGCCCACAAGGTGCTGCGCTCGCCGAGGAAGCCATCGCCGAAGGCGGGGATCGAGAAGTAGGCGAACAGGGTGCCCAGCGTCGGCAGGCCGCCGGTGAACATCACGTAGAACCAGCCCACCGCGGCACCATTGCGCTGGCGCGGCACGATGGCGTTGACCCACACCAGGAAGCCGAAGGCGAACAGCGGGAAGCCGAACCCGCGGAAGAAGTAGGCGATGAACACCATCGCCAGCGACTCGACGTTGAGCGCGACCAGGAACAGCAGCTCGAAGGCGATCCACACCAAAAAGCCCAACAACATCACGCGCCGGGGGCCGAACAGGTCCGACAGCGTCCCGGAGAGATAGGAGGCGATGATCACCGCCACGCCGTACATGGTGATGATGGTGGGCACCAGGCCGGCCCCCGTGGCGCCGAGCCCCTGCTGCATGTGCGGCGCGATGAAGTTCGACTCCACGCCGTTGCCGGTCATGAACATCAGAACGCCCAGGAACCCCCAGCGCAGGACATGCGGGATGCCGATCCGGTCGAAGACGGACTCCCGCGCGACATACTCGATGGCCGTGCTACTCATGTTGTTTTCCTCGCGGCCAGGCATGCCCTCGGGTCGTGGCGACGGCGTCGTAGCGCGGGACATGCCGGGTCTTTGGCTCTTGTTGGCTGGATCATGGGCGCCGGGATGGTGGCTGGCGGCTCCTGTTGCTCACTGCGCCCATCACGCTTTTGTCATATCGACCCGGGGGGAGGCAATTGGACGGTCGTGGCCCCCTCCCAAAGTCACAGACGGGGGCGGCTCTCGTACTCGCGGATGCGTGCCAGCTTGGCGGTCGAGGGGCCACCGGGGAAGTCGTTGGCCAGGAAGGCCTCGACAATGCTCTTGGCCAGTTCCGGCCCCACCACGCGCGCGCCCAGGGTGACGATCTGGGCATCGTTGCTGGTTCTGGCCTTGGCGGCGGAATAGGTGTCGTGAGCCTGGGCGGCGCGAATGCCCGGCACCTTGTTGGCGGCGATCGCCACGCCGATGCCGGTGCCGCACACCAGGATGCCGCGGTCGAAGCGCCCCTCGCTGATCGCCTGGGCCACCGTGACCGCCACATCGGGATACAGGATCGGTTCGGCATTGTAGGTGCCGAAGTCTTCCACGGCATATCCCAGCGATCCCAGATGCTCGATCAGCACCTCCTTGAGCTGGAAGGCGGCCTCATCACCACCGATGGCGATCCGCAGGGGGGTGTCGTTGCTGGACATGGCGGTTACCTCTCTATGGATGAGAAATCATGACCCGGCCACTTGCCTCGCCGACCAGGACCTGGGAATCAAAATAACACCAACCAAACATTTGTAAAGGAAGAGATCATACGAACAGGGTCACCGCCAGGCATCGCCACACACGAGAGAAATCAAAACTAATCGCTTTAAATCAAAAATATATAGATTAACACCGAAGGCCACGCCCTCCATTCATGCGACCAATGTCGTATGAGATAACGCCATGCAAGCTTGACACACCCCCTGAACGGGCCAATCATTTGAACACATTTAGATCAAATAAAACCACAGCATCGTACGACAACGCCTCAGGAGGTACCCATGTCGACTCGACTCGACGCGCTCAAGCAGCTCTCCCTGGTGGTCGCCGACACCGGCGACCTGACCGCCATCCGGCGTTACCGGCCCCAGGACGCCACTACCAATCCCTCGCTGATCCTCAAGGCCTTCGAACTTCCCGACTACCAGCCGCTGATCGACGAGGAGCTGGCGGCGCTCCAGGCCGGGGGCGGAGACCGCGAGGCCCTGGCCGAACACGCCGTGGACCGCCTCGCCGTGGCCATGGGCAGCGAGATCGCCCAGGTGGTGCCCGGCCGAGTCTCCACCGAAGTGGCCGCCAAGCTGTCCTTCGACGAGGCCGCCAGCATCCGCAAGGCCCACGAGCTGATCGAGCTGTATGAGCGGCGCGGCGTGTCGCGGGATCGCGTGCTGATCAAGCTGGCCTCCACCTGGGAGGGCATCCGCGCCGCCGAGGTGCTGGAGAAGGAGGGCATCAACTGCAACCTGACCCTGCTGTTCAGCGAGGCCCAGGCCCAGGCCTGCTTCGATGCCGGTGTCTTTCTTGTCTCGCCCTTCGTCGGCCGGGTCACCGACTGGTACAAGCAGGCGACCGGCCAGGACTTCACCCCCGAGACCGACCCCGGCGTGAAGTTCGTGCGGAGCGTCTGCCAGCGGGTCAGCCAGGGCGGCTTCGACACCGTGGTGATGGGGGCCAGCTTCCGCAACACCGGCCAGGTGCTGGCGCTGGCCGGCTGCCCCCGGCTGACCATCTCGCCGGCGCTGCTCGAGGAGCTGTCTGCCAGCGAGGGGGAAGTGGCGCGCGGGGTCGAGATACAAGACGGCCGTGGCCAGCGCCCGGCGCCGCTCGGCGAGCCTGCGTTCCGCTGGGGCCACAACCAGGACGCCATGGCCAACGACAAGCTGGCCGAGGGCATCCGCCGCTTCGCCGAGGATCAGGCACATCTCGAGCGCCTGATCGCCGAGCGTCTCGCCGCCCACTGACCACAGGAATGCCGTCATGACCACTCGATTCGAACGGGCCAACGCCATCCGTGCGCTGTCCATGGACGCCGTCCAGAAGGCCAACTCCGGCCACCCCGGGGCCCCCATGGGCATGGCCGATATCGCCGAGGTGCTGTGGAACGACTACCTCGAGCACAACCCGACCAATCCCCACTGGGCCGATCGCGACCGCTTCGTGCTGTCCAATGGCCATGGCTCCATGCTGCTCTATTCGCTGCTGCACCTGACCGGCTACGACCTGGGCCTCGAGGACCTGCAGCACTTCCGTCAGTTGCACTCGCGCACTCCGGGCCATCCCGAGCTTGGTTATACGCCGGGTGTCGAGACCACCACCGGCCCATTGGGCCAGGGCCTGGCCAACGCCGTGGGCATGGCCATCGCCGAGCGCACCCTGGCCGCCCGGTACAACCGTCCTGGCCATGAGATCGTCGATCACTACACCTACTGCTTCGTCGGCGACGGCTGCCTGATGGAAGGCATCTCCCACGAGGTCTGCTCACTGGCCGGTACCCAGCAGCTCGGCAAGCTGATCGCCTTCTACGACGACAACGGCATCTCCATCGACGGCGAGGTCGAGGGCTGGTTCACCGACGACACCGCGGGGCGCTTCGCGGCCTACGGCTGGCAGGTCATCCCCGGCGTCGACGGCCACGACCCCGCGGCGGTCAAGGCCGCCATCGAGCAGGCCCGCGCCGAGGACGACAAGCCCAGCCTGATCGTCTGTCGCACCATCATCGGCTTCGGCGCGCCCAACAAGCAGGGCCAGGAGTCATGCCACGGCGCGGCGCTGGGCGAGGACGAGGTGGCCGCGGCCCGCGAGCGTCTGAACTGGCCGCACGCCCCCTTCCATATCCCCGAGGCCATCTATCGGGACTGGGATGCCCGCGAACACGGCGCCACGCGTGAGGCCGACTGGAACGCCCGCTTCGACCGCTACGCCGAGGCCTACCCCGCCGAGGCCCGCGAACTCGAACGCCGTCTCAAGGGCGAGCTGCCCGCCGAGCTGACCAGTGCGGCGCTGATCGAGCAGGCCCAAGCCAACGGCGAGACCGTCGCCTCGCGCAAGGCGTCACTCAACTGCCTCAATGCCCTCGGACCGCAGCTTCCCGAGCTGCTCGGCGGCAGCGCCGACCTGGCGCCCTCGAACCTGACCTTCTGGGACGGCGCCCAGGCGATCAGCGCCGGCTCTTCAGACAACCCCGCTAAGGGCTCTCCGGACGGCAACTACCTGCACTACGGGGTCCGCGAGTTCGGCATGGGCGCGATCATGAACGGCATCGCACTGCATGGCGGCTTCATTCCCTATGGCGCCACCTTCCTGATCTTCATGGAGTACATGCGCAATGCCGTGCGCATGGCGGCGCTGATGGGCCAGCGCGCGGCGTACGTGTTCACCCACGACTCCATCGGCCTGGGCGAGGATGGCCCCACCCACCAGCCGGTGGAACAGCTGACCAGCCTGCGCACCACGCCCAACCTGTCTACCTGGCGGCCCTGCGACGCGGTGGAGACCGCCGCCGCCTGGCACGTGGCGCTCCAGCGCTCGGCCGGCCCCACCGCCCTGGTGCTGTCGCGCCAGGGCCTGGCGCACCAGGCCCGGGACAAGCGGCAGCTGGCCGATATCCAGCGCGGCGGCTACGTCCTCAAGGACTGCCAGGGCACCCCCGAGGCGATCCTCATCGCCACCGGTGCCGAGGTGGGCCTGGCCATGGACGCCGCCGCCGAACTCGAGGCCCGGGGCCGGGCGGTGCGGGTGGTCTCCATGCCCTCCTGCGACACCTTCGACGCCCAGGACGCCGCCTACCGACAGTCGGTGCTGCCGGCCGAGGTCACCGCGCGGGTCGCCGTCGAAGCCGGCCATCGTGACTTCTGGTACAAGTACGCGGGCCTGGACGGCGAGGTGATCGGAATAAGCTCCTTCGGCGAGTCCGGCAAGGCAGAAGACTTGTTCCGGCACTTCGGTTTCGGCGTCGACAATGTCATCGTCGCGACCGAGCGGCTGCTGACCCGGCAAGCCGCCTGATAACGACATCGGGAATCCGGCCGGCGGCGGAGCCCCGCTGCCGACGGCGAAGAGACTGGCGGCGCCTGATGGCGCCGCATACAATGTGCCGACCGTGGCCAGGCACCACAGGCGCCTGGCCACGGTCATTGTTCTCAGGGCGGGGTGAAAGTCCCCACCGGCGGTGATGGCCTCTTTCGCCTCAGCCCGCGAGCGCCCGGGACGGCCGGCGTGCGGTTCCCCACCGACGCGGTCACGACCGGGGTCAGCAGATTCGGTGTGATTCCGAAGCCGACGGTGATAGTCCGGATGGAAGAGAACGGCTCGAGCGACGGGTGCCGATGGCGCCTGGCGGTCGATCCCGCATGCCCTGATTCTGGTGATATCAACGAGGAAAACCATGAATCAGCCCACCTCCCGTTACGCCCCCCGCATCGCCTTCATCCAGGCCAGCTGGCACAGCGATATCGTCGGCCAGGCCCGCGAGGCGTTCACCACCACCCTCGCCGAGAAGCACGGCATCGACGCCGATCGGATCGAGGCCTTCAGCGTCGCCGGCGCCTACGAGATCCCCCTGCAGGCCAAGCTGCTGGCCAACAGCGGCCGCTATGACGCCATCGTCGCCGCCGGCTTCGTGGTCGATGGCGGCATCTATCGCCACGACTTCGTCGCCCAGGCGGTGATCGACGGCCTGATGCGGGTCCAGCTCGACACCGAGGTGCCGGTGCTGTCGGTGGTGCTCACCCCACACCATTTCCACGAGCACGCCACCCACACGGCGTTCTTCCACGAGCACTTCGTGACCAAGGGACGCGAGGCGGCCGAGGCCTGCGCCATGACGCTGGAAAACCTCCGCCAGGCCCGTGGCCTGGCCGACTGACGCACGGCCGCGCCATCTGAACTCCCACGACACTGCCCGGCCCGCGCCGGGCAGTGTCGTTTCATTGGCATCGTCGGGACGAGATTCGAGATCACGGGGAGGAGCCCCCTGAACACGCAAGCGCCGCCGGGCGGACCCGGCGGCACGGAGGGAAGGAACCGTGGAGGCGGGGATGGCCGCCTCCAGGGGCAGGCTACTGCTGCGCGAGTACGAAAGGCGCGGTGTAGCGATCCACGTTGTCCGAGGTGACCAGCATGCAGTCGAAGAGCTTCTTCTCGCTGCCGAGACCGGTCTCACCGGTGCGGATGAACCTGTCCGCCAGGCGAACCGCCTGCTCGGAGAAGATGGCCACCGGCTGCAGGACCGTGTAGGCCATCTCGCCGGCCTTGACCGCATCGATGGCATCGGGCGAGCCATCGAAGCCACCGACCACCACGTCGTCGAGCTTGCCGGCCTCCTTGAGCGCCGCGATCGCCCCGAGGGCCATCTCGTCGTTGCCGCTGATCACCCCCTGGATGTCGGGATTGGCCTGCAGCATGCTCTGCATCTTGTTGTAGCCCTGGGTGCGATCCCAGTTGGCGACATCCGAACCGACCTTCTCGAGGGAGGGGTACTGGCTGAGCACGGTCTGATAGCCATTCGAACGGGTCGCAGCGTTGTTGTCGGAGGGCGCGCCCTTGAGTTCGACGTAGGACGCCCCGTCACCGACGTACTGCACCCACTGCTGGGCCCCCAGGGCCGCCCCCTGGGCGTTGTTGGATACCAGTTGTGCCTCGGCCAGGCCCTGCTGGTTGATCTCGGCGTTGACGATGAACACCGGGATGCCGGCGTCGACGGCCTTGCGTACGGCGCCGATGGAGCCGTCGGCGTTGGCCGGGTCGAGGATTATCGCCTCGGCCTGGTTGGTGATCGCGGTATCGATCTGTCGACTCTCGGCGTTGGTGTCGCCCTTGTGGGAGCTCACGTTGGCCTCATAGCCCAACTCCTCGGCGGTCTCGCGGGCGATCTTGCCCTCGGTGAACCAGTAGGGGTTGGAGTTGTCGTTGACGATGATCGAGATGAGCCCCTTGTCCTGGGCCACGGCGGCGCCGGCGAAGAGCGGCGCGCTCACGGCGAGGGCGGTGATCAGCAGACGCTTTGCGTTCTTGAACATGCTGGACCTTCCTTACTGTTGTGGTTGTAATGCCGACGCATCGGCTGGGCGTTTCACAGCGATATCCGTACGTCAGACGACGGCTCGCTGTTGCGAGGAACTCGGTTGCTGTTGCGTGGGAGACGCCTGTCGTTGTGAGGGAGACGCCTGACCGTCGGACGCCGCCGGGCGCGGCGTCTTGCGGCCCTTGTATTGAATGCTGTTGAGCAGCACGGCGAGCACGATGACGGCCCCGGTGAACACGGTTTGCCAGTAGGACGAGACGCCGATGATCACCAGCCCGTCGGACAAAAAGCCGATCACGAAGGCCCCGAGCAGGGTGCCGCGCACGTTGCCGCGGCCACCGGTCAGCGCCGCCCCGCCGATGACCACGCCGGCGATGGCGGTCAGCTCGTAGGTGGTGCCCGCGGTCGGCCCCGCCGAGGTCAGCTGCGACGACAGCACCAGGCCGGCGATGGCGGCGCAGATCCCCGACAGCACATAGACCGACACCTGGACGCGCTTGACCGGCACCCCGGACAGCTCCGCCGCCCGGGCGTTGCCGCCGGTGGAATACACCCAGCGACCGAAGGGGGTGCGCGACAGCGCCAGCATGGCGGCGATGGCCACGGCCGCCAGGATCAGCACGCCGACCGGTACGCCGAACAGCCGATTGAAGCCCAGCCAGTCGAAGCCGGTATTGCCGAGTTCCGGGCTGCCGCCGAGGTTGTTGTAGGTGAGGCCATCGGTCATCAACAAGGCGACGCCGCGGGCGACGTAGAGCATGCCCAGGGTGGCGACGAAGGCCGGCACCTTGAAGTAGGCGATGAGCACGCCGTTGATGGCGCCGACCAGGGCACCCAGCGCGCAGGTCAGGACGACGACCGCCCACACCGGGGGATAGACCACGACGCCGAAGGCCTCGAACGACACCCCCTGCATCAGGAAGCCGGCGAAGACGCCCGCGAACCCCAGCGTGGAGCCCACCGACAGATCGATGCCGCCGGTGAGGATCACCAGCAGCATGCCGGTGGACAGCAGGCCGAATATCGCCACATGCGACGACATGGTCAGGAAGTTGTTCGCCGAGAAGTAGACCGGCGACAGGATCGAGAAGATGAGGATGATCGCGATCAGGGCGAAGAACGCCCTGCCCTCGAGCAGCAGGCGCCCCAGGTCGAAGCCGCCACTGCCGGCATTCGGCTGGGTGTCGCGTTGAGCTTGGCTGGCATGGGTCATTGTTGTGTACTCCGCTGGTTGTTGGCTCAGGCGGCCACGGCCTCGCCCGAGGCGGCCATGATCTCGGCCTTGCTGACGTCGGCACCGAACTCCGCGGCGATCCGGCCGCGGCTCATCACCACCACCCGGTGCGCGATGCTCAGGCATTCGCCGACCTCGGAGGTGGTGAAGACCACGGCCAGGCCCTGCCGGGCGCCCTCGCTGAGCAGCCGGAAGACCTCGGCCTTGGCGCCGATGTCGATGCCGCGGCTGGGCTCGTCGAGCAGCACGACGTCGGGATGGGTGGCCAGCATCTTGCCGATGACGACTTTCTGCTGGTTGCCCCCCGACAGCGAGCCGATCTCGGCCCTGCCGCCGTCGGTCTTGATATGCACGTTGCGGATGGACTCCTCGACGACCGCCTGCTCCCCCCGATGCGAGGTGAACAGCCGGCGGGTGAAGGCGCCGATACTGGCCAGCGACAGGTTCTCGCCCACCGACATCGTCTGCACGAGCCCGTCGCGCTGGCGGTCCTCGGGCACCAGCACCAGGCCCTGCTCGATGCGCTCGGCGATGCTCAGGCGCGAGACGTCACGGCCCTCGAGGACGACGCTGCCTCCCGTCAGGGGAAGACGGCCGGCGACGCTCTCGAGCAGTTCGGTACGCCCGGCGCCCATCAGGCCGTAGATGCAGACGATCTCGCCGGCCCGCACGTCCAGCGACAGCCGGTCGACGGCCGACCGATCGGGCAGCTTGGCGTCCGGGACGGATACCTCTCGCAGCGACAGGGCGACCTCGCCCATGGCGTAACCGCTGGGTGGCGAGCCGAGGTCGAAACCCTCGCCGACCATGTTCTTCACGATCCACTCCAGGTCGATGTCCCGGCTCGGGGCATAGGCCGTCATGGTGCCGTCACGCAGCACGACGGCATGGTCGGTAATCGTGAGGGCTTCCTCGAGATGGTGGGAGATGTAGACGATCGAGACGCCACGGCTCTTGAGGTCGCGAATCACCCGGAACAGCACCTCGACCTCCGAGGCGGAGAGCGCCGAGGTCGGCTCGTCCATGATCAGGATGCGCGAGTTCGCCGATAGCGCCCGGGCGATCTCGACGATCTGCTGCTGCCCCAGGCGTAGGTCTTCCACCGGCGTGCGCGGGTCGATGGGCTCGTCCAGCTCCTCCATCAGCCGACGCGTCTGGCGCTCCTCCTCGGCGTAGTCGATGCCGGTCGACCCGCCCAGCTCGCGCCCCATGAAGATGTTGTCGCGCACGCTGAGGTTGGGCGCGAGGCTCAGCTCCTGGTGGATGATCGAGATCCCCAGGCGCTGCGCCTCGGTGGTCGAGGCGACGCTCACCGGACGACCGTCCAGGAGGATCTCGCCGGAGGTCGGCTGCAACACCCCCGAGAGGATCTTCATCAGCGTCGACTTGCCGGCCCCGTTCTCGCCGAACAGGGTCGTGACCTGGCCGCGGTGGATATCGAAGTTCACCGATTTCAGGGCATGGACGTTGCCGAAGGACTTGGCGATATGGCGTGCCGAGAGGATGACCTCGTCGGTGCCGTCTTGTTCTTGAAGTATCGGGTTCATGGCATGCTCATCCGTCATTCAGGGAAATCGGGCTCACTGGACGCTCAGGCTGACCGGCGTCACCAGCCAGTTGCGCGGGTTGATCAGCTTGAAGACACCGGTGACCGCGATGGTCCGGCCGGTCAGCGCTCCGGTATCGAGACTCGCCAGCACCTGCGCCTTCATCGCGTCGTTGATCGCCGCGCCGGCGTTCTGGTACTCGATCTGGTTGGTGAACTGGCCAAACTTGATGGTGCCGGTGGCATCCCGCAGGTCGGTGCCGTTGATCGCCGGCCCGGTCTGGACCCGGATCGTCAGGTCGTCGGGAACGCCGGCGACATCGACCGTGTAGATGCCGGCCTTGCCCTCTCCGACCACGCCGGAGAAGCGCACGGGGACCACCGGGCCGATACCGGCCGCCACTCCAAACCGCTCGCCGGCCGCCTTGTCCTCGGCGATGGCGGCGGCCAGTTCAGAGGCCTCGACGGCACGCTCCTCGACGCTGGCTTGCACTTCGGGAAAGTGCTCCGCCCCGAAACGTTCGGCCGAGAAGCCATCATCGACGACCTCCGCCTGGGAGCCGATGGTCACGACCGTGGTGTCCAGGGCCATGGCGCCCAGCAGGACGACCGCGACGCCGATGGCCGCGGCGAGACCTCGCCCCTTCCCGGGACGCGGCAGCGATATGGCATTGGTTGACGCACTCATGGTGAAAGACCTCTTGTTGTTGGAATCTCGGTACTGGCGTGAGCGTCAAGTCGGGCTCAGGAGGCGGCGACGCTGTCGACCCCGGCTGCGGCCCTCGCACCCTCGGGCGCACCGATCTGCCGGCTCACCCAGGCCGCGACCCGCTCGGTCTCCGACTCGCTCATGACCAGATAGAGCTTGGTGCGTCGCTCGAGAATGTCCTCGGCGCTGCGCGCCCATTCGTGATCGACCAGATAGCGCGCCTCGGCGGCGTAGAGGTCGGCCCCCAGGCGCTCGCCCAGGTCCGCGTAGCCCCTGGCCTCGCCGAGGATCCGCCGGGCGATGGTGCCGTAGAGGCGGGCGTAGCGAGTGGCGGTGGTTTCCTCGAGCCAGGGGTAATCGCGCTGTAGGCCCTCGAGGAAGGCCTCGAAGTCGGCACCCGGCATGTCGCCGCCGGGCAGCGGCGCGGTCTCGTTCCAGGTCCTGCCCATCGCCGGAAGGTAGGGCGCGAGCTTGTCCAGGCCATGCTCGGCGAGCTTGCGGTAAGTGGTGATCTTGCCGCCGAACACCGACAGCAGCGGCGCCTTGCCACCGGCGTCGGAGACGTCGAAGACGTAGTCGCGGGTCACCGCCGAGGGATTGTCCTGGGAATCATCGAAAAGGGGCCGGATCCCGGAGAAGCTGGTCAGGATGTCGTCCCGGGTATAGGGCGTCTCGAAGTAGCGATTGACCACACCCAGCAGGTAGTCGATCTCCTGCTCGTCGATGGACACCCGGTCCGGATCGCCCTCGTAGACGACGTCGGTGGTGCCCACCAGCAGCTTGTCGCCCTCGTAGGGATTGACGAAGATCACCCGCTTGTCGTCGTTCTGCAGCAGGTAGGAGTTGGCGGTGGCGTAGCGCTTGGGCAGCACGATGTGACTGCCCTTGACCAGCTTGACCCGGTCCTTGCCGCCCTGGTCGAAGGCGCCCTTGAGCACCTTGTCCACCCAGGGGCCGGCGGCATTGATCACCGCCCTGGCGGAGAGGGGGGTGACCTCGCCGCTGTGGGTATCGGTGAGTTCGACCTCCCAGTGGTCGGCCAGTCGGGTCGCCCTGGTGCAGGCGGTGCGGGTGTAGACCCTGGCCCCGAGGCGCGCGGCGTCGAGCGCGTTGAGGACCACCAGGCGGGCATCGTCCACCCAGCAGTCGGCATATTCGAAGCCCTTGGGATAGTCGTCCTTGATCGCCTCACCCTCCGGGCAGCGACGCAGGTCGAGGCCGCGGCTGCCGGGCAGCAGGTCGTCCTTGCCGCCCAGGTGGTCGTAGAGGAAGAGGCCAGCGCGGACCAGCCAGGCCGGACGCTGCTCGGGGCTGTGGGGCAGCACGAAGCGCATCGGCCAGATGATGTGCGGCGCCTTCTTGAGCATGACGCTGCGCTCCTTGAGGGCCTCGCGCACCAGGCGGAATTCGTAGTATTCCAGGTAGCGCAGGCCGCCGTGGATCAGCTTGCCGCTGCGCGACGACGTGCCCTGGGCCAGGTCGTCCTTCTCGCACAGGGCGACGGACAGGCCGCGGCCGGCGGCGTCCCGGGCGAAGCCCGCGCCGTTGATGCCGGCTCCGATGATCAGCAGGTCGTAGAGCGGCCGGCGGTCGCGGGTCCGAGGCTGGGCGGATGAATCGAGCATGGTTGTTATCTCCTGTCGGGGAATGACGTGGACCGCTTCAGCGTTCGGCGTTGACGCGCTCGAGATGGCGCCAGAAGCCGTCCGAATTGGTGTGGGAACGGCGATAGACCCCGAACAGTCGCTCATAGAGGTTCTGCAGGGCGGGATCGGGCGACACGCACTCCTCGGCCAGGAAGGGCGTCACCCAGGTCCGGCAGGCCTCGGCCAGGTCGCGGTGGTGTCCCAGGCACAGGCTTGCCACCATGGCAGCACCCGCGGCGCCGGTTTCGCCCCGCGTCAGGGTGCGCACCGGCACGCCCATCACCGAGGCGAGGATGGTGCACAGCGTCCTGCTCTGGGCGGCGCCGCCGGTCAGCCGAAGCTCCTCCGGGTGAGCTTCCAGGGCGTGGTAGCAATCTCGGGCGGCGAAGGCGACGCCCTCGTAGATGGCCCGCACCATGTGCAGATGGTTGACCTCGGTGGAGAGGCCCAGGAACTGGGCCCGGGCACGGGGGTTGAAGAAAGGGCCGCGCTCGCCGTTGGCGCAGATGAAGGGGTGATAGATCAGCCGCCCCGGCTCGGTGGTGGCCAGCGCCGCATCGAGTCTCGGCAGCAGTCCCTCGGCGGTCAGCGGCGCTTCTCCCAACGCCTCGAGCATCTCGTTGAGCCCCTTGAGGAACCACTCCAGATTGAGAGTGGCGGCCATGTTGGAACACAGCTGGACCCAGGTGTCGGGCGCGACGCAAGGCATGGTGTAGCAGGACTGGTTGCTGAGCACGATGTCGCGCGAGTCCTCGCGCGCGCACAGGTGAGCCCCGGTGGTGCCGATGATGCTGCAGGCCACTCGCTTGCCGGGCTCATAGACCCCGGCGCCCAGCCCCGTGGCCAGCATATCGACCGGTGCCAGTACCACCGGAGTGCCCTCGGTCACGCCGATCTGGCGGGCCACTTCGGCGCCGAGGACACCGTGCTCGCGGCTGCCGTCGACGATCCGCGGCAGTCGCTCGCGGTACCTGTCCAGGCCGAACGCATTGAGCACCGTGTCCGAGTAGTCGCCGCTGCGGAAGTCACCGTAGGTCCACAGCGCCTCGGCCGGATCGGTGGCGCGGTCGCCGGTCAGGCAGAAGTACAGCCAGTCCTTGCAGTGGAAGATGGTGGCCGCCGCGGCGACGCGATCGGGATCGTGGTGATCGAGCCAGCTCAGCTGGCCGCTCTGGATCGACTGGTTGAGCCCGGTGCCGGTGCACCGGTAGGTCTCGGGCCCGGTGCGGGTCGCCCGCCAATGGGAGACGATGTCGCTGGCGCGGCTGTCGAGCCATAGCAACGCATCCCCCACGGGCCGCCCCTCGGCGTCGATCATCCAGGTGCCGTCGCCCTGCCCGGTCACCGCGATGGCGGCCAGCCGCGGAACGAGCGCCGGGTGCTCGGCAAACAGGCGCTGGAGCGTGGTCCGGGCCGCCTCCCAGGTGCCCGGCAGACTCTGCTCGACGCCCCCGTCGGGAAGGGTCTCGAGGCGATTTGCGCACTGGGTCTTGGCCAATTCGCAGCCCTGGCGATCGAAGGCCACCGCCTTGATCACCGAGGTGCCGGCATCCAGACCGACGATCACGTCATCCTGCATGGGGCACCTCCCGAGCGGGGCCGGTGTCGAAGCGCGCGTTGGCGTTGTAGTGGGTCGGGCTCGACATGATGTTGTCTCTTGTTGTGAGCTGGCGTGCGGCGAGGCGGCGGCGCCGGGTGCATCGAGGAAGATCGTCGGGCCCGGCGATGTTCGTCTCGCCTGTCGGCCATGCGCGTCTTCCGTTGTTGGCGTTGTTGTGGCGCGTCTCGGCTTGCGGTCGTGGTGGCTAGTCCGTCTCCTCGTCGAGCAGGTCCAGCACCGCACGGGCGACGACCTCATCGGTGATCAGTCCCTTGAGCAGCCCGCTGCGCAGCACCGAGAGGGTGGCGCGCACCTTCTCCTCGCCGCCGGCGACGGCGACGATGTGGTGGTCGCGCAGTTGCTCGAGGCCGAGCCCGAGGGTGCGTGCGTTGATCTCGGAATCCACCCGATTGCCGTGGGCATCCAGGAACTGGCCCAGCAGTTCCGCCTCGGCGCCGGCCTCGTGCAGCCGGCGGGCATCCTCGGCGTCTATCTCGCCGAGCTCCATCAGCAACGAATGGCCCTGCGACGGCACCGCGCCCAGCCCCACCATGGTCAGGTCGGCGGCGGTGGCGATGTTGATGACGTCCTGGACGCTGCGCTGCTCCATCAGCACACGCTTGTGCTCGGCGGTGTCGGCGAACAGCGGCACCGGCAGCAGGTAGCCCTCGCCGCCGGTCTTGTCGACCAGGCGATGGATGACGTCATAGGGGTTCAGGGCCATCTTGCGCACCACGCTGCCCAGTACCGGGACCATCTTGAGTCCCGAGCAGTCCATCTGCGGCAGGCAGTTGACCATCTCCGACAGGCTGCGGCCCCAACCCAGCCCCAGCACCTCGACGCTCTTGGCATCCAGCCGGCTCTTCAGGTAGTAGGCCGCGGCCATGCCCAGGTTAGCGAAGGGGTTGGCCTCCTCCTCCACCGGCATCGCCGGCACCACCGAGCACATCTCGAGGTTCATGCGCCGCTTGAGCTCGTCTTCCAGAGTCAGCAACGCCTCGGGCGAGCCCTTGATGAACACCTGCACCGCGCCCATCTCGTGGGCCGCGGCGATCAGCCGGTGCACCTTCATGCGCGACACCATCAGGCGGTCGGCGATCTGTGCCTGGGTATAGCCCCCCACATAGGAAAGCCAGGCCGCTCTCAGGGCCAGGTCGCTCTCGCTATAGCTGGGCGTGGGGTTTTTCATGGCTCTCTCCGTTTTGATATTTTGTTCATGTGCTGTTAAAAATAACGCTAGAGGAGGTTATCGAGGCTGTCAAGGCGTTCCGCAACTGTCGGGCGTCGGCACCGGAACCCCCTCCAGAACGGGCCTGACGGCGCCACGATGCGGCGACACGGCCCCACCCACAACGACAAAGCGGGAGGTCAGCGTGCTCAAGCTCGCCGCCAATCTGACGTTCATGTTCACCGAGGTGCCCTTCCTCGAGCGCTTCGCCCGAGCCCGTGCCGCGGGCTTTCGCTACGTGGAGTTCCACAACCCCTATCCGTTCTGCGAGCGCCTCGAGGAGATCCGCGATGCCGCGGCCCGGGCCGGCGTGGGGATCATTCATTTCAACCTGCCGGGAGGTGACTGGGAGGCGGGCGAACGGGGCATCGCGGTGCTGCCGGATCGCACCGCCGAGTTCTTGCGGGGGCTCGACAGCACCATCGAGATCGCCACTCGGCTGGGCGCCAGCCAGCTCAACTGCCCGCTGGGCTATCCGCGCCCGGACATGTCACAGGAGCTACAGCAGCGGACTCTGGTCGACAACCTGCGCCATGCCGCCGAGGCCACCGCCCAGGCCGGCATCCGCTTGTTGGTGGAACCACTCAACCCCCTCACGCACCCCGGCTACCCGCTGGTCAAAACGGCTCAGGCAGTGGCCCTTCAGGATGCCGTCGACCATCCCAACCTATTGATCCAGTACGATTTCTATCAGATGCAGCGCTCCGAGGGAGAGCTCATCGAGACACTGCGCGGTCACCTGGATCGCATCGGTTTCGTCCAGTTGGCGGACAATCCGGGACGCCACGAACCGGGCACGGGGGAGATCAACTACCGCTACCTGCTCGGCGAGCTGGAGCGCATGGCCTTCGATCGCTTCATCTCGCTGGAGTACACCCCCAGTACCGGGACCGAGGCGTCGCTCGCGTGGATCCGCGACTACGGCATCCGCCACGCCTGACGTCCGTTACGGCATCGACGACACCGACTGACCACACGAGGAAACTCATCATGACCACGCCATTCTGGGTAGGCACCAGCTGGAAGATGAACAAGACGCTGGGCGAGGCCGCCAACTACTGCGCCGCCCTGCAGGACGCCGAACTGCTGCGCGACCCGCAACTGCAAGGCTTCGTGATTCCGCCCTTCACCGCGCTGAGCGAGGTGTGTCGGGCCCTGGCCGACACGTCGGTGATGGTGGGCGCCCAGAACATGCACTGGGCCGATTCGGGCGCCTACACCGGGGAGGTGTCGCCGCCGATGGTCCGGGACTGCGGTGCCGACATCGTCGAGCTGGGACACTCGGAGCGGCGCGAGTACTACAACGAGACCGACACGGCGATCAACCGCAAGGTCAAGGCCGCTCTGGCCCAGGGGCTTCGTCCGTTGATCTGCGTGGGCGAGACCGCCGAGGAGAAGGCGCTGGGCGTGGCCGCCGACACCGTGATCCGCCAGTGCCGGATCGCCCTGAGTGGCGTCCCAGACGAGGCCATGGACCGCGTGCTGATTGCCTACGAGCCGGTATGGGCGATTGGTGAGCACGGCACTCCCGCCACGGCCGAGGATGCCGGCTGGATGCACCGCCGGATCCGCGAGGCGCTGCCGACCACGTCCCAAGGCACTCCCCAGCCGGTGCTCTACGGCGGCAGCGTCAACCTCGCCAACTGTGCCGAGCTCGCCGCCCTGCCCGAGGTCGCCGGCCTGTTCATCGGTCGCAGCGCCTGGCAGCCGGAGGGACTGCTCGGCATTACCGAGCGCGTACTCGAGGTCCGGCGACCCCTGGCCTGAGGTCCCGGCGCCAGACATAAAAAAACCCCGGCGCGAGGCCGGGGAAGCGGGAGTCCCAGACGGGACGAGGAAGTCAGGGTGGGGGCTCAGCCCTTGACGCCCCCCGAGGTCAGCCCGCCGACGATCCAGCGCTGGCAGAGCAGGAAGACCAGGGTGATCGGCAGGCCGGAGAGCACCGCTGCGGCGGCGAAGTCACCCCAGCGCTGGTTGTGCTCGGCGAGGTACTGCTGGGCGCCGACGGCCAGGGTCAGCTTGTCCTCGTCGAGCAGCAGTACCGAGGCCATCGGGTACTCCATGATCGACATGATGAAGGCGAGGATGAACACCACCATCAGGATCGGCACCGACAGCGGCAGCAGGATGTGGCGGAAGGCCTGCCAGGTGCTGGCACCGTCGACCATGGCGGCCTCCTCGAGAGAACCGTCGATGGACTCGAAGTAGCCCTTGATGGTCCAGATGTGCAGCGCCACCGCCCCCAGCGAGGCGAGGATCAACGAACCGTGGGTATTGATGCCCAGCCAGGGCACCAGCTGTCCCAGGCGATCGAACAGGGCATAGAGGGCCACCAGCGACAGTACCGCCGGGAACATCTGGAAGATCAGCATGCCCTTGAGGATCGGCGCCTTGCCCTTGAAGCGCATGCGCGCGAAGGCATAGGCGCTGGTGGTGGAGAGCGCCAGGATCATCAACGAGGACACCACCGCCACCTTGATCGAGTTCCACAGCCACAGCAGCACCGGGAACGGCGGCTGGACGACGCTGCCGTCGGGGCGCTCCCAGGGCATGCCGAAGGCCAGCGCCCAGTGCTCCAGGGAGAAGCGCTCGGGGATCAGGCTGCCGGTGGCGAAGTTGCCCTCGCGGAAGGAGATCGAGATCACCAGCAGCAGCGGGAACACCACCAGGGCGACGAAGCCCAGCAGGGCCAGATGGGCACCCAGCCTGCGGGTGCGAATGGAACGGGGTTGAACCATGGCCATGAGACGACTCCTCTTAGACCTTGACCTTGGACAGGCGCAGGTTGAGCGCCGACAGGCCGACCACCAGCAGGAAGATCATGGTGGCGATGGCCGCCGCCAGGCCGAATTGCTGGCCGGCGTCCTTGAAGGCGATACGGTAGGTGTAACTGACCAGCAGGTCGGTGGTGCCCGCCGGCGTGCTGGCGCCGAGAATGTCCGGGCTCCCTTCGGTGAGCAGGGCGATCAGCACGAAGTTGTTGAAGTTGAAGGCGAAGGCGGCGATCAGCAGCGGCGTGAGCGGCTTGAGGATCAGCGGCAGGGTGATCCTGAACAAGTTGGTCAGCGGCCCGCCACCGTCCACCGCCGAGGCTTCGAAGAGGTCGCGGGGGATCGACTGGATCAACCCCATGCACAACAGCAGCATGTAGGGATACCCGAGCCAGGCGTTGACGATCAGCAGCATGGTGCGGGCCAGCGCCGGATCGGTGAACCAGTTGGGGCTGATGCCGAACAGATTCTCGAGGATCAGGTTTATCTCGCCGTAGTTCTGGTTGAACATGCCCTTGAAGATCAGGATCGAGATGAAGGCCGGCACCGCATAGGGCAGGATCAGCAGGGTGCGGTAGATGGCCTTGCCTTTGAGCTGATCCCACTGCAGCAGCGATGCCAGGATGAAGCCCAGCGCCAGGGTGGAGACCACCGTCAGCCCGGCGAAGACGAAGGTCCAGACGAAGATCTGCAGGAAGGGCCCGCGGATGTCCGGGTCGGTGAAGATCTTGGTGTAATTGTCCAGGCCCACCGACACCGGCCAGCCGGGGGTGAGGCGCTCGCCATCCTCGGTAACGAAGAAGCCGGTCTCCTGGTCGGGGATCAGGGTGGTGCCGTCGCGAAGGTCGGTCAGGCTGCCGTCGGGATTCTCTTCGAAGCGAGGCAGTATCGGCGCGAAGCTGCGCAGGCCCGCCATCTTGAGCTCGGTGCCGTCCGGCGTCACCAGGGTCAGGCCCTGCAGGCGGTCGCGCAGGGCGATCACCTCGCGGATGCCCAGTGCCTCGCCCGGCGGGGCCGCCTGGGCCGGTTCGACCGCCAGGGGTTGCCCTGCCACGGCCTGTGCCAGCGGGCGGGACACCAGTTGCCGCGTGCCTTCCAGGTCGCTGGCCCCCCTGGCGTCCAGATAGAGGCGCGTGCGATTGCCCTCGCGGACTAGCTGGAAGTCGAAGGCCTGACCCTCGGCCTGGTAGGTCTGGTCGAGGAACTGGGCTCGCACCCGCTCCTCGCTGAGCAGGTTGCTCGAACTGTAGTTGCTGAAGCTGATGCCGATGGTATAGACCAGCGGGAAGATCACGAACACGCCCATCCCGGCGAGCGCCGGGAAGATATAGCGATGACTCATCAGCTCACGCCTGCCGAACACGATCGCCAGGCTGGCCCCCAGCACCAGGAACAGCAGCGAGAACATCCACTGGCCGCGCAGGTGGAAGGCCACCACCAGCCACAGCGTGGCCAGCACCAGCAGTGCCGTCAGTGCACGCAGCGCCCAGCGGGTATAGCGCTCGGCGGGGTAGCGGGAGCGATGGCGCGGCAAGCCGCGCGAGGCATTGGTTATAAACATGGGATCACCTGCGGTCTGCCCCGGCCTGGCGGTGGTTCATGGCCGGCCGGGTACCTGGGCACTGGAAGGGAGGCGTTACTCGATGGCGTTACGGATGCGCCCGGCGGCGGCATCCAGCGCCGCCTGGGGAGCCTGTCGGCCGCTGCCGATGTTCTCCAGCGCCGGCCCCATGGCCGACCAGAAGGCGCCCATTTCGGGAATGTTCGGCATCGGGGCGCCGAGTTCGGCGTTCTCCAGGGTCGCGGCGATCCGCGGATCGGACTCCAGGTCCTGCTGGTAGGCCTTGTGGGCCATGGCGCCCAACGAGCCATCGCCGTTGAAGGTGCGCAGGCCCTGCTCCTCGAGCAGATAGCTCTCGAGGAACTCGGTGGCCAGGAAGTCGTTGGGCGAGGCCGAGTTGATCATCGCGGCCATCACCCCGAACATCGGCTTGGCGCGCTGGTCGCCGACCCGGGGCAGCAGCGCCACGCCGAAGTCGATGCCGCTCTTCTCCAGGTTGCTCCAGGCCCAGGGACCGTTGATCATGGTGGCCACCTCGCCCTTGTTGAAGCGGGTGTCGGTGACGCTGTAGTCGGTGCCTTCGGGCAGCACGCCGGTCTCGATCAACTCACGCAGCACGCGGGCGCCTTCCACGGCACCGGCGTTGTTGACGCCGATATCGCCGACGTCATAGCCGGTCTCGGAGCTGCGGTAGGGGTAGCCGCCGTTGGCGGCCAACAACGTCCAGCTGAAGTAGGGTTCGCCGTAATCGAAGAGGATCGCCTTCTTGCCCTCCTTCACCAATTCAGCATCGAGCTCTTTGAGCTCGGCGAAGCTCTCGGGCGCCTCCTCCACCAGGGCCTTGTTGTAGATCAGGCCCAGCGACTCCACCGAGATCGGGTAGCCGTAGGTCCCCCCGTTCCACTCGACGGCGTCCCAGGTGAAGTCGAAGTAGCGATCGCGAAAGTCCTCGCTCGGCGCCACTGGCCGCAGCAGGCCGCTCTTGGCCCACTCACCCATGCGATCATGGGCGAAGATGACGATGTCCGGCCCCTGGCCGCTGCCCGCCGCCTGTTGGAAGCGGTTGGTCATGTCATCGGGGTGGACGATGTCGATGGCGATCCCGGTGTCGGCGGTGAACCGCTCGGCCACCTCGCGGATGCCCTGGGGGCCCTTGTTGTCGCCGATCCAGATGGTCAGGCTGTCGTCCTCGAAGGCCATTGCCGGGAGGGCGGCGCCGGCGCTCAGGCTGGCGGCCAGCAGCGGAGTGAGGATGGCGTGGCGTCGGGTCATGGGTCGCTACCTCGAGTGTTGTCGTGGCGTGTTGTGTTGTTGTGGCGTCACCCCGTACTCGCGCAGGCGGCACGGGATGCCGATAGCCCCTAGCCTGGTCAATCCGGGGCAGGGCTTCCTCCTCCCCGAGGGGCGCAGGGGTGGCGTATGGGTGGGGCGTAGGGAGGGGGAAGCCAGTCATCCTGCAGGAGGAGGCCAGGTTCGATGCTCGCCGCTAGCATGGGTCGGACCATGCCTTCCCTCCACGACAACCACAACGGGATGCCCATGACAGCACAGCAATTGCCCGGTTCGATCGCCCTGGCCGCGACCCTGGCCCTGTCGGCCCCGCCGGCCATGGCCGCCACCGACAGCGCCCCATCGCGGGGCGACCCCCGGCGCCTGGGCGACGCGCAAGCGGTGATGGTGCATCTGTTCGAATGGCGCTGGGACGATATCGCCACCGAGTGCGAGACCCATCTCGGCCCGGCCGGCATCGACGCCGTGCAGGTCTCGCCGGCCAACGAGCATATCGCCCTCGACGGCGTCGACGGGGCCTGGTGGGCCCGCTACCAGCCGGTGAGCTATGCGCTGACCTCGCGCAGCGGCGACCGCGAGGCCTTCGCCGAGATGGTCGAGCGCTGCGACGCCGCCGGCGTGGCCATCATCGCCGATGGGGTGATCAACCATATGGCCGGCATCGGCGAGGGCGTCGGCATCGCCGGCACCGCCTACGCCCCCTTCCACTACGCCGAGCTGTACCGGCGCGACGACTTCCATCACTGCGGCCGTCACGGCAACGACCAGATCCACGGCTACCAGGACCGCGACGAGGTGCAGACCTGCCACCTGCTGGGGCTGGCCGACCTGGCCACCGAGCGCGAGGCGGTGCGCGACACCATCGCCGCCTATCTGCAGTCCTTGCTCGACCTCGGCGTGGCCGGCCTGCGGATCGACGCCGCCAAGCACATGCCGGCGGCGGATGTCGCGGCGATACTCGACCGCCTCGAGGGCGACCCCTATGTGTTCCAGGAGGTGATCGACCCCGGCAGCGAGCCGATCAAGAAGCGGGAGTATGCCCCGGCCGCCGCTGTCACCGAGTTCGGCTACTCGCACCACCTGGCCCGGGCCATCGCCAGCGGTGACCTGGCCGGCCTCGAGACGCTGGGCCGGGGCGACGACTGGCTGGCCGGCGACGAGGCCCTGGTGTTCGTCGACAATCACGACAAGCAGCGCGGCCATGTGGGCGGCGGGGTGCTGATGCACCGCGACGCCCTCTACCCGCTGGCCAACGTCTTCATGCTCGCCTGGCCCTACGGCACGCCCAAGCTGATGTCGAGCTATACCTTCGACAACGGCGACCAGGGCCCGCCCGCGGTGGCCGAGGACGGCTGGCGCACCCGGCGGGTGCATGGCGAGGACGGCCTGGGCTGCCTGGCCCGCGACGACCTCGCGCGGCGCGGCTGGGTCTGCGAGCACCGCTGGCCCGAGATCACCGCCATGGTCGGCTTCCGCCAGGCGGTCGGCGACGCCCCGCTCGCCCACTGGCAGGCGGACGGCGCCTCGCGCATCGCCTTCGCGCGCGGCGACCGCGGCTTCGTGGCCATGAACCGGGCCGAGGCGACCTGGGCGGCCACGCTCGATACCGGCCTGCCGGCGGGCGAGTACTGCAACCTGCTGGATGACTGTGCCACCCGGGTGACGGTGGACGCGGCGGGGCGGGCCGAGTTCGCGGTCCCCCGCGACGCCGCCGTGGCGCTGCGCGCCGACCGGCCCGCGCCATGACACCGATCGGGGCGGCCGTCAGCCGCGCCCGAAGCGCGCCAGTTGCATCTCGCGCAGCCGACTCAGGGTGCGGCGGAAGGGAAAGGCCAGGTGGCCATCGCGATAGAGCGACTCGAGGGGCACCCGTGCCTCGAGGTAGAGCGGCACGCCCCGGTCGTAGCATTCGTCGACCAGGGCGATGAAGCGCCTCACGCCGTCGTCCTGTCGGGTCAGCGCCGGCAGTTCGCGATCGCCGGCGGCGACCCGGGCGCTGGCATCCTCGGTGCCCCGGGCGATGTCGCGGTCGGGAAGCCCCGCGTCGAGACGCGGGACCTCGCCGATCAGCACATGGCGGAAACGGTCGCAGAGGCCGATGAAGTCCAGCGCCGAGAGGGGCTGTTCGCACAGGGCCGCGAAGCGGCACCACAGCACGTCGTCACTGTGCGCCTCCACCGCAATGGCCCGGTGGCCAAGCTCGATCGGCGACGTGCGCCTCGCCTGGCCGTCGCTGAGCCTGGCGAAGACCTCGACCAGGGGGGAAGACTGCCCCGACTCGTGCACCCAGTAGCGGCGCAGGCCAAGGCCGGGATGGCGGCGATGGTCCTCGTCGCCGTCCAGGTGTACCACCCCCATATGGCGGACGACCGCCTCGATCGCCGGCAGGAAGCGCTCACGATTGAAGCCGTCCGCATAGAGCTGCTCCGGCGCCTGGTTGGAGGTGGCGACCAGCACCACCCCCTCCTCGAAGAGCGCACCCAGCAGGCGGCCCAGCAGCATGGCGTCGGCGATATCGTTGACGCAGAGCTCATCCAGACACAGCACCCGCACGTCCGCGGCAAGCTCCGCCCCCAGGCGGCGCAGCGGATCGGGAGTGCCGGACAGCTGGAACTGCCGCCGATGCAGCCAGCGCATGAAGTGATGGAAGTGCTGGCGCCTGGCCGGCACCGTCAGGGCGCGATGGAAGCGATCCATCAGCCAGGTCTTGCCGCGGCCCACCGACCCCCACAGGTAGACGCCGGGTACCGCCTCGTCGCCCCTCGCCAGGGCCTGGAAGGTCGCCTCCAGCGCCTCGACCGCCCGCCACTGGGCCGCATCGGCGACGAAGCCACGACGCTCGATGGCCTCGCGATAGTCGACGCGCGGCGAGCCGGGAATCGCGGCCGCGTCCTCCGGGTCGCGCTCCGCGTCCGGCGTCGCCGGGGGACCGAGTTCCCCGTGATCACCCACCATGTCGGCGCCGACGCAGTTTCTGGAACAGCGTCACCCCACCCAGCACCACGGCCCCGACGACGAGGCCGAACACCAGGTTGAGCAGCATCGGGCCCAGGCCATGGACGATGGCATCGAGCCCGGGCACCGCCAGCTCGACCTCGGCGACGCCCTGGACGACATGGTGCACGGCGGGAATGCCATGGCTGAGGATGCCGCCGCCGACCAGGAACATGGCCACGGTGCCGACCACCGAGAGCAGCTTCATCAGGTAGGGGGCCCCGGCCACCAGGCCACGCCCCAGCCCGGCCAGGACGCCCCCGCGACGGCTGAGGTGAAGCCCCAGGTCGTCCAGCTTGACGATGCCCGCCACCAGGCCATAGACGCCGATCGTCATCAGCGCCGCGATGCCGACCAGCACCGCCACCTGCTGGCCGAGGGCCACCCCGGCGACCGTGCCCAGGGTGATGACGATGATCTCGGCGGAGAGGATGAAGTCGGTGCGGATGGCGCCCTTGATGCGCTCCCGCTCGAACTCGCGCATGTCGACATCCTCGGCGGCGAGCGCCTTGACCCGTTCGGCATGCTCCGCCGCGTCCTCCTCGCCGTGCAGGAACTTGTGGGCCAGCTTCTCGGCCCCCTCGAAGCACAGGTAGGCCCCGCCCAGCATCAGCAGCACGGTCACCAGGGGCGGCAGCAGGGCGCTGATCAGCAGCGCCGCGGGAATCAGGATCACCTTGTTGCGCAGCGACCCCTTGGCCACCGCCCAGACCACCGGCAGCTCACGGTCGGCGTTCACGCCGGTGACCTGCTGGGCATTGAGGGCCAGGTCGTCGCCCAGCACCCCGGCGGTCTTCTTGGCCGCCACCTTGGTCATCAGGGACACGTCGTCGAGGATGGTGGCGATATCATCGATCAGGGTCAGCAGGCTGCTACCGGCCACGGAGGCCTCCTTGGGCAGTGAATCGGCGGCCACCAGCATAACCGCCGCCCCGCCCCGCGCCGAGCCCCCGGCCCGCGAATCCGCCCCCGGTGACGAAAAAAGTCCCGCCGACAGGCGGGACCAGGAGGGTCATCTCCACGCTACCGGGCTCAGTCGCGCTGGAAGGGATAGACATCGCCCAGCCGCAGCAGGCGGGTCAGCTCGTCCAGCGCGGCCAGGGTCTCCTCGGCCAGTTGGGGGTCGGCCAGGTCGGCCGGTGCCAGGCGGTCGCGGTAGTGGCGCTCGACCCAGGCGATGAGCTCGCCATGCAGGGCATCGTCCAACAGCACCCGGCCGGAGAGCGCGGCCCGCTCCGCCTCGGACAGCGCCACGCGCAGCCGCAGGCAGGCCGGCCCGCCGCCGTTGCGCATGCTCTGCTTGACGTCCTTGACCACCACCTCGGCGATCGGGTTGTGGCCCGCCAGCAGGTGATCCTGCAGGCAGCGCCACACCGCCTCACGCTCCTGGCACTCCCCCGGCACCACCAGGGTCATGGTGCCGTCGGGATTGCTGAGCAGCTGGGAGTTGAACAGGTACGAGGCCACGGCATCGTCCAGGCTCACCGCCTCGACGGGCACCCGCACCGGGATCAGGGGCGTGGCCATCCTGGCCCGCAGGGCGTCCAGGGTGGCCTGCTCGTCGCGGAAGGCCGTCTCGTGGTAGAGCAGCACCGGCCCGTTGCCCACCGCGATGACGTCGTTGTGGAAGACCCCGGCATCGATCGCGTCGGGATGCTGCTGGGCGAACACCGCCTGGGCCTCCGTGAGGCCGTGCTGGCGGGCCACCGCCTGGCTGGCCTCCAGGGTCTGGCGGGCCGGGAAGCGCCGGGGTTCGACACCGTCGCCGCCGAAGGCCTGGCGGCCATAGACGTAGAGGTGCACCCCCGGCGCGCCGTGCTCGTCACACAGCCGGGTATGGTTGGCCGCGCCCTCGTCGGAGAACGCCGGGGTCGCCGGCAACACCGGGTGATGGGCGAAGTGCGCCTCGTCACGGAAGATCGCGGCCAGCACCCGAGCGGTGGTCTCGGGCTCCAGGTAGCGGTGGAAGCTCGACTGCAGGTTGGCGGGGGTGAAGTGCACCCGCCCGTCCGCGGCGTCGACGCTCGGCGTCACCGTGCCGGCATTGGCGGTCCACATGCTGGACGCCGAGCACACCGCCCGCAGCAGCTGCGGCGCCTCGCCGGCGGCCCGGGCCAGCACCTCGGCGTTGCTGCCGGAGAAGCCCAGGGCGCGCAGGGCGCCCAGGTCGGGGCGCTGCTGGGGCGGCAGCACGCCCTGGGCGTAGCCGGCATCCATCAGCGACTTCATCTTCTCGAGGCCCTGCAGCGCGGCCTCCCGGGGATTGGCCACCAGGCCCTCGTGGCTCATCGACGCCACGTTGCCGTGGGCCAGGCCCGAGTAGTTGTGGGTCGGGCCCACCAGGCCGTCGAAGTTGACCTCGCGCACCGTCGGGTTCTGTTCCTGGCTCACAGCGTCACCCCCGGCGGCAGCTGGTCGGGCAGGTGCAGGTCCTCGCTCTCCATGGAGGCCACCGGATAGGCGCAGTAGTCGGCGGCGTAATAGGCACTCGGGCGATGGTTGCCGCTGTCGCCCACGCCGCCGAAGGGCGCGTCGCCGGAGGCGCCGGTGGTCTGGCGGTTCCAGTTGACGATGCCGGCGCGGATGCGCAGCAGGAAGTCATCCCAGTCGGCGCGCTCGCCGCCGATCAGGCCGGCCGAGAGGCCGTAGCGGGTGTCGTTGGCGAGCCGCAGCGCCTCGTCCCAGTCACGGTAGCGATGGACCTTGAGCAGCGGACCGAAATGCTCCTCGTCGGGAATCTCCAGACCCGTGACGTCGATCAGCGACGGCGAGAGCAGGCTGGTGCCCTCCTCCAGGCGCTCCATGCGCGACAGCACGACGCCGCCCCGGGCCTCGAGGGCGTCCTGGGCCGCGAGCAGGCCATCGGCGGCCGCCACGCTCACCAGGCCGCCGTAGAAGGGGGCCTCCTCGCTGAACTGGCCGGCCACGCGCAGCTGAGCGATGGCGTCGGACAGGGCGTCCAGCAGATGGTCGCCCACCTGGCCTTCCGGCACGATCAAGCGCCGCGCGCAGGTGCAGCGCTGGCCGCCGGAGAGGAAGGCGGACTGCAGGATGGTCAGCACCGCGGCGTCCTGGTCGGGCACGTCCTTGATCACCAGCGGATTGTTGCCGCCGAGTTCGAGGGCCAGGATCTTGTCGAGCTGATCGGCGAACTGACGCTGCAGCAGGCCGCCGACCTTGGCGCTGCCGGTGAACAGCAGGCCGTCGATGCCGGGATGCGCCGACAGCGCCTGGCCCACCGGGGCCGCGCCCTGCACCAGGTTGATCACGCCGTCGGGCAGGCCGGCCTCGCGCCAGCACTGCAGGGTCAGGTCGGCGGTCAACGGGGTCTGCTCGCTGGGCTTGAAGACCACGCTGTTGCCGGCCAGCAGCGCCGGCACCATGTGGCCATTGGGCAGGTGGCCCGGGAAGTTGTAGGGACCGAACACCGCCATCACGCCATGCGGGCGATGGCGCAGCACCGCCCGGGCGTCGCCGAGGTCGCGCTCGCGCTCGCCGGTGCGCTCCTGGTAGGCGCGGATGGAGATCGCCACCTTGCCGATCATCGCGCCGACCTCGGTGCGGGCCTCCCAGAGCGGCTTGCCGGTCTCGCCGGCGATGGCCGTGGCCAGGTCCTCGCGGTGGCTCTCCAGCACCTCGCGGAAGCGCTCCACCAGGGCCTGGCGCTCCTCGAAGGGCTTACGCGCCCAGGCCGGGAAGGCGGCGCGGGCCGCGTCCACGGCGGCGCCCACCTGGGCCCCGGAGGCGGCGTTACCCTGCCACAGCCGATCTCCCGAGACCGGGTCCCGCTTGGCGAAGGCCTCGGCCTCGCCGTCTTGCCATTGGCCGCCGATCAGCAGCCGTTGCGTCGCCTTCATCACGCCTCCTCGTCGGTATCCAGTATGCGCAGGGTGTCGCCGGAGCCGACCTCGAGGCGCCTGGCCTCGGCCTCGCTCAGCGTCACCACGCCATCGTCATCGGGGCCGCGCCCCAGCCAGGCCGAGCGGAAGCCGGCCATGGAAGTGGTGGCGGCCAGCCAGCGCGGGCGCGGCGCCGGCGCCAGGTCGTCGCCCTTGACCTCCACCCGGCAGGTCCGCGACAGGCGCACGCCGCGCACGTCGTCGACATAGGCCTCCACGGTGGGGCCGCCGTCGAAGATGTCGATGAAGCCCTCCCAGCGCAGGCCCTCCTTCTTGAGCATGGCCAGCGCCGGGCGAGTGTGTTCGTGGACCTGGCCGATGCAGGCCCGGGCCTCCTCGGAGAGGAAGGGGGTGTAGATCGGGAACTTGGGCATCAGCTCGCCGATAAAGCTCTTTTGTCCTAACCCCGTCAGTCTGTCCGCTTCATTGAAGTCCAGGGGGAAGAAGTGGCTGCCCAGGCATTCCCAGAAGGGACTGCGGCCCTCGGCATCGAAGACCCCGCGCATCTCCGCCAGCACCTTGTCGGGGAAGCGGTCGCGGAACTCGGCCATGAACAGCCAGCGCATCATCGACAGCAGGGCCCCGTTGCGCTCGAAGCGACGGTCGCGCCCGCGGTACTCGGGGCGCAGGAACAGCGAGGCCACCTCGGCGTCGCCGGTGTGGTCAGAGCTCAGGAACAGGGTGTCGATGGTGCGGTGCAGGTCGAGCTGCACCGAGGAGTGCGCCAGGGTGCCCACCCGGTAATGGTAGAAGGGCACCTCGCGGCCCACCTGACCCTCGATGGCGCAGCAGCCGGCCAGCCGGCCGGTCTCGTCGTCCTCGAGGACGAAGAAGTAGAGCCGCTGGTCCACCGGCGTGCGCTCCTGGAAGGCGCTCACCGCGGTGTCGATCTTCCGGGCCAGGAACTCGCGGTTGTCGGGCAGCGAGGTGAAGCCCACCCCGGTCTCCCGGGCCAGGGCCTGCAACTCGTCCAGGTCGGACGGGGCAATGGGTCGAATGCGCATCACAGCTCTCCCTCGTCGTAGCCCGGATCATGCTCGTCGCCCGGCAAGGTGAGCGGGGCGGCCAGCACGGCACGGCCCTCCTCGACGCCGAGCAGCTCGGCGTGCTCCGGCGACAGCATCAGCTGGCCGGTGGGCGAGAGCGCGTAGCGCGCCACCACGCAACGGAAGTCGCCGAGGCGCTGGTTGGCGACCATCGCCGGCTCGGCATCCGGCAGCGAGTGGGCCGGACGGATGCGCACCGGGTGCCAGGCGGCGCGCCGGAAGCTCTCGAGCCGGTCGCGCTCGGCCTTGATCACCGGGCCGGCGTCGAAGATGTCGACGTGGCGCGAGCGCAGGAAGCCCTCGGCAAGCATCTCGTCCATGGCCGACTCGTGGTCCGGATGCTCGCGGCCGATGGCCGCCCGAGCCTGGGGCGTGAGCAGCGCCAGGTAGAGCGGGAACTGGGGCATCACCTCGGCGATGAAGCTCTTCGAGCGCACCCCGGCCACGTAGTTGATCTCCTGGTAGTCGCGCACGAAGAAGTGGCGGCCCACGCTGTTCCAGAATGGCGACTGGTTGTCGTCGTCGAGGTAGCCGGGGAAGGCCATCGCCAGGATCTCGGCGAAGCGCTCAGGATACTGGGCGATGAACATCAGCCGCGCGCGGCGCAGCAGGCTCTCGGCGCTGGTGCCCCGGTAGCGGGGATCCAGCGAGTAGGCGCACAGCAGGCTCGCCTCGGAGACCTCGTGGGACAGCGACAGGGTCTGCACTTCGCGGCGCACGTCGAGCTGCTGCGAGGCGTGGATGAGGGTCTCCTGCCGATAGGTGTAGTAGGCCTCCCGGGCACCGGCCTGGGCGCGAACGGTGGCGGTCCCCACCACCTCGCCGCGCTCCAGGTCCTCGAGGACGAAGGTGTAGTGCTCGTCACCGGGGAACTCCACCTCGGCCTCGAAGGCGCGCTGGGAGCGCGTGATGCGCTCCTCGAGGCGGTCCCGGTGGGCCGGCAGGTTGGTCAGGCGCGGCGTGGCGCTGCCGGCCAGCCGCTCCAGGGCCGGCAGGTCCGCCGGCCGGGTGGGACGTACGACCAGCATGGCATGGCCTCCACTGGATGGTTCGGGGTCTCGCTGGGCGTGGCCGAGGCTCACTGGGCGGCCACCATCCGGGCGACCGCCCGCTCCAGGCGCGCCATGCCCTCGGCGATGTCGGTCTCGGGAATCACCAGCGAGGGCGCCATGCGCAGCACGTTGGGGCCGGCGACCAGCGCCATCAGGCCCTCCTCGATGGCCAGCGGCAGGATGTCCTTGGCGCGATTCTGGTAATCGTCGCTCATCTCGGCACCGATCAGCAGGCCCATGCCGCGGATCTCCTTGAACACCCCGTGCTTGCGGTTGATGGCCTCGAGGTGCTCACGGAACAGGTCGTGGCGCTGCTTGACGCCGCCCAGCACCTCGGGGGTGTCGATGTGCTCCACGGCGGCCAGGGCCACGGCCGAGGCCAGGGCGTTGCCGCCGTAGGTGGAACCGTGGGTACCGATGGCCATGGCCGGGGCGATGCGGTCGGTGGTCAGCATCGCGCCCACCGGGAAGCCGCCGCCCAGGGACTTGGCGCTGGTCAGGATATCCGGTGTCACGCCGTATTCCATGTAGGCGAACAGCGAGCCGGTGCGGCCCACACCGGTCTGCACCTCGTCGAAGACCAGCAGGGCGTCGTGCTCGTCGCACAGCTCGCGCAGCCCCTTCAGGAATTCGGGGTCGGCGGGCAGGATACCGCCCTCGCCCTGCATCGGCTCGACCATCACCGCACAGGTGTCGCCATCGATCAGCTCGCGCACGCTGTCGAGGTCGTTGAACTCGCCGTGGACGATGCCGCCCGGCACCGGGCCGAAGCCCTGGGAGTACTTGGGCTGGCCGCCGACGCTGACGGTGAAGAAGGTCCGGCCGTGGAAGGACTGGTAGAAGGAGACGATGCGGTGCTTGTGCTCACCATGGGTGTCGTGGGCCCAGCGGCGCGCCAGCTTGAGCGCGGCCTCGTTGGCCTCGCCGCCGGAACTGCACAGGTAGACCTTGTCGGCGAAGGTACGCTCGACCAGGGTGCGGGCCAGCTTGAGGGCCGGCTCGTTGGTGTAGACGTTGGAGAGGTGCCACAGCTTGTCGGCCTGCTCCTTGAGGGCATCGACCAGCACCGGATGGCAATGGCCCAGGGAGTTCACCGCGATGCCGCCGGCGAAGTCGATGTACTCCTTGCCTTCCTGGTCCCACAGGCGGCTGCCCTCGCCGCGCACCGGAATGGCTTTCTGCGGCGCATAGTTGGGCACCATGTACTGGTCGAAATCGGTGCGGGTCGGGGTCTGGGTCATGTCACTCTCCGTTGTCGCGAGCCGAGGCTCGTCAGGATGAATCCAAGTTCACTCGAGTATAGGGAGCCCCCAGGCGGGGGGCTTTCAGCAATGGGACGGCGAATTGTGAAAAAGGCAGTGCGGCCGGCCGTCGATACGCGCCACCGCGGGATCGGCTATGGTAGGGGTCTGCTCGAGGAGAATACCCGGATGCTCAACACCACGGCCTGGAACCGCCTGCGCTACGGCCTCTATGCCCCGCTCTACGACCACGTCGCCGAGCGCACCTTTCGCGAGGCGCGCCGCCAGGCGCTGGCCCAGGTGCACTGGCAGCCGGGCATGCGGGTGCTGCTGGTCGGAGCCGGCACCGGGCTCGACCTGCCCTGGCTGCCGCGGGACATCGAGCTGCATGCCACCGACCTGTCCCCGGCCATGGTGCAGCGCCTGGCCGCCCGCGCCGAGGCCATGGGGCGGGACGTGGAGAGCGAGGTGATGGACGCCGAGGCCCTGCACTACCCCGATGGCCACTTCGACGTGGTGGTGATGCACCTGATCCTGGCGGTGATGCCGGACCCGGTGCGAGGCCTGGCCGAGGCCCACCGGGTGCTGGCCGAGCATGGCCAGCTGGGCGTGATGGACAAGTTCCAGGCCGACGAGCGCCCGGCCGGCCCCGGCCGGCGGGCGCTGAACCTGGTCACCTCGGCGATCGCCACCGACATCACCCGCCAGGCCCGGCCGCTGCTGGAGCGCGCCGGCTTCGTGATCGAGGCCGACCGGCCGGTGCTGATGGGCTCGCTGTTCCGCGCCCTGCTGGCACGCAAGGGGCCCGCTTCCAGGCCGTGACCCGGGCTCAGCCCAGGCGCTCCTCCCGGGGGGTGATGCCGAAGTGGTTGCGATAGGCGGTGGAGAAGTGCGCCGCCGAGGAGAAGCCGGTCTGCAGGGCGATCTCGCCGGCGGGCCGGTCGCTCTCGCGCAGCAGCTTGCGAGCCTGCTGCAGGCGCAGGTTGAGGTAGTAGCGGCTGGGTACCGCCTGCAGGTATTTCTTGAAGAGTCGCTCGAGCTGGCGCCGCGAGATGCCGAGGTGCTCGGCCAGCTCATGGGTCGTCAGCGGCTCCTCGATGTTGGACTCCATCAGCGCCACGGCGTCCACCAGGCTCTGGGGCGCATGGCCAAGGCGGGTGCGCAGCGGCACCTGCTGGGGCTCGTCACCCATGCGGATGCGCTCCAGAACGAAGTGCTCCGAGATCCGCTCGGCCAGCTCCCCGCCGTGCTGGCTGCCGACCAGGGTCATCATCATGTCCATGGCGGCGGTGCCGCCGCCACAGGTCAGGCGGTCACGATCGATCTCGAACAGCTGCTGCGACAGGCGCACCCGCGGATAGTCCCGGGCGAAGGCCGCGAAGCGCGGCCAGGGCAGGGTCGCCCGATAGCCATCGAGCACCCCGGCCCGGGCCAGCACCTCGGTGCCACCGCCGATCCCGCCCAGCACCACCCGGGCGGCGGCCAGGCGCCGCAACCAGTCGAGCAGGCCCGCCGGCACGCTGCCCGCGAGCGGCCCGGGGGCGCAGACCAGCAGCATGTCCAGGGCCTGGTCGGGCTCCCCGGCGACGGCCTGGGGCATCAGCGCCTGCCCCGAGGCGCTGGCCACGGGGCGTTCGTCGACGGCGAAGGTGGACAGGCGGTAGAGGCTGCGTCCCTCCAGGCGATTGGCCACGAACAGCGGCTCGGTGGCACAGGCCTGGGCCAGCAGCGAGAAGCCGGGCAACACCACGACCCCCACATGCCGTGACACCGGCATGGTCGATGAGGCGATCGGGGAGTCGGGCATGGGGCGCTCTCGTTGCGGGGAAAGGCCTTATTCTATCCAAAGCCAGCCGTCGCGACAGCCGCCCGGACACGCCGACGCCGGGCCCGGAGCCCGGCGTCGTGCCACGAGACCGGCGCGGCGGGATCAGTCGCCGAGGCCGATCACCAGCAGCCCGATGACCACCACCGCAACGACCACGATGAGCACCGGCAGCAGCCAGGTCAGGCGTTGGGGGGCCTGATGCGCCTCGGGCTGGTCCTCATCGGGCTCGGGGTGCTCGTAGTCCTCGGGCTGGCTGACCTCCTTGAAGTGCTCCAGTTCCTCTTCCGGCGTCTTGCTTTCCCTGGTATCCATACCGACCTCCTGGGTTCGCGGATCTCGGGACAGGCCGCCGGCGAACCGGGGCCTTACAGGTTTACGACATCGAATTCCGCCACGGGATTCACATCGGCGTCGTAATCGACGTCCTTCCGCTCGAAGCCGAACAGCTTCAGGAACTCGTGCTTGTACCCAGCGTAGTCGGTGATCTCGAAGAGGTTCTCGGTGGTCACCCGGGGCCAGAGGTCCTGACAGGCCTGCTGGACATCGTCACGCAGCTCCCAGTCATCGAGGCGCAGGCGCCCCGCCTCGTCGGTCTCGCGGCTGCCGCCCTGCCCTTCACCACGATAGAGACGCTCGGCGAACAGGCGGTTGAGCTGGTCGATGGTGCCCTCGTGCAGGCCCTGCTCCTTCATCACCTTGTAGACCATGGCGATATACAGCGGCATGACCGGGATGGCCGCGCTGGCCTGGGTGACCACGGACTTGAGCACCGCCACGTTGGCACCACCGCCCTGCCCGGCCAGGCGCTTGTCGATCTCGCCGGCGGCGCGATCCAGATCCTCCTTGGCCTTGCCCAGGGCGCCATGCCAGTAGATCGGCCAGGTGATCTCGGTGCCGATGTAGCTGAAGGCCACCGACCGGGCTCCCGGGGCCAGCACGCCGGCCTTATCCAGAGCATCGATCCACAGTTCCCAGTCCTCGCCGCCCATCACGGCGATGGTGTCCTCGATCTCCTGCTCGGTGGCCGGCTCGACCTCGGCCTCGATGATGGTGTCCTTGTTGGTGTCGATGGCGGTGGCCCGGTAGGTCTCGCCGATGGGCTTGAGGGCCGAGCGCTTGAGCTCGCCGCTGTCCGGCAGCTTGCGCACCGGCGAGGCCAGCGAGTAGACCACCAGATCGACCTGGCCGAGGTCCTGCTTGATCAGCTCGATGGCCTTCTCGCGGGCCTCGTGGGAGAAGGCGTCGCCGTTGATCGCCTTGCTGTACAGGCCCTCGGCCTTGGCGAACTTGTCGAAGGCGGCGGCGTTGTACCAGCCGGCGGTGCCCGGCTTCTTCTCGGTGCCCGGCTTCTCGAAGAACACGCCCAGGGTGTCGGCGCCATAGCCGAAGGCGGCGGTGATGCGCGCCGAGAGGCCGTAGCCGCTGGAGGCCCCGATCACCAGGACCTTCTTCGGCCCGGCGCTCTTGTCCAGGCCACGCGCCCGGGTCGCCTCGATCTGCTCGAGCACGTTCTTCTCGCAGCCGACGGGATGAGTGGTGGTGCAGATGAAACCGCGTACCTTGGGCTTGATGATCACGACAGACCTCTTCTTGGCTTCCGGGGCGCGCCACGGCGCGGCCCTGTTACATGGCATTCGTCAGTGGCGACATTCTAGCGGCCCGGGCCCGGGCTGTCCGCCCTTGAGCGATGCGGGCGGCTGGGGCAGGATGCTCGACACGCCCCTAGCAGGAGAATCCCATGGACGCGCAGACCCTCGTCGACGAGCGCGGCGAGCTTTGGCTGACCCTGGCGCCACTGTGGCTGGAGCGGGAACCGCGGGAAACCGACTACGCCCGCATGGTCGAGGTGATCCAGCGCCATGACCTGACGCTGCACGAGCTGGAGTGGGTGTTCCGCCTGGAGCTGGCGCCGGTGCTGGCACGCCACCAGATGTCGGTGGCCGGGGAGTGGCGTCGCTTCGACGACCACAAGCTGATGCGCCAGCTGGTGGCCCACAACCTGCGGCTCACCGGCTGGCGGCGCAAGAGCTGGGCCCTGTTCTCGGGGCTGACCACCATGATGGCCCGCCATCGCTGGAGCGAACTGATGGAACGGGTGGCGGTGGCCCGGGGCGAGACCGGACACTGACGGAGGCGCTCCGCCTCAGGGCTCGTCGAGGGCCTGCTCCAGGGCCTCGATCAGCACCTCCGCCCCGTCGCGGGGCGAGAAGCGCCGGATCACCCGGCCATCCCGGCCCACCAGGAACTTGGTGAAGTTCCACTTGATCATGCCGGTGCCGAACACGCCCGGGGCCGCGCGCTTGAGTTCCACGAACAGCGGGTGGGCGTCCGCACCGTTGACCTTGATCTTCTCCATCAGCGGGAAGGTCACGCCGTACTCGCGCTCGCCGAAGGCACAGAAGGCCTGGGCCGTCTCCGGCGCCTGGTGGGCGAACTGGTTGCAGGGAAAGGCCAGCACGGTGAACCCCCGGTCGCGGTAGCGCCGGTAGAGCCGCTCGAGGTCCCGCAGCTGGGGAGTGAAGCCGCACTTGCTGGCCACGTTGACGATCAGGAGCACCTGGCCGCGCAGGGCACGGAGGTTGAAGGGCTCGCCGCGGTGGGTGCGGCAATCGTGATCATGGATGCTCATGGCGCGTGCTCGCTATCTGTCCCCTCACGATGCCACTTCCGGCCCCGTGGCGCCAGCCCCGGCGCCGCTACCGGGCCGCCGCGGCAGATCGCGGCGCACCTCTCGGAGGCGGCGCCGCAGACGACGCCGCAGGCGTCGCCGCTCGGAGGCGGCGAGGGGGGCGTAGACCAGCGGCTCGAACGCCTCGGCAGCGGCCAGCAGCGCCGGCCCGGCGGCGCCGGCCTCGGGGGCCAGGCGCCGCAGGTGGGCGGCCGGCGACTCGCCCGGCAGCGCCGGCCGCCCACGCCGGGCCAGCCAGGCCTGCAGGCGCTGGATGCGCCAGGCATCGCCCCGCCGCCCGGTGGCCCAGCGATACAGCCCGCGCAGGCCCAGCGTGGCGAGCAGCCCCCCAGCCAGGCCCAGCGCGCCTCCCAGGACGAGCGTCCAGGCCCCCAGCGCGCGCAGCGCCGTTAGCCACGCCTCCAGCGCGGCCAGCAGTCCCGCCAGCAGGCGATCGCGGGCCTCGCGGTGATAGCCGATCACCCCGCGTTGCCAGCGGTACTCCAGCCGCTCCCACTCCAGGCGCAGCTGGTTGGCCCAGCCGATCTCGCGCAGGCGCAGCGGCGAGAAGGGCGCGTCCGCCAGGAAGGCCTCGCGCCCCTCGCGCACGGCCCCGGCGCCCCGCTCGATGCGCTCCGGGGCGATCGCCGCCGTGGGGTCGAGGCGCCGCCAGGCCCCGTCCCGCCAGATCTCGACCCAGGCATGGGCATCGTACTCGCGCACGGTGAGGTGCCCGTCGGGGTGTCGCTCGCCGCCCTGGAAGCCGGCCACGACCCGCGCCGGGATGCCCACCGTGCGGGCCATCACGGCCGTCGCCGAGGCATAGTGGGAGCAGTACCCCGCCCGGGTCGCGAACAGGAAGTCGTCGACGCGGTCACGGCCGGTCAGCCGCGGCGGCGACAGGGTGTAGCGGAAGGGAGCCTCGCCGAAGCGCGCCAGAACGGCACGCAGGTAGCGTTCCGGGTCGGCCCCGCTCTCGCGCCACAGGCGCTTGGCCAGCGCCCGGGTGCGGGGATTGGTCTCGGCCGGCAGCAGGGTGTGCCAGGCCGCGCCGGCGGGGTCCGGATAGGCCGGCGGCGCCCCGCTGCTGGCGAGTCGCAGCAGGCTGCGGGCCCGCAGCGGCTCCCGGCCCTCCAGGGTGCCATCGGCCAGGAAGCGCTGGGGCGAGTCGACCGAGCGGGGAGCCCCCAGGGAGGGTCGCCAGGGCCGACTGTCGGGCTCGAGCAGCAGCTCGAGGGTGTAGGGGGCCTCGCCGCCGGGCGCCCCCCAGGCGGTGCGGCGCCCCTCGCGCACGAAGCGCGACAGGGGCAGCCCCAGGGTCAACGCGAGCTGCGACGGCGTGGCGCGACTCCAGCGCACGCCATCGAAGTGCGAGAGGGTATAGACCCGCCAGTAACGCTCGCCCGGGGGTGGCGCCGGCCCCTCGAAGGCGACCCGGAAGGCCCGGGCATCGCTGCGCGAGAGCTCGGCGATGTCGCCCGGGGCGATCTGGTCGCTGAGCCCGGTGGAGGCTCGGCCCATCTGGGGCATGCTCCACAGCGGCTCCATGCGCGGAAAGACCAGGAACAGCACGGCCATCAGCGGCGCCGAGAGTCCCAGCAGCCAGACGGTCTCCCGCCAGGCGTGCCGGGCGTCCTGGGCCCCCGACAGCCAGACCAGCGACTGCAGCAGCCAGGCCACCGTCACCAGGGCGGCCAGGGCCATCAGCATGCCCTGGTCATGGAGGAAGGCCACGGTCACCGTGACCAGGCCGATCATCACCACGACCCGGGCATCGCGACGATTCTGGGTCTCCAGCAGTTTGAGCAGGTAGATGCCCAGCAGCAGGCCGATCAGCGACTCCATGCCGCCGAAGCCGTCGTAGTGCACCCACAGCGCCAGGACCAGGCCGGCCACCGCCGCCAGGCGCAGCACCAGGCTGGCGCGCGGCAGGTCGCGGCGCAGCTGGAGATAGCGATAGCCGGCCACGGCGACCGCCATCGCCGCCAGCCAGCCCGGCACCCAGGCCAGGTGCAGGGCCAGCACCAGGCACTGGCCGAGGAACAGCTGGCGCAGCATGACGCCGCCGAGGCGGTGCCCGTCCGCCAGCAGGACCGGCGAGGCCGGCCGGCGCGCGCGGCTCACGGGGACAGCTCCGACAGCCCCGGCGGCTGACAGCGCGCCAGGGCATCGAGGGCGGCCCGGCGGTGGGCCTCGCCTTCTCCCGGCGCCAGCACCTGGCCGGGCAGGCGCAGCCCATAGCGGTCGCCGGCCCGATGGTGGGCCAGCACCCGCCCGCAGAGCACCGAGAGTCGACGTTCGGGATCACCGCGGCAGGCCTGGTAGTCGAGCCACAGGTTCTCGCGGGGCGGGGCCTCGAAGGCCTTGGTGGCCAGGGTGCCGGTGCGGCTCCACTGCTTCCAGGCCAGGCGGGTCGGGTTGTCGCCCGGCACGAAGCGCCGCAGCCCGGCGAAATCCCCGGTATCCAGGCCCTGCCCTCCCGGCCGGTGCGCGGACGCCTCCTCCACCAGGGGACGGGGCCAGACCAGCAGCTCGGTGTCGTGGTCCTGCCAGGCCATGGCCCGCACCAGGCCCAGGGGCCAGCGGGTCTCCAGCCGCAGCACCGGCAGCCGGACCACCCCGCGCCGCGGGACCGGCAAGGCCAGCTCGGTCTTGCCATGCCCGGCGCGGATGTCCAGCCACGCCGCCCCGCCCTCGGCGCTCACCCGCAGGGCCGTGCGCGGTCGCCGGGCGCTGGCGACGATCCCCAGGCGGGCCTCGCCGCCGGCGAACACCTCGGCGGGCAGGCGCAGCGCGAGGCGCACCCCCAGCAGGTTGCGCCAGGCGCGCAGGATCACCACCACCCCCAGGGCGAAGAGCCAGAAGGCCAGCGCATGGGCCAGGCTGTTCTGGTAGTTGATGCCGAACAGCACCAGCACGGGGATCAGTGCCGCCCAGCCCAGGCCGAAGCGGGTAGGCAGCAGGAAGAGGCGTTTCTGGGGCAGGGGCTCGCCCAGCGGCGAGGACAGGCGGCCTTGCCAGTGCCGGCGCAGGCGCTCGCGCCAGGAGACGGGGGCGGACCGCGCCAGGGTCATCGCACCACCGGCACCCGCTCGAGCAGTTGCCGCGCCACGGCCTCCCCCGTCTCGCGGCGCCCGCTGCTCAGCCGGTGCCCGGCCACCGGCACCCACACGGCCTGGACGTCGTCGGGCAGCACGTGGTCGCGGCCCGCCAGCAGCGCCCAGGCCCGCGCGGCCCGCAGCAGCGACAGCACGCCCCGGGGCGAGAGCCCCCAGGACAGCTCCGGATGCTCGCGGCTGGCCGCGGCCAGGGCCTGGAGGTAGTCGAACAGCGGCTCGGCCACATGGATGGTTTCGCAGCGATCCTGCCAGCGTCGCAGGGTGCCGGCATCGAGCAGCGGCGGCAGCATCTCGAGGGTGGCCCGGCCGGCCCGCCCACGCAGGATCTCGCGCTCGGCCCGGGGGTCGGGGTAGCCCAGCGAGAGCCGCATCAGGAAGCGGTCCAGCTGGGACTCCGGCAGGGGGAAGGTGCCGGCCTGCTCCTGGGGGTTCTGGGTGGCGATCACGAAGAAGGGATCGGGCAGGTCCCGGGTCTCCCCCTCCACCGTGACCCGGCTCTCCTCCATGGCCTCGAGCAGCGCGCTCTGGGTCTTGGGGGTGGCCCGGTTGATCTCGTCGGCCAGCACCAGGCCGTGGAAGATCGGCCCCGGGTGGAAGCGGAAGCTGGCCTCGCGGGGATCGAACACCGACACGCCCAGCACGTCGGCGGGCAGCAGGTCGCTGGTGAACTGCAGCCGCTGCATGTCGAGGCCGGTGACCCGGGCCAGGGACTGGGCCAGGGTGGTCTTGCCCAATCCCGGCAGGTCCTCGATCAGCAGGTGGCCGCGGGCCAGCAGGCAGCACAGCGCCAGGCGCACCTCCCGGGACTTGCCCAGCACCACGCCCTCGAGGCCGGCGAGCACCGCCGCCAGGCCCTCCCGCGCCACCGGCCGGTTCACGCGGCATCCTCCAGCCAGCCCGCCGCGAGCATCGCCGCCACCGCCTGGCGGGTGTCCGGCGTGGCCCCCTCCAGGGCCAGGGCCTCGGCCGGCGGCAGCCAGAATACCTCGGCGACCTCCTCCGCCTGGAGGCGCAGGGGGCCCTCGTAGTCGACCCGGTAGGCGCTGCCGAAGATATGGTGGCCCTCGCCGACATAGGTGAAGTCCAGGGCATGGCGCAGCGGCACGCCCTCGATGCCCAGCTCCTCGGCCAGTTCGCGGCGGGCGGCGCGGTGCACGGCCTCCCCGGCCTCGACCACGCCGCCGGCGGCCAGGTCGAGCCCGCCGGGAAAGACCTCCTTGGTCAGGGTGCGTCGCTGCACG